>JAZSND010000058.1:0-70403 GCA_045536235.1 Acutalibacteraceae bacterium | reverse complement strand
TTTTCAAACCTAATATCTCTGTTTCATATTGCTTTATGTGTCTATACTCTCTTGGCATGAAAATTCCCCCTATGGTAGTTTCTTTAATTCTACCATAGGGGGAGCTTTTTTTCATTGTCCGTTTTTAACGGACCTGTTCACTCCGTGAGACAGCTCCTTTTCATGCAAATTCAGTTCGATTAAAGACTGTTAATCATATCAAGGTGGTTTACGTAATATTCAAAAATATCCGTATTTACCTTTGTCATGCCACCCTGGAGTGACATATGATCACCGCGGTATACAGGCATGATATTCCATACACCCTTTGTAATATCTGACGGGTCATATGTTTTGCTCGGTGCACTGCTGGGTGCAAGAGCAGAAACGGTGTTTACAAGTCCGTCATTTTCAAGCCATGTTTCGTCAAAGACGTTGCCTGCCTGAGTTGTGCCCGTAAAACGTCCCATTTCGTTTGCACTTGATTGGAACATGAATTCCATTAAATCGGCATCGGCAGTATATGTACCGTCTGCATTTTTATCGGTAGCTGAGCAGGCAATTGAGAAATAGTAGGTTTCGTCACTTGTGTATATTGTTTTGTTAAGCTCAAGTGCATTGTCAATATACATATCGCATGCAGCTGAATCAATTCCGTCCGGCTTTGAGCTGTAAGCAGTTGTGCCGTTGTGCGGTGCAGCAAGAGCTGTCATTGAATATATCCAGTCCTCTTTACCGCCGGTGAAAAACGGCGAAACATCATCGGGACTTGCGTTCATTTCAGCCTCGCTGCCGACAGCCATAAGTGAAGCAAAAACACGGATTGTAGCGCCGCCGAAGGAATGACCGAGAAGGTTGATTTTGTTTTCGCTGTCCCACTCTTTAATCAGGGCTCTGCCGCTGAAATCCTCGCCGTAACGGTCGTGTCCGCAGCGTGTGCTGTGCTCAGCGCCGTAGTCAACAACAGTACCTGTCAGCTGTGCATAAAGCTCACATGCTCTGTCCCATGCGCTGGCAGTGCCGGCAACGGATGCTGCATAGCACTCGTAGCCCATTTCGTTCAGATCTTTCATCAAGTCGCCGTTGAAAATGCCCCAATAGGGGAAGAATTTGTAATAGAAATCGTAGCTGCCCCAACCCATAAGGCCGTGCACCCAAACATATTTGTAGTTGGTGTTCCAGTCATCCTTATTTACCTCAGGCTTATCACCGGGGAAAATGAAAGAGACCAGAAGCATTATAATTGCAAGCGGTACAGAAATAATTTTTGCCATTTTTAAACCTCCGTTAATTTAAGAATTCAAATCATTATAACACAAAACCCGGTAATATTCCATAGAATAATAATTAATTTTTTACGGCAAACAAAAACGGACAGCTTTCATACTGTCCGTTTAAATATTTTATTCATCAAATTTAAATGAACCTGAAAGCAGCGTAACTGAATCTGAATCAACACTCAACAAGCCGCCGTTTGTTGTGGCGATTTTCTTCGAGCCGTCTTCAAGCCAGATTACGCAGGGGCTTTCCACTACTGAGGTTACAAAGGGAATATGCCCTGCCATTACGGCAAGCTCACCTTCCGTACCTCTGACATCAAGCTTTACAATCTCGCCACAGAATTTATTTCCGTCAGGCGAAGAAATGGTAAGTTTAAATGTGTTCATGTTTTACGCCTTCTTTGCTTTTTCTACAGCTTCATCAATAGTACCGACAAAGAGGAAGGCTGATTCAGGCAGGTCATCGTGCTTTCCTTCAATAATCTCTCTGAAGCCTCTGATAGTTTCGCTTATCGGTACGTACTTGCCGGGGAAGCCCGTAAACTTTTCGGAAACATCAAACGGCTGCGACAGGAAACGCTGAATTTTTCTTGCGCGCTGAACAAGCAGCTTATCGTCATCGGAAAGTTCATCCATACCCATAATGGCGATAATATCCATAAGCTCGTTATAGCGCTGAAGTATACGCTGAACCTCCTTAGCCACAGCATAATGTTCTTCTCCGACAACCTCCGGAGAGAGGATGCGGCTTGTTGATTCAAGCGGGTCAACAGCCGGATAAATACCCTGAGAAGCAATATTTCTTGCAAGAACCGTTGTAGCATCAAGGTGTGCAAAGGTTGTTGCAGGAGCAGGGTCAGTCAAATCGTCAGCAGGAACATAAACTGCCTGGATAGAAGTGATTGAGCCTTTTTTTGTAGATGTGATTCGCTCCTGCAAGGCACCCATTTCAGTTGCAAGAGTCGGCTGATAACCAACGGCTGAGGGCATTCTGCCAAGTAGTGCGGAAACCTCGCTGCCTGCCTGAGTGAAACGGAATATATTATCAATGAACAGCAGCACGTCCTGATTCTGAACATCACGGAAATATTCTGCCATAGTCAGACCGGAAAGTGCAACACGCATACGTGCTCCGGGCGGTTCATTCATCTGCCCGTATACAAGTGCGGTGTTGCCGAGAACACCGGACTGTTTCATTTCGTTATAAAGGTCGTTACCTTCTCTTGTACGCTCACCGACACCGGTGAAAACGGATATACCGCCGTGCTGCTTCGCAATATTATTGATAAGTTCCATAATAAGAACTGTTTTGCCGACACCTGCACCGCCGAAAAGGCCGATTTTACCGCCCTTTGAGTAAGGGCAGATAAGGTCGATAACCTTAATACCTGTTTCAAAAATTTCGGCACTTGTTGCAAGCTCCTCATAATCAGGAGCGTTGCGGTGAATATTCCAGCGTTCTTCGGTTTCGGGAGTGGGGATATTATCCACAGCATCACCGAGTACGTTGAAAATTCTGCCGAGTGTTTCATTGCCGACGGGCACGCTTATCGGAGCACCCGTATCGGTTACGTCAATACTGCGCTGCAAGCCGTCTGTTGAGGACATGGCAATACATCTTGCGGTATTGTCACCTATATGCTGAGCTACTTCTACGGTAAGCACTCTGTCCGCAACCGGAACAGTCAGCGCATTGTGGATTGCCGGCAATTCACCCTCGTTAAAACGGACGTCAACAACCGGACCCATTACCTGAGTAACCTTACCTATTACTGTTTTTTCCAAACTGTGTCACCTCTTATCAGTTGCCGCTGCCGGCTACTATTTCCGTAATCTCCTGAGTGATTGCACCCTGTCTTGCACGGTTATACTCAAGCTGGAGATCACTTATCATCTGCTGCGCATTCTTGCCGGCTGAGTCCATAGCCATTCTTCTGGCTGCAACCTCACTTGCAAAGCTTTCACGCACGCAAACAGTAATCATACCTGCCACATATTCACGGGCTATGCTGTTGAGCACGGTCAGGTTATCCGGCTCAAAAACTATACCCGCCGTGTTTTCACGTTCGGTTTTTTCAAACGGAAGTATCCATCTGATATAAGCCTCCTGCGACATGACGGAAATGTATTTTGTTGAAATAATTCCGAGCCTGTCAAACTCACCCTTTGCAAAATCCGCACAGAGTGTGTCTGCAAGCTGCAAAGCATCCTCAAACAAATAATACTCCGAGGAATTGACAGAACTGCCGTAACGCTCACACGCACGCTTGCCTATCGGAATAAATTCGGCATCCTTGAAGGTCGCCGCAAGGCGGAAAACATTGGCGTTGTAGCCGCCCGCAAGTCCCCTGTCACCTGCTATTACAATGATTCGTGTGCGACCCGTATCCCTTTGCTGCATGTACGGGCTTTTGAGGCTTTCACGGTCTGCCGATAAAACGGCAACCGCACTTTCAAGCGCCTTGCAGTAGTCACGCCCTTTAAGCATGGCTTCATTTGCACGGCGGATTTTTGAAGAAGCAACAAGCCCCATAGCCTTAGTCAGCTGCATTGTGGAATTAACGCTTTTAATACGCACACGCAGTGTTTTTGTATTTCCTGACATAACTTATTACACCTGCATCTGAGCAAGAACGGACTTGAGGGTTTCCTCATCCTCCGTTTCATAATAGCCTGCTTCGATTCTTTCAAGCCACTTGCCGTATTCGTTTTCGAGCTTTGCGAAAAGGCGCTTTTCGTATTCGTGAACCGCTGAAACAGCTACGCTGTCCAGATAGCCCTTGATTACTGCATAAACTATTGCAACCTGGCAGCCGACACGTACAGGGGCGTTCCTGCCCTGCTTTAACACTTCAACAATTCTTTCACCGAGTGCAAGACGTGCCTTGGTGTCTGCATCAAGGTCACTGCCAAACTGAGCAAATGACTGAAGCTCACGGTACTGCGAATAGAGAAGCTTGAGTTCACCCGAAACCTTTTTCATAGCCTTGAGCTGCGCAGAACCGCCGACACGGCTGACGGATATACCGGGGTTGATAGCCGGCATGATACCCGAATGGAAAAGTTCGGTTTCAAGGAAAATCTGACCGTCTGTAATTGAAATTACGTTTGTGGGAATATAAGCTGAAACGTCGCCTGCCTGTGTTTCGATAATGGGCAGAGCAGTTATTGAACCGCCGCCGTATTCCGGCGCAACGCAAGCGGCACGCTCCAGAAGACGTGAGTGAAGATAGAAAACATCACCGGGGTATGCCTCACGTCCCGGAGGACGGCGAATGAGAAGAGAAAGTGCACGGTAAGCAACGGCGTGCTTACTAAGGTCATCATAAATAATAAGGACATCCTTACCCTGCTCACGGAAATATTCCGCCATAGCGCAGCCGCTGTACGGTGCGATATACTGCAACGGCGCACTTTCGGCAGCACTTGCCGAAACGATAATGGTGTTTTCCATTGCGCCGTTTCTCAGCAGCTCACTTGCAAGCTGAGCAACAGACGTACTCTTCTGACCTATTGCGACATAGATACAGATAACACCCGTATTTTTCTGATTGATTATTGTGTCAATGGCAATTTCTGTTTTACCGGTCTGCCTGTCGCCTATGATAAGCTCACGCTGACCTCTGCCGATGGGGATCATGCTGTCGATAGCCTTGATACCTGTCTGCAGCGGTACGCTGACGCTCTCACGCTCGATAATACCGGGAGCCTCTGACTCAAGCGGACGTGTGCCGCTGTATTCTATCGGACCTTTGCCGTCAATCGGTTCGCCGAGTGCGTTTACAACTCTGCCGAGCAGCTTTTCGCCCACGGGAACAGAGAGAACTTTGCCTGTTCTGTGAACGGTTGAGCCCTCACGTATATCGTTTTTATCGGAAAGAACTGCAACGGAAACGGTTTCTTCTTCAAGGTTCTGCGCAACGCCGAAGCTGCCGCCCTCAAATTCGAGCAGCTCGTTCGCCATACAGCTGCGAAGTCCGTAAACACGGGCTATGCCGTCGCCGACAAGAATGACCTTACCTGTTTCCGTCATGTCAATTCTTGACTTGTAGTTCTTTATCTGCGTTTTAATAATATTGCTTATTTCTTCGGGTCTGTTCATCGGATAATCACTTCCTTCACTTCATCAAGGCGGTGCCTGATGCTTGAATCATAGGTCTTGCCTTCGGTTTCGATTTTAATACCGCCTATCAAAGTTTCATCAACAATAAAAACAGGCTCTACTGTTTTGCCTGTAAGCTTTTCGAGCTTTGCGCAGATGCCCTGCTTTTGCTTATCATTCAGCTCTACAGCTGAATAAACAGTTGCCGTTGTGCGGTTGCCAAGCTCCATTGCAAGCAGCAAAAACTCCTCAATACTGCCGGGCAGAGCCTTTATTCTTGAATGCTCACACATCAGCTTCAGAAAGGACAGCACGTTTTCCGGCAGGCTGCCGTCAAAGGCCTCGTCAACAGCCTGCAGCCGCTCTTCAAGCGGTATTGCAGGAGAAGCCAGAAACTCGACATAGTCGGGATTCTCGGTTATGAGCTGCTTTATAAGGAACAGTGCCTGCAGGTATTCCTGCGTTGCGCCCTCCTCTGCTGCAAGCATAAACAAAGCCTTGGCATATTCTCTGTCAGCGTGCATCATTTGTCATCACCTATACTTTCGATAAATGAATCAATGAAACGCTGATGGTCTTCTGCCGAAACCTCACGTTCAAGCATTTTTTCGGTAAGAAGAGAAGAAACCTCAACAATTTCTCTGCGTATACCGTCTTCTGCCTTTTTGCGTTCAAGCTCTGCTTCGCTTTCTGCCTGACGCACGATACCCTCTGCCTTAAGCTTAGCTTCTGCAAGGATTTCCTTTTCACGCTCGCCGGCGATGCTGACAGCGGATTTTATAACGTTATCAGCCTCAGCCTTTGCTCCTCTGAGCTTTTCTTCGTACTCTGTCTTGTCAGACATAGCCTGCTCATGTGCCTGCTTTGCAGCATCATACTCACTGCGTATGGTGTTTGCACGGGTTTCAAGCATACGTTTGACCGGCTTGTATAAAAACTTTTTTATCAGCAAAAACAGCAGCACAAGGTTCAGAAGAGAAGCCACCATCTGCCATATATTTACTGAAATAACATCTAAACTCTGCATAAATTTCACTCCGCTGTTCCGCTGAGCGGAACAAAATTAAAGTGCCTGGATTGTTTCAACAAGAATGTCAACAAGAAGATTGGGTGCAACAAAGATAAGAAGGATTGCAATAACAAGAGCGTAAAGACCTGTTGTTTCTGCAACAGCACAGCCCATGAGCATAGTTGTTGTAACAGAGCCTTTGCTTTCGGGCTGACGGCCGATAGCCTCACAAGCCTTTGCAACCGCGTTACCTTCACCGATACCGGGGCCTATACCTGCGATCATTGCCATACCTGCGCCAAGAGCGCAGCAACCTAAAATAATACCGATTGCGAGTTCCATTTTGTTTTCCTCCGTTTATTAGTTTTGGGATTTTGCTTTTATTTTCTGCACTTTACGTGCTTTTCGCTTTTCATATTCCTCCTGCGGGAAACCGCCGGAAATATAGAGCATGGTCAGCATTGCAAAAATGAAAGCCTGCAGGCAGCCGCTGAACACATCAAAATACGCTGACATCAAAGCAGGTATACCTATTTGCAGAAGCGGAATATCTGCCAGAAAGCCGGGCAGCCAACCGAGCAGCTTTGAAGAAAGACCGGCAAGTGCCGTACCCAACAGCACCGAAATAACTGAGCCCGAAAGCACGTTGCCGTAATGACGGAACGCCATGGATATGGGCGTTGCGATTTCACCGACAATATTCAGCGGAGTCAGAAAAGCAACCGGCTCGCTGAAGCTCTTGAGATAGTGAAACGGACCTGCTTTCATTTTGTAATAGGTAATCAGGAAAAATACGAGAATTGCCCAACCGCCGACAATATTGATATCCGAAGTCGGAGCATACAGACCGAAAAGCGTTATCAGACTTGAAAAAGCAGAAAGGGCAAGAATAGCTATAACAAACGGCGTGAATCCCATAAAATAGCTGCCCATATTTTCTTCGACCAGTCCGTCAACCTTTTCTACAATCATTTCAGCTATGTGCTGACGTTTGAGCGTTATATGCTCCTTCATGCCGTGAGTTATAAAACGGCAGAAGAAAAAAATAACTATCAGCACAATTGCCGAATTTATCTGCGATTCGGTGACGATAAAATCCTGAATCGGCATAGGCACGGTAAAATAAATCCTTGCGCCCGTTATGCTGATGCCTTCTGACGCAGGCTCAGTCAACACCTGAAGCACTATACCGAAGAGGATGGGAATTATCATCATAGCGATATAGACAGTATCGACAATTTTAAATCTGAGGTTTGCTTTTTCCAAGCTTTAATCACCCCTTTATCTGAATGACAAAATTACTTTTTAATGATAATCGCACGCAGCGCAACGGCAATTCTCGGGAAGATATACGTCACAACTACGGCAACAAGGTTAAACACGGGTACGAGATGACCGACCAAAGCAACGGCAAAAAGCATAAGCATACGCAGCATCTGCGAAAGCTTTATCAAGCTCTTTGCATCCTTTTCTTCTTTATTCAGCGCCGTTTGTACCGTAATGCCCATGAGCAGGAAATTGCCCACAGCAGCGGCAGCACCCAGAAGGTTACCGAGCAGCACGGTATAATTCCATTTGCCGATAACAAGAAAGACCGCCTGCATAAGCACGCTGAATATTAAAGTAAAGGCAGCAACATACGCTGTTTCCTTTAAAACGGTTGAATCTATTTTTTTCATACCCGAATATAACCTCGATGTAAAATAAAATCCCATATATTATACCAGTAACTTATGATAACATCAAGACTTATTTGTATTTTACCTTAATTTATATTATTGGTTATTTAAACCCAAAAGCAAAATCCCGGAATCTGTTTTTTCAGACTCCGGGACATATAAATTTGTCAGATTTTGTTTTTTGAGCTGCCGAAAACAAGCATTATTGCTTCTGAAACATCTATGCATTTCATAGCATGCTGTAAAGTAAAAGACCTTTCATTAAGCCAAAATCGCCTTATCACATTGCATTTGTTCGGCATGAATATCCACCGCAAATCGGCTATATACCAATATTTAGAGGGATTTTTTCAGAATTTCAGTTAAAACTCTGCCAACTTTTTATTGTCGCCTTTTCTGTAAAGCGTTTTTACTTTACGATCATCAATTCTGTTTTTGTTAGAATTTGTTTTTTGCTTTTATCGCTTTTGATTTGATAAATTCTTCAAATTCTTTTGCTGTACCTTTTTCGAAACGGTGCTTATCGACAATTACGACAAGCTTTCTGTCCATAATCAAAAGGTATAAATTTTTGCTTTGCCTGAGCATAATTATTTTTTCATATTCAAGGCTGAGTTCTCCGCCGCTCAAGCTGTTTGTGCTGACCATATAGTCATCAAAAAAAGACAAGCTGCTTTCGGGTATATTATCATAAAGTGATATATATCGCTTTTCGGTATTTTTAACGCTGACATAAGTTCTTAAAAAAGGCCAGACTGCCCGGAAAGCACCGAGAACAACGAGCACCGCTGCAACGAAAGCAGACATCAAAAACCAATACCACATGGCAGCCACAATACAAAAGCTGACAAACAACGCAACCCCGCTTATCAAAAGCTTCTTACCTACATACGCTCTATTCATTTCAAGTAACACTTCTTTGCTGTGCGTGCATTTCACTTCAAAAACAGATTCCATAAAAATCACTCCTTAATTATTCATCAGATTAAACACTGCTTCATCGGCAGCATAAATACCCTCATACGGAGCTTCAACATAAGCCTCACCGTATTCCATATAAATGTAATAAGTATATATTTTTTCATTTGTTTCCAGCTCTATCCTATAATACGGTCTGACCGTAGGAAAATCATTAACGCTCATTCTTCTGGTAGGCTTTGCGGATGAAATATAAGTGAACAGCTTTTCGCTATCCGTGTCCGTGAGTTCAATGCTCTCGTCGCCGCTGGTAAACGAATTTATGCAAACAACTGAATCAAAATCCGGACAGCTTACAGGAGCAGCCACCGGGAAAATATGATTATAAACCGCATAGCCGCCGATTAACACAACCAACAAAACAACCATGACAATTATTATTTTCTTCAGCTGCAAAACCTCCTTCAGTCATCTGATATTATTATAGAATTTACAGCAATATCTTGTCAATAAAATAATCTTTTTTACAAAATCACATTACAAAGTCTGAAATCAGTGTTATAATAGCTTATTATAAATAATTTTTTGTCGCAGGCAAATACAAATCAAATTGACAATCGCTGTCAATTAATGGTATAAACTATATTAAATAATATACTCGGGGGATTCAGCATGAAAAAGCCTATGTACATCTTAACCTACGAACACGGCGGTTACGTGCTCTGGGGTGACCACGTAAAGCCGAGGCTCAAAAACATTGCCGTTTGGCTTGAAAAATATCCCAAGCTTAAAATCGGTCTTGATTATGAATCGTTCACCTTTGACGAATTTTCAAGGTGTGACCCTGAAATAGTTGAAATGATAGCAGACCTGCTGAAAAAATATCCCGACAGAGTGGGTCTGGGTGCTACAACCTACGGTCAGCCGCTTGCGCTTACAATTTCCGAAGAGTCAAACGCACGTCAGCTTCTTTATGCCGTACGTACCAACCTTGACTATTTCGGCATCACACCGAATGTTTACAGCATTTCCGAATTTGCGCTGCACAATCAGACTCCGCAGCTTGTCAGACAATGCGGCTACGATGCGGCAATTCTGCGTTCACACGTTATGGGTTACGGCTACCCGAAGAACTTTGACAGCGCATGGGGACTCTGGAAGGGCAAGGACGGCACTCAGATACCCGCCGTACCGACTTACCCTGAGCAGGGCAGAGGCTATAACTGCACAACGCTTGACAACTGGATTCTTTCACGCTGGTCAGAGGACGAGGTTTACTACGACCTTGAGGACTTCGAAGAAAAATTCAAGAAATATCAGCCGCTGCTGGCTTCACGCTATGACGATATCTGCCAGCCGATTGAGCGTCTGACCGCTTACATAGAAACCAAAGAAAACTACGAATATGCTCTGCTTGAAGATATTCCGAAAATCTATGGCGAGGCAAAAGATGAGCTGAACACGACGGATAACGATTTCCACGTTCAGATGCCGTGGGGCTACTGCGGAAATGAAATTTTCAACGGAGTCAGAAAGAGCGAAACAGATTGTGTGCAGGCAGAAAAACTCAATGCTGTGAGCGTTATGTTAGGCAGCGAATCGCAGCAAAAGCAGCTTGAAGAGGCATGGAAATTTGCTCTTGCCGCTCAGCATCACGATGTTACAATCTGCGGACTGCTTGATTTATCACGCAGATTTATCCCGACATCGCTCGGATATTCCGATAAAGTCAAAACGGATTCCCTTAATTCAATTGCAGCACGCTTTGCCGACAAGGATAACGACACACTTGTTGTTGTAAACGCACATTCATTTGATATTGACGAATGGGTTGAGGTTGAATGTGACAAAGCACTCTGCGCCTTCGACGGTGAAACTCAGCTTGAAAGCGATTTTACGGGTGACACATTGCGTGTACATATTGCACTTGCTGCAATGAGCATAAAGCGTTTTGAGCTTCGTGAAACTGTTGCAAACAAAAAATCCGACTTTGATTGGAACGAAGAAACAGCTATACTTTCAACACCCCGCTACAGTGTCAAGCTGACTGACAAGGGTATTGCATATATTGACGATAAAAAACTTTCAAGCCGTGTTTACAGCAACGGCGACGGCGAACTGTTTACCGCATGGATTGACGGAGATGACCGCACATCAAGCGGCAAATGGGATGTTGAAATTCTCAACAACTCCGCTACAGCTGTTCAAAACGGTTTTATCGGCACCGTACCGTTCCGCTTTGAAATGCAGTTCAACGGCGATTCGCAGCGGATTGACTGCAAGGCACGGTTTGAAATACACGGCGAACACATCGGCAGAACAGACGTAACGCAGGGCAGACCTGTTCCGCTCACGCTTAACGGACATCACCACGAGGACAAGCTCTGCTTCGTTATGAACCTCTGCCTTGATAAAGACCGCAAGGTTATGCGTGACCTTCCCTATGCAATTTCCGAATGGAACGGCATGCTGCGCAAAACAGAGCCGTATTGGTACCCAAACGACCTCATACTCATTGACACAGAGGTTTCACCTGAGGAGTCATTCAACTCAACAAGCTATACCTTCGGCACATACTGGGTGAACATGCGTGACAGCAAGCAGGGACTTGCAGTATTCAACCGCGGCTGCATGGGCTGCGCCGTACAGGGTAACAGACTGCTTATTCCGCTGATTTACGCAAATGATTACATGTGCGGCACAAAAATGCTTGACGGTGTTTTTGAAAATGAATTTGCCCTGCTGCCGTTTGGCGCAGAAATGAGTGACACAGATATTCACCGCAGCGCAATGTCATACAACCTTATGCCCTCAGCCGCCACAGTCAAAAAAGGCTGCGGCGATATGAGCGTAATGAACATAGCCGATTTTGAAACAGACGGTGAAGTTATACTCACAGCGCTTTACCCTGAAAACGGCGCAATACTTGCACGCTTCTGCAACTTTGCCGACAATGAGGCAACGGCTGTATTCAAGCCAGCCGCCGGCAAGGTTACGGCACAGACCGATCTGCTCGGCAACGAAACAGAAAAAAAGGAAAACGGCGTAATGAAATTTAAACCGTGGGAAATTAAAACAGTTAAAATTGAGCAAAACTGAAAAAAGTATTGCCTATTTTTTAAAAATCGCATAAACTTATTAAAGCAGATTAGAATTTACGGAGTGATAAAATGGCTAACACAATGAACAAAAAATACGGTCTGCCAACCGCAATCGCCATGGTCACAGGCGTTGTTGTCGGTAGCGGTGTATTCTTCAAAGCAGAAAAAATCCTCAGCGCTACAGGCGGCAACCTTAAAATAGGTATTGTTTCATGGCTTATCGGCGGTCTTATTATGCTTGCCTGTGCATATGCGTTCTCTGTTCTCGCTAACAGAATTGAAAAGGTCAACGGTCTTGTTGACTATGCGGAAGCAATGGTCGGCAAAAAATATGCCTATTTCATCGGCTGGTTTACATCTGTCATCTACTACCCCTGCCTGACAATGGCGCTCGCATGGCTGACAGCAAGATATACCCTTGTGCTGATTTTCCACGATACAGCTGACATAACAGGCGGACTTTGTATGACGCTTGCTGCGTTTTACCTGATACTCAGCTTTGCTATTAACCTGCTGTCCCCCATCATCGCCGGTAAAATTCAGGTTTCTACTACCGTAATCAAGCTTATTCCTCTGTTTCTTATGGCTATTGCCGGTACAGTTTACGGACTTACCAAAGGCTACACAGTAGAAAACTTCACAACAATTGTTGAACCCGTTGAAACAAGCACAGCGCTGTTTATGGCGGTTTGCGCCACAGCCTTTGCATATGACGGCTGGATTGTTGCAACAACAATAAACGCTGAACTTAAAGACGCAAAAAAGAATCTGCCCAAAGCTCTTGTTTTCGGCTCACTTGCCGTAATTGTAATATATATTATGTACTATATCGGTCTTGCAGGCGGAATTCCCAACGCAGAAATGATGGCTAACGGTCAAACCGGTGCCAAGAACGCTTTCACAGCTGTTTTCGGCAGTATCGGCGGTACAGGCATTTTTGTTTTCGTTATTATCTCCTGCTTCGGTACACTCAACGGACTTATGCTCGCCTGCTCAAGAGGTATGTATTCACTTGCAAGCCGCAGAGAGGGTCCCAAGCCCAAAATGTTCGTGCAGGTTGACAATGCCACCAATATGGCACCCAACTCCGGTGTAATCGGTCTGCTTGCCACAATTGCATGGCTGCTGTTCTTCTACTGCTCGCAGTTTTCAAGCTTTTCGGGCAGCTGGGGCATATTCGCCTTTGACCCGACAGAGCTTCCGATTGTCACAATTTACTGTGTATATATCCCCATCTTCTTTATGATGATGATAAAGCTCAAGGATGTCAGCTTCTTCAAGCGCTTTGCAGCACCTTTGCTTGCCATTGCAGGTGCCGCTTTCATGATGCTTGCAACTGTATTTTCACACCGCACCTATGTTATCGGCTATCTGATTATCTTTACGGTCATCACCGTTATCGGCATGTTCTTTGCAAAGGAAAAGAAAAAATTGAACTGAAAGCTTTTGAACCGATTTTAAATAATCGGTTCTTTTTTCTTTTTTCAGCACCTGAATTTTAAAATTTGTAAAAACTTTTGTGGAATTTACTATATTTTTACAAAAACATGTGTTAAAAATTAGCACAAGTCTATGGAAATAGACACAAAAATTCGAAATTTTCATTATAATCTAAACAGCGGCGGTTATTAACAGAAAAGGAGGTGTCTGCATGAATGAATTCAACCCTAAAGCAATAGGCTCAGTTGTTAAGAAGCTGCGTAAGGAACGCAAACTTTCTCAGGAAGTTTTCAGCGCTCTTGCAGGCATCGCAAGAAGCCACCTTTCCATGATCGAAACCGGCAACAAACAGGCCAACCTGGAAACGCTGTGGAAAATTGCTAATGCTTTTGAAATCGAACCACATGCACTTATCAGGCTTATTGAAGAAGAATCAAAAGAGAAAACAGAAAAATAACAGCAAAAATCACGCAGGTTTTAAAACGCTTGCGTGATTTTTATAATGCCTGTAAGCATATACCTTTTCTATAAACAATATATTGTACCGGTCCGATTACCCTGTACCAGACATATCCCATAAGTTAAATCAGAGTTACAATTACATAAATTACTTGTCAAATTCTGAAATTCGTGGTATTATATTCAGCAGTATATTTTGATATTAATATTCGAAAGGAAAAGAATGAATGAAAAAACTCATCTCCTTTTTTCTTGTACTGATTTTAAGCATATCGACTATAAGCATATCAGTCGGTGCTGCTCAGCCCGAAAAGAATGCACCTCAACAGGAAAACGAAGGCATATCTTTGCCTGTCCTGGATAATATTGCAAAAGTTTTTGATTTTCTTAAAAACGGACTGAATGATTTGACCGTTCATCTTGAACCTATTGAAAATTCAACCGTTAACGAATTCTATGTCACATTCACACAGAATGACGGCACAGTCGTAGACCGCTCCATACATACATATTACGATTCAAAGACAGGTGAGGTTTACGGCGGTCACTATGACCGCGGCGTATTTGATTCGGGCTTCGGCTATAACGCACACAGCCACACTTTCTACGCAATGAACGATTGCTGGCAAAGACAGTTCGGTTTCATGCCTCTTTATGACATCGGCGGCAAATTCATCGGCTACGACTACATTACCAGACGTATTTTCTTTGATTACGGCGGTAAAGAGTGGATGATTCAGATATGGAAGGGCAACTACCACTGGAATTTCCTCATCGGTGCAGAAATCGGCATATACAACCGTCCTGAAGGCACAATAAACGGTCTGTTTTTTGAATGTGCAGAGGATGAAGAAATGATGCCCATTTCCATGAGGCTTTATGACAGCGAGAAGGTTTACGTAGACCGTCCTGCAAATCTTACATGGTGGATGACAGGCTTTATTTTATCTTTCGAACGCCATAATCCCTACAATCTTACCCTTGATTCCACATTCGAGTTCCCGAATGAAGAAATGTGCAATGCATTTGTAAAAGCAGCAAAAAGGCACGCAGACATAACCTGCACGGCAGACGGCACAACAGTATCCCTCAGATGGTAAAACTCAAAGCAGTAGAGCTGAAACTCTGCTGCTTTCTTTTTAAAAAAGCACTTGAAAACAGGATATAATATGTTATAATATTTCAGTATATTTTAAAACTTTAATTTATGGAGATACATATATTATGGAAAACAATATTGCACCCGAACGCAAGAAGAGAGTTTTAAGCCTCATTCAGCCTACTGCTGTTCCCACACTCGGCAACCATCTCGGTGCGTTCAAAAACTGGCAGAGCATGAGCGAGGATTACGACTGCCTTTTCGGCGTTGCCGACCTTCACGCAATCACAGTCCGTCAGGAGCCTGCCGCACTCCGCAAGCAATCTACTGAAATGTATGCTCTGTTACTTTCTCTCGGTCTTGATCCCGACAAGAGCATCGTTTTCATGCAGAGCCATGTTCCGCAGCACGCTCAGCTTTGCTGGCTGCTCAACTGCTATACACAGTTCGGTGAGGCTTCACGAATGACCCAGTTCAAAGAAAAGAGCCAGAAGCATGCCGACAATATAAACCTCGGTCTTTTTGCATATCCCACACTTATGGCAGCAGACATTCTGCTTTATCAGTCTGACTTCGTGCCCGTAGGTGCCGACCAGAAGCAGCACCTTGAGCTGACACGAAACATAGCTGAACGCTTCAACGGCGTACACGGCAAGGTTTTCACCGTTCCCGAGCCCTTCATCGGCAAAGCAGGTGCAAGAGTTATGTCGCTCCAGGATCCGACTTCAAAAATGTCAAAGTCCGACCCGAATCCCAAAGCATCCGTTTCTCTGCTTGACACACCTGAGCAGATTATGAAAAAGTTCAAAAGTGCCGTTACCGATTCAGAGGCTTGCGTACGCTATGCCGACGGTAAGGACGGTATCAACAACCTCATGTCCATCTACTCATGCTGCACAGGCAAAAGCTACGAAGAAATCGAAAACGAATTCAGCGGCAAGGGCTACGGCGATTTCAAGGTTGCAGTTGCTGAAAGCGTTATTGAAGAGCTTCGTCCCATGCAGGAAAACTACAAGCGTCTTATTAACGACACGGCATACCTCAACGAATGCATGGCAAAGGGTGCAGAAAGAGCTTCACGCCTTGCACAGCGCACTCTTGACAAGTGCATGAAAAAAATAGGCTTCAAGCAGATATAATTTAAGCATAATTTTTATAAAAAACTTATTGACAAGCAATATTCCCATGTTGTATAATGTCATCTATACAATGAGAAATTTGCCCCTGCAAATTCGCGGAGGGAGGGAATAGTCAATGAGCAAAGTAGAAGTTAAAGAAAACGAATCCTTGGACAGCGCACTCAGAAGATTTAAAAGACAGACTTCCAGAGACGGTGTTATTCAGGAGGTTCGCAAAAGAGAACACTATGAAAAGCCTTCTGTAAAGAGAAAGAAGAAGTCAGAGGCTGCTCGTAAGCGCAAGTATAAGTAAGAACCGACAAGACGGGCAAATTGTTTGCCCGTCTTATTTTTTAGTTAAGGATATTAACCATGCTTGATGACCGCCATATGCCAAAGTACCGCTTTAAAAGCGTGTGCGATATTACAACAGACGATATAAAAGCAATGGGTGTTGACGGGCTGCTGCTCGATATTGACAACACCCTTATATATGATGAAACGCTCAGACCCTTACCCGGTGTCAGGGAGTGGCTCGAAAAAATACATGCCAACGGTATCAGAACCGCTATTGTTTCAAACGCTATACCGCTGCGTGTTAAACCTGTTGCAAAAAAGCTCGGCATCAAGTATTATATATACAGTGCCAAAAAGCCAAGACCCGACGGACTGTTAAAGGCTGCGGATATGCTCGGGCTTCCCATTAATCGCCTTGCCATGGTCGGCGACCAGCTGCGTACAGATATGCTTGCCGCAAATACAGCGGGTGCCGTCGCGGTATTTACAGACAGAGCAAGGGACGAAAAAATATTCAGGCTCTATTTCAAAAAAGCCCGTGCAGGCGAAAAAGAGCTGTTGCAGGAATTCGAACGCAGAAGAAGGGAGAAATAAGTATGTCACTTGAACGACTTATAAAAATGCTGCCTAAGGACATTGAGGCAGGCATTATTTCCAATCCCGTCAACATAAAGTATTTTACCGGTTTTTCTACTGATTCAGGCTATCTGGTTATCAGCCGTAACGGCAGCGTATTTATGACTGACAGCCGTTACATCGAAGCTGCCCAGGCAACCGTAGACTGCTGCGATGTCGTTCTTATGAAGGACTCCAAGCAGATGATCGTAAAATACCTCAAAAAATTCAACAGCTCAAGTGTTGCAATTGAGGCGGACTTTGTTACGGTAAACGGTTTGAAGGAATACGGAAAAACCTTAAAACCCGAAGGCTTCAACACTTTTTTTGACGGCAGACTTGATAAATGTATCCGCTTTCTTCGCTGCCAGAAAAATGCCGAAGAAGTCAGCTGCATCAAGGCTGCTCAGGCTATAACAGAGGGTGCATACAACCACGTAATCAGATATATAAAGCCCGGTATGACTGAAAAGGAAGTTGCGCTTGCGCTTGATTTTTATATGCTCAAAAACGGTGCAGAGGCTGTTTCGTTTGACACAATAGTTGTCAGCGGCAAAAAGAGCTCACTTCCCCACGGTATACCGGACAGCAAAAAAATAGAATTCGGTGATTTTGTCACCATGGATTTCGGCGCAGTTGTCGGCGGTTACCACAGCGATATGACACGCACCGTTGCAATCGGCGAAGCAAGCGATATGATGGCAGATGTTTACAGCATAGTTCTTGAAGCACAGGAGGCTGCAATTTCAACAGCAGCTAACGGTGTACCCGCAGCAGCTGTTGACGCAGCCGCCCGAAGCATTATTGATGCCGCAGGCTACGGCAGTGCTTTCGGCCACTCCACCGGACACGGTGTCGGCATTGAAATTCACGAAGATCCGCAGGTTTCACCGAAAAGCACATATACGCTGCGCACAGGCAATATCATAACAGCTGAACCGGGCATCTACCTTCCCGACCAGTTCGGTGTCAGAATTGAAGATATGCTTCTTATAACGGATTCAGGTTGCGAAAATCTGACCAATACCCCCAAAGACCTGATTATTCTCAATAACTGAAATTTGACTTTTAGGGTGTGAAAGATATGGAAAACAAAGGTAAGAAAGTACTTGTAATTATAAACCCGAAATCCGGTAAATTCACAGTTAGAAACCAGCTGTGGCACATTGCCGACATGTTCACAAAGGCCGGCTTTGAAACCACCGTTTATACAACTCAGAAGCGTGGCGATGCCACAGAATATGCCAAACTCCTTGCAGACAAGTTTGATCTCATCGTTTGCCGTGGCGGTGACGGCACATTCAACGAAACGATGAACGGTATTATCAGCTCCGGAGTTGATATCCCCCTCGGCTACATCCCCAGCGGTACAACAAATGACTTTGCTGCCAGCATCGGTATTCCTTCAAATGTGCAGGATGCGGTTGACCTCATCTGCTCTGTTGACGCCAAACCGACAGATATGGGTCAGATGAATAACGACAGATTCTTCTGCTACACCGCTTCATTCGGTATTTTTACAAAGTGCTCTTATTCAGTATCGCAGAAAGCAAAGAATATTTTCGGCTATCCCGCATATGTTGCAGGCGGTTTAAAGGAACTCAAAGACTTCAAGCCCCTTGAAATGCGTGTTGAATGTGACAATGAAATCTATGAGGGAGAATACGCACTCGGCTCAATTTCAAGCTCACTTTCAATCGGCGGCATGATCAAATACAAAAAAGAGGATATCGGCTTTGATGACGGGGTTTTTGAGCTCAACCTTGCCAAGCTGCCAAGCACCGCATACGAATGGACAAAGCTCGCCAAAGAAGTGCTTAACCAGAAATATGATAAAAAATTCTTCACCCTTTCAAAGGGCAGCCACTTTGTTATTGAAAGCAAGGGCGACGAAGTTCCCTGGACACTTGACGGCGAATACGGCGGCGCATACAAGGTTGTTGAAATTGACTGCCGCAAGCAGATTATAAAAGTTTACAGAGATTAGTTCTTGACACCTAAATTAAAAAGTGCTATATTATTTTCAATATATTATAAAACGATGAAGCAGAATGTGCATCGAAACCGCTGTTTCCCAGAGAGTCCGCCGTATGCTGCAAGGCGGATATTCAGCCCCGATGACGACCACTGCCGAGTGCCTGCGAAGCCGACAGGATAAGCTGTGCCGTATGACTGCGTTAAAGTTACTTAAAGCGGCGTACTTTTGCTTTGAAGTGCGCAACACGGGTGGAACCGTGGAGTATACGTTTATTGTACTTCACCCTGTATTTTACGGGGTGGAGTATTTTTGTTTTTTATTCAAGGTAAAACTAATCTTTAAGAAAGGATGATATACAGTGATTAACGTAACACTTAAAGACAATGTAGTTAAGGAGTACGAAAACGGCACTACCGTTGCCGACATTGCAAAAAGTCTTGGCATGGGTCTTTACAAGGCTGCATGCGTTGCAAGAGTCAACGGCGAGGTCTGCGACCTTCGTACAGCGCTTGATGCTGACGCTCAGGTTGAAATCCTTACCTTTGACGATGAAGAAGGCAAGAAGGCTTTCCGCCACACCGCCTCACACATTCTTGCACAGGCTGTCAAAAGACTGTTTCCGCAGGCTAAGCTTGCTATCGGCCCCGCTATAGATAACGGCTTTTATTATGATTTTGACTGTGATGTTTCCTTCACACCCGAAGTTCTCGAAAAAATCGAGGCTGAGATGAAGAAGATTGTCAAGGAAGGCATTGCACTTGAAAGATATGAACTTTCCCCCGCAGATGCTATTGCAAAGATGGAGGAAAAAGGCGAAATCTACAAGGTTGAACTTATCAAGGAGCACGCTGACAAAGGCGAGAATATTTCCTTCTTCAAGCAGGCTGAATTTGATGAGCTTTGTGCAGGTCCGCATATTCCCGACACTTCACGTGTAAAGGCATTCAAGCTCACTTCCTCAACAGGCGCTTACTGGAGAGGCGATTCCAACAACAAAATGCTCCAGAGAATCTACGGCACAGCCTTCACAAAGCAGGCTGACCTTGATGCTCACCTTGAAGCTATTGAAGAAGCCAAGAAGCGTGACCACAACAAGCTCGGCAGAGAACTTGAAATCTTCACAACGGTTGACTGCATCGGTCAGGGTCTGCCGATTCTCCTCCCCAAGGGCACACAGATCGTCCAGACTCTTCAGAGATTTGTTGAGGACGAGGAAGCAAGAAGAGGCTGGTTGCGCACTAAGACTCCCCTCATGGCTAAGAGCGACCTTTATAAAATCTCAGGACACTGGGACCACTATAAAGACGGCATGTTTGTACTTGGCGACGAGGAGAAGGACGATGAAGTATTTGCACTCCGTCCGATGGCCTGTCCCTTCCAGTACCAGGCATACCTCAACAGAGCAAGATCATACCGTGACCTTCCCATGCGTCTTGCTGAAACTTCAACTCTTTTCCGCAACGAATCAAGCGGTGAAATGCACGGTCTTATCCGTGTACGCCAGTTCACAATTTCCGAGGGTCACCTCATGTGTACACCCGAACAGCTCGAGGGTGAATTCAGAGGCTGCCTTGAGCTTTGTGTATACATGCTCAAAACACTCGGTCTTTATGAGGATGTTTCCTACCGTTTCTCACAGTGGGATCCCAACGACACCGAAAAATATATCGGCACTGCTGAGCAGTGGGATGAAGCACAGGGTATCATGAAGAATATCCTTGACGATATCGGTCTTGATTACAAAGTCGGTGTCGGCGAGGCTGCATTCTACGGACCGAAACTCGATATCCAGATTAAGAACGTCCACGGCAAGGAAGATACGCTTATCACAATCCAGATTGACCAGATGCTTGCTGAAAAGTTCGGCATGGAATACGTTGATGCAGACGGCACAAAGAAGAACCCCTATATCATTCACCGTACTTCAATCGGCTGCTACGAGCGTACACTTGCCCTGCTTATTGAAAAGTATGCAGGTGCTTTTCCTGTATGGCTTGCACCCGAACAGGTCAGAATCGTTCCCATTGCTGACAGACACCATGAGGCTGCAAATGCACTTGTAGAAAAATTAGCAAACGCAGGTCTCAGGGTATCGGCAGACTGCCGCAGCGAAAAGCTCGGCTACAAACTGCGTGAGGCTCAGCTTGAAAAGATTCCCTACATGCTCGTCATGGGTGATAAGGAAATCGAAGAAGGCACTGTCGGTGTACGTAAGAGAGGCGAAGGCGATATCGGCGCAATGAGCGTTGATGAATTCCTCAGCCTTGTACTCAGACAGCAGGCAGAAAAGGTGATTTTCTAAATGATAACCGAAATAAAATTCAAAAAGCTGCGTGAAAATGCAAAAATTCCGCAGAGAGCAACTCCCGGCAGCGCAGGTCTTGACCTTTGCGCATGTATTGATGCTCCGGTAACACTTGATAAGGGCGGACACGCCCTTATCCCGACGGGGCTTGCAATCGCTCTTGAGGACAGCTCCTATGCAGCCATGATTTTTGCACGCAGCGGACTTGCGATAAAGCACGGCATTGCACCGGCTAACTGCGTAGGCGTTGTCGACAGCGACTACAGGGGCGAAATCTGTGTGGGACTCATCAACCAGTATGAGGAAAGCTACACGATTGAGCCCGGAGAAAGAATAGCACAGCTTGTTGTTATGCCCGTTTGCAACGCACCTACCGTTGAAGTAACCGAAATTGACGAAACCGAAAGAGGTGCCGGCGGCTTCGGCTCAACGGGCAAAAAATAATTTATACTTTTATGAATAGTAATAAATAAGGTTTTACTGTTTTTAAAAGTATGCGTGTTTATGCATAATATCTCAAAAAAATCGCCAAATAAATGTATATTTATGCACTTAAACAGTTGATTTTCTATATAAATAGTGTATAATAATACACATCAAATGAATAAAAATTAATTTCTGAAAAGAGGAAACCACAATGAAAGAAATCAAAAAAGTTGTTCTTGCCTACTCAGGCGGTCTTGATACATCCATCATCATCCCCTGGCTCAAAGAAAACTATAACAACTGCGAAGTTATCGCAGTATCCGGCGACGTCGGTCAGGGCACAGAGCTTGACGGTCTTGAAGAAAAGGCTATCAAAACAGGTGCTTCCAAGCTTTACATTGAAAACCTTCAGGACGAGTTCGTAAACGAGTACATATTCCCCACCCTCAAAGCAGGCGCTGTTTACGAAAAGGATTACCTCCTCGGTACATCCTTTGCACGTCCCGTTATCGCAAAGAGAATTGTTGAAATTGCCAAGGCTGAAGGCGCAGATGCTATCTGCCACGGCTGCACAGGTAAGGGTAACGACCAGGTACGTTTCGAGCTTGCCATCAAGGCATTTGCTCCCGAAATGCAGATTATTGCTCCCTGGAGAATCTGGGACATCAAGTCACGTGAAGAGGAAATCGAATACGCTGAAGCACGTAACATCCCCCTCAAGATAAACCGTGAAACAAACTACTCAAAGGACAAGAACCTCTGGCACCTTTCACACGAAGGTCTTGACCTTGAAGATCCTGCAAACGAGCCGCAGTACCTCAAGGAAGGCTTCCTTGAAATGGCTGTTGCTCCCGAAGCAGCTCCCGACAAGCCCACATACGTAACACTCTCCTTTGAAAAGGGTGTTCCTGTAGCACTTGACGGTGTTAAGATGGGCGGCGTTGAACTTATCAAAAAGCTCAACGAAATCGGCGGTGCAAACGGCATCGGTCTTGCTGACCTTGTTGAAAACAGACTTGTCGGCATGAAGTCCCGCGGTGTTTACGAGAATCCCGCAGGTGCTATCCTCTACAAGGCACACCAGGTTCTTGAAACCATCACCCTTGACAGAGATACACAGCACTACAAGGAAATGGTTGCTCTGCGTTTTGCTGAGCTCGTTTACTTCGGTCAGTGGTACACTCCCCTTCGTGAGGCACTCAGCGCATTTGTTGACAAGACTCAGGAAACAGTTACAGGCGATGTTAAGCTCAAGCTCTATAAGGGCAACATGATCAATGCAGGCGTTACATCTCCCTATACACTCTACAGCGAGGACTTCGCAACATTCGATGCTGACGAAGTTTACGATCAGAAGGATTCCGCAGGCTTCATCAACCTCTTCGGTCTTCCGATCAAGGTTCGTGCAATCCTCGAGGCAGAGCGCAACAAGTAATTAGCTCCCTACTGACAAATTTAATCAAAGGGCGGAGTTTCACTCCGCCCGAATGTCATTTTATAAAGGATAAGGAATAGTGATATGAAACTCTGGGCAGGACGCTTCTCCAAGGAAGCGGACAAGAGAACAAACGACTTTAACTCATCAATAAAATTCGACAGCCGCATGTACCGTGAGGACATCGACGGCTCCATAGCCCACGCCGTTATGCTCGGCACACAGGGCATAATCCCTGTTGAGGACTGCGAAAAAATCATCAACGGCTTAAAGGAAATCAAGGAAGAAATCACTTCCGGTGCTCTCCTCATTGACCCCGATGCAGAAGATATACATACATTTATTGAGCAGACACTTACCGCACGCATCGGCGATGCAGGCAAAAGACTGCACACAGGACGCAGCCGCAACGACCAGGTTGCAACGGATATCCGACTGACACTCCGCAAGGAATGTGAAGAGGTTATGGATTTACTCCGTCACCTGACAGATACAATATTCAACAAGGCACACGAAAACGAAAACACGATTATGCCCGGCTACACGCACCTTCAGCGTGCTCAGCCCATCACCTTCTGCATGCAGCTTTCAGCTTATGTGAGCATGCTTGAACGAGATATGGGCAGACTTGCCGACGCCAAAGCAAGAATGAACTACTCCCCTCTTGGCAGCGGCGCACTTGCCGGCACAACTTACCCGATAAACAGAGCGATGACAGCAGAGCTTTTAGGCTTTGACGGTGTGGTTGAAAACACACTTGACGGTGTTTCGGACAGAGATTTCTGCCTTGAAATCGCTTCTGCACTTTCAATTCTTATGGTTCACCTTTCCCGCCTTTGCGAAGAGATTATTCTCTGGTGCAGCTGGGAATTCAAATTCGTTGAGCTTGACGATGCTTTCTCAACAGGCTCAAGCATCATGCCGCAGAAGAAAAACCCCGATATTGCCGAACTTATCAGAGGCAAATCCGGCAGAGTTTTCGGTGACCTGATGACACTTCTCACCGCTATGAAGGGCTTACCGCTTGCATACAATAAGGATATGCAGGAGGACAAAGAAGCTATATTTGATGCTATCGACACGGTTAAAATGTGCATGACTGCGCTTGACCCGATGATTGACACAATGCGTGTTATTCCCGAAAACATGCGCCGTGCAGCAGCAGAGGGCTTCATCAACGCAACAGACTGCGCTGACTACCTTGTCGGCAAGGGTCTCCCCTTCCGTGATGCTTACAAGGCAACGGGCGAGCTTGTTGCACTGTGCATCAAAGAAAAGCTGACCCTTGAAACATTGCCGCTCGATATGTACAAAAACGTATGCGAGCTGTTTGACGAGGATGTTTACAAGGCAATAGCCCTTGAAACTTGTGTAAAAAACAGAATCAAGAAATAAACCCTAAGGAACTGATATACTATGAAAATCAAAGCAGCCGTTATCGGCGCAACCGGCTATGCAGGCGCTGAGCTTGTACGCCTTTTACTTAAACACCCGCAGGTTGAGCTGACTGCCCTTTGCTCCAAGAGCTTTGAAGGTCAGAAGCTTTCCGATATTTATCCGTCATTTCTCGGTCTTTGCGACAAAGTATGCATCAACCAGAGCGAAGCCGTTGACATGAGTGACGTTGTTTTTGCCTGCCTGCCGCACGGTCTTTCCGAGCCGCTTGCAGCAGAATGCCTTGAAAAGGGCAGAAAATTTGTCGACCTCGGCGCAGACTTCCGCCTTGAAAGCGAAGAAGAATATACCGAATGGTACGACAAGCCCTTTGACAAGCCCGAAATACACGAAAAGGCAGTCTACTGCATACCTGAACTTTTCAGAGATATAGCAAAGGATACCGACATTATTGCAAATCCCGGCTGTTACCCGACTTCTGCAGCGCTCGGTCTTGCACCCGCACTTGCAGCAGGACTTGTTGAAACAGACAGCATTATTGTTGACTCCAAATCAGGTGTCACCGGTGCAGGCAGAGCCCTTTCACAGACTACTCACTACCCGGACTGTAATGAGGCTTTCTCTCCCTACAAGGTGGGCATACACCGCCACACACCCGAAATTGAGCAGACACTTTCAAAGGTCGGCGGCAAAAAGGTAAAAATCACCTTTGTACCCCATCTTCTGCCCGTAAACAGAGGTATTGTTTCCACAATGTACATAAAGCTCAAAGACGGTGTTACAAAAGAACAGGTACGTGCTGCTTATGAGGAAAAATACGCAAACGAGCAGTTTGTTCGTGTACTTAAAGACGGTGCAACCGCAAACCTGAGAAACGTTAAATTCACAAACATGTGCGATATTTCACTTCACATTGATACACGCACAGGCACGCTTATTGTTGTTTCCACTATTGACAACATGGTTAAGGGTGCCGCAGGTCAGGCAATACAGAACATGAACCTTATTTTCGGTCTTCCCGAAGAAACAGGTCTTGACCTTATTCCCCCTGCATTCTAATCCCCGTAAATTTTAGGAGATATATACATGGAATTCATTAAAGGTACAGTTACTACTCCGCTTGGCTTTGTTGCTAACTCTGTCCACTGCGGAATAAGAAAAAACAAATCAAAGCACGACCTTGCTCTCGTCTACTGCGAAAAGCCCTGCACAGCAGCAGCCATGCACACAAGCAACCTTGTCAAGGGTGCACCCAACAGAGTTACCGCAGCTAACCTTGAAAACGGTATTGCTCAGGCTATCATCTGCAATTCAGGTATAGCTAACACCTGTGCGGCAGACGGCATTGAAAAGGCTGAGGCTATGTGCGCTCTTGCAGCAAATGCACTGGGTATTGATGCAAAGGACGTCGTCGTAGCATCAACAGGTGTCATCGGTCCTTCCATCAACATTGAGCCGATTGCAAACCACATCGACGTGCTTAAAGAAGGCTTGAGCCGTGACGGCGGCGAAAAGGCTGCAATTGCTATTATGACCACCGACACACACGAAAAGCAGGTCTGCGTTAAATTTGAGCTTGACGGCAAGCAATGCTGTATCGGCGGCATGGCAAAGGGCAGCGGTATGATTATGCCCAACATGGCAACCATGCTCTGCTTTCTGACAACAGACGCTGCTGTCAGCGCAGAAATGCTCAGAAAAGCACTTAATGCTGTAGTCTGCGATACATTCAACATGGTATCCGTTGACGGTGATACATCAACAAACGATATGTGTGCAATTCTCGCATCAGGTCTTGCAGAAAACACAGAAATCACAGCAGACGGTGCAGATTTTGACACCTTCAAGGCTGCACTTTTTGAGGCACTCCGCTATCTTTCACGTGAAATTGCACGTGACGGTGAAGGCGCAACAAAGCTTGTTGAAGCATATGTACACGGCGCAAAGGATGTTGCTACTGCAAAAACTGTTGCAAAATCCGTTATCAATTCTTCTCTCCTCAAAGCTGCCATGTTCGGCGCAGATGCAAACTGGGGCAGAGTGCTTTGCGCTATCGGCTATTCGGGCGCTGACCTTGATATCAACGGTGTTGATGTTGACTTTGTAAGCTGCAAGGGCTCAATTGCCGTATGCAGAAACGGTGCAGGTATTGATTTTGACGAGGATATTGCTAAAACAATACTCCTTGAAAATGAAATCACTATTGACATCAGGCTTTCTGACGGTGAAGCCGAGGCTACCGCATGGGGCTGTGACCTCACCTACGATTATGTCAAGATAAACGGCGACTACCGCTCATAAGAGGTTTAAACTATGGAAATTACAAATTTTGACCGTTCACAGATTCTGGTGCAGGCACTCCCCTACATTCAGAAATACTACAACAAGATTATAGTTATCAAATACGGCGGCAACGCCATGATTAATGAGGACCTGAAGCAGGCTGTTATGGAGGATATAGTCCTTCTTTCACTTGTCGGCATCAAGGTTGTGCTTGTTCACGGCGGAGGTCCCGAAATCAACGATATGCTCAAAAAGATTAATAAGGAGAGCAAATTCGTTGACGGACTGCGTTACACCGATGCTGAAACAATGGACATCGTTCAGATGGTACTTGCAGGTAAGGTAAATAAAGACCTTGTAGCCCTCCTTCAGCAGAAGGGCGGCAAAGCAATCGGTCTTTGCGGTATTGACGGCGGCATGATTACGGCAGTCAAGCACCGTGAAAAAGATTTAGGCTATGTCGGCGATATTACCGAAATCAACATTCAGCCTGTACTTGACGTACTTAACAGCGGCTATATCCCCGTTATTTCTACCGTTGCAGGCGGTGAAAACGCATTCAACATCAACGCTGACCTTGCAGCAAGCCGCATTGCAGCCGTACTCGGTGCGGAAAACCTTATCCTTATGACCGATATTTCAGGTCTGCTGCGTGATAAGGATGATGAGAGTACACTGATTAAAGAACTCAACGTCAGTGAAGTACCTGCACTTAAAATGCAGAATATCATCAAGGGCGGCATGATTCCCAAGGTTGACTGCTGCGTTGAGGCTGTTCGCAGAGGCGTTAAGCACGCAATCATCATGGACGGCAGAATTGAACACTCCATACTTATTGAGCTGCTTACCAATGAAGGTATCGGCACAATGTTCAGATAATAAAGTAACCGCTGAATAAAAAGGACAATATTTATGAACTTTGAACAGATTAAAGAAACCAATAATTCCTCCGCTATGCCCACTTACGGTCGCTATGATCTGGCAATAGCAAGCGGCAAAGGTGCAGTTGCAAAGGATTTTGACGGCAAAGAATATATTGATTTCACATCGGGCATCGGTGTAAACTGCTTAGGCTATGCAGATGAGGGTTGGGCTGACGCAGTTGCTGCACAGGCACACACTCTCAGCCACATCAGCAACCTTTATTATTGCGAGCCTACTGCAAAGCTGACCAGTGAGCTGACAAAGACAACAGGCTTTGACAAGGCTTTTCTCGGCAACTCAGGTGCAGAGGCTAACGAATGCGCAATAAAGCTTGCAAGGAAATACAGCTTTGACAAATACGGCGAGGGCAGATACGAAATCATCTCTCTCAACAGCTCATTCCACGGCAGAACCATGAACACTCTCACCGCAACGGGTCAGGATGCACTTCATCCCGCCTGCTTTGCTCCATATCCTCAGGGCTTTGTATACTGCGACAAAGAGATTGATGCAGTAAAGGCAGCAATATCAGACAAGACCTGCGCTATCATGATGGAAATGATTCAGGGCGAGGGCGGTGTCATTCCGCTTGACAAAGATTTTGTCAACGCCGTATGCACACTTGCAAAGGAAAAAGATATACTCATAATCATTGACGAAGTACAGACGGGTATCGGCAGAACAGGCACACTGTTAGCCTTTGAAAACTACGGTATCAACCCCGATATCGTAACCCTTGCAAAGGGTCTTGGCGGCGGACTGCCGATTGGTGCCTGCCTTTGCACAAACGAACTCGGCAGCACAATGGGTGCCGGCACACACGGCTCAACCTTCGGCGGCAACCCGATAGTCTGCGCAGGTGCAAGCTATGTTCTTGCCAAAGTTAACGATGCCGCTTTCCTTGAAAACGTAAAGGCAAACGGCGAATATATGCGTGAAAAAATTTCTGCTTTCAAAAATGTAAAATCAATCCGCGGCATGGGCATGATGATAGGCATTGAGGTGGAAAACAAAAGCGGTGCAGACGTAGTTAAAAAGGCAATAGAAAACGGCGTCATCTGCTTAACGGCA
Source organism: Acutalibacteraceae bacterium (assembly GCA_045536235.1). GTDB lineage: Bacteria > Bacillota > Clostridia > Oscillospirales > Acutalibacteraceae > UBA8612. The sequence continues at coordinate 41,490 of JAZSND010000058.1, read as the reverse complement.
AAAACACTTGTGCGTCTGCTTCCTCCGCTGAATATCACAAAAGAGGAAATCAACCTCGGACTTGAAAGATTAAAAACAGTTATAGAAGAATAACAAAAAAACAAGTAAGATTCGCTTTGAATCTTACTTGTTTTTATTTGAATTAGGATTTCTTTTTAATAAACTTACCAAGGAATTTTTGTGCAAAGCCTTTAACAAAATCAAAAAGAATTGCAAACGATTCCGTCCTGCCAAACAGTATTAAAAAGATTAAATTCGGTACGGTCAGGCAGATTACAGCCTTTATTATAATGCGGACAAATAAAGATGATACACTGACAAAAGAAGCAATAAACAGGCACAGTCCACCCGTAAGAATAAACAGCGCCAAAAAGCCGAGATACCTGATATAATACTGCCTTACAGGCATTCCGAAACCATACTTGAAAAGTGCATAAGGGCTGTACCATACATTGGTAAAAACACGGGCAAATGTGGTTCCGAGGAAAACACCGATCAGTCCGAAAAGATTGCCCAACCATATGGAAACAAAAAGATTGATGGCAGCCGTAAGCAGCACAAGATACCTTCCGTGCCTGAAGAGGCCTTGGGTATTTATGTATGTCCACACCGCATTCTGCATTCCCACAATATAAGCATTAAGCGCAAGTACACTTAACACGCCGATAGGAAGCAGATAGTTTTCGCCGAAAAGCAGCGCCACCAAATCGCTTGACAGAACAATATACATTGTTCCGCTCCACGCATATGCCCAGAAATTAGCAAGATTTATGGCTTTGAACAATTTGTAGCGGTTAGCCTTGCTTTCAAGAGCATTATGGTTGCCTACACTTGCATTTACACTGTTGAACACAATCTGAAAAATATTGGCAACGCTGGTTGAAATCAACGAATAGTTTGAAACAAAACCAACCGATGCCAGACCGCTGAAATATGTAATTATTATGTTATCGGTTGAATTTATAAGCAATCCGCCGATTTTGGAAATTGTCAGTGCCCGTACATTTCTGATAAGGCTGCGTTTTTCTTCTTTTTCAATCGGCGCAGGTTTTTTGGTTTTTATGCAAGGATATTGCCTGGTCGCTATAACAGCAAGAATAAGGTTAGTTACAATATTGAAAAAAGCTACTACAAGTGTATAAATTATATATTCCCCTACGGAAAGCATCAGAATAATCTGAACGATGTTCTGTACAACGATTACCGTATTGCTGACCAAGGTGACAATATAAGTTCTCTGCGCTGCCTGCAAAAGCGAATTTCTGTACGCAAACAGATAACCCGATACCGTATTCAACAGCGCTATCATATAAAGAATCCGTATATCCTCTTTAATATCCGGCGGTTCTTTAATAATAACATTCAGAAAAGGCAACAATGCCAATCCGATAACAAGCACAACCGCAGCTATCGCACGGTAGCATTTACCGTAAAAACTGACAAGCGAAGCTATTTTCGATTCATCTTTTTCTGCCAGTGGTTTATACAGTGCATATACTATCGCCGGGCCGATGCCCAGATCAACAAGCGAAAGCATATTCAACACGTTTGTAAACAAACCCGTTACACCAAGATAATCCGCTGTAAACACACGGGTAAAAACCATACGGCTGAAAATACCAACCAAAAAATTAACGGCGTAGCCGGCAAAGCCGGACACCATATTGAGCAATGTATATTCACTTCTGGTACGCTGCGCCATCATAACATCTCCGTTTAATTTTAACCGCAAAATATGCAACCTATTGTTGATTTTTAAACATGAGGCATATATAATAGTAATAATATCATACAAGCATTATGCTGTCAAGAAAGCCAACCCAACGGCATAAAAGGAGAACAATCAATGACTGTAAAAAAACGTAAAAGCGGTGTGCTCATGCACATTTCATCATTACCCGGAGATTATTCAATCGGCAGCTTCGGCAAGGAAGCAAAGCAATTTATAGATTTTTTAAGCAGCTGCGGCTTTTCAATGTGGCAGGTATTGCCATTCTGCCTTGTAGATGAGTGCAATTCGCCCTACAAGTCATATTCGGCATTCGGCGGTAACCCTTATTTTGTCGATTTACCCACACTTTACGAGCAAGGCTTACTCACAAAAGAAGAGCTTGATTCCGGCCGACAGCAGACACCGTACAGCTGTGAATTTGTCCGTCTTTACCACACAAGAACAGCCATACTGATGAACGCAGCCAGAAGAGCTGATGCAAAGCTCAGAAAAGAAATAGAGAGCTTTATTAATAACAATATTTACCTCAAGCAGTTCTGCGAATTCATGGCACTGAAAAAAGCCAATAACGAAAAGCAATGGACCGAATGGGAAACCGGCGAATATGACCCCGAAGTGTTTTTCCTATGGCAGTTTATACAGTACGAATTTTTTACACAATGGGCAGAAATTAAAGAATACGCAAACGACAAGGGTATAAAAATCATCGGCGATATTCCGATTTACGTATCCTTTGACAGCTGCGATGTCTGGGCAAACAAAGAGCAGTTTCTGCTTGATAAGGACAATGTTCCGTCATGCGTAGCAGGCGTACCGCCTGATTATTTTGCAGAGGAAGGCCAACTTTGGGGTAACCCGATTTATGACTGGAAGAAAATGCACAAAGACGGCTTCAAATGGTGGAGAGCAAGACTCAGCCACAACCTTGAAATGTTTGATGCTGTTCGCATTGACCATTTCAGAGGAATAGAAAGCTACTGGAGTGTCGACGGCAAAGCAACTACAGCCAAAGACGGCAAATGGGTAAAAGGACCCGGTGAAGCCTTTGTTGACATGGCAAAGGAAATATCAAAAGATAAGCTGATTATAGCCGAGGATCTGGGTGACATTACTAAGGAAGTTATCGACCTTGTGGAATACAGCGGTTTCCCCGGAATGAGAGTATTCCAGTTCGGCTTTTTAAGCGACAACGATAATCCGCATCAGCCGCACAACTACCCCGAAAACTGTATAGCCTACACAGGCACGCACGACAACAACACGCTGCTCGGCTACGTGTGGGAGCTCAGCGAAGAAACAAGAAAAGGTATGCTTGAATACTGTGGCTACACTTCACCCGATTGGAACAGCGGCTACCCGACAATTATCCGCTCAATTTTTGCTTCGCATGCTGATACCGTAATTCTGCCGATTCAGGATTTGCTCGGCTACGGTTCGGACACACGCCTGAATATCCCCGGTAAAGCTGACGGCAACTGGCAGTACAGAGTAACCCGGGATCAGATAAACTCCATTGATATCGGGCGTTGGAAAAAGCTGAATTATTTATACAGAAGATAAGCTGTAATTCAGCAGCGTACCGGTGCAAAGCGCACTCCAAATGCCGCCTATTGAAAAGTTTTATTAGAAAACAAAATTCATCAACGGCGGAAATTAAAAGCGTATAAAGAAATATCAATATAAAAATAAACCATGTTGTGAATTTGAACGAAACAGGCTAACCATAGGTCTTAACAAACTACAGTTTATCTGTCTGTGACAGATAAACTGTATATTACCTGCTTTAATTGGTAAAAATAATACCGAAAGTGAGGTAATAAAAATGTTCAAGCACGAAAAAATGTTATTCCATCCCGTAAGTGTAGAAAAGCCCAATCCGCAATACGCAGCGCTGCTTCAGGAGCAGCTCGGCGGTGCAAACGGCGAGCTCAAGGCAGCAATGCAGTATATGTCACAGAGTTTTCGCATAAAAGACCCCGAAATCAAAGATCTTTTCCTTGATATTGCCGCAGAAGAACTCGGACACATGGAAATGGTTGCGCAGACAATAAACCTGCTCAACGGTCACGATGTTGACGCAACTACCGTTCCTGCAGGCGAAATTCAGACACACGTCCTCACGGGGCTTAGTCCGGGGCTTATCAATGCGTCAGGTTATTCATGGACGGGCGATTATGTTTCCGTAACGGGTGACCTTTGCGCTGACCTGCTTTCCAATATTGCATCAGAGCAGAGAGCCAAGGTAGTTTATGAGTACCTCTACCGACAGATTAACGATAAACACGTAAGGGAAACGATTGACTTCCTGCTCAACCGTGAAGAAGCCCACAATGCAATGTTCCGTGAAGCATTCAACAAGGTGCAGAACACCGGCTCAAACCGTGATTTCGGCACAACAAAGGCAGCAAAAATGTATTTCAGCCTGTCCGAACCGTCACCCGCTTCAAACCCTTACGCTAACAAACCCGTCAATCCTCCTGCGTTTCAGTAAAAACCAAGGCTCGTTCCTTCAAGAACGAGCCTTGGTTTCATTTACATATCAAGCTGCCAATTTGCGGTTAATTTAGCTACCGATGTTCTCAATCATTTTTGCAGCAGCTGCCTGATCAGCCTTTGATGCGTCAAGCTGTATTTCAAACATTACTTTTATACCTTTATATTCACTGTTAAAGCCTATGCTTCCGTCGGCATTAAGTACGAACTTTTCGGGACCCGGTGCTATACCCCCAAAGCCTGCAAGATATATTTTTTTATCTGCAAAAACTTCCAAATCGGTAAAATCCCACAGGTAATATAAAACATTGTTTTGTATCGTTTTGTATGCCGATGCTCCGTTCAAATGCAATCCGTTAACCTTCCACGGGTCATAGCCTTCAAAGAACGGAATAAAGGTAACGCTGTCATCATATGTGATTTCGCCGCCGTCAGCTTTTTGCATGGCAATAACAACATAGCTGCGCCCCACTTCAACCGCGTCAGCACCGAAATATTCAAGCTCTGTGCCGGGTGCGATGCCTTCAAGCGTAAAGATATAACCGCTATCTTCAACTGTTTGATTAATAATCTGCGCCTCACCGCTTTCAAAAGCGTGAGCTACTTCATCATCTCCGAAGTATTTTGCAACCTCACCGGGAGTGAGCAGAACAGAAATTGCAAATACGCTGATTGCAAGAAATGATGCAATTGCAGCAGCAACCGCAACAATCTTTATTGATTTTTTCATATTTATAAATCTTCCTTTCTTTTGGTGTTGAACCTCCAGCAGCATGGCTGCGGTTTCCTTTTCGAAGCTGCCGTTAAATTCAACCCTGTTAATTTGCTCTTTGTATTTTTCATTTACAGCCATTCTTAAGCCCCCTCTTCCAATTCTTTTTTCAGCATTGACCTTGCCCTTGCAAGCCGCGTGCCAACCGTAGCTGCGGGAATTTTCAGTACTGATGCAATCTCTTTTATTGAATATCCTTCATAATAATAAAGATGTATAACCGTACGGTACTGTACAGGCAATGCCAGCACTGAATCCAAAAGCTGAAAAGATGCATCTTCGGTAAATACCGGTTCACTTTCAACGGACAAATCGTTTCTTTCTGCCTTTTTGAGCATGTTTAGAGATATGTTTACGGTAACTCGCAGCAGCCAGGCTTTTTCATGCTCACCGTCGTTAAACCTCGGCTGCTTTGTAATAAGCTTTATAAATGTTTCCTGCACTGCATCCTCGGCACTTGCTGTGGATTTCAGAACTGCATATGCGGCAGAAAGCAACCTTTTGCTGTGTGTTGCAACAACTTTTTCAATATATTCATCGGTACCAAATGAATTATTCATTGCCTCCTCCTTTCACTTTATACACAATTCAGCGCAGCAAATTTTTTCATCAAATTAAATTTTTGTTATAAAAAAAATCGACTGAGCAAAAAACTCAGCCGATTTGTGTTTACTTATTTACTGCTTCTTTCTGCTTTCTCTTTTCGATTTCCGTGAGCATATGCTCATACTGCTTTTCGTCAATCTTAGTTTTGCGAATCATGACAACATAGCCGGTAGTCATCAAAATAATCGGAATAACGCCGATGATAAGGCGAAGCACTACTACCATGTATCCGTCCGCACCTGCAAGGATTGAGTTTACTCCGCTGAGCTTTTCGGCTTCGGTAATATAGCCAAGGTTTGCCTGCTGTTCCAGATCGGAAATACCGTTAGTGATAGAAAGCATGCCGATTGCAAGGTAAGCTACCATAGTAATAAGCTTTTGCAAAGCACTTGACATTTTAGCCATGAACGGACGGACAGAAAAAATAATACCCTCATTTCTTTCGCCTGTTTTATATTCGTTGTACTCGATTGTATTCATCAGGCAGATTGTAACAACCATATAAAACAGCGAATAACCAAAGCCGATGACTATAGCCTCAATACAGTAGAGCCAGAATTTAAGCTCACCGGGTATAAAGAAGCCCGTTATCAGCAGCGCAACGCAGCCGCTGCAAGCACACATAAGCGCAACAAAGGCGAGCCTGAACCGCTGCAAACGCTTTGAAATAATCGGATAGATAAAGAAAACTATACCCGATGCTGCGGCATAGAAGGTTGTGAACATTGTAACATTTGAGCCTTCATAGCCGAATTCAAGGTAGAAATAATTTGTGACAAAGGTTGTGACAACTGCGCCTGCAAGGTTTACAACAAGCATTATCAGCGCAACCCACAGCAGCTGATCGTTATTGAATATAACCTTGACAAGCTTTTTAAGTCCCGTTCTTTCCTCAAGCGGAACATTGGCTACATGCGGCTCTCTGACAGTTGCACACACAACAGACTGACCCGCTACAAATATACCGGCAAATACGATTGAAATAACCATATAAGCTGTAATGGAATTACCGCCGATTGTGTTTTTACCTGCGGTTAATACAGGAATGAGAGCAGTTGAAAGCACTGTACCAAGCCCTGCAAAAAGGTTAGCAAAAGAAGTGATGCTGTCACGCTCACGGGGTTTGCTCGTTAAAGAAGAAAGCATGGACCAATAGGAAATATCGTTCATCGTGTAGGTAATATCCCACAGCAGGTACAGCAAGGCAAACACGCCGACAAAGGTCCAGCCGGTAATACGGTTAGAAAAGAAGATAACGAGCATCACCGAATTGGTAACCGCACCGATTAAAATCCATGGCTTGAACTTGCCGAATTTAGTGCGTGTGTTTTCGATTATGCCACCCATAATCGGGTCGTTGAATGCGTCCCAGATGCAGCAGATAATCATAATAACGCTGATTGCGCTGAACTGCTCGGTTGTAAGCTGACGGGTGTAGAGAATATAAGTAAGCAGGAATGCGTTGTAGAGGTTGTATGCTAAATCTCTGCCGACGCCGGGCACAGAATAACACCATTTGTTGTGCCGGAACATTTTTTGCTCAGCCGTTAAAGCTGCTTTAGCCATTTCAGCCACCGCCTTGAATCATAATTTAAGAATCCGTATTCTTATATAATTAAGTATAAAATTTAAACAGATTCATGTCAATAGCACATTATGACAAAACAAAGGCTTGTACAGACAATTCACCTGTAACAAATAAAAAGTGACAAAATATAGTTTGTGTTTTTATGTGTTTTAGTGTAGAATAAAAATATATTACTGTGAATTGGCAGGTGCGTTTTATATGCCGCTTAAAATCATCCGTCAGGATATAACAAAAATTGAATGTGATGCTATTGTCAATCCGTCGAACAGATATCTGTATCCCGGCGGAGGGACTGATTTATCCATTCACGAGGCGGCAGGCCCCGAACTGCTCAAAGCCTGTGAGGCACTTGGAGGTTGTGAGGTTGGCAAGGCAAAAATCACACCCGGATTTAACCTGCCCTGCAAATATGTCATTCACACTGCAGGCACCAACTGGCACAAGCTTGAAAATCCGAAAGAAATGCTTGTTTCCTGCTATACAGAATGTCTGAACCTTGCAAAAGAAAACGGCTGCGAATCTGTTGCTTTTCCGCTTATTGCCTCGGGCGCATATGGATTTCCTAAGGAAGATGTACTGAAAACAGCAACAAGGGTTATAAGCGATTTCCTGTTCGACAATGAGATGCTTATTTACCTTGTTGTGTACGATAAAACAGCGTTTCGCATCAGCGAAAAAATCTTCTGCGATATAAAGTCTTATATCGACGATAACTATGTTGAGGCCCGTACCGGGCGTGAATTTGCCAAAGTCAGCTCTGATAAGCATTGCAGGAACTTATTCAGCAGGTTTAATCTGAGCGGCTGCAGAGAAGATTTACTTCCCGAACACGATACGTTTGAAAAAACACTTTCGCTTGATGATGTTTATGAGGCTGAGTCGGTTTCGTATGAAATGATGCCCTGCGCCTCAATGCCTGCGCCAAGCCTTGACGATATGCTTAAAAATATGGACAAGGGCTTTGCCGAAACACTTTTCAGCTACATAGATAAAAACGGACTTACCGATGTTGAGTGTTATAAACGCTCGAATGTAGACAAGAAAACATTCTCAAAAATCAAATGCAATAAAGATTATAAGCCGAGCAAAATTACTGCAATCTCTTTTGCAATCGGCCTTAAGCTTAATCCGGAAGAAACAAGCCATCTGCTCAGCACCGTGGGCTACTGCCTTTCAAACAGCAATATGTTTGACGTTATAATCCAGTATTTTATTTCAACAGGCAATTACGACAGCATTTTCGATGTAAACGAAGTGCTGTATCAGTTTGACCAGAATATGTTGGGAGTGTGACCCAAAATGAACAGGACAGACCTATTTCTTGATAAGTACAAACAACTTGAAGAGGCTGTGCGCTCCGCCTACAATCTTGATGACAGGGATTCTATATCTTATTGCCTGAGCAATCAGGCAAAGTTTCGGAATCACAAAGAAGATATACGCTACTGCCAGGATGTCAGGAATCTTTTAAGCCACAAGAAAAAAATCAACGGAAATTATGCTGTTGAACCGAGTCAGGCGATGATAGATTTTATCAGCGCACTAATCCGAAAGGTTGAAAACAGACCCCGTTGCTGTGATATTCTTATCAGGTTCAAAGAAGTTTTCTGGCAGCCGTTAAACGGCAATGTTAAGGAAACAATAAGAGTTATGCGCCAAAGGCAGTTTACACAGGTGCCTATTCTGAAAAACGGAATTGTTGCAGGTGTATTTGATGAAAACTCAGTTTTCAATTATATGGCACATTCTGAAAAAAACTGTGTTGCAGACGATCTGACTTTTAACGATATAAAAGAACACATATCTCTTGAAAACAGAGAAATGCAGCAGTTTGTTTTCTTCAGAAACAAAGGCTATGTTGACGAGCTTGAAAATGAATTTGAAAAGGCTTTCAGACAGGGTAAAAGAATTGGCGTTGCTTTTATAACAGCTAACGGAAAAGCCGATGAAAAGCTTTTGGGCATCATCACTCCGTGGGATATAATAGCTGTTGAAGATTGAGCTAATAACAGTTTATCTGCCGTTGACAGATAAACTGTAGCGATCTAAATCCCTTACGGGATTTGCGATATACCTGACGGTGCTATATATGTTCGGCATGCGATATATGCTGCTAAACTGTAATTTGTCGCTTATCAAGCGACCATTTCAAATTACTTTGCCGCTATAATGTGATTGCAAGGTTGAGAAACCAAGCAATCACATTAATTTTTTGGAGGAAAGAAAAATGAAAAACAACATCACTGAACTCGTATTTATCCTTGACAGAAGCGGCTCCATGTCAGGACTTGAAAGCGATACAATCGGCGGATTCAACTCAATGATTGAAAAACAAAAAAAGCAGGCAGGCATTTGCTATGTTTCAACTGTTCTTTTTGACAATGTAAGTGAAGTACTTCACGACAGAGTAAGTTTAAGCGAAATCAAACCCATGACAGATAATGATTACACTGTCAGAGGCTGCACGGCGCTTATTGATGCAATCGGCGGTGCAATTAATCACATCGGCAATATTCACAAGTACGCCCGCCCCGAAGACGTACCCGAAAATACAATGTTTGTCATCACAACCGACGGTATGGAAAACGCAAGCCATATTTATTCAAGCGAAAATGTTAAAGCTATGATTAAAAGGAAAAAGGAAAAATACGGTTGGGAATTTCTTTTCATCGGCGCAAATATCGATGCTGTTGAAACCGCTGCAAGATACGGCATCGGTGCAGACCGAGCTGTAAATTACAATGCCGACCATAAAGGCACAAGTATCATTTACGAATCTGTTTCAAACGCTGTGTGTCAGATGCGTGCAAACGCTCCACTCAATGCCGACTGGAGCAACGACATCAACGAAGATTATATCCGCAGAGGAAAGAAACACTAAATTGCAATAAATACAAGTCCCAAATTTCGCACTCTGGCATGCTGTGGTACAAATTATCTGCTTAGAGTCCGTTATTTGGGACAATTAATTTTGTAAAATATTGTATAATAAATCCGAAGGGATCAAAAAGTTTACAAATCAAAAGAGGTGAAAGCATTATGTCGTGGTACAATAAAAAAATAAAATACAGCAAAATTGAGTTTGACGACAGTAAATTTCTCTGGTGTTATTCGGCTGATGAATTTTGTGATATTCTGAACAGAATGTTTGTTGGTAAAACTCTTGAAAAGGTTTATGTAAGTCTTGTTGGTTATATGGAATCATTTCATCATAGTGAAAATTATTATGATTTTTCGTATATGGGCGGATTATGTGCAATGATTTTTGAATCTCATACAATAATCTTCAGCATTCACTGTCAGGGATTGATTAAATATAAAATTATAAATACCGATAAGTTGAATATTACGGAGTGTTTTGACTATCCGGAAGGCGGGCTCGATTCATACGAGTTTTATGATTTGGAAAATCAGTTTGAATTGAAATTTGCAAATTGTAAAGTATCTGAAATCACCGTTGACAGTACGGATTCATATTCATTCTTTCTTGACGGTTATGGTTTAGATGAGCAAAAACTAAATCTTGCTGCGGAAACTAAAACCTTGCCCGATGCGGTGCATTTCCACCTTGATAACGGAGTGGATTTTGGTATATACGGTGATGAGACAGAGTATTACAACATCGAGTTAAACCAGTGCTTCTTATAATAAATAAAAAGCGGTGATATTAATGAAGGATGATTTTTTGTTAATCGACATGATGTTTAACAGTGCACCATTAGAAACATTTCAAAAATTATTTCACGATAAACGGGATAATTCGGATTGGGAACACCTGTTGCATATGTGTTATTGCGAGGAAAGTTATGAACGTGTCGGAGGTGACTTTGGTGACGAAGAAGATCCGCCAATCAACTATGAAAGATTGGCTTATTTAGAAAGACTTATTAAGTTTTTAGAGGATAACGGTATTGAAAATAATGCGTTTTGATTTTGCAATTATATTATGAGGTGACAGATTTATGTTTGACAAAGGTTTATTTGGTGGCATGTTTGATTTCAATCACGACGGTAAGATGAATTCATTTGAAAAGGCGGCAGAGTTTTCGTTTTTAATGAACATGATGTCCGAAACTGAAAAATCAAGTTCAGGTAGTACAAACAAATCTAAAAATACAGGCTACGATTCTGACGATCTCAATTCTTAACAATCAAGCCGCTTGAGTTTACACTCAGGCGGCTTGATTGATGTATTTTTATATTGTCGGGTTTTGAAGGTCTGTAATCGTTGATACAGAGCTGTTTTATTTATCGAGTGACTTCATTGTGGGGAAGAGAAGTACATCTCTGATAGCAGAAGAATCTGTTAAGAGCATGCACATTCTGTCGATACCGAAACCGATACCGCCTGTGGGAGGCATACCGTATTCAAGCGCTGTGAGGAAATCCTCATCGGTTGTGTTGGCTTCTTCGTCGCCCTGTGCGAGAAGTGCTTCCTGTGCCTTGAAACGCTCTCTCTGGTCAATGGGGTCGTTGAGCTCGGAATAGGCGTTTGCCATTTCCCAACCGTTCATGAAGAATTCAAAACGCTCAACATAGTCCGGGTTGCCGGGCTTTTTCTTTGTAAGCGGAGAAATCTCAATCGGGTGATCAATGACGAATGTTGGCTGTACAAGGTGATGCTCTGCAAACTCTTCAAAGAAGAGTGCGAGGATATCGCCCTTCTTGTGGTGCTTTTCGTATTCGACGTGGTGCTTATCAGCAAGAGCCTGTGCATCCTCAAGGGTTTCAACCTCGTTCCAGTCAACACCGGAATACTTCTTGACTGCATCAACCATTGTGATACGCTCAAACGGCTTGCCGAGGTCCATTTCAACACCGTTGTAGGTGATTGTTGTTGTACCGAGAACTTCCTGCGCTACATAGCGGTAGAGGTTTTCGGTCAGGTCCATCATGCCGTTGTAGTCTGTGTATGCCTGGTAGAGCTCCATGAGTGTAAATTCGGGGTTATGACGTGTGTCACAGCCTTCATTACGGAAAACTCTGCCGATTTCGTATACTCTTTCCATGCCGCCGACAATAAGGCGTTTGAGGTAAAGCTCAAGTGAAATTCTCAGCTTGAAATCCTCATCAAGTGCGTTGTGGTGGGTCATGAACGGTCTTGCTGCTGCGCCGCCTGCATTGCTGACAAGAATCGGTGTTTCAACCTCGATAAAGTTTTCACCGTCAAGATACTTACGGATAGCTCTGATGATAGCGGAACGCTTATAGAATGTATCCTTAACCTCGGGGTTCATGATAAGGTCAAGGTAACGCTGACGGTAGCGCGTATCTGTATCGGTTAAACCGTGATACTTTTCTGCGAGGGGAAGAAGCGATTTTGAAAGCAGTCTGATTCCCTTTGCATGAACGGAAATTTCACCTCTGCGTGTACGGAACACAAAGCCCTTTACTTCAACAATATCGCCGATGTCCCACTTCTTGAATTCAGCAAAGGTTTCCTCGCCGATATCGTTAATGCGGACATAAACCTGCATTCTGCCGGAACGGTCACGGATATCTATAAAGTTTGCTTTACCCATATCACGCCATGTCATAATACGGCCGCAGATTGAAACATCTGAATTTTCAAGTTCTTCAAATCTTTCGTTGATTTCTGCTGCGGTAATTGACTGCTCAGCAAGTGTGATTTCAAACGGGTCGTTGTCTGCAGCCTGAAGTGCTTCAAGCTTTTCAAGACGGATTGCACGCTGTTCGTTGGTGCTGACGACTTCTTCCGTTTCTTCAACGGGAGTTACGTTAATGTTTTCTTCTGCCATTTTATTAGTCCTCTCGTAAGGTTAAATTACTTAACGATTTTTGCGATTTTGTAGCTGATCTGACCGCCGGGTGCATCAACAACAACTGTTTCGCCTGCTGCTTTACCCATGATAGCCTTGCCTGCGGGAGATTCAGCAGAGATGTAGTTTTCGTCAGAGCTTGATTCATTTTCGCCGAGGATAACATAATCATCTTCCTCGCCATCATCAAGATCGATAAGAGTGATAACTGAACCGACGTGTACAACGCCTGCCTTGCTTGCGCTGATAATGATAGCATCCTTGAGGATATTTTCAAGCTCTGTGATTCTGGCTTCAAGACGACCCTGGTCGTTCATAGCCTCATCGTACTCTGCGTTTTCGGAAAGGTCGCCGTGAGAACGTGCCTCTTTAATGTTTTCTGCAGCTTCTTTTCTGCCTACGGTTTTAAGATGTTCAAGCTCAGCAGCGAGCTTGTCATAACCTTCTCTGGTAAGTTCCTGTGCCATTTATAATTCATCCTTTCAATAATATATGAGCATAATTAATATACATTATAATTCAAACAATTATTAATGTCAAGAAAATTAAATCTCAGTTTGCGGTACTGTTTTCCTGTCATACTGCTTTGAGATAATCCTTAGGGCTTACACCGTATTCCGCCTTGAAGGCTCTGTAAAAATTCGCATAATCCTGAAACCCGCAGGAGTGGCAGACTGACCCCGGCGAATTGCCCGCTGCAAGAAGCTGTTTTGCTAAAAGCAGCCTTTTGAGCATAATATAACGGTAAACACTTGTACCGACTGCCCTGCTGAATTCGTGCGATAAATAGTATTTGCTGACATAAAAGCGCTGTGCAAGACTTTCAAGCGACATTTCTTCGCTGCAATGCTCACCGATAAACTGCAGCACCTGCGACACAAGCGGTGTTTCCTTAAGCGGCTCACCGGAATTTGATGAAAGCAAAGCAATGCGGTTGATTTCAGCCATGAGCTGCATAAAAATTCCCGTTGCGCTAAGCTCACTAGCAAATGCATCGCTGTAATATTCTTTGATTAAAAGAGTAAGCTTTTCGGTTATATCCGTGCGCTGCACCGCATTTAACCGCAACAGATTTTTGTGAGTCGGCAGCTCGTTTTTGAAGCAGCGTGCCAAATCCGCCCTGCTGTCCGAAAAACTTTCCAGGTACGCTTTATCTATCCACAGAACAATACGCTCATACGCTGCCCCGGGATTTACAAGCGGCTGATGAAATTCATTGGGATTTATCAGCAGCAAATCACCCGGTTCAAGCAAAAACGTACGGCCCTCAACACGGTATTCAACGCTGCCGTTGAGAAAAAAGTAAACCTCATAAAAATCGTGGTGATGCATCGCAACTCCTTCAATTTTCGGATCACGGTAATGAAACACCTCAAAGGTCTGTTTTTTCATGCTTTGACGTGTGTCAAAGCTCTGCGACTGTGCCCGCATACTGCTCACCCCTATACTTTGTAAAGCATACAATAATATTATCGCAAGATTCGCAATAAGTCAAACAATATTCACAATTTATATTGTAAAAATTCGTGATATACTAAAAATTGGTAAATTCTTGTGCAAAGGTCAGCGAATTATCGCACGGCTTTTGTAAAAAACAAAACAGATGCACACAAAACAGGAGGATAACAAACATGAAAATGTCATTCCGCTGGTACGGCGAAAGCGACCCCATTTCACTCCAATATATCCGTCAGATTCCCAATATGCACAGCATCGTAAGCGCAATTTATGACGTCAGGCCCGGTGAGGTATGGCCGGAAGAGGCTATTGCAAAAATGGTAAAGCAGTGCGAAGAAAACGGACTTGTTTTTGACGTTGTAGAATCAATCCCCGTGCATGAAGATATCAAGCTTGGCAGAAACAATGTTGATGAGCTGCTTGAGGTTTACTGCGAAAATATCCGCCGCTGTGCAAAGTACGGCGTAAAGTGCGTTACCTACAATTTCATGCCTGTATTTGACTGGACAAGAACTCAGCTTGATAAGGTTGCAGCAGACGGCTCAACAAGCCTTGTAATGTACTGGGAGCAGATGAAGGGTCTTGACCCGCTCAAGGACGATATTCACCTGCCCGGCTGGGATTCAAGCTACACTCAGGACGAGGTCAGAGAGTTAATTAACGCATACGGTGAAATCGGTTCAGAAGGCCTTTGGGCAAACCTTGAAAAGTTCCTTAAAAAGATTATCCCCGTAGCAGAGGAATGCGGTGTGCGAATGGCTATTCACCCCGATGATCCGCCCTACCCGATTTTCGGTCTGCCGAGAATCATCACAGACGAAGCTAACCTTGACAGAATGTTAGCTATTGTTGACTCCCCTGCTAACAGCCTCTGCCTTTGCACAGGCTCACTCGGCTGCGCCGCAACAAACGACGTTGTTGCAATGATCCGCAAATACTCCGCAATGGACAGAATCGCTTTCATGCACATGAGAAACATCCTCATCATGGAGGACGGCAGCTTTGAAGAAAGCGGACACCTTTCATCCTGCGGCAGCCTTGATATGTACGAAATTACAAAGGCACTTGTTGAAACCGGCTTTGACGGCTATGTCAGACCCGACCACGGCAGAATGATATGGGGTGAAACAGGCAAGCCAGGCTACGGCCTTTACGACAGAGCTTTGGGCGCAACCTATATAAACGGACTTTTTGAAGCCTGCGAAAAGGCAATAAAATAACAGGAGGAAGTAAAAATGCAGAAAAATGTACTCAACACAGACCTTACAGGCAAGGTAGCGGTTGTCACAGGTGCAGGCGGCGTGCTCTGCAGCGCATTTTCCGTAACACTTGCCAGAGCAGGCGCAAAAGTCGCCCTGCTTGACCTCAACGATGCAGCAGCCGAAGAGGTTGCAGCACAGATTCGTGCAGAGGGCGGCGAAGCCAAGGCATACAAGTGCGACGTGCTCAGCAAAGAAATCTGCTACGCTGTAGCAGATGAGGTTGAAAAAGATTTAGGCAAGTGCGATATTCTTGTTAACGGTGCAGGCGGTAACAACCCCAAAGCCACAACAGACAAGGAATATTTTGAGCCCGGCGACATTGATGCGGATACAAAAAGCTTCTTTGACCTTGATGCAGCAGGCGTCGGCTTTGTATTCAATCTCAACTTCCTCGGCACACTTATTCCGACACAGGCTTTTGCCCGTCAGATGGTAAACCGTGAGGGCTGCAATATTATAAACATCAGCAGCATGAATGCATATACTCCCCTTACCAAAATTCCTGCATATTCAGGTGCAAAAGCTGCTATTTCAAACTTCACACAGTGGCTTGCAGTTCACTTCAGCAAGGTCGGTATCCGTGTAAATGCTATTGCACCCGGCTTCTTCTCAACAAAGCAGAATGCAGCTCTCCTCTGGAATCCCGACGGCTCACCCACAGCACGTACAGGCAAAATCCTTGCTGCTACTCCCATGGGCCGTTTCGGCGAAAGCAGCGAGCTTGACGGCAGCCTGCTTTTCCTGCTCAACAACGATGCAGCAAGCTTTATCACAGGCGTTGTAATCCCCGTTGACGGCGGTTTCAGCGCATATTCAGGTGTATAAGAGGTATAATAAAATGAACATTATTTCTGAAAAAATTTCAGCAATCGGCGTTGTACCGGTAATAAAACTCAACAATCCCGAAAGAGATGCAGTTAACCTTGCAAAGGCTCTTGTTGCCGGCGGTGTACCGGTTGCAGAGGTCACCTTCCGTGCAGCAGGTGCCGCAACAGCTATAAAGCTTATGAGCGACAATGTACCCGAAATGCTTGTAGGTGCAGGCACAGTTATGACAACGGCACAGGTTGACGAAGCTATCGCAGCTGGCGCAAAGTTTATCGTCACACCCGGTCTTGATATTGAGATTGTTAAATACTGCCAGGAAAAGGGTGTTGAAATCTATGCCGGCTGCACTACACCGACAGACTATCACGCAGCATACAAGCTCGGTCTTGAAGTGCTCAAGTTCTTCCCTGCTGAGCAAAGCGGCGGTTTAGCCAAAATCAAGGCTATGGCAGCTCCGTTCCCGATGTTCAAGGTTATGCCCACAGGCGGTATTTCCCTCAAGAATCTCGGCGAATATGTTTCCTGCCCCGTTATTGCAGCCTGCGGCGGCTCATACATGGTAACCGCAGACCTTATTGATAACGGCAAGTGGGATGAAATCACAGAACTTTGCAAACAGTCGGTTGAAATTGTCAAGGAGGCACGCAGCAAATGAAAAAGGTAGTAACCTTCGGCGAGCTTATGCTCCGCCTTCAGCCCTACGATTATCTCCGTTTTATTCAGGCAGATTCCTTTGAAGCCACATTCGGCGGCGGCGAGGCAAATGTTTCCGTATCGCTTGCGAACTACGGCTTTGATGCACACTTTGTAACAAAGCTGCCCAAGCACGCAATCGGTCAGATGGCTGTCAATTCCCTTCGCAAGTACGGTGTTAACACAAGCGATATCACCCGCGGCGGTGACAGAGTAGGCATCTACTTCCTTGAAAAAGGAGCTTCACAGCGTGGCAGCGTCTGCATTTACGACAGAGCACACAGCGCAATCGCAGAAGCCTCAGCCGAAGATTTTGACTGGGATAAGATTTTTGAGGGTGCAGAGTGGTTCCATTTCACAGGCATTACTCCCGCACTCGGTTCAAACCTTGTAGAAATCTGCAAGCAGGCTTGTATTGCAGCAAAGGCTCACGGCGTAAAGATAAGCTGCGACCTCAACTACAGAGGCAAGCTCTGGACACGTAACGAAGCAAGAGCAGCCATGACTGAGCTTTGCAAGTATGTTGATGTTTGTATTTCAAATGAAGAGGACGCAAAAGATGTTTTCGGCATTGAGGCAGAAAACACCGACATCACCGCAGGCGAACTCAACAAAGAAGGCTACAAATCCGTTGCCCGTCAGCTTGCTGACAAATTCGGCTTTGAAAAGGTTGCAATCACACTGCGTGAAAGCAAGAGCGCATTTGACAACGACTGGAGCGCAATGCTGTACGATGTTGCAAGCGATGAATACTGCTTCTCAAAGGTTTATCATCTGCATATTATTGACCGTGTAGGCGGCGGCGACAGCTTCGGCGGCGGACTTATTTACGCACTTCTCAGCGGCAAGAACACTCAGGATGCTGTTGAGTTTGCCGTTGCGGCCTCCGCACTCAAGCACTCAATCGAAGGCGATTACAACTTCGTAACCGTTGACGAAGTAGAAAAGCTTGCAGGCGGCAACGCATCAGGCAGAGTACAGAGATAACCGATAAAAGATTAAAACCGCTTCATCTGAAGCGGTTTTTTGTTATTTCAGTATTACTATTGTTACACCGTTTTCGCCTTCGCCGTAGATACCAAGGCGGAAGGATTTGACAAAGCGGCTTTTGCGCAGGTAGTTGTGCGTTGCGGCACGCAGCGCACCCGTACCCTTGCCGTGGATGATTGTGAATTCACTGAGTCCGGTACGCAGTCCTGCATCAATAAAGCGGTCAATTTCAATCAGCGCATCATCAACCGTCATGCCACGCAAATCAAGCCTTGTATCAGCTGCGAGCGTTCCTCTGCCCTCAAGGCTGTCACCTTTTTTGCGTGGTGCCGATGAAGATGTCTGCTGCTTTTGCTTATCATTAAGCAGGCGGAGATTATCGACTTTGACACGCATTTTTGCCGTGCCTGCCATAACCTGAACATTGCCGCCCTTTTCAATAGAAAGTACAGTTGCCTGCTTGTTGATACCTGTAACAAGCACAGCATCACCCACAATGAGTTCACGGGGCAACACATAATCCTCATCGTCTGCATATCCGTCTACAGGGTCGGCAGCCTCGTCCATAGCTTCAACACCACGCTTGACGGTTGCCCTTGCCCTGCGTGCAAGCTCAGCCATATCCTTAGCTTTGTCTTTTTCTTTTTTGAGCTTATCAAGCTCAGCAAGCAGCGCATACGCCTCTCGCCTTGCCTGCTCAACAATTCGTGCAGCCTGCGATTTCGCATCGTCAATTTCCTTTTGGCGCAGCTGTTCTATTTTCTCTTTTTTCTCTTCAGCTTCTGCACGCATTTTTTCGGCAGCCTGAGTTTTTTCAAAAGCCTCCTGCTTTTCGCTTTCAAGGGCTTTTCTGCTTTTTTCAAGGCTTTCGATAACATCCTCAAACTGTGTATTCTCGGCAGAAACCAATTCTGCCGCTCTTTCAACAATTTCCTTATCCATACCAAGCCGTTCGGAAATTGCAAATGCATTTGACCTGCCGGGCATACCGATAAGCAATCTGTATGTCGGACGAAGTGTTGCAACGTCAAATTCACAGCAGCCGTTTTCTACTCTTTCAGTCTGCAAAGCGTAGGCTTTAAGCTCAGCATAGTGAGTTGTGGCAGCTATTTTCGCTCCCTTAAGGTTGAGCGATTCAAGTATAGCCATGGCAAGTGCCGCACCCTCAACAGGGTCTGTACCTGCACCTAATTCATCTATCAGCACAAGGCTGCGGTCATCAGTTACCTTTAATATATCAATGATATTTGTCATGTGTGCAGAAAAGGTTGAAAGCGACTGCTCAATAGACTGCTCGTCACCAATATCTGCAAGGATTTTATCAAACACAGAAATCTCGCTCATGTCGCTGACAGGTATCATCAGACCGCAGGAAGCCATAATTGTGAGCAGACCTACAGTTTTGATTGATACTGTTTTGCCGCCGGTATTAGGGCCTGTAATTACGAGCGTATCAAAATCACGGCCAAGACGGATATTGACAGGCACAACCTTTTTCTTGTCAATCAGCGGATGGCGTGCGTTGCGCAGCTCAATTATGCCTTCATCATTCATTGCGGGTGCTGCAGCATTCATGCTGTATGCAAGCTGAGCCTTGGAGAATATGACATTCAGCTCAACCGCACATTCAAAGCTGCTCTTTATCGTCTGTGCAAAGCTGCCCGCCTCAACAGAGAGAGCCGACAGAATGCGGTCAATCTCATCACGCTCTTTTGAAAGCAGAACCTTTATTTCGTTATTTGCCTCAACAACAGCCATAGGCTCAACAAAAACGGTTGCACCGCTGGCAGACGTATCGTGTACAAGACCCGGCACCTGTGAGCGGTGCTCATTTTTGACAGGGAGAACATATCTGCCGTTGCGCATTGTGACGATGCTTTCCTGCAGAACATCCTTATATTTTGCGGAGCGTGTCATTTTGTCAAGCTGCTCACGCACCTTTGATTCCTGCACACGGATTTTGCGGCGTATATCTGCAAGAGTCGGCGAAGCATTATCGCTCATTTCCTCTTCGCTGACAATGGCATTTGTTATAGAATCTTCAAGGTATTTATTCGGAGTTAACGCACCAAAAAATACATCAAGGCAGCTTTCAACGCCTGCGTTGGTACTTCTCCACTGAACGAGTGAACGGATAACACGCAGCGTTTCGGCAATATCAAGCAGCTCGCGCATGGTAAGCGTTGAGCCTGCATCTGCACGGTGCAGCGCATTGTTGACATTCTTCATTCCGCCGAAAGACGGACCGCCGAAACGTGCAAGCAGCATATGCGCATCCTTTGTCTGGTTCATAAGTGCCTGTGCTTCGTCAAGTCTGTGCTTGGGACGCAGATTGAACACAGCATCACGGCTGTCATCACAGCAGGTATACTCCGCAAGACGCTCAAGTATTTTATCAAATTCAAGTGCAAGAAGATGTTTGTTCACTTACTCTTCACCTCTTTAACTTTTTAAGCAACGGCTTAGCCGCTGAAACAAGATACAGGAATTCCTCGCTTTTTCTGAAGCGCAGGAAGAAAACAACATTCGGGACAATAATACATAGTACCGTACGCACAAGGAACAGCACCCATACACCGTACCGCTCAAGCGGCTGCGTAGCAAAGGATATTACTGCACCGACAATGCATACTCTGATAAGTGACATAAAATAACGCAGATAATATTTGTTTGGCGAAATTTCAAAAGCATTGCGGTGCACAAGCCATGCATCAAACCACCATGTAGTAAGAAAGCGGCTTACTATTGTGCCGAGAAAAACACCCGCCACGCCGAGCGGACCGACAAGCAACAGCGATATTACTATATTGAAAACAGCACTTGCTACGGGACGGTAGCGGCCTTTCCAGAAAAGACCGCAGGCATCCTTGTAGCTGATAACGGCATTCTGCAGACCTGCCGTTAAAAAGTTCATAACTATTATAAGCACGGTAAGCTCGTCAAACACCATATCCGCACCCCACATAATTTCGATAAAGGGGTTAAACAGATTCCACAGACAAATTGAGCAAAAACCGTAAATCCAGAAATTGAGGAAATTAAGACAGCGGAATATAAATTCGCTCTTCTCTTTTTTTTCAACAGCGAAAAGGTTGCCGATGCTTGCAGTAAAGGCTGAAAATATATTCTGTACAATCTGCGTTACGGCAGAAAGAATCAGCACATAGTTTGAATGCATACCTACGGCTACGGTGCTTATTTTTGCAGAGATAATCATATTGTCCGTAGCATTCAGCACTGCGGAGCTTATTCTGTATAGCGAAAGTGCAAAAAGATTTCTGAGTATCTTTTTACGTTCTTCCCTTTCAAGCTTTTCGCCCTTGTTCGCCTTGAGAAACGGATAACGCTTATCAACAACACCTGCGGCAATAAGCCCCTGAATAACGCTTGCAAGCAGCTGCACCACCGTATAACCGATAAAAGAGCGGAATACGGCAAGCACAAAAATCTGTACAATTACTGCCGTAACAGCTACCAGATTATTGATGATATTCGAAACATATCTCTTCTGGTCAGCCTGAAGAATTGCCGATTTGTAAGCATAGAACCAATAAGAAAACACGCTGTTGAGCACGTAGAGCGCATATACAAGGTTGACATCAACAAGGTCTGTTGTACCTTTCATCAGGTACGGCAAAAACGGATAAAGTGCAGCACCCAATACCAGAACAGCAGCGCCGATAAAAGCATACGCTCTTCGCAGCAGATTCATAATTGCACTGACTTTTCCGGTGTCGCCCACGGCGAGCGGCTTATAAAGGCTGTAGACTATGGCTGTCTGAAGCCCCAGCTCGCTGATATTAAGTATAGTTATAACACTTGAAAAAAGTCCGTTTATGCCGAGATATTCAACACCGATTGTATGAATAAACACCGTACGGCTGACAAATTTGAGAATAAGCGTAATCAGCTGACCGCCTATACCCGTAACGGCAGATTTCAGACTGTTCACTGTGCGTGAATTGCTGCTCACGGCAAACGACCTCCTTTCAAAGCACTTTGTTAATAATATATATTAACATATTTGTATTAAATTAGCAAACATTTACGCAAACTTTTAATAAGCATAAAAATACCATTGCCAAAGCTGTCAAAATATGTTAATATAGTTGCATATGTAATAAAATAGGAGGCTGCTTCAATGGCAAAAAAACCAAAGAACAAACTCACCATCGGCGAAATCGGTACATACTCGCTCGGTTCGCTCGGCCGTGAAATTTCAAACAACTGTATTCAGGTTTTCTTCCTGGCTTACCTGAATATCTACATGGGCCTTGACGTTATGGTACTCACCATTGCTTTCGTTATCGCAAAGCTCTGGGACGCAGTTAACGACCCCATGCTGGCAACACTCATCAACAACACTAAAAAAGGCAAGTTCGGACGTTTCCGTCCCTGGATGTTTGCAGGTGCCCTGCTCAACACCGCTTCACTTATCCTTTGCTTCTATCCCGTGCCGTTTGAGTCCTTAACACTCAAATATGTTTACTACATCGGCATGTACATTGTCTGGGGCATGACCTTTACAATGGTTGACGTTCCCTTCTGGTCCATGATCCCCACATTTGCAGACAATACAAGCGACCGCAACAACGTATCCTCATGGAGTAAGCTTATCGGCGGCTTCGGCGGTTTTGTCATTTCCTCCATCGGTACTTCTCTTATTGTTCCCATGGTTTCCAAAACAAAGGGTGCTACAATCGCTCACTTCTACCTCGGTATTTCCGCAGCCCTCATGATGTTCTGCTTCATGATGGTTACATGTATTTTCAACAAAGAAAAATATGAGCTGCCGGAAGAAAAGGTCGGTCTCAGCGAAATCTTCAAGCTCTTCAAAATCAATGATCAGCTTGTTGCATACGCAATTTCTTACATTTTCTTTGTCAGCGCAACCTCCCTTTCTCTTTTCCAGATTATCTATGTATTCATCTACTACGGCGATATGGGTGGCCTCAACTACCTCAGCCAGGGCCTGGGTTATACCATTTTCACCGCTGTTGCATGTACAGGACAGGGTATCGCAATGATATTCTACAACCTTATTGTTAAGAAGATTCCCCGTGAAAAGATTTACGGCATGAACTACTTTATGGGCATGGCAGGTATGGCAGGTCTGTTCTTCATCTTCTTTATCATCAAGCCTGAATACTCATTCCTTGAAAACAGCAAGGCTATATGGTTCAACGTTATTATTGTTGCTCTCGCCGGTGCCTTCCTTATGACATCAAACGGTCTCAACCAGATCGGTTCAACAGTTATGATTGCTGATGTTGTTGACTACGGTGAATGGAAAAACGGCAGAAGAAGCGACAGCGTTATCTTCTCCGTACAGACTCTTCTCTACAAGCTTTCCGGTGCTCTTGCGATGTTCGTAATCGGTCTTGGCATCAAGGTTGCAAAGCTTCCCTCCATCACTCAGGTATTTGACGAGGAAACAGAAACCTTCATCTATCAGTTCATCAGCGAATCCGGCGAAACCATCACAACAAGCTCGCTCGACGTTCTTCGTGTATTCATGTTCCTTGTTCCCATTCCGCTGCTCATCGTAGGCTATATCGTTTACAAGAAGAAGTATTGGCTCTACGGCGAAAAATACGACAAGATCAAGACTGAAATTGACGAGCGCCGTCTTACAAACAAAAACTAATCATTATTCTGTTAAGAGCTGATTAAAATGCAAATCCTTTTACACTATAACGGCACAACACAGAAAATTGAATGTAAATCCAACGAAAGCCTGCTTTGCGCTCTGCGCAGAGCAGGTGTTTCATTCTTTGCGCCATGTGCCGGTAAGGGAACCTGCGGCAAATGCAAAGTAAAGTTAAATCACTTTACAGAACCTACTGAATCCGAAAAAAGCATGCTTTCTGCCGATGAAATAGCCCAAAACATCCGTTTAGCCTGCCGGACCATGCCAAGCGAAGGTATGGAAGTTGAAGCCGTATCGGATTTTACATCCATAGCTACTGTTGATATCGAGCACAAAGCCTCAGAAACGGCTTGCCTGCGCGCAGTTGCGGACATAGGTACCACAACGGTAACTGTTGCATTCATTGATGAGAATGGCGAAATTTTAAATGCCGTTAGCGAAAACAATGCACAGTCAGCCTACGGAGCGGACGTAATTTCAAGAATTGAGGGCGATATTCAGGCTCAGCAAAAGCTGATTACCGATCAGTTGAAAAGAATGGTTGGTTGTAAAGCAAATAAGCTTTACGTATGTGGCAATACAATAATGCTGCATATTTTGCTGGGAGAGGACTGCTCCGGACTGAAGCATCACCCGTATAAGCCCGTGTTTTTAAATTCTCAGCGAAAGAAAACTGATAATCTTACCGTAATTACGCTGCCTTGCCTGAGTCCTTTTATCGGTGCAGACATCACAGCAGGAATAATTGCGGCTAAGCCCGGAAAAGAATACAAGCTGCTGATTGACCTTGGCACAAATGCAGAAATTGCACTTTTCAATAAAGACAAAATTTTTGCTTCATCTGCTGCTGCAGGTCCGGCATTTGAGGGCGCCAACATCAGCTGCGGCATGGCTGCAACTGACGGCGCTATATATTCATTCTCACTGGAAAACAACACCAAAAATATATGCACAATAAACTCGAAGCCCCCCGCAGGTATCTGCGGTTCAGGCTTGCTTGACCTTATATGTGCACTGCGAAAGGCAGAAATAATAGCCGAAAACGGCAGACTTCAGGACGGCACATACAAAGTCACAGGAAATGTCACGCTTACAGCCAAAGACGTATATGAATTTATGCTTGCAAAGGCAGCTGTGCGCACATGTACAGACATGTTGCTTGAAAAAGCCGGAATTGCCGCCGATGATATCTGCGAAGTAATTCTTTCAGGCGGCTTCGGCACATATCTGAATCCTGAAAGTGCCGCTGCAACAGGCCTGATTGATGAAAAGCTTTCCGCAAAAGCACGCTCAGCCGGTAACACTGCACTTTCGGGCACGGCAATGTGGGCGGCGGGCAGCCAAAGCTTACCTGAAAGCATTGAAATACTTTCGCTTGCAGGCAGCTCTGAATTTTCAGAAAGGTTTATTGATAACATAAGTCTGTAATAATCCTTACGGTTTATTAAGTTTTTTCTAACTTTGGCGAAATTCAATTGTATTTTCTTCAAATGTGTATTATAATATAAATAATTATAAATATGCGCAATAAAAGGAGGGAAGTACATGACTGCCACTGTTGAAAAGCGAAGAGCTGTTTTAATTAACGTCGCATATTTTTCGCTCATTGTCGGAGCGTTTTACCTGTTTATACGTTTCGCATTCTGGCCGCTCTTTCCGTTTATCTTTGCATTTTTCGTTGCAATGCTGTTCCAGAAGCCGCTGCACGCATTAACAAAAAGAACACCGCTGAAAAAAGGATTGGCAGCATTTCTGATGACCGTATTCACAGCACTTATGCTGCTCGGTCTTGTAGCACTTGCAGGTACTTCCATTGTTTCGGAAATCAAGGGTATGATAGACACCCTTATGCAAACCTTTGAAAATATACCGGATTTTATCAACCAGGCAGAAGCGTGGCTGTTAAGTATTGTTGACCGGCTGCCGCAGGCAATCAGCGCACCGCTGAGCGTAAATATTTCCGATCTGGCAGATTCGCTGATGACCGCTTTCAAAGAAGGTTCAGCAAACGAGCTGCCTGTTGAAAAATTAACTTCGCTCAATGTCAATATTTCATCGCTGATTGCGCCGCTTTCAGGTGTTATCTCTACAGCCAGCAAGGTTCCGAGCGCTTTAATCGCAATTGTTATAACCTTCATTGCAACCTGCTTCATCACTGCGGATTATGACCGTATAGTCAACTTTATAAAGCGTCAGCTGCCTGCTAAGAAGCGTGAAACGCTGACCAAAACCAAGTCGCTTACAATGAGCACGCTGAGCAAAATGTTCAAGGCATACTGCCTTATCATCTGCATAACCTGTACCGAGCTTATTATCGGACTGTACGCACTCAAGCTAATTGGTGTTTACAACGGCGGATATATTTTCACAATTGCAATCGCAACCGCTATAGTTGATATCCTGCCTATACTCGGTTCAGGCACTGTGCTGATACCGTGGGGCATAGGCTCTCTGCTTATGGGCAACATAGGTCTGGGTATCGGCATACTTGTGCTTTATATCATCATCAGCGTACTTCGTCAGTATATTGAACCCAAGCTCGTTGCGGGTCAACTCGGTCTGCCGCCGATTGCAACTCTCATGAGCATGTACCTTGGTCTTAAACTTTTCGGTGTTCTGGGTATGTTCATGCTGCCCTTTACCGTAACAATACTCAAGGTTCTCAACGATGACGGCATCATTCACATCTGGCGGACCTCGCACAGCACCGTACAAGACGGTGAAACACACCATTCATCAATTGAGCTTAAAAAGCTTTCACTGAAAAAGAAACCAAGAAAGGAACAAAAGAAATGAGCAAAATCATTGAAGTCCGTGAACTGCAAAAGTCCTACGGACACAATCAGGTTCTGCGAGGACTGAATCTCAGCTACGAGCAGGGTCAGATTATCGGCTTGCTGGGTCCCAACGGCTGCGGCAAAACCTCGCTTATCAAAATACTCACAGGTCTTATTCACGACTATCAGGGCACTGTCCTTATTGACGGACAGGCACCCGGTATATACACAAAATCCGTAACGGCATATCTGCCTGAGCGTACATACCTTCCCGAATGGATGAAGGCTAAAGACGCTATAGACTATTTCCAGGATTTTTTTGCTGATTTTGATAAGGTTAAGGCTATGGATATGCTCACACGTTTCCGCCTTGACCCCAACCAGAAAATCAAAACCATGTCAAAGGGTATGCAGGAAAAACTGCAGCTGCTCATCGTTATGAGTCGTGCCGCAAAGCTCTACTGCCTTGATGAACCGCTCGGCGGTGTTGACCCCGCAACAAGAAGTGCGATTCTCGACGTTATCATGAACAACTACGCAGACAAATCAACCGTGCTTATTTCCACCCACCTTATCAACGATGTTGAGCGTATCTTCAACTCCGTGCTTATGATCGGCGAAGGAAAAGTAAAGCTTGATGCAAGCATCGACGAAATCCGTGAAAGCGGCAGAAGCGTCGAAGAAATTTTCAAGGAGGTGTTCAGCTTTGGTTGGTAAGCTTATTAAAAATGAACTCAAGGCAGGACTTCACTCTGTTGCAAATATTTATATTGCAGCAATTGCTGCCGTCGCTTTTATGGCGATTTCACTCGCCTTTGAAATCGCATGGCTTACAGCAATTTCGCTTATTGCCGTTATTGTTGTTGCACTCGGTATTCTCATCGTAACACTTATTTCCGTTGTTTCAAACTTCAACACTACCCTGTTCCGTGATCAGGGCTACCTGAGCTTTACACTGCCCGTCACAAGCGGTCAGCTGCTTTTTGCAAAAGCTCTCTGTTCGTTCTTCTGGATTCTCCTCAGCTATATTGCACTCATCGGCATTTTCAGCGGCATTTTCTTTTATGCTACCGATCAGGTCGGTGCAGAAAACATAGCAATGATCAAAATTTTAATTTCAACCATTACAGAGCTGCCCGACACAGGCGCAGTTATCAAGGTTATAACCGTGCTCGTTACAAGAGTTTTCCTCAAAATAACCTTCCTCATTGCAGAAATTTATTTTGCAATCACACTTTCAAATGTACGTCCCTTCCAGCGTCAGAGCTTCCTGCCTGCAATCATCATCTTTGCCGTACTTTTCGGCATATTGCAGACTGTCAGCGCATTCCTCACAGCTTATGTTCCCCTTTCGTTAATTATTTCCGTTGAGGGTATCCGCTTTTCAACAACCGCTATGGCAGCAGGCGGTATGGTACTCGGCGTTGCAGACGTTATCTTTGAATTTGTAATCACATGTCTTTTCTTCTGGCTCAGTGCATGGTTTATGAACCATAAAATCAACCTCAAATAACACATTTTATCGGAGAAGTTATGCATAAATATTTAAAAGCGATTTTCTCTTTTGCCGTTGCGGCAGCTGTTATATTCAGCTTTTCCTCAGTTGCCTTTGCACAGGAGAATACACAGGGGCAAAAAATTAAATTTTCTGCGTACTGTAAAACTGAAGAGGATATACACACAGCTGCAGCAGCAGGCGCTTCATATATCTCACTCGGTGATAATTTTGAATTCAGCCGTGCATACGGAGCTGCAAGCGGCAGCATCGGCATAATTGTTGATGCCGCAAGCGTTGAAGAAGCCGAAGCAAAATACGGCGATGTGCTTGCGCAGGGCGAAGCTGCTTTTGAAAATGTATTTTTCAGAGTCAAGGGCAGTGCATCAAAAGTTATCAGATGGGCTGAAAGCAAGCAAATCAAGCCTCAGCTTATCGGCATTTACACAGGCAATATTTATTTCAATGCCCTGTTGTGCATTTACCGTTTCGGTAAATATGAAAATGCTGCCGCAATCCAGCTGCAGACAGGTAACCAGGACGGTGTAATTCTGCACGATACAGTTACTTTTATGTTTGATAAAGCCAACATAAGCGGTGCGTTTTCATTTGTAAACACAGCCAAAAGCGCTGCCAGGACAGATACTGCGCGCAGCTGGGACGACCTCATTGCAAGAGACTACGATATAATTGAAACTGCATATCCGCAGGATTTTGCAGAATACTTAAAAGAGAATGCTGCCGAATACAAAAAGCTGCAGGCAAGTACAGAAAACGCACTTAATGCAGATATCGAAACAGCCTTTGAAAACAGAATTGCCGCTTACGAAAGCGCACTTGAAGCAGCACAGGCTTTACTGGCTGACGGCAGCTGCGCCGTATACGAAATGGCTGATGCACGTGCAGTACTTGACGAAGCAGTTAATAATCTCTCTGTTGACGACGGCAAAAAAGTCAAGGGTGATTTTGAAATTACCCCCGGCAGAGTTGCAGCCTGCCTTTTCGGTGTTGCGCTTGTACTCAGCTGGCAGATATATTTCAGAAAAAAATGGGGTAAAAAAGCTTAAATCGTACTTTTCAAAAATCTAATACAGAAAGAAGGAACACTGATGGCAAAGAAATCTTCGGCTATACCCAGAGCTGCTTTTCCCGAAGAAGTCGGCGTATCTTCCGATATTGTCGCACGCCTTATCGAAGATATTGAAGCAAATAACATCGAAACCCATTCGCTTATGATTGTCCGTCACGGTAAGGTTGCTTATGAGCAGTGGCGAAAGCCCTACGGACCTGATCTGATGCACATAATGTATTCCGTGAGCAAAAGTGTTACTTCTACCGCTGCAGGCTTTGCCGTCAGCGAAGGTCTGCTTACGCTTGACACAAAGCTTATTGATGTTTTTCCCGAATACCGACGCAATAAAGATGATGAAGACCTGGAAAATATCACACTTCACCATCTGCTGAATATGACTGCCGGAAAGGCGGTCAGCATTGTTACGGATAAAACCTCCAAAAACTGGGTAAAGGATTTTATCAACACCAAGCAGGGCTATCCCCCCGGTGAAGGCTGGAGCTACATCAGCGAAAACACATACTGTGTCGTAGCTATGATAGCAAAGCTCACCGGACAGACGCTCACCGAATACCTCACACCAAGACTTTATGAGCCGCTCGGCATTGAAACCACACAGTGGGAGCGTGACTCGCAGGGTATCGAAACAGGCGGCTGGGGTCTTTTCCTCAAAACAGAGGACCTTGCAAAAATTGCACTTTGTTACCTTAACAAAGGTGTATACAACGGCAAGCAGGTTATACCGAAGGATTGGATTGAGCTTGCAACAGCCGATCAGACTACCGGTACCGAAGGCGCACCCGAACACGGATACGGCTATTTTATCTGGGGCTGTTCACAGAAAAACACTTATCGCTTTGACGGTATGTTTTCT
The DNA here is from genome assembly GCA_045536235.1 of Acutalibacteraceae bacterium. Taxonomy (GTDB): domain Bacteria; phylum Bacillota; class Clostridia; order Oscillospirales; family Acutalibacteraceae; genus UBA8612. The sequence goes on along the minus strand of JAZSND010000058.1, from coordinate 11,420 downwards.
CAGTTTGCCTATATTTACAAGGACCTTGATGCGGTCATCGTAACCACCAACAACGAAATAAACGAAGACAAGATGCATCAATGCCTTGCAAGGCATGACCTTGATATGTTCTTTGACGGTGAAGCTCCGGAAACCGTTGAAATTCCCGAATTTACCGAGCTTGCCGAAATTGAAGCAAGTGAAAGACAGCCTGAACGGGAAAAGAAAATTGAGGGCAAGACAATTAAAGTTGCTTTCAATCCAATGCTGGCTACTATCGGTTTCCCGCTGAGCATACTCACTTTTCCGGCTGTATACATGAGTGCGTACAGACCCGGCCCCATGGACAACATCAGATTCAATTTTTATGACGATGAATGCACCATGTACTGGACCGAAGGCAAGGAAGCCAATATTATACACATCGGGCTTGACGGCAAAGCACGTCACAGCAAAATTATGCTCGGCAAGCTCAGATACACCCTGTGCTCAAGCGGAGCATGGCTGGACGACAGAACACTTGAAATATGGATAAGACCGCTTGAATCAATAAATCAGCGCAGACTGAAATTCACCTTCAAGGGAAGCTCTGTAAACATCGCCCCGTCATCAATGCCTACGCTGCCCTACCTTGCAAATGAGCTTGTACCGACGCTGCAAGATATGCTGCCGGGCGAAACAGTATATTCGATGTTCAAACTCATGTTTCTCAATATCCACCGTATTCTTGATGCCGACCACAAGGGAAAACTTCAATAAAAACTGAACGGAGCGATTACCTATGTCCATAACCGCTATTGTTCTTTGTTCAATTATTGTCTTAACCGAAATTATTTTTGTTCCGCTGTATCTTAAAAAAATGTGGCCGACAAAAAACCGGCTCTCGCTTGTTTACAAGATGATATGTGCCACAGGCTATATGGTTGTTGCAATTATCGCCGCTGAAAGCACAGGTTTCAGTGCTTATTCAAAGCCGATGCTGCTCGGTTCAGGATTTTCGTGGATCGGTGATTTGCTTTTACACATACCAAAGCCCACAAAACTCTACTTTTTAACCGGCACCGGTATGTTTGCCACAGCACATGTATTCTACTGCCTGGCATATCTGAAAATTCAGCAGCTGCTGTTCCCCGGCAGTCCCGGTTTCTTCTGGCAGGAATTTGCAGCCGCCGTTTCAATGACGGCCGCATTCACGGTAGCCACCTACTCAAAAGGACTGCGAGTCGGAAATCTGTTTGTGCCCATGGTACTTTACGGCTGCTTTGTTTCTGCAATGACGATAAAATCTGCTGAGCTTGGTATCAGCCTTTTAATCACCGGCGATATAACCATATACCTACCGGCAATATTACTGCTCATCGGCGGAATATGCTTTGCTTTGTCAGACGGTTCACTTGCCCTTATCACTTTCGATACACGGTATAAAAAATTCAGGCTCAAAATATTCAACAGTGTTACATACTTTCTGGCTCAGCTGTGTCTGGCATTTACGGTATTCTTCTTTAACTGAAAAAACAGCGCACCCTCGGCAGATTTACGATCCGCTTCGGTGCGTTTTTTATTAATATTAATACTTTTTTAATACATAAAGCATGCTGATGTGCTAAAATACTGTAAAGTTCCAAATTAAGTAAAAGGAGCATTCGAACATGAAAAATTATTTTAAAAAAGCAACTGCTGTTCTGCTCAGTCTTGCAATGCTTATCTGCATCGGCGCTGTAGGCGTATCAGCTCAGCAGGAAACAAAAACAGATTGCGGCGGTAACTGCGAGCACTACCCTGCAATTATCGTACCGGGCTTAGGTCAGTCCAACACATGGGTGCTTGACGATGACGGCAACTATGTACTTGATAAAGACGGCAACAAAACAACAAGCTTCCCTGCATATATTCAACTGCCGGAAGTTATCAAGACAGTTATTTTTCCGGCAATTTTCTCACTCCTTTTTCAAAGCGACATCGGCCTTTCCGATGCACTTGCAGATGCTATCGGTCTTTGCTTTGGAATCAACTCATGCGACAACACAGCCCACCTCATAAACAACATTGAAACTGAACGTTACATGCATCCCGCTTCCGAATATGAAGATTTTGAGGCTGAGGAGGTTTTCTCCCACGTTCCGTTCAACATTTACGAGCATGACCAGCCGCTTGACCATTTTTATTACTTTGCATACAATTCATTCGGCAACCATGCTGATATAACCAAGGAGCTTTACGACTATATCCAGATGGTAAAGCAGCAAACCGGTCACGACAAGGTTACCATTATTCCGCTCAGCCAGGGCGGCACACTTGCAAGCGCAATGTTTGAATATTACCCCGATGTTAAAAACGACCTGCACAAGGTTATTTTCGTTGTTCCCGCACTTGACGGTTCTACAATCATCGGCGATGTTTTTAATGACAGAGTAACTTTCCTCAATCCCGATTATTTCTACAATGGCTTTCTCAGCAATCTTGGTCTGCTTGACGAAAGCACAGCAAGACTTATTGAAGTTGTTGCAAGAATTCTGCCTGACGAAGTGCTTATGAAGAGCCTTGAAAAGGCAGTTGCAAGGCTTGTCGAATCAGTTATGACCACAAGCACAGGTATGTGGGCGCTTTGCCCCAGCGGCGACTATCCGACAGCAGCAGCAAAATACCTTTCAACACCTGAAAGGGCACAAATCAAAGAGCAGACTGACCGCTACTACAAGGCACAGCTCAACTGCCATGAGAACATCATGGAGCTTGTTGACAGCGGCGTACAGGTATTCTGCATAGCCGAATATGATGTTAACATGATTAACGTCGGCGAAACATGGAATACACAGAATGCCGACTACATCATTCAGCTAGATTCCACATCAATGGGTGCATACGCAGCAAAGGTCGGCGAAACTCTGCCTGAAGATTACGTACAGCAGAACACAGTCTGCAATAACCCTGACCACAACCACATTTCACCTGACAGAGTTGTTGACGCCTCAACAGGCCTTCTGCCTGACCACACCTTCTACTTCGACGGTCAAAAACATGAACGCACAGCCAACAACGATATTATACTCAAGCTTGCTCTCAGACTCATTGAGTGCGATGATATAAAAGATGTTTATTCTGACCCGGCTTTCCCGCAGTTCAACGTCGGCAGAGAGCCCATAAACCTGAGAACACTTCTTGCAAGCGCCAAAGCAGTTGACGCATCCGCACTTTCTGAAGCTGATGCTCAAGAGCTTGCAGCAGCTATAGCAGAAGCTGAAGAAATTATGGCAAGCACCATAGGCGTTGCAGGAGAAGTTGAAGAATCCGAAGCAAGACTTACTGACATACTTGTAAAGCTTGGCTTAACTGAAGCACCCGAAGTTAAGAAGCAGTCCGATTTCTTCGGAAAACTCAGCCTGTGGCTCTATGAAAACTTCGGCACAAACGGATTTTCCGAAATGCCGCTGATAACACTCAAAAAACTTTTCAGTTGATTCAAACAGCCTGCACGGCTATAACCGTGCAGGCTGTCTTTAGTTAGTTTATAAAATTTTTATTACTGCGTCAGCTCAACCGTGAACACTGTGCCATTACCCAATTCGCTGCTGACTTTTATCTGACCGCCGCAAAGCTTAACGATTTTGTGAGCAATGGAAAGCCCCAATCCCAGTCCGCGCTGCGGGTCCTTGGTGTTTGCTCTGTAATATTTTTTGAATATCTGGTCAACGGTTTCCTGACTCATGCCTATACCTGTATCTGCAATACTGACATAAACCGTTGAATTCTCCGCACGTGCAGAAACGATTATTTTTCCGCCCTCAGGCGTAAACTTGATTGCGTTTTGCAGCAGGTTTATCCACAAATGCTGCATCAGATCCTCATTGCCGTTATATACAATTTCGCAAAAATCGCCCTGTACTTCAATATTCTTTTCGCCCCAGAGGTTTGAAAGCATTATCACGCATCGGCGCAGCTGTTCATCGAGTGAATACAGCTTTTTATCGGTTACGATTTTTTGAGTATCGAGCTGTGAAAGCAAAATTGTATTGCCTGCCAGTGAGGTCAGTCGGGTTGATTCATCAACAATAATCTGCAAATACTGCCTGCGTGTTTCTTCGGGCAAATTGTCATCCTCAAGCAGCAGCTGTGCAAAACCTTTAATTGATGCTATAGGCGTTTTAAACTCGTGCGAATAGCTGTTGACAAAATCATCTCTGAACATCTGTACGGTTTCAAGCTCTTCGCTGAGTATGTTAATATCGTGACCGATGCTTTTGAAAACATCAAACTTACCGGGCCTCAGCTTGTATCCGTAATCGCCGTGAGCAAGGCGCTCAATCGTGTCGCAGATTTTTTCAAGGTGACGTTTAATCAATCTGTACTGAAGAATTTCAAAAATGCCGAGAATAAGAATAAGTGCGGCAATAATGGTAAGAATCCTGAATGCATCCGGCTTTTGTGATTCCTTAAAAATGCTTGAAATCTGGTCTATAAATATTGTAGTAAAAAATCCGACACCGACCATCATCAGCGTCTGAACAATAAACCAGCGTGAAAGGCTTTTACTCAGCCTTATATCCTGAAACTCCCTGGCTAAAGGCTTACGGCGTTTTTTCATTTTCTGTAAGCCTCCGCAACCTCTGCCTTATAGCCAAAACCTTTAATTGTAATTATTTCAAACTCTTCGCAATCTGCCAGCTTGTTGCGCAGCCTGTTAATATGTGTCTTTATAGTATCCTCTGTGCATTCAGAGTCAATACCCCACACCTCGTCAAGAAGCTGCTTTTTTGTAAAGATTTTCCCCGGATAGGACAGAAATTTATACAGCAGGTCGAATTCCTTGCGGGAAAGCGAAACGGGATTTTTACCGTAAATTACGGTATGCTCTGCTTCATCTATTGTCAGCTTGCCTATTGTTATCTGGCGGTCTGTTGCAATTTTTGCGCGGCGCAGCAATGCATTTACACGAAGCAGCAGCTCATCATAATCAACAGGTTTTGTAACATAATCGTCCGCACCGAGATTATAAGCTTCACGCTTGTCATTAAAGGTCTGCTTTGCGGTAAGCAGCAGAATCGGTGTATTGAAACCCTCACTGCGTATTCTGCCAAGCAGCTCAAAGCCGTCCATATTCGGCATCATTATATCGCTTATTACAAGGTCAATGTGCCGTGCATATATAATATCAAGCGCCTCAAAGCCGTCCGCTGCACAGACCACTTCGAAATACGGCTGAAGCCTTGCTTTAGTGAGCAGCTGTGTGTTTTTATTATCTTCAACAATAAGGATTGCAGCCATTTTCAAGCTCCTTTTTTCTGTACATGAATCAAAACACATTTTGAAATGAATTATTAACCGCATGTTAATATGTTAACATATTATTCAAAAAAACGCAACAAAACTTTACTTGATTATTACATGAATTTTACTTTACTGTTACTTTCAGAATGTATTATCGGTATTGTAAAGAAACGACATCCACAAATGCCTTTCTATATTTCCCTTTTATGTCCTGCCCCCTTAAGGACATCATGCAGAAAAACAGCCGCAGTTTTGTACCGACTGCGGCTGTTTTTTTGCAAATTCCGGTATATTTAATTAAAAATTCATAGTTTTTAACCGCAATATATGATAATATAAAATATAATATAATTAATACCTTTGTAAAAAGGAGTGTCAGAATTGAAATACGATTTTTCTTTCCTGAGTGTTACGGCAAGCGGCTCAGCTGCACAAAAGGCAGCAAAGCTTTTTGCAGATGAAATTGAGCTGCGTGCAGGCTACAGACCGTTTGAGGGCGGCGAACCCTGTGTAGAGCTTGTTGCCGATGAAAGCATTGAAAATAAGGACAGCTTTTTTATTGAACAAGACAAAAATGTTTTAAAAATTTCAGCCCAAGGTATCAGAGGGCTTATTTACGGCTACTCCTATTTTCTGCGTAAATGCGTATTTGATTCAGGCAAAATAACGCTTATTCAGAATATTGACGGCAGCTATACACCTGAAATGAAAATCAGAGGTCATCAGTGCGGTTACCGTTCCTGCCCGAATACCTACGATGCATGGGGTAAGGAAGAATACCACCGCTTTTATCTGGACATAATGGCTTTCGGCTGCAACACTTGTGAACACATACCGACTGAAAAGTTTGACGGAAACAATCCGCTGATGAAATATGACCCGTTTGACGTTGCTGTATGGGGCAGCGAACTTGCGGATGAGCTTGATATGGATGTTTCCTGCTGGTATCCGAATGACGACAGCCAGACGGAAGACGAAGCACTTGAAAGCAGAAAAGATGCGTTTGAAAAAATACCGAGAATAGATGCAATCTTCCCTCCCGGCGGCGACCCCGGCGAAATGGACGGCGACGACTTTATCAAGCGCTGCAAAAAAATATCAAAGGTACTGAAAGAAATAAAGCCCGAGGCACAGATGTGGCCGTCAGCCCAGGCACCACACGGCAATATAACATGGGCAGAAGATTTCCTGGAAGAAATGAACAAGCTTCCTGACGAAATTGACGGCGTTATCATGGGTCCCAACCACGCAATGCCCTTGCCTGATCTCAGGCGCAAGGTGCCGATGAAGTATCCCATCAGACTTTACCCCGATATTACCCACAATGTCAGATGTGAATATCCCGTACATTTTGACAGGGATGACTGGCACTATGCTATGGCAACCACACTCAGCCGTGAAAGCGTCAACCCCCGTCCGACGGAATTCAGACTTCTGCACAGACTTACACGCCAGTACATCATCGGCAGTGTCAGCTATTCCGAGGGTGTAAACGACGATGTGAATAAGGCTGTCTGGAGCAACATGGACTATTTCGGCGAGGTGCCGCTTTACGAAACACTTTGCGACTACGCCAGATTTTTCATGTGGCAGGCTGATGCAAAAAAAATTGCTGACGGTATACTCGGCCTTGAGCGCAACTGGGAGGGTGACCCGGCTGAAAATCCGCACATAGAAAACACCCTTGATGTATTTGAAAAAGAGCTTGAAAAATCACCTGAGCTTATAAGCAACTGGCGCTTTTTGCTCTGCCTTTTCAGAGCAAGGTGCGATGCACTTGTGCGCCGCCGCAGAGTTTTTGAGCTTGAGCTTATCGAAGAAGCTAAAATCTGCGCACGCAAAGGCGAATACGACACGGCACACGAAATTCTCAAAACCGATTTTGATAAGGATTATTACACAATGCGTGCTTCTCTGGTTACGCTTGCAGATAAGCTGTTTGAGCAGATAGGTATTCAGCTTGATGTTGAAAACTACCATGCTTTACGTGCTGAAAGAGGTGCAACGCTTGAAACAATCGACCTGCCGGTAACGGACAGACCCTGGCTGCTTACACGCTACTCTATGGCAGAAGATATGCCTGAAGAAGAAAAGAACGCTTTCCTCAACAGAGTATTCAACCGCAACAAGGTTAACAAGGGTGAATATTACTTCTCCCTTGCAGAGCACGGCTTCGGTGTGCTTGGAGCAAGGCAGGAGGGAGAATTCTACATCGACTATCAGGGTGACCGTGCAGAGGTCAACAACGGCAGCACACCCATGTGTATACTCAAAGCCTTTGACCACTTCAGATTTGTCTGCAACATCGGCGGCTTTGAGCCTGATACTGACTATAAGCTGCGTGTTACATACAAAAAAGTAAACTATGATATGTTCAACACTTTTTATGTAAAAGCAAACGGCAAGGATATTTACAGGGGTAAATTCTTCGGCGGCGAAAAAGATGAGCGCTTTGAAAAGGAAATGCTGCCGGACAGATTCACCTGCGCTGTTTACGATTTGCTGGCTGATGTGTTTGAAAACGGCTGTGTCAGCCTTGAAATCGGTGAAGAGCACGTCGGCATTATACTCAGCGAATTTATGATTTACAAAGCATAATACGAACGGAGAAAATAATATGGAAAGAATATTCACAAAAGGTACAGCCTTTATTGACAGTCAGGGACGTGAGCGTATATTCAACGGCGTAAACCTTTGCGACAAGGGCTGGTATGACGAAAACGGCAACAGAAAGCACGTTTACAAATATGACGAAAAAATGTTCCGTACACTTGCCGAAAAAGGCTTTAACATTATACGCCTTGGCATGACATGGGAAGCAGTTGAACCGCAGCCCGGTAAATATAACGAAGAATATATTGACGCCATAAGAGGTATGCTCGATATGTGCGAAAAGTACGGTCTTTATGCCTATCTTGACATGCATCAGGATTTATATTCATACTTTGATGATGCTGTCGGCGACGGTGCACCGGCATGGGCATGCCTTACTGACGGACATAAAATCAAGCCTATAAAAATTGTATGGGCTGAAAGATATTTCTGGAGCAAAGGCACACACGCCTGCTTTGACAACTTCTGGAAAAACAAAGAAGTAAACGGCAAAGGTCTGCTTGATTACTTTGCCGCCATGTGGGCTCATGTAGCAGAAAAATTAGGCGACCACCCTGCCCTCTTCGGCTTTGACATGCTCAATGAGCCATTCCCCGGAAGTGACGGCGGCAAAATTTTCAAAAAAATTGTTGCAGGTCTTGTCAAAGCAACGCTTACCGACAAACGTATCAAAAAAGGCAAGCTTATAAAAGATGCTCTTAAGTTTGATATCCCCGCAGTGCTTGACCATTATAACGGCGGCGTGCTGCGTGATGTAGCAAAGAACGCCGAAGAGCTTATTGCAAAATTCGATAACGAGCGTTACACACCGTTCCTTAACAAAACAGCAGCAGCTATCCGCACCGTTACCGACAAGGGTATAATGTTTATAGACAACTGCTATTATTCAAACCTTTCAATCCCCTGCGCAGCAGGTCCGATAACCTACGGTGACAAAAAAGAAGAACATTCCTGCTTTGCACCGCACGGCTACGATTTTATGGTTGACACTCCCCTTTACAAGCACGCAAGCTCTTCCCGTACCGATGCCATTTTCGGCGAACATGAAAACACGCAAAAGCGTCTTGGCATACCCGTAATTGTAGGCGAATGGGGCGGCTATTCCGAGGGCGACGAATGGTATCCGCACATTCATCATCTGCTCAGATTCTTTGACGACCGCAAGTGGAGCAACACCTACTGGGCGTTCCACGAGGGACTTATCGGCGACCCGCTGATGGATGAGCTTAACAGACCGTATCCCAGGGCTGTAACAGGCGAAATCACCGCTTATCGCCATGACAGAAGCCAAAACACATTCTCACTTTCCTACAACCAGGAAAAAGAGTATGATGGCAAAACAGTAATTTATCTGCCTGCCCAGCCTAAGACTGTTGAATGTGACGGCGGATACGAAATCAAACCGCTTGAGTACGGCGGAGTAGAACTTGAAATCAAAACAGATACAGGCAGCCACGAAATCAAAGTGATGCTGTAACCTGTGTTGACCGCTGAACATAAATAGTTTAGAATAGACATCAGCTTTTTATAAGGAGCCTGAATGACAATGAATAAAATGAAACTGATTAAAGGTGCAGGCATTGCCGCGGCAGCCGCAGGCATCGGTCTGTTTGCAGCAGGTGAAGCAATGTGGTTTGGCGTACTGACCAAAAAAGGCAGCGATGTTATGAGCAAGGTCTTCGGAGAAGCACCGCCCCCGCTTGAAGTGCCGCCTGCTTACGATATTGAAGAGGGTTCGGGCGAATGGTTTGACAGTACACCGCACAGCGATATAACTACCGTCAACTCAATCGGTGATGAGCCCTGTGCCGTACTTTTCAAAAACGGTGACAGCCACAAATGGGCAATCATCTGCCACGGCTACACATCAGCTCCCGGCGGTATGGCACGCTACGCAAGAGAATTTTACAACAAGGGCTACAACCTCATCATGCCTTACATGCGAGGTCATGAAAAGGGCGTTAAAGCCAAAAACGTTGTATGCTACAGCTTTGGCTGGCTTGACAGGCTTGACCTTGTTGCGTGGATTAATTACGCTGTTAAAGCAGACCCCGAAAGCAAAATTGTGCTGCTTGGAGAATCTATGGGTGCTGCTACGGTTATGATGGCTGTCGGTGAAGATATTCCCGGCAATGTTGTATGCGCAATTGAGGACTGCGGCTTCACCAGCATATGGGATGAGTTTTCCCATCAGATAGGTGAAATGTTCCATCTGCCCATATTTCCGTTTTTACATGTTTCGCAGCTTTGCGTAAAGCGCCATCAGGATCTTGATTTCAAAAAGGCATCAAGCATTGAGGCACTCAAAAGGTCTAAAACGCCAATGCTGTTTGTTCACGGTGAAGCTGATGATTTTGTGCCGTTTGAAATGGTACACAAGTGCTACGAAGCCTTTGACGGCGAAAAAGATATGCTGACAATACCCGGTGCAGGTCATGCCTATGCCGTAAACGCCGACCCCGTGAAATACTGGGAAAAGGTGTGGGAATTTGTCGGCAAATACATAGAGGACTGATTTAAGGAGAAGTAATGAACACAGTATTTAAAGCGCTGCTGGCCTTGCTTGCAATTTGTGTTGTTGCCGCAATCTCGGTAACATTTCTGGTGCGTAAGGACACAGGCACTGTAGGTGAAGAAACCACCACAGCACCGACTTCAACCACAGAGGATGTAACGCAGCCTGCTGAGGAAAATTCAACCGAAGAGGAAAGCTCTGAAAAGAAGCCTGAAAAAGCAACAGTTAAAGAAGAAATATCAAAGCTCGATATAAGCTATGAGGCAACAACCGTTTTCAAGACTAAGGAAACCAAGCGTAAATTCAAAGGTCAGGATGACAGGTTCAAGCTTTATAAGGCAATTTTCGACGAAGCCTTTGACCCGAAAACTGCTGACGTTTTCTTCTACGACATAACCCACGACGGCAAGGCTGATATGCTGGTGCTTACACCAATCATAAATGAAGATACAAAGAAAACCGTCGGCAGAGTTATACAGCTTTTTACCATAACAGGCGAAAAGCAGAACACAGTTACTGAAATTTTCCGTGACTACGGCGGTATGAACACCACAGGCAGCGGAATCAGCTGCTATGTCACCGAACAGGACGGCGAAGATTACCTGCTTATAATCAAGGATGAAATGGATGAAGGTATCGGCAAGCTCTCATACCGTATAATCCATGTAGAAGAGGACGGCACGGTTTTCAACAGAGCTTCTGCTCACTATAACACCCCTGAGGGTATGGATTATGATACCGAGGCTGCATTCGATTATTACTCCAAGCAGCTCGATACGCAGATGACTGCCGCTCACACTACGCTCTTTGATTACCGCCATCCAAAGGCTGTTTCATCCAAGGCAGAAGCAGCTTTTAAAGAATATCTTGAAAAATAATATTTATACAAAAACACGGCATCAGGTTTTTGAACAGGTCCGTTAAAAACGGACAATAGAAAAAAGACACCCCCTATGGTAGAATGAATCTATCATAGGAGGTTTTGTTATGCCCAGAAGTTACAGACACATCAAACTGTATGAAAAAGAAATATTAGAACTCAAAGAAC
>JAZSND010000005.1:0-110118 GCA_045536235.1 Acutalibacteraceae bacterium | reverse complement strand
CTTTAGGGGGTACCGAGTCTTACATAATTGTTATATATAAACCACGACAGGAGTAAATCCATTCGGTGCAATTTCCGATGGTTGTGCATTCTCCGATGCACACAAAACAACCGAACATAAACAGCGGCAGAAAGACAAATTGAAAGAATCGGAGATCTTTTGATTCGTCTGAGCCGCACAACCTGCATTTTGGTTTTACCGTCAGCAACGGATAATTCTCTGTTCGTGTATTGCGATTCAAGAGGGGCAGAGATTGAAACATTGCAACGTAAAATCAAGATGCAGCAGATTCAATCTCACGGAATGAGTGAGATTGAGGTGATGAAAACGGCAAAATGTTTTCATCACAAGCAGACCGATTTTTGAAGCTTCAGTCGGTCTGTGCATAAGGGTTATCACGAAAAATATAGAGATTTTTACGTGATAACCGCTTATGCAAGGTTTTTGAGAGAAAATTCCACTCAGAAACTCTTTGGTGTGAACGGGATGGTAACCTGATCAACCGGCCTTTTCTCGGCGGCAGAATGATTTTCTGCATGGAAATTGAGACATCACCGATTGATTTAACGAGCCTTTTTGGCACGGGTTGGAAGAAACACCAACAGAAAAATGTTTCAAATATACGAAGGGAATGATCGCTTCAAAGAAACAAAATAAAATCAGAGGAAAGAGCATAACAAGACAGCTGCGTGATGAAATTGAGCCGTTTATTAAGTCATGCAAAAGTTCTGTTACTCAGAAAAAATATCGTAAGTGGCTCACGGCTTTTATCCGCTATTGCCGTGAACACCACAACTGCAAAACTCACGCTGAATGCTCAGAACACATTCAGGACTACTCAGACTATCTGCAGGGAAAATACAGTGCATCCACAATTCACAATTACCTTGCAGCGGTGTGCAGCTATTATGAGGTGCCTATGAGTGATATTGAGAAGCCCATACGCCACACTGCCGAATATACAAAATCCCGTTCGGACAATGGCAAAACCATTCGTGCAGACAACAACCCCGATAACCCTCGTTATGAAAGAACAATATCGTTTCAGCGTGTTGTTGGAATCAGGGCATCGGAACTTGCTAAACTTGAGGGCAGAGATTTAGTTACAGATGAATCGGGTCACCTTTGCGTTTTCGTCAAAAACGGCAAGGGCGGTAAAGACTCACTTCAAAGAATTCTGCCCGAAAACGAAGAATTTGTAAAAAGCTATTTTGAAGGTATCGGCGAAAAAGAAAAAGTCTTTCACCCGATTGAGTTGTCAAACTCTATTGACTATCACCACATTAGAGCCGAAAACGCAAAACGCTGTTACAAATTTTATCTCAACAAGATTAATAACGAAGAAGGCTATGCAGAAAAGCTTGCTGACGAAATCCGTCTGCGTTGGAAATTGCACTGCACGCAGAAACTTCATGACGGCACAATTATCCATAAACCCTTTGACGAAAAGCTTATCAAAGGTACATACAAAATCAAAGGCAAAAACAGGGAGTTGGCAATCAAGTATGACCTGCCAACCGAATACAACAATCTTGCATTGGCAGCAGTTTCAATTTTTCACTTGGCTCATTGGAGAAATAACGTCACCGTGCAGTCGTATCTTTTATCGCACTAAAAATAATGTCGGCGGATTAACCGCCGACATTGAGGCTGAATGAATCAGCAAGTGCCTCGCTTGCTTTTGCTTGTGCCTTAGCAAAGGCAACGGCATAAATATCAAGTGTAGTTGAAGTCTGAGCATGACCGAGTGATGATGAAACCGCTTTAATATTGCAACCGCCGTCAATCAGAAGTGATGCGTTGAGGTGACGGAAGCTGTGAACATTAACATAATGGAGACCTTCTTTAGCACAAAACTTCTGAAGCCAGTGTCTCGGAGTATCAGGTCCCATAGGCTTACCATTCCATGCGGTGAAAAGTCTTTCCGTTTCGTTCCACAAATCACCGGCATCAGCTTTTGTTTTATTCTGTTCGTCTTTAAGTTCAAGAATTGCATCAATAACAGCAGCAGGGACTTTCAGACTTCTTTTTCCGCTTTTGGTTTTGGGTGAACCTGTTATAATACCTTTTTCTTTTGAATAAATTGAGGTTCTTTCAATTGAAATGATATTGTTTTCAAAATCAATATCACTCCATTCAAGACCGAGAATTTCTCCCTTTCTGAAACCTGTGAAAATTACAATGATAAAGAACACCTTATATTTAAGTGGTGCTTTTTCGCATATAAGATCAAGAAATTTCTGAGCTTCATCCAAATCGTAAACATCAATATCTTTAGTAGGCATTTTAATCGCGTGAACACCCGAACAAGGATTCTTAACGGACATTCCGATTCTTGCAGCATACTGAAAAACATCAGAAATAAAATCAATGTAAAGCTTCTGAGTTTTTGTTGAAAGCCCTTTACCCGTATGTTTATTTACACCGTCTTCAGCAAGGCTGTTGATGAATTTTTGAATATGCATTGTTGTTATGCGATCAAGACGCAAATGCCCGATTGCTTTATATGTTCTTTCTTTGCAATCCTTGAGTCTTTCAATGGTAAGCTGCTTGAGCTCACCTTCGAGCTCAGCTTGCTCAAGGAACTTATCAGCCATTATTTCAAACTTAACATTAGCATTTGAAACATTACCGCACTTTACTTCTTCCTCGAATAATATGAGCTGTCGCTCAAGCTCCTTTTGAATTTGCTTTTCAGTCATACCTGCTGACGGCTTCCATGTTTTTGTTTTTATATTCTGACTTCCGTCTGCCTTGTAACCATCATAAACCTTTAAGCGGTAACTGTTTCCGCGTTTTTCATATCTTGCTATAAAATCAACTTCTTTCTTCAAATATTACAAACGTACATTTGTTCTATAATTATTGTAACGTATTTATAAATAAACGTCAACGTACGTAACGTACAAACTTGGAGGTGATAAAATGTCCATGGCCCCTAAAATGCGCACAATAAAGCAGGCGATTAAAGAAATAAAAGAGTCTGACAGCAATACCGCTTTAACCGAAAGAGGTCTCCGCAGGCTCGTTGAGGAAAAGAAAATTGTTTCAACCCTTATAGGGAACAGAAACTTGATTGATATGGATCAGCTTTATGATTATTTATCGGGCAAAAATCACTCATAAATAACACCCGATAAGACCCACGCAAAAAGCCGGGAGGCCTTGATACTAAAGGCTTCCCGGCTTTCGTAATTTTCAGAATAAGGACCAAATAAGGACCATTTGCGGATTTTTGAAGAAAAGTAAAAAGCTGAAACCGTTGTATATCAACGATTTCAGCCTTCTTTAAGATGGTCCGAGTGGCGAGACTTGAACTCACGGCCTCTTGACCCCCAGAATACATTTAATCACGATTGTGGGCGACTCTAAACCACTAATGTAAACTCTGAAACACTTGAAAAATAAGGCTTTTGACCACTTTTCTACCCCAATATCAAACAATTATCAAAACACAAAAAATCATATTTTTCTACAGTTTGGTAGAAAAATGGTAGAAACGAAAGCGTTACTTTTTATGCATTTACCACCGATAAAACTGAACGAAAAGACAAGCAAACTGAACCGCAAAAAGGTAAGGTTTGCTTTTATATTTATAATTATATTCACTAAAAAACATATGTCAACACCCAATTTTACAAGGAAGTAGGAATCCGATGTCGAGTGTAGACGAAGTTGTAAAGCATATTCATTTGAAAGATATTCACTCGTTTCCCAACCGTCCGTTTGAGGTAGAACGTATTGCAATATTATAAGAGTCAAAAAGCCGCAAAAGAAGTTTTGCGGCTTTTCTGCTTTTAAAATTAACGCAACAATACAAGCTTTAAAGAACAAACAAGAAATTAAATTAACTATTTACAAACCAGAAATGTCAGTTATGAATTGTTTATTCCTTTTTTTCCTTTTTCCATAAATATTTAATTGAAAGCTGAGCCTCGGCACTTGCATTTACTAGGCAAAAGATAAAATTATTATTATCAACAGCAACTGAAACCTGCATTGTAATTTCAACTTCATCTGGTGCCATTTCTTTAATACTTTCTTTCACCTCTTGTCCCAAAGCCAAAATAGGTTTTAACGATTTCTTTATATCACTCTTCGATAAAGTAAACATACTTATTCCATCGTGACCATTTATGTCTAAATTCTTAATGTATAATGTTTCATCGTTTTCCATATATATTGGTGTGTAACTCATTTTACTTTTCTCCTTTATTTTTCAATTATGTTTATTATTTGTTTAATAGGAATAACACGAATAGTGTTTTGCTGATGACTTGAGTGCATACCAAGCATTTTCTCATTGTCTGATGACACAACTACTGCACCACTAAATCCCTGTTCAATTTTTTCTTCAGGAGTTTTTAATAAATAATAGTTATTGTCACCTAACCCTAAAAAACTAATATTATTTATAATACAACCGACTGGATCGGGATACCCAAACACCTTGAAATTTTTGCCTTGAGTTTCAGAAACAATGCAATCAGAAGAGAACACTTTATCATGGTCGATTTCAAACAAACCCCTTTGTTCCAACTGTAATATCAAAACATCATCTTTTGCAGGACAAAATATACCTTTGGGAACTTTGTTTTTATTCAAAAGTTTTGCCTTAAATTTTCTGTTATCACTTTTAAGCCTTATAAATGTGGTTCTCAAAGTACTTTTATCAAAAAGATGTTGGCAAGTAACACAATAGATTTTATTTTTGTGTGCAATAAGCACTCCAGTTCCGGAGACAGAAGTAGGATCTTTTATACTGCAAAATACACCTACAGTTGAATAGTCAAAACAACTCAAATTTTTTCTCTTATCGAGCAAATAGAAATTTGTTGCATATATTTTATCAGGAAGAATTATTTTTGAAATTTGTTCTTTTTCACCTATCTTTCGATATTGTTTAATTAAGGGTTTAATGTTTAGTTTTTTAACGCTTTCACATTCAACCAAGATTGCTTGATGTAAACATTCGCTTTTGAAATAAGGCGAAATATAATCCAGAAAGTTTTTGGTAAAATCGTTTGAATATCTTGAAATATGTTCCTTGGTGTTGTGTTTCATTACAACCTGAGGAGGTATGTATGGAATAATAATTGCTCTTGTTGGATAAGCATACTTAACAAAGCTCTTTCTAACTTTCTTAAAGACGGAAAAAAGGTATGAATTAAGCAAATCTTCATTTTTTCCTTTGTTATAGAAGAAGCCATATCTTTGATAAGAACCATCCACTACACCAAAGTCTACAATATTTAAGTTTGTTTTATATTCATTTCCATCAAGTGACTCCCATAATTTAATTATATCATTGTTTAAATCATTTTGAGTCTTGATGTCAAAAATAAAACATGACTGGTAGCGTACAGTGAATGATTTAGAATTTTTGGCTATATCTTCCTCTATACTAGATATTAGGCTTTCAGTATAATCCAGAATGTTTTTCATTCGTTTTTCCAAAAATGAAATGCGTTTATTTATATCTTTAAATCGATTTATCTCATTAAACATATTAAACAAATCATTATTTATCCTATGCGAAAGATTACAAAAGTGATTAAATTGGTCGAGATATTCTGTAACACATTCTGGAAGGTTTGCAGATTCTTGAAAATCAGCTGTGTTGAAAAGATAACCTTTTACCAACCAGTTGTAAAGTGCGGAAAAGAAATACAAATAACCTAAAGCTTCTGCTGTTTTTTCGTCAATATCATTTTCGGACGTGTTTCTGATATTTCCAGTACATTCTTTCCAAAGTGAGGCATTGGCATTACGAACAGATCTCAGATCTTTTTCTACTTCTGAAATTATTTTTTTAGCTTGCCCTTTAACAAACCACTTATATTTCTCTCTGCCGCTGTTTAAACCTTGTTCAATATCATTGTAGAAAAACGTATCTTTTTCACCCCACGTTACTCGGCGAATTTTTTCGAAATTATCTGCAACTTGTTTTTCCCAATATCTCTTAAAGAAATGAATTTCAGTTACAATTCCTGAAGAAAAAGTATACTTATCAAAACATGATGTTAATGCTGTTATATTGTTTTTGAAATCCAATCTTTTGTTTTGATGAAGAGAATACCAAACTGATAATATATCTGCTATATTCTCTATAACAATTTTAATTTCTTCACTTAAATTGCCACTATTGTTTTCTTCAAGATATTTATCAATTTTTTCGATATCAATTGAATATCGACCTTCCTCCTTCTTGTGAACTAAAGCCTTATCTCGTAACCAAGTAGTTACCCATATACTAGTCTCTAATTCAGTATAGATATGTAAATCCTCGTCATTATTTTCAAAAAAAGTTGCTATAGCACCGTGAATACAAAAACGTTCTTTCAGAATCGGATAATTTTCAAATCCTAAAAAACGATTAAAAACATTCCCGTGATTTAATCCCATTTGAATAAAAAGTACAATCATTTTTTCAAGCGTTATAGTTGCTGGGTCGTCTTTTACATTATAATACTCACAAAAATCATGTAGATTTTTAAGAAAATAAACTATTCGATATTTATCGGATTCACCAAAAGGAAGATCTTCACCGTGTCGATAAGCACGACAAATATAGTTTTCAACGCGGTTGTGATATGTTATTGGAACAATAATGCCCAAATCTATTGCTCTATCAATGAATAGTGAAATGATTTTTTCACAATCAAATTCAGATAATTCCCCTGAAAAGATTTTGATTAATGAATTTAGAGAAAAACCTTTTCTTAAGCGATTAGAGTATTCTTCGATACTTTTATAATCTTTTGTAAAATGTGCATTAAGTTTTTTGATTATCTCTCTAGTGGGAATTTCCGCTTTGAAATGTCGTTCTTTAAATGGTTGCAATAACAACTCGTTTATTTCATTTTGAGAGTATTTTTCTGTAGAGCCAAATTGTTCAATAGATTTTGATTTAAATCCGAACGTGTCAGGTTCTAAAATACTAAACGAGTTTTCAAAAAACGCAATGACTGAATCACTTGTTGAACAACATAAAATCTTATAAATCTTTTCACTTATTGATCCGAACTGTATAGATAACCATTCTTTGTTTAACTCAGGTGTTTTTTCAGACAATTCGCAATAAAACAACATCATCATTTTATGTGCAATATAATATTGCACAAATCTGAATTTTGTTCTCGTTGTCCAATTTTCATCTATGTTATAATCAGGAAAATAGTTTGCTTTTAAGAAATCATATATCTGTAACAGTTCTGTATCTTTGATTTCGTTTAATAAAGCCATTGGAACTACTGTAGTTTTTAAACTGTTTTCACTATAATAAACCCTGAATTTCAAGTGCAAATGGGAATCGAGTTTCATATTTATTGAATTCCAAAGCTTTGATTTCAGCAAAGATGTGGGGAACAAAGTCAGAGTTTTAATCTGATTATCTTCATTATCAACATTTGTTATATCATATGTATCCCACATTGGAGAATGAAATACTTTTTTGATCGTTTTCTCATCACACGCAATTTCAGCATATGATGGATAATCCGTATCATAAGGTATACCATAATATGATAAAAGTCTTGAAATATCATAACTTAGTTCGATACAATCTGCATCATTACAATCCATTCCACAAATCAACAGGTTCTCATTATTATCCTCACGAGTAAATTCCATCGAATGATATTGGGTATCTCGCGCAATTGCAATAATTCTTAAGTTTGCTGTACTTACGCCTACTTTCTTTAACCTGTTTGTTGCTGCGGATAAGGCTGAACCAGAAACAATAATATCTTCTAATATAATAATTTGTTTATTGCTCCAATCCCAATTACCGATATTAAAGTCTATCGAGGTACTTGAATAAACATTTTTCGGTTCAAGCATTCCAAGTTTTACGAGAAGTTTGTAAAGACACAGTGATTTCTGTGCCATTATAACAAAAACATCTCCGGAACAATCATTGACAATGTCACAAAAATTTTGGATTGCCAATTGAGTTTGCTTAGAACAACATTTTAAGATGTAATTATCCATTACTTTTTTACTCCTTTGTTATGTATGATACTATGTTTTGACTAGTAAGATTATTTAGAACCTCTCTTTCTTTGATTTTTTAACAATAAAGCAAGATGTTAAAAAACAATCTTATATATATATGTCGAATTTTGCGATTTGTTACGCAAAAATTTTTAAAAAACATAAAACTTTGTAAAAATAAACAAAATAATGTTAAAACAATTGTGCAATCTAACCTTATAATCGCAACTGAATTTATGGTTGCGATTTTTTTATACCCAAAATCAAAAAGGAGGAATCCAATGTCAGAAACAAACGAAGTTGTAAAACATATTCATTTGAAAAATATACAACCGTTTCAAAATCATCCTTTTGAGGTCCGTAATGATGATGCAATGAAAGAAACAGTTCAAAGTGTGAAAGAATACGGAGTCATAATGCCAGTTCTCGTCAGACCCAATGAAGAAGGAGGATATGAAATGATAAGCGGTCACAGAAGAATGCGAGCTTGTGAGCTTGCTGGTATTGATACCATTCCTGCAATCGTCAGAGATGTTGATAGAGATACTGCAATCATTATGATGGTTGATAGTAATTTGCAGAGAGAAAACATCTTACCGAGTGAACGAGCAAAAGCATATAAAATGAAGCTTGATGCAATAAAAAGGCAAGGTCAGAGAAACGATTTAACTTCTACGCAAATTGCACAGAAGTTATCTGTAGAAAAAGTTGCAGAGGAAGCAGGTACCAGTAAAGATAATGTAAGGCGATATATTCGCCTTAATGAACTATCACCCCCACTTCAGAAATTAGTCGATGAGCAAAAAATGGGTCTTACTCCGGCAGTTGAAATATCATATCTGAAACCCGAAGAACAAGCACTGCTTGTTGAAACAATAGAAAGCGAACAAGCTACACCTTCGCTCTCGCAGGCGAAACGTATGCGAGATTTAAGTAAACTCGGTAAGTTAAACGATGATAGGATGCTTGATATAATGATGGAACAAAAGAAACCACCAACCAGAAACGTTGTACTCAATGCAGATAAATTAAATAAATACTTTCCGAAGTCATATACAAACGAACAGATTGAAGCGACTATTTTCAAATTGCTCGATGTATGGCAAAAACATAAACAACAGAATCAGAACAGATAAATCAGACGAACTTTTAATGCAAATTAAGGTTCGTCTTTTTTTATACCCAAAACACAGATGAAAGGAGGAATTCGATGTAATGCTTAACACTAACAACAGGTACTTTCAGGAAGATAATGAACTTTTGGGCATTTTTTGCAACCGAAAGGAACACGACAAAACCACATATAAGTTCAATGTAAATGCAGCTCTTGACATTTTTGAGGACTCAAAAATAAAAGAACGTATCAATAAAATGATAAACACATTTCCCGGAACATTGTGGAACTCTGAAAAGCACCGCATGAATATGAGTGAGGCTGAATATAATCTTGGATTTCATCAGCATAGAAACACGAGAAAATATTATGCGGCGTTGTACCTGATGATGGTCAATGTTGACCTTGCAGAAAAATCTTCATATTGCTTTTATCGTGATTGTTTAGATTTTTCAAAACTTCGTCTTAAGGGAATCTCACTCGAAAACTATACGTTGCTTATGGCAGCTAAACAGTTTTATACGGGTAAAAATTACATTTCCTATGATGATTTAGCAAATCCCGAGGTAATTGATGATGATGCTTTCAGATTGATTATGAATGCTTTTATCATAATGCGAATGGGCATAAAAGTATTTGAAAAGTAAGGAGTTGAAAATGTTGAGTGAAAAACGAATAGTTGAAGGTTATGAAATAACCAAAACATTTGAAATCGGTAAAACCGAGATTGTACTCGGCGAAAAGCCAAACGCACCCGACAATATGAATTATCTTGTTGCAAACTGTGAAAACAACGGCATTTTCACAAGATATAACAATGTACTCATCGGTGATGACTTTGCCGAACTTGCAAAGATTTTTGCAGAAAGAATTGCAGCAGAAGCCGAAAGAGTTATGGAAGAAAACGCAAAGATTTCCGTTGATAAAACACCTCTTACCGCCAAAGACTGCGAACCCGTTGATTACAGCAAGTCAATCAAAGATAAGGTTGTAGTGATTAACGCAGATATATTCAAACCCGAATACAGAATGTCTGTTAATCAGATATATCTCTGTACGGGTGGTTTCGGTTCATCCGGAAATTCAAGAGGTACTGCTTGTTTCTGCACAAATCTTTATACCGGAGAATCCGCACAGTTTAAACGTCAAGATGTTATCGGCACTCTCGAAAAAGACAAGCTCTTCGATTGGGCAAAAGAAGGTCTTGAAAAAGTGCTGAAAGAACAAACAGTCAAAAGAAACAACAGAGATGCAAGATAACTGATTAATCAGTGAACAATCTGTATAAGGAGGAGATCGGAAATGTCAGAAGTGTTCAGAGTGGAAAAAACCAGTAATTATACAGTTATGTCAAATTATCACTTAAGAGATAAAAGACTTACTCTAAAAGCAAAAGGTTTACTCTGTTACATATTAAGTTTGCCGGATGATTGGGATTACACTCTGGATGGTTTAAAAGCAAAACATCCTGACGGAAAAACAGCTATTCGTTCCTGTATCAACAATTTAGAGAAAGCCGGTTATTTAAGACGCAGGCAAACTGTTAATTCAAATGGTCAATTTTCAAAAAATGAATACTTCGTTTATGAAAAACCTATCTCCGAATCACCGTCGTCAGGTTTTCCGACAACGGTAAATCCGACAACGGATTATCCGTCAACGGAAAAGCCGATATCGGAAAATCAAACACAACTAAATACTAATATACAAAATACTTATCAACAAAATACTTATTCAACAAATTACCAACCAACCAATAGCGGTTGGTCGGGTAGGTCGAAAGATGAGTGTATAGAATATCTCAAAGAAAGGTTTGAATATGAGGACCTCATCTACACGATTGACCAAGATGATTTGGATGAAGCACTTTCGATTATGGCAGATGCTTACTGTTCTCCTTTTCCATCTTTCAAAATTCTAGGAGAACAAGTTTCAAAAGATAGCGTTATTAAAAAACTTGATAAAATCGATG
Organism: Acutalibacteraceae bacterium; assembly: GCA_045536235.1. Classification (GTDB taxonomy): domain Bacteria; phylum Bacillota; class Clostridia; order Oscillospirales; family Acutalibacteraceae; genus UBA8612. The sequence continues at coordinate 99,037 of JAZSND010000005.1, read as the reverse complement.
AGTTTAACATCGCTTATGTTTATGACTTTCTTGAAAATGAAGGCATAAAACCCAAAAAAAGAAAACCTTATATCTTGTCTATGTTATATTGCGCTGACAAAAAACAAGACGAGTACATAAAGGATAAACTTACAGAAATGGGGGTGATTTAATGATTCACGGAATTATCGCTGTCGGCGGTCTTTACCTTATGCTCGGCATTGAAGTTGTAATAGGCGTAGCCGAAAGAGTTATCAGCCTCTTTTAAGCTGATGGAAAGGAGTAGCAAATGAAAAAGAACGGTAACAAGATTTATCGCTTGGTGATACCGCCTTAACGGTTTCACAGATAAGACAATGACAAAATCACACGGAGGTTATTCTTATGAAAAACTCAACCAATTCAAAGGCAAAAACAACGGACAGCTCAAAAGAGAAGAAACGCAGAATTATCGGACTTGTTGTTGCGGTACTCGTTCTTCTCGGCATTGTGTTTCTCGCATTCAAAGGCTGTTCCGATAATCCCACAAATCCCGCTGACAGAGGTCTTGTCTATGACAGCGAAGCCGTAAGCGGCGGTTGGGATGAAGCTGACATCGAGAAAATCAAAGAAGGTCTTAACGAAAAGGTGCAGGCAGGTATGATAAACATATCAATGAACACCGCTCCGAAGTTTGAAAACGGTTCAGCCGAAGGCAATCTTATGATAGTCAATGAAACAATCAACAATTATCCGCAGATAGTTATTATCACCCGAAACGATACGGGCGAAGTTGTTTATGAATCTGACGGAATCGCCGTAGGAAGCAAAATCGAAAAAGCAAAGCTCGATGTTGTACTTCCCGCAGGTACTTATGAATGCACCGCAATGTTCCACAATGTTGACCCCGAAACGGGTGCTTCACTCGGTTGTGCAGGTGCAGAAATCGAAATTACGGTTCTTAACTGATGAACCGAACACAAATAAAAACAAAACAATATTTTTTAACAAAAAGGAGAAATTTTTACTATGAAAAAGTCAATCACAAAAATCCTCGCAGTAGGTCTTGCACTCTCAATGGCATTCTGTATGGCAATCCCCTCATTCGCAGCTGAAATCACTTCCAGCGGCGGTAACGGTTCAACTCCCGTAAACCTTTCTTCAACCAATGACGGTACACTCGGCGGCGATCCCGCAGCAACAGCTCTTTCCGTAACAGTTCCCACCGCCCTTCCTATGGCTGTCGGCACAGACGGTACAGTTACTACCGCTGACAACTGCAAAATCACAAACAACTCATTCGGTGCAGTAAGAGTTAAGACTGCAACAATCAACGGCGAAAACGGCTGGACACTCACAGCATTCGGTGCAAAAGAAACACTTGCTTCAGAAAAAGTTGACAGCGATCAGCTCGGCTTTGCAATGACAATCGGTAACGGCTCTCAGGTTGCAACAGATAAGTCAAACGTAAACACACAGACTCTCATTTCAGCACCCGTTGAAGGTTGCTATATGACCGGTGTCGGCGACACAGCAAACAACAGCGTTGCAGTTAATTATGATGCAATCGTTACTCCTCTCTCAGTTGCTGCTTCTGAAGCAACAATCGCAAGCGTTGTATTCGTTGTTGAATGGGATACAGCTGCTTAATTGAAGCAAAACCAATTAACAAAGCGGCGACCAATAAAACGGTTGCCGCTTAACTATTAAGAAAGGCAGGATAATCAATGAAACATAAGAAAATAACGGCAATTATTCTTGCCCTCGCTCTCGTTTTCTCACTCACATCTGTAAATGCTTTTGCGGCATCTTACGCAAAGGCTTCTGTACCCGTCAAACTGACGGTATCAAATGAATACAGAGCCGTGAGTGTTACCGTTCCCGCTTCATTTCCGATTGAAATTGTAAACGGAACGGTTATCACAGCCGATAATGCAAAAATCACAAACAATGCAAAATACGGAAGTATTAAAGTTACCGATGTTACGGTAACTGATGGCTCATATAAAATCGGCAATTATGAAAACTTTTCGGGCAAGAAAACAGTTGCCCTCAAAATCAACGGCATACCCACAAAAGATGACGGATCAATGCTTATCAGCTCAACGGCATTTCCCGTTATTGCTCCGCAGGAAAGCCTGAATCTCAAATATTTCGCCAAAGTATCGAAAGACGCATCAACGGAAAAGGATGCTGAAATCGCAAAGGTGGTATTTACTATTGCAATCGCAGATTAAGGAGGTATCAATGTGAAAACAAGAAAATTCACAAAGGTAGTTTCTTTTATTCTTGCTTTGACTATTCTTGCAACTACTCTACTTGTTAATTCATTTAAAGTAAGTGCTGCTGTCACCCCGGTTGAAACTCAATGTATCAGATGTGATGCAACGCTTGGGTGGTCGGGACCTTATCTCGGTTCTGTACCCACACCAAATGACAGCACATTTGGTGGTGCATATGTAGTTGACTCTGACCGTGACGAATGGCACTACTACATCATAAAATGTCCCAATTTCAGAAACACTTTGCTTGGAAAAAAGCACGACAATTATCCGGCTGTTGAAAGGCACAACTACACTTCAACCTATACGCAATATGATTCATCAAGGCATACAAGAACCTATACTTGTACGAAAAATAATGCCGCATACAATATTGTCGGTACAGAAGGATGCGGATATACAAAAGATGTTCTCGAAGCACATTACGCTTCTTGGCAAAGACGTGCGGCAGCAACAGATGACCATCACGTTATTCAGCAAATGTGTATTTGTGGATATGTAATATCTTCTACTCCCGAAGAACATACTTTTGAAGATGCAAAATACTATCACTACAACATCAATCAACATCACATAACAAAGTTTTGCACCGTATGTCAAGACACTATTCACATTTATGAAAATCATAAATTTACTTATGGTGCGTGGACAAACAATTCATCTACACAACATAAGAGAACAGCTACTTGTTCAGACTGCGGATATTCAAAAACAGAATATGCAAATCACAATTTAACTACAAGTAACGGAATATATTATGGTACTGATAGCGACCCCAATTATAGCACTTATCCCGGAACGGAATATCACAGATATGATACAACCTGTTCCGATTGTAGCTATGAAAGTTCTAAATATGAGCTTCACGAAATGTATGTAAAAATTCCGTGGTACAAAGAAAGCGAAACACACCACAGACAGATAACTCAATGCTATCATTGTGAGTTTAGCGTTTCTTCCGGCAAATACCACACTTATCCCAAATCGTTATACACTTACGAAGCTGTTGATGACACACTTCATCAAATCGCCAAGTATTGCGATACTTGTCCTCAAATAGCAGATGGTGGAACAGCAAAACATAATTTCATTGTCGGTGAATGGACAAATTTTGACAGTTCTGACCCCAACGCAGAGACTTATGATTGCGGCAAATATCATAAAAGAACTCTCACTTGTTCTGATTGCGGATATGTGAAATATGAGTATGTCGAACACAAAATGCAAATTGACGGATATACATCTCAAAATGCAGACAGACACTCTTGTACTCCCAAATGCTCGGATTGTACTTATTCATACAATTTGAACGAACCTCATACATTCAATCCCAAAGATTATAAGTATGAAGTTATCGACAAAGACCGCCATCAGTTTATTAAACCTTGTGAGAAATGTCCTTATGTTTATGAAGCTTTAGGATGGCACGAAGATTCGGACTCTGATTGTTATTGTGACGATTGCGGTTATCTTATGACAAAGTTCTCTGTAACCGTACCAACAACAATGGTTCTCACGATGGGAACTGACGGTGAAGTTTATGCCCCTTCAGATGTTGTAATTGTCAATAATTCAACAGCGGCTGTATCAGTAAAGAAAGCTGATATAAATTCCCGAAACGGTTGGAATATCGTGCCGTATTCAACGAATATGGCAAATGAAAAAGTCGATTCTAAAAAGATCGGCTTTAAAATGAACGGTATTCAGACAGATAGTGCCGGAACAACTGACAGTCTTTCATACAATAACAGTTGGATAATCGAAAAAGATAAGTCCTCTGCGGTTGTTTATGATGCGGTTGTATCAGCTACATCTACTCCCATTGACGAGCAAGTAATTGAAATCGTCTATATTGTTGACTGGAAGGAGTGATAACCTTTGCAGGAAGAAGTTGAAAGCAAAATGGTCACACTATCCGTTAATACAACAAAGCTCACCGCAAGAACACTCAAGCAGGCATTGGAAAAGTTCCTTGCTCATCAGAGAAACAAAGCGGCTCATCATAATCAAAACAAAGATGTTATTTCGCACGGCAAACAGTCCGTAAAACAGCTTGCTGCACAGAATCAGGGTTTGTCAAATATCGAAATCACCGATAAGAACATAAAAGACTTTGACCGTGTTGCAAGAAAATACGGTGTTGACTATGCCGTGAAAAAGGACAAAACAGTAAGTCCTCCGAAATATCTTGTTTTCTTCAAAGCAAAAGATGCCGATGCTTTAACTGCGGCATTCAAGGAATACACCGCAAAAGCAGTTAAAAAGAAGAACAGAGAACCCATTGCACAAAAGCTGAAAAGTATAGCAGAAACAATCAAATCGCTTCCCACCAAAATCAAAAATAAGGACCGTGGTGAACGATGAGAAATATAAATCTCAAAAAAATCATCGTTCCCAACATTCCGTATGTTGTAATCGGAATTATGGCAACTAAAATAGGTCAGGCTGTCCGCCTTGCGCCGGGCAGCGGATTTGAAGGCAAAGCTCTCCATATAATGGAGGGCTTAACTCTTGCCTTCGAGGATATTATACCGAGCTTTCATATCTTCGATATTATTGTAGGAGCAACGATTGCCGCAGGCATAAGGCTTGCAGTTTATGTTAAGAGTAAAAACGCAAAGAAATATCGTAAGAATGAAGAATACGGATCTGCCCGTTGGGGAACTCACGATGATATTGCACCGTTTCAAGACCCCGTATTTCAAAACAATGTAATTCTCACTCAAACAGAAAGTCTGATGATGAGCAACAGACCGAAAGAACCGAAAAACGCAAGAAACAAGAATGTTCTTATTGTTGGCGGTTCAGGTTCGGGTAAAACAAGGTTTTGGATTAAACCGAACCTTATGCAATGCCATTCATCTTATGTTGTAACTGACCCGAAAGGTACGGTTGCCATTGAGTGCGGAAAGATGCTTGAAAAGGAAGGCTACAAAATCAAGATTTTCAATACAATTAATTTCAAAAAGTCCTTCCACTATAACCCCTTTTCATATATCCATTCAGAAAAGGATATATTGAAGCTCGTTACCACTCTTATCGCCAACACTAAAGGAGAAGGAAAAGCAGGTGATGATTTTTGGGTTAAAGCAGAAACATTGCTATACTGTGCCTTAATCGGTTACTTGTGGTATGAAGGTCTGGAAGAAGAAAAAAACTTTGCAACGCTTATTTCTATGATTAATGCAATGGAAGTCAGAGAAGATGACGAAAGCTTTAAAAATCCCGTTGATTATCTGTTTGACGAACTTGAAGCAAAAGACCCCGAACATTTCGCTGTAAGGCAATACAAGAAATACAAACTTGCCGCAGGCAAAACGGCTAAATCAGTTCTGATTTCTTGTGCCGCCCGCCTTGCTCCCTTCGATATTGCAGAAGTAAGAGAAATTACTATGTATGATGAATTGGAGCTTGATATGACGGGTGACAGAAAAACGGCTCTTTTTCTCATAATGTCAGATACAGATGCAACATTTAATTTCCTCATCTCAATGATTTATACTCAGCTTTTTAATTTGCTTTGCGAAAAGGCTGACGATGTTTACGGCGGAAGATTGCCTATACACGTCAGATGTCTTATCGACGAAGCTGCAAATATCGGTCAGATACCGAATCTCGAAAAACTTATGGCAACAATCCGAAGCCGTGAGATTTCAGCTTGCCTTGTTTTGCAGGCACAGTCACAGCTCAAAGCCTTGTATAAGGATAATGCCGATACAATCATCGGTAACTGTGACAGCAGAATATTCCTCGGTGGTTCAGAGCCGACAACATTGAAAGAACTTTCAACGGCTCTCGGCAAAGAAACCATTGATACCTTTAACACGGGCGAAAGCAGAGGCAGAGAAACCTCGCACAGCCTTAATTATCAGAAACTCGGAAAGGAACTTGCATCAGTTGATGAACTTGCAGTTTTGGATGGCTCAAAATGTATTCTTCAGCTCCGTGGTGTCCGTCCCTTTATGTCAAACAAATATGACATAACAAAACACCCGAAATACAAGCAGCTTTCCGACTATGATAAGAAAAATGAGTTTGACATCGAAAAATTCGTGTCAACAAAACTCAGAACAAAGCTGGATGATGTCTATGATGTTTATGAAATAGATATATCAGAAAAAGAGTAAAACTATCTATTGTGGATAGTTTTTAGAAACCAATTCCAAAAACTATTGACTTTTTGGGTTTTTTTGGATAAGATATTATCAAGAAACTATTGCGGAGGATATACAGATGGCTGACAGCAGAATAGAGAGAAAAGAATATCTCGATAAACTGATTGCTTTCAAAGATAAAAATATAATAAAGGTTATAACGGGTGTTCGCAGGTGCGGAAAATCTGTTTTACTTGAGCTTTTTCAAGACTATCTTCTGAAACAAGGTATATCTGAAGAACAGATTGTTGCAATTAATCTTGAGGATTATGATTTTTATGAACTTCGTGAGCCTGCAAAACTTCATTCATATATAAAAGAGCGTTTGAACAAAAACAAAATGACTTATATCTTTATTGATGAAGTTCAGCACTGCGAGGACTTTCCGAGAGTTGTTGACAGTCTTTATCTTAAAAAGAATGTTGACATTTATTTGACGGGTTCAAATGCAAATCTTTTATCAAGTGAAATCGCAACGCTTCTTTCAGGCAGATATGTGGAAATAATGATGCTGCCTTTATCATTCAAAGAATATGTTTCAAGCACAGGCGACGCAAAGGAATTATCAAGAAAATATCTTGAATACATTGAAAACAGTTCATTTCCGTACACCCTCGACCTTAAAGGTCAACCCAAAGAGATAACGCTGTATCTTGAAGGTTTATACAATACAATTGTAGTCAAAGATATTTCTCAAAGAAATAAATTCCCGGATACAATGATGCTTGAAAGCATAGCAAGATTTGTTTTTGATAATATCGGTAATCCGATGTCAACTAAAAAGATTGCGGATACAATGACTTCATTCGGAAGAAAAATTGATGTTAAAACGGTTGAAAAATATGTCAGAGCCTTAATGGAAAGCTTTATTGTTTACCAAGCAAAACGATATAATATAAAGGGCAAACAATATTTGAAAACCCTTGAAAAATATTATGTTGTTGATATTGGTTTGAGATATATGCTTTTAGGCTCCCGTTCAACCGATGTAGGGCATATTCTTGAAAATGTAATTTATCTTGAACTGTTGCGAAGAGGATATGATGTGTATGTCGGCAAAATTGATGATTTAGAGGTCGACTTTGTTGCACAAGACCAAAAGAAAACAACCTATTATCAAGTTGCTGCGACAGTAAGAGATGAAAACACTTTGAAGCGAGAACTTGCTCCTTTACAAAAAATCAGTGACCATTATCCGAAAGTCATTCTCACTCTTGACGATGACCCCGAAGCTGACTATGACGGAATCAGACGCATAAATGCTTTGGATTGGTTAATAGGTGCAATTGAATAACAAAACTTTAAAGCTCACATTTTATGTGGGCTTTTTTCTTGCCCAAAAGCAAGATTAAACAATACTTCCGTTGCCTTAAAAGCAACGGCTTTTATATATATCAAGACAAAACGTTCGTATCAACAAAAAATTATAAAAATTGAAAGGAGAAACGTTATGTAGCGAACTAAAGACACGTAAAATCTATACGTATTTTTTTAATGGCATTTTTCAACTCAGCAGTAGATGTACTGCAGACACTCGTTATTGCACTCGGTGCAGGTCTTGGCATCTGGGGTGCAATCAACCTTCTTGAAGGCTACGGCAACGATAACCCCGGTGCAAAGTCGCAGGGTATGAAGCAGCTTATGGCTGGCGGCGGCGTTGCACTCATCGGCATCACTCTTGTACCCCTTCTTTCGGGTCTGTTCGGTTAATAAAAAGACGGACAGAAATTGATTGAGTAATATCAAGCGGCTCTCGTGTTTCGGCACGGGAGCCAACCGAAAGGAGTGACTTGAGCTATGGATACGATTATTCAGGCTATTGAGGATTGGTTTCGGGAGATATTAACCGAAGGAATTACAACCAACCTTACAGGCTTGTTCGACCAAGTTAATGAAAAGGTCGGCGAAATAGCAGGACAAGTCGGCTCTACCCCGCAGAACTGGAATACTGCAATATTCAATATGGTTCACAACCTTTCGGAAAATGTTATGGTTCCGATTGCAGGTGTGATTCTCGCTATTGTTATGACCCTCGAACTGATACAGATGATTGTTGACAGAAATAACTTTCATAATGATGTTGACACATTTCAGTTCTTCAAATGGGCATTTAAAACGGCGGGTGCTGTTCTCATAGTGACAAACACTTGGGATATTGTAATGGCGGTATTCGACCTCGGACACGAAATTATAGTGGAATCTGCGGGAGTGGTAATCGGTGATACTTCAATAGATATGACCGATTTCATAACCGATCTCGAAGGTAAACTCGAAGCTATGAGCATAGGCTCACTTATCGGATTGTGGATGCAGTCAGGTATCGTGAAAATCTGTATGGGCATACTCCAAATCTGTATTTTGGTAGTTGTGTTCGGAAGAATGATAGAAATATATCTCGTTACTTCCGTTGCTCCCATTCCTATGGCAACAATGATGAACAAAGAAAGCGGACAGATGGGACAGAATTATCTGCGAAATCTGTTTGCACTTGCATTCCAAGCATTTCTTATCATCGTTTGTGTTGCGATTTATGCGGCACTTGTTGAGAACATCACAGTTACCGATGATATTTCCTATGCAATATGGACTTGTATGGGTTACACCGTTCTTCTCTGTTTCAGCCTTTTTAAAACCGGGTCACTTGCAAAATCTATCTTTAACGCTCATTAACGGAAAGGAGAGATTTCGTGGCTTACGTTCCCGTACCCAAAGATTTAAACGCAGTCAAAACAAAGGCGATGTTCAATCTCACAAAGCGACAGCTTATCTGTTTTGGCAGCGGTGCTGTAATCGCTATACCCCTTTTCTTCCTTTTGAAATCATTTCTCAATGTCAGTGCGGCAGCAATCGTAATGATATTGGTAATGGTTCCGTTTGTTCTTCTCGGAATGTATGAAAAGAACGGACAGCCTTTTGAAAAGGTAGTTAAGAATATGGCGGAGGTTTTGTTTATAAAACCGAAACAGCGACCTTATATGACTAACAACTATTATGCCGTTCTCGAAAGGCAGGATAAGTTAGATAAGGAGGTTGAAGCGATTGTCGGCAAACAGAAAAATGACTAAAGAACAGCAGAAACAGATTGATGCTGCTGTTGCAAAAGCAAAAGGCAAAGATAAAAAGCAGATGTCAGCTCAGGACAGTATTCCGTTTCAGCGAATGTTCAAAGACGGCATCTGCCGTGTAACAGATAACTATTACACAAAAACGGTTAAGTTTCTTGATATAAACTATCAGCTTAACAACAATGAGGACAAAAACGCCATCTTCGATTCTTGGTGTGATTTCCTTAACTATTTCGATTCATCGGTTAAATTTCAGCTTTCATTCATCAATCTTACGGGGGCAAAAGAAGTTTATTCCGATAACATCACAATTCCCGTTCGTGGAGATATGTTTGACGGTATCGCCGTTGAATATCAGAATTTCCTCCGTGAACAGCTTGCAAAGGGTAACAACGGTATTGTAAAGACAAAATATCTTTCTTTCGGTATCGAAGCTCCGTCAATAAAGCAGGCAAAACCCCGTCTTGAGCGACTTGAAGCAGATATTATCACTAACTTTAAAAAGTTAGGTGTTATTGCTACTCCCGTAAACGGAAGGGAAAGACTTAAAATTATGCACGGTATGTTCCATACCGATGAAAAGATACCCTTCAATTTCTCTTGGGATTGGCTTGCTTCTTCCGGACTTTCCGTAAAAGACTTTATCGCTCCCAGCTCGTTTGAGTTTGCAAACGGCAAAACATTCGGCATCGGCAAGAAAGTCGGTGCCGCTTCATTTCTGCAAATTCTCGCACCTGAAATCAATGACCGAATGCTTGCAGATTTCCTCGATATGGAATCAAATGTTGTGGTATCAATGCACGTTCAGTCTGTTGACCAAGTAAATGCGATTAAGACGGTAAAGAGAAAAATTACCGACCTTCAGAAAATGAAGATTGAAGAACAGAAAAAGGCAGTTCGTGCGGGTTACGATATGGATATTATTCCGTCTGACCTTGCCACATACAACAATGAAGCAACAAAACTGCTTCAGGACTTGCAGAGCCGAAACGAAAGAATGTTTCTGCTCACCTTTATCGTTCTCAATGTTGCAGACACCAAACAGAAGCTCGATAACAATGTTTTTCAGGCAAGTTCGATTGCTCAAAAATACAACTGTCAGCTTGTAAGACTTGATTTCCGTCAGGAACAAGGACTTATGAGCAGTTTACCCCTTGCATACAACCAAATAGAAATTCAGCGAGGCTTGACCACATCAAGCGTAGCTATTTTTATACCCTTCACAACGCAGGAACTTTTCCAGACGAGTAAGGAAGCTCTTTATTGCGGTCTTAACGCATTGTCGAACAACTTGATAATGGTTGACCGTAAGCTGCTTAAAAACCCCAACGGTCTTATTCTCGGTACTCCCGGTTCGGGTAAATCATTCTCGGCAAAGAGAGAGATTTCAAATGTTTTCTTCGTAACAGATGACGACATTATTATATGCGACCCCGAATCCGAGTACGGAGCATTGGTTGAAAGGCTTGACGGTCAGGTTATTAAGATTTCACCCACTTCCGAGGACTTTATAAATCCTATGGACTTGAACCTCAACTATTCTGATGACGAAAACCCGCTGACCCTTAAATCCGATTTCATTCTTTCTCTGTGCGAACTCATCGTTGCAGGCAAAGACGGATTACAGCCTGTTGAAAAAACAATCATTGACCGTTGTGTACGCCGTGTATATACGGAGTATCTTGCCAATCCCGTTCCCGAAAATATGCCCATTCTTGAAGATTTGTATAACGAACTGCGAAAGCAGGAAGAAAAAGAAGCGCAGTATATCGCTACTGCTCTTGAAATCTATGTTACGGGTTCACTCAATGTTTTCAATCACCGCACGAATGTAGATATTCGCAGCCGTGTTGTCAGTTATGACATTAAAGAACTCGGCAAACAGCTCAAAAAAATCGGTATGCTTATCGTTCAGGATCAGGTATGGAATCGTGTTACCGTAAACCGTGAAGCTCACAGAGCTACCCGTTATTACATTGATGAAATGCACCTTCTGCTCAAAGAAGAACAGACGGCTGCATACACGGTTGAAATTTGGAAGCGATTCCGTAAATGGGGCGGCATTCCCACGGGCATTACACAGAACGTCAAAGACTTGCTCTCATCAAGAGAAATCGAAAACATCTTTGAAAACTCCGACTACATATATATGCTCAATCAGGCTTCGGGCGACAGACAGATTCTTGCAAAGCAGCTCAATATTTCCCCTCATCAGCTTTCTTATGTAACTCAGTCAGGCGAAGGTGAAGGACTTATCTTCTACGGCAGTACCATTTTGCCGTTTACAGACCGTTTCCCGAAGGATACGGAACTGTATTCGATTATGACAACCAAACCGCAGGAAAAAGCGGACTGATACTTTACTATAAGGAGTTAAAAATTATGAATAACGGAAATATTATCAGATGCACATTTGAATCAAAGAACTTCGGCGATATTCGTGTCATTTATGACAACAACGAGGTTTATTTCAGCGCCAGAGATGTTGGCTCTGCTTTCGGTTTCAGAGAACCCACCAAATGCGTAAGTAAGTATTGCAACGCAATTCACCGTTACCGTCACGAAACATCAGGCGGTATGCAGACACTCAATTTCATCGACTATATGGATGTCATTCATCTGTATAAGTATTCAAAGGAAGAAAACGCAAACGACCTTCTTGCATATCTCGCAAGAATTTGTATCGCTCTTAAAGAAGCGGATATGACAGTTCCCGAGTTGCTTCCCGAAGAAAGCGGGTACATCAACGAAGATGACGGCTACGATGAAAGCGACGATTACGATTACTGTGATGACTGTGATTGTTATGATGACTGTTATTGCGACGGCGACTGTGACAGTTGTGACGAGTGCTTCGACTGCGATGAAGCCGAAGAATATGATGCCCCCGTTTTTGATGTCGAAAAGGTTATCGAAGAAATCGGCGATATGGTTCGCTCGTTTGAAGAAAAATACGGCATCCTTATTGCGGTTGAAGGTATATACAGCGAATATCCCAGCGGTGAAAGACACAGAGTTGCTTGACCCGATAAAGGGGGCATTTTATGAGTAAACGAGTACCAAGACTGCAATTTACCGATGAAGAACTGAAAGCTCCCAAAGTAAAGAAAGCTGCCAAGAAAGCCGATAAAGCGGTAGATAAACTTGAAAAAGCTGAAAAGAAAATCCCCAAAAAGATATTCCACGAAGATGTGGATAAACCAAAACCCTCACCGAAGCTGACAAGCGAAGTCAAAAAAGCTCCTATAAATGTTGCGTCTGCGACGGTTCATAAAAAGGTTTCCGAAACGGAAGATGAAAATGTAGGTGTAGAGAGCGTTCACAAGATTGAGCAAGGTGTTGAAGGTGCGGTCAGAACGGGAAACCGAATTGAAAGAAGCCGTAAACTGAAACCGTACCGTGAAACTGCAAGAGCCGAGAAAAAGGCTGACAAAGCCAATGTGGATGCTCTCATTAAACAGTCACAAGAACAGAATCCGCAGTTTTCATCAAATCCATATTCGAGATGGCAACAGAAACGGGCAATAAAGAAAGAATATGCAGCTATGAAAACGGCACATAAGGGTGCGACAGCTTCACAGTCTGCATCGACAACCGCTAAAACTGCTCAAAAAAGCAAGGAAGCGGCAAAGAAAGTCAAAGACTTTGTTGTTAAGCATAAGAAAGGCGTACTCATAGCGGGCGGCGTAGTTCTCGCCGTCCTGCTTATTTTTTCTATGTTTTCATCAGCTACCGTTTTCGTACAGTCAGGTGTAGGCGGAATGGGACTTACAAGTTATCCGAGTACCGATGAAGCTATGAAACAAGCTGAAGAACAGTATTCGGCGCTTGAAAACACTCTGAAACACACCATTGATAATTACGAAAGTACACACGGGTATCACGAATATCATTTCACGGTTGATGAAATCTATCACGACCCGTATGTTCTTTTATCGGCTCTCACAGCTTTACATCAAGGTGAATGGACAATCGACCAAGTTGAGGGAGATATTCAGACACTTTTTGATAAACAGTACACCCTTACCGAGCAAGTCATAACCGAAGTCAGATACCGTGAAGAAACACGATACAGAATTGAATGGTATGTAGATGACGAAGGAAATCTCATTCCGCAGATTGTTTCATATACGGTTCAAGTGCCGTACAACTATTACATTTGTTACGTCACTCTGAAAAACAACAACCTTTCACACGTTCCCTCGCAGATAATGTCCGAAGAAGAACTTGAACTGTATTCGGTATATATGGCAACTCTCGGCAACCGTCCCGACCTTTATCCCGATTCCGAATATGTTGACAGATACTATAACACGGAATATGAGGACTATGAAATTCCTGCATCAGCTCTGACCGATGAACGGTTTGCGGCTATCATAGCCGAAGCCGAAAAATATCTCGGTTATCCGTATGTTTTCGGCGGCAGTTCTCCGAGTACATCATTTGACTGTTCAGGTTTCGTATCGTGGGTATATAACCATTGCGGTTGGAGTGTCGACAGACCGACAGCGCAAGGTCTTTATGACCTTTGCACTCCCGTTTCTTCCGTTAATGTTAAACCCGGCGATTTGGTGTTTTTCAAAAACACTTACGATGCGGGCAGAACCGTTACGCACGTCGGCATTTATGTCGGCAACAACATGATGCTCCATTGCGGAGATCCGATACAGTATGAATCGCTTACAAAATCATATTGGCAGGAGCATTTTTACGCATACGGCAGACTGCCATAAGAAAGGCGGTATTATGAATCCCAAAATCCAAAAACTCAAAGATGAGAAATCAAAAAACAACGAAAAAATTGATAAACTCAAACAGCGTAATTCGGCTATTGATGACGAGATTGAAAAACTCGAAAACATCGAAATCGTAGGTATGGTAAGAGCTATAAATATCGACATCAGCGAATTACCCGAACTCTTAAAGAGAATAAAAGAAAGGAGTGCTGCGAGTGAAGAAAAGTAAACTCAAAGCAATTTTCAGCATTGTAGCCGTTATGCTTGTCATAATGGCATTTTCTATACCCGCTTTTGCTGCTGAAAGCTATTATGCTTCCGATGAAAGCGGTAACACTTCTATTCCTTCTTCCATTGACAGTATTACAATCTCAAAAGCAGACGTAGATATTCCCCACACGGGTGATAATTCATCAAACGAACTCACACCCAACGGCAATATGTCACTCATTGATGACTTTTTGCAGATGGGCGGATATATCACATCAGGCAAAGAGGATGAAGAAATCAAGAGCAAACAGTTTTTGACCGTAACAAGTAAAAGCGGTAACACATTCTACATTGTAATTGACCGTGACGGCGATAAAGAGAATGTGTACTTGCTCAATTTGGTTGATGAAGCCGACCTTATGGCTCTTATCAATGACGGCGAAGTAGAGGTTGCAACTTGTTCCTGCAAGGATAAGTGCAAAGACGGCAAGGTTAATACGGAATGTGAACTCTGCAAGGTAAATCTTGCTCAGTGTGCAGTAGCCGAAACAACTACCGAGCAGACTACGGAAGATACAACAAGTACCGAAGAAGAACCCGATGAAAAGGAATCAAACGGTAAAGGCGGTATTATTCTTCTTGTTGTAGTAGCACTTGCAGGCGGCGGTTATGCTATCTATCATTTCAAGTTTAAAAACGGCAAGAAAACAAATACTCCCGTTTCAGAACCCGATGCAGATGACGATTTTGACGGCGGTTATGAAGAAGAATACGAAATTGATGAAGCCGATGACGATGAAACGGAGGCTTGATAATCTTGAAACAGCTCATTATCACCGAAAAACCTTCTGTTGCTATTAACATCGCAAACGCACTCGGCGTTAAAAACAGAAAAGACGGTTATATCGAAAATGATAAATATATCATTTCTTGGTGTTACGGTCATCTTGACACTCTCGCAAATGCCGACAGTTATGACGGCAAATATGCGATATGGATAAAGGAAGATTTACCCATTCTTCCTGCCCCGTGGAGATTGAAGATTGCCGATAAAATCAAATATGACCATTTCAAAATCCTTAAATCCCTTATGTATCGCAGAGATGTAACCGAAATCATAAACGCCTGCGATGCGGGCCGTGAAGGTGAACTCATATTCAGAAATATGTTTAAACTTTCCGAATGCAGAAAACCCGTAAAAAGACTTTGGATTTCATCAATGGAAGATGAAGCAATAATTGAAGGCTTCAAGCATCTCAAGCCTTCAAAGTTTTACGATAATCTGTACTTCGCCGCCGATTGCAGAGCAAAGGCTGACTGGCTTGTAGGCATAAATCTTACCCGATTCTTTTCGGTTATTTATCATCGCACCCTTAATGTCGGCAGAGTGGTTACACCCACTCTTGCCCTCATCATTTCCCGTCAGGCGGAAATTGATGCTTTTGAGCCGACACCGTATTACAACATTGAGCTTGAAAGCGGTAACTTTAAGGCGAAAACCGATAAAATCGAAAGCAAGGAAAAAGCAGAAAACATCCTTGCAGATTGTAAAAACTATGATTTTGCAACCTGTTACAGAGTTGCTTGTCAGGCAAAGGAAGAAAAAGCACCTTTGCTCTATGACCTTACTTCTCTCCAGAGAGATGCAAACAAGAAACTCGGATATACGGCACAGCAGACTTTGAATCTTGTTCAGTCGCTTTATGAAAAGAAGCTCTGCACTTACCCCCGTACAGATGCCCGATATCTTACAAGCGATATGGAGAAATCCATTCCCGAACTTATCAATGCTTCTGCAAATCTGATTAACAGAACAATAACCGAATATGACGAGCTGAAGGTTATAAATAACAAGAAAGTAACCGACCATCACGCCATCATTCCCACAAAGAATGTTGCAAATCTTGACCTTGCTTCACTTGATGCAGGTGAGATTAACATTCTCACAATGATTGCAACAAGGCTTTTGTGTGCAGTTTCCGAACCCTTCTACTATTTCCTCGAAAAAGCATTTATCCGTTGCGGAGATACGGAATTCACCTTTACTTACCGTAATGTCGAAAGCTACGGATGGAAAACTTTTATTGAAGAAGAAAGCGAAGATTCCGAAGAACCTGAAATGCAGTTTGACATTGAGGAAGGCGACATTTTTGAAATCAACAGTATTGATTTGAAAGAGAGTTTCACGAAATCAAAGCCAAATTACACCGAAGATACTTTGCTTTCAGCTATGGAAAACGCAGGAGCAAAAGAAACTCCCGAAGATGCTGAAAGAAAAGGTCTCGGAACTCCCGCAACAAGAGCTGCAATGATTGAAAAACTCATTGCTACGGGATTTGTTCAGCGAAAGAATAACAAAAAGACTGTATCGCTTGTTCCCACATTTACGGGCAAGTCACTCATAACCGTTCTTCCCGAGCAAATCCAATCTCCGCTTCTTACGGCAGAATGGGAACACAAGCTCAAACTTATCGAAAAGGGCGATATGGAACCCGAAGATTTTATGAGTGAAATCAGCGAAATGATAATTGAAATCATTGATGAATATGCTCCCGTTCACGATGTCGATGTCTTATTCCCCTCCGGCAGAGAAATTGTCGGCAAGTGTCCCCGTTGCGGTGGAAATGTTACCGAAGGCAAAAACGGTTTTCATTGTGAAAAGAACGGTTGCAAATTCGCTTTTTGGAAAGACAATACTTTCTTGCAGTCGCAGGATATTTCAATCACTAAAAAGATGGCGGTTGATTTACTTTCCAAAGGATATACGGAAATCAAAAACGGAAATAAGTCAATAACGCTGACATTTACTGACAACGGTGAAAAAGTGAGATACCGAGTTAAGAATGAGTAAAAAATTGCCAAGACTTACCGAAAAGCAGAGAATAAGCG
Organism: Acutalibacteraceae bacterium; assembly: GCA_045536235.1. Classification (GTDB taxonomy): domain Bacteria; phylum Bacillota; class Clostridia; order Oscillospirales; family Acutalibacteraceae; genus UBA8612. The sequence continues at coordinate 81,743 of JAZSND010000005.1, read as the reverse complement.
TAAATACTCTTGTTAAAAATGAGTGTTGCAATTATGACGAAGGAAACTGTCTGCTTCTCGATGACGGTGAAACTCATTGCTGTCCGCAGTTAATTACTTATTCGTTATTGTGTCAGTATTTCCGCAGAGCCGTTCTCCCGTTGCGTTCTGATTTGGAAGATGAAATATTAAACCAAAAGCAAAAAGGGTTATGTAAGGGTTGCAATAATCCCTTTATGAAAAAGCATCATAATCAGCTCTATTGCACAAGCTGTGCAAGAATCAGAATAAGGCGACAAAAAGCATTGTATATGCAAAGAAAAAGAAACTGAAAAGTGGAAAAAGTAGCCTTCTGAAATCCTTGTATATCAACGGTTTCAGAGTGCGGTAATCAAGGGGTAAAGGTAGTTTGACCTTTACCCCTATTTTTGCGGTACTTTTTCCACTATTCCAAGACAAAGGAGTACAACTTTGAACAAGAAATATACCCCATATCTTATCGGACTCGGGATATTCACTTTATTGTTTGGCATATTCGTTGAACTTGCAGTACACGAGATAAATCCCGAAGATTTTTCAGTTCCGTATTATGCAAGTATCGAAACAACTGAAATAACAACAGTTAAACCAACCGAAACAACAACCGTTACCGTGCCCGAAACAAGCACAGAGATAACTACCGAAAGAATTACAGAAAAACCCAAAACCGAAAAGCCTTCAAGCCGTTCTGTCAGTAAAAAGACAAACGGCAAGAATTTCAGAATAACCGTATATACTCCGTCAAGTGACGGCGGTAAATGGGGTTATTCAACCTCTACGGGTGCAAGATCTGAACATCTCAAAACTTGTGCCGTTGACCCCGATGTAATTCCTCTCGGAAGCATAATCGAAGTGAACGGAATACGGCTCAAAGCCGTTGATACGGGTAGCGAAGTGAACGGAAATGTTGTTGACATCTTTTATGACGGTTCTTCAAAAGAAGCTCGAGAGTGGATAAACGGGTTCGGTGAGTATCACGAAGTAACCATTATAGAATAGGAGGAATATTATGGCTGACAATACAAAAGGTGCTTTCAAAAGCGATAAAGAAAAGCTGAAAGATATTACCGACAGTATCGAAAAAGGCATAAAGGAGTTGTTTGCCTCAGATAAATACAGGCAGTATTTGCAGACAATGAGCCGTTTTCACAGATACAGCGTAAACAATCAAATGCTTATCTTTATGCAAAAGCCGGATGCTTCGCTTGTTGCAGGATTTAACAAGTGGAAGGATTCATTCGGCAGAAATGTCAAACGTGGCGAAAAAGGCATAAAGATTATAGCTCCCGCACCGTACAAAAAGAAAATCGAAAAAGAAAAACTCGACCCCGATACAAAACTTCCTATGCTCGATGAAAACGGACAGCCGATAAAGGAAGTTGCAGAGGTCAGCACATCAACATTCAAGGTTGTTTCTGTTTTTGATGTTTCGCAAACCGAAGGTAAACCTTTGCCCGAACTTTCATCTGATTTAACCGGAAGTGTGGAACACTATGATGCTTTTATGGAAGCTATCAAGAGAAGTTCTCCCGTACCCATTGATTTCAAGCCTATTGAAAACGGTGCCGACGGCTTTTTCAGTTACGATAATCAGAGTATAACTCTGCGTGAAGGAATGAGCGAAACACAGACGGTCTGTGCCGCTATTCACGAAATGGCACACGCAACACTTCACAATTATTCAAGAAGGAATAAGGGTGAAACAGATGTTGAAAGAAAAGACCGTCATACAGAAGAAGTTGAAGCGGAAAGTATCGCCTATGCCGTATGTGCATATTACGGCATTGAAACGGGCGAAAACTCATTCGGCTATCTTGCTTCCTGGTCGAGCGATAAAGAGCTGAAGGAACTCAAAGCAAGTCTTGAAACGATAAATAAGACTTCATCTGAACTCATTACGTCAATAGACCGTAATTTCAAAGAGGTCTGCAAGGAACAAGGAATTGACCTTTCTGCAAAAGCAGACCCCATAACGGCACTTGCTACCGATCTTGACCGCTTTGCATTTGATTATGATACATACGATTATACTGACCGTGTAAGTGACCCACAGGGTAACATTAGTGACCTTGTGGGTGATATTTCAAGCGGTAATTGTTCGGGTGTTGCTGATTGGCTTCGTGGTATTATCAATGACAATACAGAATACAGCCAAACAGCACAGTCACTTTTGGACAGACTCACTCCGTATGTAAAAGACGAGCCTATTGCCGAACAGCAGGACACGGCAGAATTACCCGGTATTGAAGAAAACTCAACATCAGAGCTTCCCGACCCGACAATAACAGTTCAGATGATGGAAAACTACGGTTACACCGACAGCAATATGCTCCCGCTTTCAAAAGACAGAGCAAGAGAACTGATGGACAGAGATGTGACGATTTACTGTCTGCATACCGATAATACCGAAGCAATGGTTGTAAGCGAAAACGATATAATTGACCATTACGGTATTTTTGGCATTGAGGTTTCTGACTGGGAACGAATAAAAGCTGATGTTCCTGCCCGTGATATTGAAAAGAGATTTAACGAAAATCCCAACAATGCCATTCTCATCTATCAGATTCCGAATGATGACCCGAAAAATCTTATGTTTATGAGATATGACAGTCTTTCCGAAGCACCGAGCCGTGATGATTATGAACCTATCTATACGGCAACAATCGAGCCGAAAGAAACGGTATCAGCTACACTTGAAGCGGCATATCAGAAATATAACGTTGACAGACCGCTTGATTTCACGGGTCACAGTTTATCGGTCAGCGACATCCTTGCCATAAAACAGAACGGTGAGGTATCATATCATTACTGCGACAGCGCAGGTTTCAGAGAGCTTCCCGATTTCAACATAAGCAACTATCTCAAAAATGCTGAAATATCAACCGAAGATGATTACGGAATGATTGACGGTATATTGAATAACGGCGATAAAAAGCCGACAGTTGCAGAGCTTGAAGCACAGGTCAAAGCCGGCAAGAGTATTTCACTCTCAGACCTTGCGAATGCTGTTAATGATGAAAAAGCGGAACGCAAACCGATAGCTGAAAAATTAAAGCAGAGAACACCTGAACAGAAAAGGCAAAGAACAGCACCAAAGAAAAAGACAGAAAGGGGCATTTAGTATGACCGCAGTAACCTATGATGAGCAGCAGCTTATCGCAATCCACAATGCAGGAACAAGAACGGACACAATCTCCGCACTCAAAGAAATGAGAGAATACATTTCTGCGGAAGAAACCGAACTCAAAGCTATTACCGATTCGGCAATTTCCCGTCTTGAAGAAATGACCGATGAAGAATACGAACAGCTCGACCTGATACCCGATTTTTTTTGATTAAGACAAAGGAGAATTGAATTATGAAAAACAACATTAAGAAAGCAATCGCCCTCATTTTAAGCATCGTCACCGTGTTTACGGTATGTGCAACATCCGCATTTGCTACGGAAGAAGATGTTTCTTTCCGTATGACCAACCGCTATATGACTATCTATTACGGATACTCCGATGAACTCACAATTTATACAAATTCAGATGATGTATATTTCACTTCATCGAATGAGAAAGTCGCAACCGTTGACGAAAACGGTGTGGTAACGTCAAAAGGTATCGGTGAATGTGTTATAACCGCAGGTGTCGAAGGAACTGACCTCAAAGAAGAATGTACGGTAAAGGTAGAGCTTTTATGGTGGAAGTTTTTCGATAATCTCATAGCCTTTATCCGAAATCTTCTTATGGATTTATCCATAGTATCATAACAAAGTCGGGGGTGTTCTTTTGAACACTCCCGTCATTTATTTTTAGGAGGTAAAAATATGGAAAATGAAAATATATCAAAAGTCCAGCAAATTGCTCTCCTTGCAGAAGAAACAGAAAGAAATCTGACCCGTTCAAGGCAGAATTGGACTGCGTTCCTTACAACTGCCTCACGGCTCTATAAATATCCGTTCAATGAACAGTTGCTTATTTTCGCTCAACGGCCCGAAGCGACAGCTTGCGCCGATTATGATATATGGAATAAGCAGATGAACAGATATATCCGCAGAGGTTCAAAAGGTATTGCACTCATTGATACTGATACAGAACCAAGAACACTTAAATATGTTTTTGATGTTTCCGATACGGGTAAAACGGAACGCTCAAAGACTCCGTTTTTATGGGAATACAGAGATGAACACGAAAACACGGTTACATCAGCTCTTGAAAGCAAATATGACGTTTCCGCTAAAAACGGTATTGCAAATCAGCTTGAAAGTATAGCTGCACAGCTTGTCGATGAATATTGGGGAAACTACAAACGGGATATTTTTGACATCGTTGACGATTCGTTCCTTGAGGGTTATGATGAAGATAACATTGGTATGGCATTCAGAAATGCGGCGGTTGTCAGTACAACATATACTCTCCTGACACGTTGCGGAATAAATGCTGATGAATACTTTGAAGATGAAGATTTTTTAAGTATCTTCGATTTCAACACTTCCGATACTGTTAATTTCCTTGCAACTGCGGTCAGCGAAACAAGTGAGCAGGTGTTAAGGCAGATAGAAATATCGGTTAAAAATTATGAACGTGAAAGGAGCAAGAACAATGAGCAACATCACTTACAGTCAGAACGGAGATTATCTGATTCCGAACTTAACTCTCGTTCAGACCGAGAAGAAACCCCTCGGGAAATACGGCAGAATGAGGAAGGAATATCTCAAGAATCACCGTCCGGCTCTTTGGAACAGAATGGTATTGAGGGACACTCTTTACAACCATCTGCTGGAGATAGACGAAGCAGCGAACAATCGCTTGGAACAGATGATGCCCGAACTGATGAAATCAGCGGGAGTGACGGAGGAACTGAAAGCGACAGACCCGATGAAATGGGTCGGTCTGATGAACAATCTTCAGGCTCAGGCAGAGGAGATAATTCTGACGGAACTGATTTACAGTTAAGCAATCACGATTTCGATGCCCGATGGAACGGTATCGAATATTTTCACCAAAATAAAGAAAAAAACGAGCTGATTAAAACATTTTTGGCTCCGCATACAGAAGAAATCGCTATGTTCTATGAAAGTCATTCTGACAGAGATGAACGTAGCGATTTTATTATGTCTTTCTTTAACTCAACACCGTATGAAATGACACTCTCCAACGGTGTAAATGCAGGCTTTGAAGCCTATTCCGATGCCATCAGGTTATGGCGTAATGACGGAACAGAACTCCGTGAAGCGTGGCAAAAATGGTTTCAGATTGAACGAAGTGTTTTCGGACTTATGCTTATGGAGGAATGGACAGAGCCGCAGGCTTCGCTTTTGCCCGATACCGAAAAACAGATGGAACTTATCGGCACAGCAGTAAAAAATGAAGCTCCTTTGTATCTGCCGCAATCTGCTGTTGATTATGTGCTTTGCGGAGGAAGCGATTTCAGCGAAGGCAAAATGCGTATTTACAGACAGTTTACCGAAAGTCTATCGAAAGAAGAAAATATAAAATTCCTTAAAAACGAATACGGTACGGGCGGACATTCGGATGCTATTCCTGCAAGTGGTTTTTGGGAAGGTCACGATGCCAAAGGTATTGAAATATCCGACCATTATAGCGTTCCTCAGAGAAGAGTTTTATTAACGTGGAATTATGTTGAAAAGAGACTTTCTGAACTTGTAAAGGCTGGCAGATACTTAAATTCCAAAGAAACGGAAATGTATCCGCAGTGGCTTGAAAACAGATTGTTAAAAGAAGCCGAATGGAAAAGAGAACGTGAAATAAGTGATATTCTTCGTAATTCAGCAAATGAAAACGAACCCACCAAAGAATACCGATATGAATATAACATCGGTGATACCGTAAAACTCGGTACAGATGAATACACTATTCTTTCACTTGAAGAACCCGTTGTTCTCAGCAACATTCAATTTCCTTTGTTCACGGAAGAATTTTCAAAAGATGAATTTGAGAAAAAGGTTAAGGAAAACCCTGCGAACAATCATTTGAGAGTAGAAGTTGAGGTTGAAAGACCTGCGGTTAATACAGAAATTGAAACGGAGATTGACGATAGTAATAAACCCGATTTCTTACTTCAATATGAGCAAGTGAAAAATGATAACCCCGATAGTATAGTTCTTTTGCACGTCGGAGGTTTTTATTATGCCTTTGGCAAGGATGCTGAAATTGTTGCAAAGCATACAAACTATACAGCACCGGGTAAAAACCTTTACGGTAATGTTTTCACACCTTTTTGTCAGGTGCTTGATTTTAACCTTAGCTATGTAACAAAAAGCCTTAATGAAAACAACATTGAAACTGTTGTTATGGCATTAGATAAGGGCGTTATGGACAGATATTCTCCGCCTTCGTTGGCTGAAACAATAGAATCTACTGCGGAAACAACGGTTGATGAAAAACCTGCGGTTACTGTAAATTCCCGAAACAGTATAATTGCTGATGAATACAACGGTCTGAAAGAGCATAATCCCGACAGTATCATTCTTTATCAGGTTGGAGACTTCTTTGAAATGTTCGGTGAAGATGCGATAAAAGTATCAAAACAGCTTGATTTGGTATTAACAAGCAGAGAGTTTCCGAATATCGGCAGAGTTGAAATGTGCGGATTCCCGAAACACAGACTTGAAGCATATCTTGAAAAAATCCGTGAAGAAAGCAGCGTAGTTATTTCCGGTATCCCCGACGGTAAGACCGAAAGGGAAACATTTCAGCTGCTCCGAATCGATGAGAACAGCGAACTTGAAAAGGCAAAAGAATTGATTAACAAGTTTTGTCTTGATGAATACGGTGAAGATGCTGATTTCAGCGATATGAAAAACATTGATATTGCATACACAACATTAACCGATGCTGAAATTCCTGTTCAGGTTTCTGTAAATCTTGTAGATTTCAGAATTGACCGATATATCGACAATAACTATTATGACAGCCGAAGCTATGACAGTCTTGAAGCATTGATTAACGGTGAGCTTTACAGTTTGGATTTCGATGATTTGGTGTATATTCCCGATGAGGCTCTTGAATCACAAACGTTTGGAAAAACGGAAATTGATGATTTTGCTGATGTTGACCCGTCTGCCATTCGTGAAAACCTTGCAGAACACGGCATTGTAAACGGAGAAGTGGTTGACCCCGAAGCCTTGGAAAATGCTCCGTTCATTCAGCAAGTGATGAATGATTTAACAACAACTTTCACAACACCCGCAGGGAAGAACTACTCAATCGGTGATGAAATAATTTCGATATGGAATAACGATGAACCTTCTGCCATTTTACAGATTGAAGATGTAACAGATGATTATATCTACTATACATTTCCCGATTTACCCGAGCAGGATGCGGTTAAGATAAGCAGAGAGCAGTTTGAAAAGTATCTTGATTCAGGTAATTTCTCCGTGAAATCCGAACAGCCTATTCCTTTGTCAGACAGATTTGAAGTCCGTCAGCTCTCTGTTCCCTTTGAAGGTGAGAAATATGCCGTTTATGATAATGAAAAAGACGATTTCTATGTTACAGAAGATAATCTCACACATTGGTTTGATACTGAAGAAGAAGCACTTGCAGATTTAGAAAATATCTCTGCTCAGAACGATATTATTGCCAAAATCAGAGAACCCGAAATTCCTTACAATGTCGGTGATATTATTTATCTTGAAAATGACACACCGTATGTCATTGAAGATATAGGCAGTCACGATGTCCGTATAAGGGATACAACGCTTCTCTATCCAATCAGCCGTGTCGAAAACAGAGCGAATTTTCTGAAACTGCTTGAACAGTATCCTCAGGAAGAACATTCAAAGTTTACCGCAAAAACCGTTGAAGAATTCAAAGCGGAAGATTACGGACTACCTTACGATATTACAATTCAGACTATTCGCACCGATGAACCCGAATTACCAAAGCCTGAAAACTTTCACATAACAGACTACAACCTCGGTGTTGGTGGTGCAAAGGAAAAATTCAGAAATAACATTACAGCGATAAATCTTTTACACGATCTTGAATTTGAAGGCAGACAAGCGACACCCGAAGAACAAGAGATATTATCCCGTTATGTCGGTTGGGGCGGTCTTGCAGATGCTTTTGATGATACCAATGAAAAATGGGGCGATGAATACAGAGAACTTTATGTTACTCTTTCGCCCGATGAATACAGGGCAGCAAAATCATCTGTTCTTGATGCTCACTATACAAGTCCGACAATCATAAATGCTATGTATGAAGCAATCGGCAATATGGGATTTACAGAAGGTAACATTCTTGAGCCGTCGATGGGTATCGGTAATTTCTTCGGTATGCTCCCCGATGAAATGTCAACGTCAAGGCTCTACGGTGTTGAAATCGACAGTATTTCGGGCAGAATAGCAAAACAGCTTTATCCAAATGCCGATATAACCATATCAGGCTTTGAAAAAACAAGTCGCAGAGATTTCTATGATATTGCAATAGGTAATGTTCCTTTCGGTCAGACCAAAGTAAATGACCGTGAATACAATAAACTCGGTTTTTCCATTCATAACTATTTCTTTGCGAAAGCTCTTGACCAAGTTCGTCCGGGCGGTGTTGTAGCATTTGTAACATCACATCACACGATGGATTCGAAAACACCCGAAGTCCGTAAATATCTTGCTCAAAGAGCCGACCTGCTCGGCGCTGTCCGTTTGCCGAATAATGCTTTCAAAGCGAATGCGGGAACGGATGTTGTATCGGATATTATCTTCTTGCAGAAAAGAGAAGAACCGATGGAAATTGAACCCGATTGGGTTCATCTCGGAATGAGTGAAAACGGATTCCCGATTAACTCATATTTCGCCGAGCATCCTGAAATGATTTTAGGCGAACAATCATCAAAAAGTACACAGTACGGAGTAGATGCTTTTACCGTTAAACCCATTGAGGGTGCAGATTTGGGTGAGCTTCTTCACGAAGCGATGAAGAATATACAAGGCACATACAAAGCTGCCGAACTTCCCACACTTGAAGAAAGTACGGAAGTTTCAAAAGTATCAATACCTGCTGACCCGAATGTTAAAAACTATTCTTATGCAGTTGTTGACGATGATGTTTATTACCGTCAGAACAGTATTATGGTTAAAACCGAAGTCAAAGCAACCGCCAAAGAACGCATAAAAGGTATGGTTGGTTTGCGTGACTGTGTAAATGAACTGATTGACTTACAGTTGGATGAGCTGACTACCGACAGCGAAATCAGCGAAAAACAAGCAGAACTCAATACTCTGTATGATAACTTTACAAAGAAATACGGTTTAATCAACGATAAAGTTAATAAAAGTGCTTTTTCAAACGATTCGTCATATTATCTTCTCTGCTCTCTTGAGATTCTTGATGAAGAAAAGAAACTCAAAAGAAAAGCTGATATGTTTACCAAACGGACAATCAAACAACATTCTTCCATAACGAAGGTTGATACCGCAGTAGAAGCTCTTGCCGTTTCAATCGGTGAACGAGCCTGCGTTGACCTCGGATTTATGGCTTCACTTATGGGTGAAGGAGCAACACCGCAGAAAATCGTTGAAGATTTGCAAGGTATTATTTTCAAAGACCCGAGAACGGGTCCTTTTGATTTGGAAAGCAATCCCGACAGAAGTTTTATTGGCTGGCAGACAGCCGATGAATACCTTTCAGGTAATGTCAGAGAGAAACTTGTCTATGCAGAGTACGAAGCCGAAAAAAATCCCTTTTTCAATGTTAATGTTGAGCCTCTGACAAAGGCTCAGCCGAAAGAACTTGATGCAAGTGAAATTGAAGTAAGGCTCGGTGCAACTTGGATTGATAAAGAGATTATCGAACAGTTTATGTTTGAAACCTTCAAAACACCGAATTATGCACAGTTCAATATGAAAGTGAAATATTCGGAATATACCGCTGAATGGAGAATTGAAAACAAATCATTCATTTCGGGAAGTGATGTCAATGCTCACGTTACATACGGTACAACAAGAAAAAGTGCTTATGAAATTCTCGAAGATTCGCTCAATCTCCGTGATGTAAGAGTTTATGACACCGTTATAGAAAACGGCAAGGATAAGAGAGTTCTTAACTCAAAGGAAACAACGCTTGCACAGCAGAAACAACAGGTTATAAAAGACGAGTTCAGGGATTGGATATTCCGTGACCCCGAAAGACGTAACTATCTTGTTGAAAAATACAATGTATTGTTCAACTCTACAAAGCCGAGAGAATATGACGGAAGTCATATAGTTTTTTCGGGTATGAACCCCGAAATAAAGCTGCGTGAACATCAGCTAAATGCGGTGGCTCACATTCTCTACGGCGGTAACACTCTGCTTGCTCACGAAGTCGGCGCAGGCAAAACATTTGAAATGGTAGCGGCGGCCATGGAGAGCAAAAGGCTTGGTCTTTGCCGAAAACCGTTGTTTGCTGTTCCCAATCATCTTACCGAACAATGGGCATCGGAGTTTCTTCGCCTTTATCCTTCTGCAAATATTCTTGTTACAACAAAGAAGGACTTTCAGCCTGAGAACAGAAAGAAATTCTGTGCGAGAATTGCTACTGGTGATTATGATGCTATTATTATCGGTCATTCACAGTTTGAGAAGATACCCGTTTCGCTCGAAAGACAAGAACGGCTCATACAACAGCAGATTGATGAAATAACCGAGAATATCGCAATGATGAAATATGACAGAGGCGAAAAGTTTACTGTTAAACAGCTTGAAAAGACACGCAGAAGTCTTGAAGCCAAACTTGAAAAATTGCAGTCAACAGAACGAAAGGATGATGTTGTAAACTTCGAGCAGCTCGGTGTTGACCGTCTGTATGTTGACGAAGCTCACAATTACAAGAACCTGTTTCTTTATACGAAGATGAGAAACGTTGCGGGTCTTTCTACATCAGAAGCACAGAAATCATCCGATATGTTTATGAAGTGCCGTTATCTTGATGAAGTCACGGGCAATAAAGGTGTTGTTTTCGCTACGGGAACTCCCGTTTCAAATTCAATGACAGAACTTTATACGATGATGCGTTATCTTCAATACGATATGCTTCAGAAAAAGAATCTGACCCACTTTGATGCTTGGGCATCAAACTTCGGCGAAACAACAACGGCTATTGAACTTGCACCCGAAGGCACGGGATACATAGCAAGAACCCGTTTTGCAAAATTCTTTAATCTGCCCGAACTTATGAATATGTTTAAGGAAGCGGCAGATATAAAAACGGCAGACACTTTAAATCTGCCGAGACCCGAAGCTGAATATCACAATGTTGTTGCTCATCCGACAGAAACACAAAAAGGCTTGGTTAGTGAATTATCCGAAAGAGCTGCCGCCGTTCATTTAGGTAGTGTTGACCCTTCGGAAGATAATATGCTGAAAATAACTTCTGACGGCAGAAAGCTCGGTCTTGACCAAAGAATAATCAATCCCGATTTCGCAGATGAAGAAGGCACAAAGGTTAATCTTTGTGTTGATAACATTGTCAGAATTTATGAAGAAGGAAATGCGGATAAACTGACACAGCTTGTGTTCTGTGATATATCCACTCCAAAAACCAAAACAGCGGCGAAAGCTGAACCGACACTTACAAATCTTGACCCTATCCCCGAAAAGTCTTTTACAGTTTATGAAGATATACGGGATAAGCTGATTGCAAGAGGTGTTAAACCTGAAGAAATCGCTTTTATTCACGATGCAAATACAGAGGAAAAGAAGAAAGATTTATTCGGAAAAGTGCGTTCCGGTAAAGTCCGTGTTCTTATGGGCAGTACATCAAAAATGGGAGCCGGTACTAATGTTCAAGACAGACTTGTAGCTCTTCACGATTTGGATGCTCCGTGGCGTCCGGGTGATCTGGAACAGCGAAGCGGCAGAATTGTCCGACAAGGTAATCAGAATGAGAAAGTACATATTTACCGATATGTTACCGAGTCAACATTTGATGCTTACCTTTGGCAAACACTTGAACAAAAGCAGAAGTTCATATCGCAGATTATGACCTCAAAATCTCCCGTGCGTTCCTGCGAAGATGTTGACGAAACAACTCTTTCATTTGCAGAAATCAAAGCACTTTGTGCGGGAGATGAACGCATTAAGGAGAAAATGGATTTGGATGTCGATGTGGCAAAACTGAAGCTTATGAAAGCGAGTTATCAGAATCAGCAATTCCGACTTGAAGATAATATTCTCAAAAACTTTCCGCAACAGATAAGGCAATACGAAGAATACATTAACGGATTCCAAACCGATATTCAGACTGCAAAAGACAATTCGCATCCGCCCGAAGGATTTGCCGGAATGACCATTCGGGGTGATTTCCTGACCGATAAAGAAAATGCGGGTGCAGCTCTGATTGATGCTATGAAAGATGCGAAATTCTTTATGGAAGCACCAATCGGCTCTTACAGAGGTTTTGATATGTCATTGTCGGTAGAAGATTTCGGCAAAAAGTATGTTCTAACCCTCAAAGGCAAAATGTCCCACAAAGTAGAACTCGGCAAAGATCCGAGAGGTAATCTTATTCGTATTGATAATGTGCTTGATTCCATAACAAAGAGATTGAACGATACTCAATTAAGACTTGATAATGTTAAAACTCAGATGGAAAATGCGAAAGCAGAACTCGGCAAACCTTTCCCGCAAGAGGAAGAACTGAAAATCAAGTCTGCAAGACTTACAGAACTGAATATCGCTCTGAATATGGATAAGCCTGAAGCTCCGTCAGCAGAAAATGCTATTGCCAAAAGCAGCAGACCGTCTATTATGGATAAGTTGCAGATGGCAAGTGCAAAAAGCAAAACCACTATCCTAAAAACAACAGAAAAAAAGAAAACGGAGGAAGTTTTATAAATGGATTTATCAATCAGACCAATCAAACCCGAAGAAATACCGTTTTCATATAAGCAGTCGCAGAATGACTATGTGGAAAGCGGTTGTATCGGTTTTATCCGTGGGGATTTTGACACAAGCGGCAAAGGTTTTTACACTACTTGGGAAGATAAAGTAAGTATTTTAAAAACAGATGAATTCAAAAGAGAATTTGATGATGTTATCAATTCTTTGCGATTCGGTTATGGAGAGCTTCTGAAAGACAGAAGCTCTCTTTCTGCTTATTGTCAAAACAATCCCGATGGAGTTATCGAAGGTAACTACACCAAAGAATACGGTTTCAGAGTTGATACCGATGAACACAGCTACATTTTAAGATGTAATCCCACCAAAGGCGATTACAACTTTTACGTTTACGCTTATGACCGTGAAACGTTTGAAAAACATCTTAATGGAATAGGAGGTAAAGATATGGGTACAGAAGAACTGAAAAGCACGCTGTATGATATGATGCACGCAGAACAGCAGAATTACAGAGAGTGGCTTATGAAACAGCAACCCGAAGAAATTCTAAGTCACACTTACGAATTTACTGTTCGTGAGGATATTCTTGTTGCACTCGAGCAAGTTGAACTTTCAGATAATCTTATGAAAGCATTGATGGATTCACCTTCACCGTTGCAGGAAGTTTATGAAATGTTTGCAGACAAAGAAACAGATTATATGCAGACTTTAAGAGATACAATAACGGAAACGGCGGAGCATAATTTTGAAAAGCAAACAGAGAACTCATTGACTGTTCTCGTTGTTGCGCCGGGAGAAAAACCGAGAATTGAAACTATTGATTGCGGACTTGAAAGTTTACAACAGCAGGTTGGCGGATATATCGAAGCGGTTTATCCGTTTGAAGAACCCGTAGGACTTGTTTGTAACGAAGAAGGTAAAATAAACGGTATGCAGTTAAACCGTGCTTTGCGTGATGATGAGAACAGTATCTACGATATTGTTTCGGGAACATTCCTTGTTGTGGGTCTTGGTGAAGAAGATTTCTGCTCCCTTACTCCCGAACAGATTGAGAAGTATTCTGAACATTTTGCAGAACCCGAAATGTTCTTTATGCTCGACGGTGAAATTCAGGCGATTCCGTATAACGATCCGAGTAAATTTCCACTTTATGAAAAGCCTTTTGCAGAAGCAAGAGATAGTGATGAAATATCAGCATACAGACTTTCTTCAAGAGCAGACAATATGTGTAAAACTGCTATTGAAGCAGCTATCAACGATAACTATTCAGATTGCAGACTTGACCCTGAAGGAGCGAAAAAAGTTGTTGAGAATTTCGGCATTGACCGTGTAAAGAAAATTCTTGCTCTAACTTGTATCGTAAAAGATTATGACGGCAGAATATCGCCTGAGAATAATGCTTGGGCAAAAACAGTTCGCCCGAATGATGTGAAAGATAAGATTGATTTATCTCTTGTTGTTGATGGTGTTAATCCCGGTCTTACAGATATTTTTGTCAGACAAGTAAAAAGAATAGAAACAGAACGTTCCGAAAAGAAACCTTCTGTTTTGAAAAAACTTAAATCGGCAAAAGATAATATTGTTCCATCTTCATCAACACCGAAGAAGAAAGAACAGGTGTTGTAACTTGGGTGAACGTTACAGAAAAACTCCGATTTTGTTTTGGGTAACTGATGAAGAAAAGCAAAAAATCGAAAGCCGGATGGAACTCGTTGGTTCAAGTAATATGAGTGCTTATTTGCGAAAAATGGCTCTTGACGGATATGTTATAAATCTCAATATTCCTGAACTTGATGAAGCAATATCATTGCTTCGATACAGTAGTAATAACATAAATCAGATTGCAAAAAGAGTTAATGCAACCGGTATGATTTTTAAGAATGAAGTTGATGAAATTCAGAAAAGCCAATCTGAACTTTGGTGTATGCTTGATAAGATTATTGCAAAGTTTTCAAAGATAAAATGACATCCTTGCAAATATTTTTGATTTCACATATATTGAAAGTAAAACGGAGGCTGTTTATTGTTTTATCTCAAAAAACAACTAAGATTTATTAAAAACCATATTGTATGGAGCTACTTTAAAATAAAAATATGTGTTTTATAAATACAAAGAACAAGAGAACAGCCTTTTCTGAAATATGGAATGATGTAATGCTTCAAAGGTTTTTAACGTAGACCATACCTAGAATAAACTTGAAGACAACGAGCGTAAAGATCCCAAACAATATGAAAATATTTTAAAATAGATTTGGAGGTATTCCTTGTGTCAAAAGTTGTGAATATTTATATGTTATACGTCCATATTAATTAACATATTATGCAATAAGGCACTACTTTATATAGTTACAAAAAACTTTGTCTTGCATTGTCAACATGCTAGTGTTATAATTAAGGGGGGAATTTATGGATTTCAGAGGTGTTACTATGGAAAAAGCAACAAAACTGTCAGAAGTCAGATCAACTTGTGCAACATATCCATTAGACAGAGAAGAGTTAACCAAATTTTATGTCGATACATCAGAAGCTCGTGGCGTTGATATGTTGCGACGATTAACACTTCATTTTAATTATACGCCAGGCATATATCAGCACGTGTTGTATTTGGGACATCGTGGTTCTGGAAAATCTACCATACTATATCAACTTGAGCAAAAATTAAAAGACACCTACAAAGTTATTCGTTTTTCGGTTCAAGAACATCTTGATGCCAATCAAATTAATTTAGTCGATTTGCTTTTTGTGATGTATGAACGAATCTTTTCTACTTGTGAAGATGTTCTTAATGAGACTGGAAAAGAATATAAGATTTTAAAAAAAATCTATGAAGATTGGTATTCAACTGTAGAATGGGAACAAGAAGATGAAATTGCTACTAGTTCCGAAATGTCAGCTGGTGCAGAAATTTCTCTGTCAGCTAAAATTATTAACTTATTCGCTAAAATTAATAGCGCTTTTAGGTTTGGAACGGTAGAAAAACAAACAATACGAAACCAATTAAGAAAAAACATTCCAGATTATATTGGTAATTTGAATCAATTAACGGAACTAGTAGCCGAAACCTATGGGATGCCAGTTCTTTTCATGTTTGAGGATTTAGAAAAGATTTCTCCAGAATCAGCCGAAACTTTGTTTATAAAGGAGAGCATGTATCTCTCAATGGTACATGCACATATGTTGATTACAACTCCTATCCATCTTAAATATTCGATAGAGTTTAAAAGGGTTACGAATCAGTATTTTCCTTTAATTGAACGATGCCCAATGATAGCTATCTGTGACGCACAAAAAGAACGAAATAATATTGGTTACGAAACAATGCGAAAAATTGTTTATGCTCGAGTTTCAGAAGAATTAATTGATAAAGATACTTTGGAATTAGCTATTTCGTATTCAGGTGGAGTTATAAGGGATCTTTTTGCAATTCTTAGAGATGCTTCTTTAAATGCGGAAGTTTCATATAGAGACACAATAACAGTGGATGATATTGAAAAAGCTTTTGTATATTTACAGGAATTCTTTTCAGATACAATACACGATATTCATATTCCTGTAATAGAAAATGTCTATAAAAACCCACAAGGTCCAATAACAACATCTGATGTATTTATTGAACTGATGGGTGCGGAAGTTATTATAGAGTATAACGGTGAACAATGGCGAGGAATTCATCCTGCTGTTTCAGCCTATTTAAACAAAAGAGGTATTTTGCAAAATCAAGAAGGAGAATAAAATATGTTCGATAAGAAGGCCAAAATTAAAGATTATCAAAAAAACTTTGAAGAATCGCTTTGTTTATTGAACAAATTTATCGCTACCTCTTCTAGAAATCTAATACTTGTAAATGTTAATAACCCCTTTGCACTCCATTATTCTCTTTCGTGTTTATCAAAAAGAAATGTTAGCATTATAATGCCGACGACAAAGGAAATATTGCAACATGGGTCTCTTGGTGGTTTTTTGCGTTCCGAGTTAAACTCGCAAACAAACCAATTTAATGATACATTAGTATTGGATTTTTTTGACAAATTGTTTGATTTATACAATGATGTCAACGAACTTGTCGATGATGTAAACACAAACAGAGATCTTTTTATGCATTCATATAACAGCATAATTATTTTTGCACCTCCTAATATAGCTTACTCAATAAAGAGATATTCTTTTGACTTTTGGAGTTGTGCAAGTTGTTATTTTGATACTACGAAATGGTTTTGTAGCACTATTACTATACCAATCGTTAAGGTTCGTACTTTTTCTAATGCCTCTTTGCTGCTATCTCAAAGATATTTGGAGGACAAAGAAAAATATTTAAGGTATATTTATTTAAAAAAGCAAATATTAAAAACTGACATTTATTCACATGAAGTATTTGAAAAACTATTAAATCAAATTTCTGCTTTTCAAAAAGGTGAGATATATTACTTTGATTTAATGAATCGTTTTATAAGTGTTATGACAAATAATCAAACACGAGGTAGTTCTAGTGAAAATAAATATAACGATCTTAAGTGTTTGATTTTTGATGATGAATTTTCACTTCAACTTGTTGATTCTCAAATCATGTTAGCAGAATACTACTATAAATATGGGAAATACGAAGATGCTATATTATGCTATCAAAAGTCTATACAAACACTATTAGAAAAATGGCAAGAACCAGAATTGAAAGATAATATTATATCATATCTTCAATGTAATATAGTTGTATGTAGGTACTTGATTGCACAAGAACACGCACCAGAAGAATTAATCAAGTCGTTAGGTGATAGATTTTTTGAAGAAGAAACATTATCAAAAGAATATTTAGAATTTAAGAATACTTATTTTTCTTTAGTTCGATTTTCTATGGAACATCATTCTTTTGCGCAGCATTTTGATATTTTGAAAACTCTAGAAGAAATAACAGTGTATTCTTTGCCGTTTCTAGATGTTTCGGAATCATATAATTCTATAATTACGTGGGAATATTTTATTGCAAATGATTTTATCCCTATAGATAACAGAAAAAGATCTTCGCTGTTAGATATAACAATGAAAGTTCAAGAAATGATCTATCACTTTATTAATGGTGAGTATTCTAGAGCTAGGAATGCATATAAAGCAGCAAAATATAAAGCTAAAGTTTTAGACTATGCACAGCTTAACGATATGATAGAAATTATAAGACAAAACATGAGATATCTATACAAGCAATCTTTTATTAATTAAAATGTCAATCATACCCCCGGCTTTTACCGGGGGTATATTTCTACATTAATGGCGCCCAAGACACAAAAGGCTGAGAATCAGCCTTTTTGCTACTGAACATATATTGATAGACTGAACTGAAAAATGAATTATATAATATTTTTAAAGGTATAGAATGAATATCAATATTTTAGAGAAAGGATCGTTCTAGTGTTAATTTAAATTGTGTTTTATATATAGACTTGTTCTGTTTCATATCTCAAAATATGATTTTGAATTTTTTGTTAACTCTGAAAAATTTTGCGTAACTTTTTTGTTTATTCGTCATATGTATATATACGGATTTTAAATTGGGGATAAATATGACAGAAGTTGAAAAAAGGGCAAGAATTGAAATTTTAGAAATGTTAATTGAACACGAATTAAGTCTTGACTATAAAGATTTCGATGCGGATTTTGTAGCTGAATGTGTTGAATTGTGTCTTGCACTTCAAGAGATAAAAATTGCACCCGAAGAAATCGAAAAAGGAAAGAGTGAGTTGTTAAAACTAATGAAAGAAAAAAGTAACGAGGTGAAAAACGGCAGTAACGAGAATACTTAAAATACATAACAGTCCAAGGCTAGGTTCACTTGTAACATTGAAAGAACGAATTGAGTACGGATTAAACCCGATAAAGACCAATGAAACAAATCTTGTTTCAACTTATGGTTGTGACAAAAACACTGCCGCCTCTGAGTTTGCTTTTTCACAAGCAAAATATTATTCTCAAACAGGCAGAACTCCAAAGAATTCTGTTCTTGCTTATCAGATTCGTCAATCGTTTAAACCGGGAGAAGTAACTCCCGAAGAAGCCAATGCAATAGGTTATGAGTTAGCTGAAAGATATTTAAAAGGCAAATTTGCTTTTGTTGTGGCTACTCACATTGATAAATCTCACATTCATAATCACATTTATTTCAATTCGATTTCACTTGATTGCTCTTATAAGCATCGTGACCGTAAACGTTCAGCAAAAGATGTTGCTCGATTAAGTGACTTGATTTGTATTGAACATCAGTTATCTACAATAGCTAATCCGCAGCATCGAAATACATCGTATGCAAAATGGGAGGGATACACACCGTATCTCTCCCATCGTGATTTGTTGCGGAATGATATTGATGAAGTTATATCCATGATGCCAAAAGATTTTGATGCTTTTCTTTCGTTTATGAAAGAACGAGATTACGAAATAAAGGTTGGCAAACACATTGCTTTCAAGAAGAAAGAACAGAAAAAGTTTATCAGACTTCGTTCTCTTGGTGAAGGCTATTCGGAAAATGATATTCGGCTGAGTATTGCAGAGAAAAGAACTCGCCCTTCAAAAACAAAGCAAAATGAAAAAACTAGTTTGCTCATTGATGTTCAGAAAAAAATTAATGAAGGTAAAGGACAAGGCTATGCTAATTGGGCAAAAGTTTTCAATCTTAAACAGATGGCAAAGACCGTAATGTTTTTGCAGGTGAATGATTTTGAAAATCTTGAAAAACTTTCAGATGATATATCTGTTCTTTCGCAGGAAATCTCAGATATAAAAAGTGAAATAAAGAACTTAGAAACTTGTCTGACAGAGCTTTCTACACTCAAAACTCAGATAATCAACTATGCAAAAACTCGTGAAGTTTTTGAACAATATAAGGCATCAGGTTATTCAAAAATTTTCTTTGCTGAACACGAGGGAGAAATCATTTTACACCGTGCGGCAAAGAAAACATTTGATGAACTCAGTATCAAAAAATTACCGTCAGTAAAATCTATCAATAAAGAATTTGATGAAGTGTTGAGAAAAAAGAAGGTTCTGTATTCACAGTATCACCCATTGAAAGAAAAACACCGAGAAATGTTGAAGCACAGAGCAAACATTCAATCAATTCTCGGCATCACGGTTCCTGAAAAAGATAAAAAAGAGCAGGAACAAGCGCATTAAAAATAGCAGCCTCAAGGATATTGTGAACAAGTTTAGCATTTCAAACTTGGCGATACAGTCAATGTATTAAATAATTTAAAAAGATGCGTGCAAGTTTGCCATCAATTTCGATAAGTATACTTGGGGTTATGCTTATGTTGCAAAAATGCAAAGAAAAGAACTTTAGACAGAAAAAACATCCTATCGAGTTGTTTAAAGAACTGCTTTCAATTCTTGAATGATAATATCTATGGCAAATTGAGGATCTTTATGATATAATAATTATTGAATTATTATATAAAGTCTTTAAAAATATAGGATGTGCATTATGAGCAAGAAAAATCACAAACCAAAAAAGTCGAATGGTAAAAACAGTAAGAGAATTTTAGAAAGCCGAGCAAAGCATGCAAACGAAAATAAAGATTCATCATATTCAAATATTTATGGAATTTCTACGTTTTTAATTTCTCTATTTGTTTTTGTTGTTATCTGTATTAGTGACAAGAACCAGTATGAAGATATAATATCAGTTGCAACTTTTATTGTTACTTTTCCAGTATGTCTTCTTCTTGTAAACAAACACAAAAAAGAATGCGAGAAAACAAAAGGCAAAAAAAGTAAAAAGCTTAGTATATTAATCGATATTGGAACAAATATTGGATACCTAAATCCCATACTATTGTGTTTTAATGCAGTTTCAGGATTGTGTAACCAACCATGTATAAGCAAAATTTTTTTGATTGCTGTTTCTATTTTAACCATCGCTGCAATTGTTCCTGTTTTAATAAAATACAAAAGCATTAAAAGCTTTGATATAAAACTTGAAGAAATTGAACCCATCGTTCCACAAAAGCAACGTAGATATTTCAAATTTATAGTGTTTATATTATTGTTAACCATAAACGTGTTGTTGCTAAAAATATGTATTCACTTTAATATTACTGACTTTAATTTGTCTTTTGATGAACCATTAAAAGAAGTTTTTAATAATTTCTTTACGAATGATTATGTTGTCAATATTCTTTGCACTATAATAACTGCGATAGCTTTATACATACTTCAAATAAAGTATTCCAAGTATAAATTGAAAAGAGATTTTCGATGCAATGAGATTATTCATGATTTATATAGCGGCATAGAAAGTGCTTATAAAATCCGGTCAAATGCCAAACAAATAAGATTTGAACTTGATTCTTTAAACAACATCGATTTTTGTGAAAAAGAAAAAATCAAATCAAAAAAATATTATGATTTTTACAATGCAAACAAAGCAGATTTCTATCTAAGTCATTTGGCACTTACATATCATAACAACGATATCTTAATTGATTCTATACAAATGGTTTTCTTCCTTAACTTGAATTTTAAGCTATTAAACATCGTCAATAATATAAAAAACAGAAAACCTAATTTAGAAAAAAAGTATCCCCAAATAGAATCTCTTTTTGAAAGATATGAAAAAGAAGCCAAAGAATCAGATTTTGTTGCATTAGGCAACGATATAGAACAGTATATAACAGATGTTGGTTTTATGGGAGAATATTGCCTTGATTTATTAAACTATTTAGGATATGATCCAATACCCAATAAAATCTATATATCTATTTTTAACTCGATGTATCCTTCTGCTGAATCACTTGTTGAATATCTTCATTTGTCTAAAAAAGAACAATATAAAATCTGCAAAAAGGTTTACATGAAATCAACCGTAGGATTTATTAAATATAGAATGGAAAAGTTTTTTGAATAACCATCTTTTTTCCGCCATAGCAACACACCTACAATAACGAGGATATGTTTAATTTATTCTAAAAACAACCAGGATGATTAAACCATACTCTATTGAAAGGAATTGATAAAATGCCAACACCCGGTATAGGTGACCCTTATTGGTATGAGTGGTACACTGGATTAGAACAAGTAATTAATATGCTTGATCCTGATACAAATATTAAAAGCGTTATTTTTCAGCATAGTGAATATGACACTGTAGATGATGTGGTTGTCGAGTATGTTGACGGTAATACAGAAATTTGTTATCAAGTAAAACATGAAATATCAACTTCTAATAATAACAACCTTACATTTGGTAAGTTGTTAGAGTCTAAAAATGGCAAACCGTGTTTGATAAAAGCATTGTTTGTGGGTTGGAAAAAGGCAAAGGATGAAAGTAAAATAATAAATCCTGTTTTGTATACAAACAGAAAATTGCTTGATAGACGGGCCGGAAGAACCTTTAATGGAAAATCATATAGTGCGTACTCTATATATAAGTTTTTAGAATTAATCAATCGAGAATTCGACAAAGAAGAATTAGATATAG
The DNA here is from genome assembly GCA_045536235.1 of Acutalibacteraceae bacterium. Taxonomy (GTDB): domain Bacteria; phylum Bacillota; class Clostridia; order Oscillospirales; family Acutalibacteraceae; genus UBA8612. The sequence continues at coordinate 59,433 of JAZSND010000005.1, read as the reverse complement.
AAGATGAAAACTTAGCGCTTCAATGGGAAGAGTTATGCAGTAAATTTGATAAAACTGATATTGATGATTTAGTTGATTTTTTGAAGGCTTTATCTGTTAAAGCTAATCAGCCAAGCTTATTAGAAATGAAACAAACTCTCATCTCTGCTCTATCACAAAAATTTTCTTGTACTGATAGTGTTGCTGTGGAACTGTTTAACAGGCTTTTAGGTGGACTTAGCGTTTGGACAACAACCGAAAGAACTAACGAACATGTTACAGTAGAAGATGTTTATACCGCTTTAAGTATTGAAGGCGAGATAGATGATAGTCAACATAGGTTGGTACCCCCGTATCCATTTTTTAAAAGCAGAGAAACTTTTTGTACGGAATTAGAGCAGAAAATTCTTGCAACTGATAAGAATGTTGTATTTATTTCAGGTGAACCTGGCTCGGGAAAAACTAGTATAATAAGTTATTTACAGTCAAATACCAATTTGTTTTTGCTTCGATACCATACATTTAGACCGATTTCACCTGAACAACGTTTTTACAATGCTGACTCTGGTTTGTGTACTTCGGAGAATCTTTGGGGAACACTTTTAACTCAATTGCGCATAAAATTTAAAGGAAGAATAGCTGAGTGCGGTGTGCCTGTCAGCAATAAATTAATAACCGTGGAAATGATGAGAAATCATGTGTTGCGATTATTGAAAATAGTGTCTGAAGAATCTAAAAAAGAAAATAAAAAGGTTTATATCTGTATTGATGGAATAGACCATGCGGCTCGCTCTAATAGTCCGGTTTCATTTTTGGATTCACTGCCTTTGCCAAATGAAATTCCTGAAGGAGTTTGTTTAGTTATTGTTGGACAACCACCAGCTTTATATCAGAATCAATATCCAATGTGGTTGGCTTCAGATACAGCGGTAGAACATATTGCACTACCGAAACTGTGTGTAGACGATATTAAACAATTAGTCTCAGCGTATATGACTCAGTTTGAAAATGATTTAGATGGATTAGCAGCTATGATTCATCAAAAAACTGAGGGTAACAATCTTTCTACGGTATTTTTAGTAGAAGAGATAAAGAACTGTTTATCTTTGGATGAAGTTGTTGAAAAAATTCAGTCCAGTAAAATAACTGCTGACATCCAACAGTATTACAAACATATATGGGCATATATGACTAATGAGATTTCAAAGGTTATTCCAGCAACGGCATTTCCTGAAAGCTTGGTGGCTTGCCCAATAATTCTGATGAACGGACGCGTTGATGTTAAAATTTTATCAAGAGCAATAAGCGGAATGAGTGAAAGTGATTGGTTGATGACACTAAACATGTTATATCCACTTGTTGTTCCTACAGAAAATAAAGATGAATTCGCACTTTTCCATAATGATTTTAGAGTGTTCCTTATGAACATTATAAGCAAATATCAAGCACGATATGAAGAGATTGCATTTGCATTAGCAAAATATATACTCGAAAATGATGAGGGATTGCTTACCTATGTTATGGGGATACCGTTATTACAGTGCGCTAATAAATGCAGTTTGATTCCCCAATACTTTACTGTTGGTTTTGTCATAAATGCTCTTGCCGAAGGTGTTTCTCTACAAAGACTAGACGAATTTGCACACCTTTCATATGATGCTTCGTGTCAAAATCAAGATATTGAAGGATATTGTAATACATATTTTGCTGTTAAAACATTATATCAGCATAGCAAATACTTTGAGCATTATGAGAGAAAGTATACATGTAATGATTATCCTGAAATTAGCTTTATAGATATTTCAGAAATACATACTATTCCACTTTCTCGCGATAGCTTAGATGAATATCGAAGAGTTTTAACATTTTGTCAAAAACTATTTACATCATCTGTTCTTGAACATCGTTCAAGAGCCATTGGCTTGTATAAGAAATGGTTTAATCACCTCACTCCTTTATCATTTTTGGCTATTGGTGATGATACAGTTTCTGATGAGAATTTTTGGAAACTTAAAACAACAGAAATAGGCTTCTTTTTACAATATTGGGGACGAATTACAGCGGAACTCAGCATGCCCGTACCCGAAATATCAAAGCCAAGTAATATACTTGAAGCTACAGCGATCAGTATTTTTGGAGAACATTATTTTGAATATTGTATTGAAAATAATAAAAAAGAACTTGCTGTTTCAGCAATAGAAGCTCATTTTATTCATGTTGATGCTCTTTCTGACAAATTAGAAAAAATTTATTATTCAGGGGCATTAAAGCATTTTGAATTCACGTTGGATTCAATTGCGTTAAATGCTGAAAGTTCGCTTTCAAAATCATTATCATTAGCATTGAAAACAATTTGTGATAGTTCGTATATTGTAAATGAATCTTTATTGGATTCAACAAAAGTCAAGCATGTATATGATGAAACTTCTTTTTTGATTGTACTTAACGCATTTGTATACGGATATAAAAATAAAGAAAACACCGATGACGATATAGTTAACGGGATTGAAAGTTTTTGTATCGAGCTTGAAGACAAAGAACCCACTAAATCTGAAATGCTTTTACTTTCAAAGATATCAGGATTATTGGGAAAATACTATTGGCTTGACAAATCTTCTGATTTGTTCATTGAGTCAATTAGAGAGTTGTTGACCGTAAAACTTCATCGTTCTTTTGATTATTCAAGAGCTCGTTTGTTCTTGATTTATACATTGCTCTCTAGCCAAGTGGTTAACTCTTTTAATTGTGCAGAATGGTTTTTAGAATCAATTAACACAGCATTGTTTGCAGTAGATTTGTTGGGAATGCATTATAAAACACATATTCTGGAGTTTTTAAAGCGAAACAACCAGTTGGATATAATCCATTCATATATAAAAGCTTTGTATGGTGAAAATTGTAGCTCAATGAGTTTGCATGAAAATAAGGTGGAAATGCACAATTGTTTCTGTCCATATGGCAGTCTTGTGGAGCCTGAAATGATGCGAAATTTCTCATTTAAACTTAAATGGGATGTTGTTGGTTATATAGGTTATAAAGAATATGCAATGTATGATCCTTTAAAATGTTTTGACATTATAATACAAAACGATTCAAGTCGGTGGAAAGATTTGGGAGCAATATTGTATAGACAATCACAAATAGCCGATTTCTCAAGCAATAATGCTAGTTATGATATTGAAAAACAACTATGCAAAGCTGCTGTTGATTGTGGGATTACTGATTACTGGAAACTAGGTAGTTGGGATAAAGATTTTAGTGAGAAACCATATTTTATATACCAATCATTATTTGAATTTATAAAGAAATCAGAAAATGACTCTGAATTAATATTAATATGGGTTTTAAATTGTGCAATAAATTCTTGGTATACACAAGACGGACGCAATGGCGCAAAATGTATATATGATGCCTGCGTCGAGCAATCCAAGAAGTTAGATGTTAATTTTCCTGACATAATCTCAAATATTACTCCTCAATGGCTAAAAATACTGCAAAACATCTCTGTTGAATCTGTATACAACACTGAGCCGAATGAATATTCAAAACTAAAAGAAAAAGAATTTGAAGTATTCACAAAAAAATGTGATTCACTAGAGCTAGCGGAGATACTTGAAATTTTACCTGCGATAAAAAAACTTGATTATCCGCTAGAATATTACAAATATATTTTTCATAAAATAAAATTTTGTGAAATAAACAAACATGATAATTTTAAAATTTTTTTACAAGAGTTTTGTGAATATCTAACGGGTAAAGATTGGACACACTATCAAAACGAGACTTTGATTGCTTTATTGTTAGGAGAACTAAAAGAAATTGCATTTTGGTGTTTTGCTAATTGCATTGAAAAAAATTTATCCGACTATAATTATCAAACATCAAGTCGAAATATGCACTTGTTATTAAAACTATACTTTAAAATGCAACCTTCTTCTTTGCAAGAGTTTTTTATTCGGGAAATTAAAACACAAGAGTTATGGGTTAGCGGAAATGATCACATAGAAATTGATTTTGACATATGTGAAAATCAAAGGAATTTCCCAGTTCCTAAAACGCTTGCCGAAATGGTGTTATATATTATTTTAGAGCAAATTGATTCTCAAAACGCTAGAAAAATAGAATCTGCTATGTTTTCGTTGTCTTTATTAGGAGAGTTATACCCCACGATAATTGATGCTATAAGTGACATTTGGGAAAATCTCACTCAAATGCAAGAAGAGATTCTTCTTTTAACTATTGTTAAGTGGGCATCAAAAAATCTTTGCTCAAAAAAACTATCCGATTTACTGTATAACAAATACATTTCGTGTTCTAAACTTTCAAAGAAATATTTGCTTCATAGTATATTGTTAAAACTTTCAATTCAAGATGTTGAAACAGAAAGAATATCAGTCGAAGCAAATGCAGCTAACATCAATTTACCTTCATGTGGAGAAAAAGACACAAAAAGTTATTGTGACTTTTTCTTTTCGTTAGTGCCAAAAGAAGAACCTGAAACCGTTGATTCGATAAAAAGGTTTATTGTAAAAAATCAACCATTAACTCAGTATATTGATGACAAGTATTTGGATGATGGGGACAGCAGAATCCCAACATATAGCACGGAATTAGACGAAATTCTCTATAATGTTGAAAAAAAAGGAAAATGGGATTCGGTACCTCTTGTACAAAAAAAATCAGGCATTATGCTTGCGGAAGATCCGTTTATATTAACGGAAATGCCGACTGTAGTTTTTGATGAAGAGTGGTTTCCTGACACAACAAATACATATAGTACATCAGGCAACGAAGTTATTTCAAATGAACAGTTGTTAAAAATAATCCAAAATGGTGTTCCTGATGATAAGGTTCTTCTTGCCGGTAGTTTGTGGTATCCTTGGGGGCGAAAAGATGGTGCAATATGTTTGTTAACGTCTAAAATTGACACGATATTCTCTTTCTTTTTACAAGATGAAATGGATTGGAGTGTAGGAAATTATGGTGTTTTAGTAAACGAAGGTGACATTTGTGAAACCAATTATTCAGAAATGAATTTTGGTGGAACTAGTCTATTCAATCGTGTCGGAGGCTGTTTGAAAATCATTTTTGGTAATAGCCAAATGGTTCCATCCGTGTTTTGGAAAAATTGTTTAAACTGTTTTCCGTGTGAAGATAATCCATATATATGGGTTAATCAACAAGGCAAAAAAGTTTTATGGTTTGAAAGAATAGTTTCACCAATGAGAAAAACCATGAGAGAGTCTTATATTCGACAGCCCAATCTTTTTAGATGGATTTGTGATTCAGAGTGGTTAAATAACTTTTTAAAAGATAACGGATTGGTTTTAAGGTACATTTCTTCTTTTGAGTCATACCCACAATAGAATATACAAAATAAATTCGTGGTATCGTTTTTATCGACACCACGAATTTGTTATTTCTGGGATTTACTTGGTGAGTGGATAAATGTTTTGTGCGAAAGTAAATTGGTAAATAGTGATTTCGAAATTACTGTACTGATCTGAAGTTCATCAGCTCGAACATTTGACTTTTTGAAAAATAAACTTCAGAGTTTATACACTTGAGGGCAGGATAATATTTGTACAATTTGGAACAATTCAATCCTTAGGGCTGTCTTTTTATTTAGCTTCGGAGAAGCGTCGCTCGAAAAGAAATTGCAAAATTTTCTTTTCGAGTTGCAGGGGATTGGGGAAGATGATTCACCAACAAGAAATCAAAAATCCTTTTGATTTGCAAGTGTGTATATACACTCGCCCTGCTTGCCAATTATGATATTAACCATTATCATTTAGAATTAAACTGGTTGTCACAAAAAATTACTCAAATTTGTTTTTTGTTTTAAACTAGCTCGTGACTTTTCAACATTATCAAGGAGCAAAATATCTTTGCGTTGGAATCATATTCAAATTCTGAACTGCCATCATATTTTTGTGTAATTCTATTTATGCTTTTAATTCCTATGCCGTGATAGTTTTTATTTGGCTTTGACGATATAAAAATATTTCCTTTTTGCTTAGGCTGAGTATCGCACGAATTTTTTACTTTAATAATTAAGTAATGTTCGTTTTTATTTTCTATAAACAAGTCAATTTTTTTATCGGAACTGTTTATGGCAGCTTCATAAGCATTTTCCAACAAATTATCTAAAAGTGAAGTTAATTCGCTCTCATCCATAAATGAAAAATCAACATTGCGAATGTCTGTTTCAAATTTCACTCCATTAAGCCTGCAGAGATGAGCATAACGACTTACAATAACATTGATTAATTTGTTTTTGCTAAACTGTTTTAATGTTTGAATTTCATTGCTTTCATATACCGAGTCTATGTAAGCTACAGCCTCATCTAATTCATTATCAGATAAAAAACTACGAACAACACCAAGGTGTTTCCTTATGTCATGAATAAGAATGTTAGAAAGGTCGTATTGACGTTCCAGTTCGGAATAATACTCTTGATTGATTTCGGTTTTTTGTTTTTCAAGTTGGTATTCCGAATTTTCAACAAGAGTAGAAACTATTTTTTCGTGGACAAAGAACACGATTACGTTTGAAAGTAATAACACAAATGAAATCACAACAAAAATTATATATGTTGATTGTTCGAGTTTTAGGTGTGCCGTTAAATACATCAAACACAAAAGAGTAAATACTGATGATAACGGTAAAACAAACAGGGATAAAGAAAAATCATCTTTGAGCTTGATTTTCTCTTTAAATGAAATCTTTGAAAAAATATAAACCACAAGAAAATATAAAGATTTTGTTGCGATTGTTTCAAATAATATTACCGATGTATTGTTGATGTATTCGGTTAACTGTATATCTAAAAGTATAGAAACAGGATACATAATAATCAATTCTGTGGCGATCATTATTACTTCAAGAAGCAAAACATTAAAAAAGTTTTGTTTGAATGTTGCACTAAAACAGAAAAGCACAACAAAAATATTACACAACAAAAACGATAAAATGTTTAGCTCACTGATGTGGGATAAGCTAGTTAAAAACTGAACACCAAAAGACAATAGATAGCAACCTGCTATAACATATACTTTCCTTTTAGCTTCGAATTTGTTTTTGAAGTATAGATAAGCAACAATTTGTTCAAACAAGAAGATGAACAAATAACAAACAGTATTCATGTTATACCTCCTGCGAAAGCCAAAAATGCTTTTTTGAATTCTGAGTATCTTCGTTGTGACATATAAGCTGATACAGTAAGCTCGCGATTTTTTCTTAAAGTTACTGTGCTTTTATTGAAGTCAATTACATTCTGAAGATTAATAATATAACTGTTATGTGAATATACGAAGCATTTTGGTTGATTTATCATACTATACAATTCATTTGGCTTTTTATTTATATTTAATGATAATTCTTTTGTCACTATAAGAGAACCGTGCTTTTTGTTTTCGATATAAAGAATATCTTTTGTTTTTATAGAATATATTTCATCTTTGATTTCCAAAATAATGGTTTTGCTAATTTCTTTGTATTCAATTAATGCATCACGAAAATTCTCGAAAAAGCGATTAGGTTCTATAGGTTTGGAAAGATATCTGAACACTCGTATTCTCATTGCATCATCCAAATAATTTTGGAAAGAAGTTACAACAATAACAATAACATCAGGATTTTTCTTTTTGAGTTCTTCGGCTAATCTTAATCCGCTTATTCCGGGCATTTCAATATCTATAAATGCAATATCACAATGATAGTCTTCTTGTAAAATGAAGTCAGCTGAACTTTTAGTTTGAACATTAAAACTCAAGTTGTTATTTTTCTCAAATTGTTTAATTAGTTTGTGTATTTGCTGTAAAACATTTGAGTTGTCGTCGCAGATCAAAATATCTATCATAGTTTTTCACCCCCGATATTTATGAGTTTATCATATATCGGGGGTGATTTCAAACTAATTTTTATAAAAATGTTTTCTCTTGTTTTTCTGCATGTTTTTGTCTTTTGACAATCATTTGAACAAAATCATCTACCAAATCAATAGAATCATTATCACACAGTTTCAGATTATCAATAATGCTTTGAGTAACATCATCCGTTTTTACCGTTCCAAGCAAAAAAGAATCCGGAGTAGTGTTTAACTCAACACATAATCTTGAAAAAATTTCAAGGCTTGGTATAGAACGTCCTGTTTCAATATTTGAAAGATAATTGTTTGTTATTTCTGCTTTTTCTGCTAGCTCATTCTGCTTAACTCCGAGTTCGTGTCTTCTTTGAGAAATTCGTTTTCCAAGCAATTTAAAATCAATATACATAATTAATCACCTCAAAATAATCTTAATTATTAAGGTGATTTTTGTTAACAAACTAAAAGTGTAAAATACACTATAAGAATAAAAAATTAAAATATTTTAAAATTTTACACTATTGGTTTAATAAAAAGCGGATTCTTGCTGATTTAATATCGTTTTAGCCTCAAATCAATCCATAATAACCCAATTCCTTTTTTGCTTTAAAAAATATGTTAGTATTTTTTCAAAGGAGGTGGAAATAAATGAGAAAGATTAATATGCTTGTTAGCAAAATGATTCCCGCATTTGTTGCGTGTATGACACTTGTGCTTACCGTAAGTGCCAATTCTTCATCGTGTGCTTTTTTGAATGAGCCGAAAGAGCCTGCAGCTCTCAAAAATTTTAAAAAGTTTTGAGCTTGATGAAGAAAAGCTGTTTCTGTTGCAAAAAAGGAGAGAAATCTGGTAATTTATTCACTCTTTCTTCAGACGAAAAAGAACTGTATTCTTATGGTCTGAAAATACTAATTCAATGGGTTGTCAACATAACGGTTATTATCTCTATAGGTGTTTTGAGCAAAATGATATTAGAATGTTTGTTGCTGCTTTTATCATTTATGCTTATCCGAAAATTTGCAGGCGGAATACACTTGAGAAAATATTTAATGTGTTTATTCTTTTCCAGTGTGATACTCTCCTGTGGATTGTTTATGATTAAACACAGATGGTTTGTTGATATTCGATTATTCAGAATTTTTGTTCTAGTTGCAACATCACTATTGTCACTTGTCTCTCCCGTTGTTCATCCAAACAAAAATATAAATGCTCATGAAATAAAAATATATCATTCAACCACAATTGCTATAGCTAACATTTTTATGATTTTATCTGTGATTTTTTTAGATATTCCTCAAATAGAAAATTGGGGATATTCTTTAGGCACGGGTATTATCTTGTGTAGTATATTAACATTTGCGGGGAAAATAAGATATTCCCAAAGACGAAAAAGATAGCTTATTAAACACACATTACCAACGATGTGTTATATCTTATGCTTTTGTTGTTTTGATATAAGAGTTTGATTTTTATTCAAAAACGGTTAAAGCACCATTGGCAAAAATGTGATTGCTAATGGTGCTTTTTTGCAAAATCAAGGTTGCTTTTTTATCGTTTTTGCCATAAATCAAATCATTATGGCCATTTTCATATTTTTGTTTACTTATTATGATAAAATTTTAGATGACAAGTGATAAAACTTAAAATAAAACAAAGGAGATTTATGTATGAAAAATATTGCTGAATTTTTCAAGAAAAAGAGAACATACTTCAAAGCTATTTCAATGATTCTTGTTTTGGCGTTGATGATTCAAACTGTATCTATTGCTGTTACAGCCGTAGAAGAGTTAGACTTGTCAATTGATGAAATGGTTTCTATTGACGAAGAGTTTCCTGTTGATAATTCATTAGAAACTATGCCTTCAATTGTTGGAGAAGTTGAGAGCAAAAGAGATCAACATATAAAAGTTTACGAATTGGCTGATGGTTCGTTTTACGAAGTTATTTCCAACGACCCTATACATAAAAATGTTGATGGTCAGTGGGAAGAACCTGTAAATAATATGGATATTCCCGAATCTGTAGACGAAGTAACATCATATTGTGAAGAACTTGTTGATTCAATTGCTGAAGAACAAAATGATGGTGGAGTTTCTACATTTAGCTTAATTGTAGATGAAAACATTGTTCATTCGATTGATGATAAGTATATAGTTAATAGTTCCGGACCAAATGGTACAGGAAAAGTTTTATCAAGTAAAAAAATTACCATGAATAACAGATTGTTTGTTAGGATTCCAGATTCATTATTGTCATATTCAAACACTAATGAAATTACTATTAACCAAAATCTTTTTATACAATGCAGCGAGATTGATTTAGATGAGTATACAGAAAAGGCGTTGTTATATGCTTATGCAATAACGGATTATTGGAGCGTAAGTTCTGATGATCTACTGAAAAATGCTGCAGACCAAAATGTTTATTTAAATGATATAGTAAATAATGATAGTATTATAGATGATGCTATTTTAGAATTGGACGATACGACTTGTTGCTTTGATATAACCGAAATTTGTAGTAATTGGAACAAAAATTTACTTGAAAATAATGGAATTTGTATAAAAACTGAAGATACTACTACTAAAACAAAAGTAGGCAATTGTTATTTAACCAGAAGATATCTTGTAGTTGATGCGTATGATACAGATTTCACTTATCATTCAGTTGACATGGGAAAAGCAGGTCAGGTTCTTGTGAATGACTTTACAAATACTATAACAATTCAGAGAAATGAAATGTATTATCCGACAGGAAAAATGCCGATTAACCTGTATAGATATTTTGATTTCTCAAAAACTTATTCAGATTCAAACCCTGCCGGAATAGGAACTCATTGGAATTATGAAAGTCCTATAAAAGCTGAAACTCCCGAAAGAATCGCATGGAGTGCTTTTGATGGGCGAACAATAAGATTCGAGCCTTCTGAAACAGACCCAAACAAGTGGTATCCTGAAACCGACAAAGAGTATACACTGTATTTAAACAATGCAGATATAACAAATGGAAACTATGATGGTGTAACCATTGTGACATTTGATGGTTTTACTACATACACATTTGGAGAATCAGGAAAAATAAAAAGAATTGATGATGGTAATAATAATTATATCGATGTCAGTTATAACAACAATTCAACGCAAGAATATATTACCGTTATTGAAAACAATTCAGGATACAAATATGTTTTCGATTATGAAGATGATAAATATTTCTTTAACGACTCAGGAATAAACGCACTGAAATCAATTAAATATCAGAATTCTAAGGATACCAATGTTGAAATATTGTATGACTATACAATATTACCTAATGGTACTATTGCGTTGAGTAAAGTTACATATCCGACTTCCGCAACAGAACCTGAAATGTCAGTTGAATATAATTATAATTCTGATGGAAGATTAAGTAGTATAATTGATGTTGATAAAAGAAAACTTGAAATCAACTATACATATCAGTTAGATGAAAACACTGAATTAGACAACTATCCCAGCGTGTTCAAACTTACAGAAAAAGTGTTGAATAAGGAATATTCTTCAGATATTGAAGGGGCAAATGAATATTTAGAAAAAAGCTCGCTTAATATAAATAGACTATTTACATATCGAAGAGAATTTGAAGATCATTTGGGTAATGTTGAAACTATTCATTATAATAAAGAAATAAAATTACTTTATTATACAAGTGATAACGAAGAAAGTTATTATGTTGAGTATGCTACAAGTGATGAACAACAGTATGTATCACAAATTCTTTCACCTGAAAAAATCCAAAACAAACTATATAATGGAGATTTTGAGTGTGAGAATAACAAATTGCTCAACTGGAACGCTAATTCGAAATCTGCAATGGATGTGAATAATCCCGATAAAGAAAATCCTGAAAATGATTTCTTAACGCTTAAAGGTACAATAGAAGCCAAACGTTACGCCAGCAATTTTGTTGAAATTGATGGAGAACAAAATGATGTTATAGTTGTTGGTGGTCTCGCAATAGCTAATAGTGCAGTTCCAACAGAGGAACATTTTTTTGGAATTGAAATATACAAAGCAATAATTGATGAAGACGAAGGAATGTTAACAACAACTAATGAATTGCTCTATAGATTGGCTTTTGATCCTACTATGGACAATGCAAAACAATATAGAATGGGAGCGTTTAAATTAACGGAACCAACTGAATATATTGACTTTAGATTTGTGTATTCGTATCAAAGCAACAATGCTTTTTTTGATGATGCATTAGTTTATAAAACTTCGGAAGATAATGTAACGTTTTTTGATGCACCGTCTACAGAAAATTCAAATAATGAAGGCACATCTAACACTCAAAATTTTAATAATATTGACACTCCGAATGATATTTTGTCTGACGGAGTAAATCGTCTAGGAACAACATATGAATATTCTGATGAAAACAACAACTATTTGACAGAACTCACAGACAGTAATGATGTTACAACGAAATTCAGTTATGATGATTACACTGGATTTTTAATAGAGAAACATGTAGATATGGGTGACGATTCAACAGACATCATTGACCAATATTCATATAATGCACTGGGAGCATTAACAGCCGTGTCACGTGTTGTAGGACATATTCAAAAAGAAAACGGCGAGGAGGAAGACATCTATAATACAACAAGATATGAATATGAGTATGGCAAAGTCTCGTCGGTTGTTCACAACAACATGACTTACAAATTTAATTATAATTCATATGGCGAATTAGAGGATATTGTTGTGGTAGCGGATAAAGAAGATGATATCATATTAATTTCTCATGATTCTACAACAATTGAAGATGGCACATTTAATACAATAACCTATTCAAACGGATATGTATTAGAATACACATATGATGATGGCAAAATCACTTCCATATCTGAACGTTCTACTCCATCTTCAGATCTGAACTTACTTTATAGTTATGAATATGATGATGTAAGTGGCGATTTAGAAACAATAAAAGATTATGTCAGCTGTAGAATTATTAAATATTCAGTTGACTCGTTTGAAGTTCACGAGCTTGTAAAAAATGACGGCAATGAGTCTGAGGGTGAATTGTTATATTCAAAGTCAATCGATAATGGCGATGAAGTATATAATGTGTTTTCTGTTGGGTATACAAAAACATCTAACAATTCAACATATAATAACGAGTCAAAAATAACAACCTATTCATCAAGTACAACTACAAACATAGGTAATCCAGTTAAATTTGATAGTTATTCTGCCTATGATTATTTTGGAAGAATAAAGAACTCATCAGTAATTATTAGTGAACAAGATGTTCAGAATAATGAAGATTATACAATAAAACATTCTATTGAAAATGAAAGTACCTACTTGAATAATGCAGATGGTACTTTAACAACAAATTTATTAGGTTCTTATTCTTCTACAATACGAAGTGGCCCTGTAGGAACAGGCACGGTACTCAACGAATTTACCAGCGAGTATTCGTATGATAGAGCCGGAAGAATAACTCATATTTACTATAAGCAAAATAATAATAATAATAAGGAATTGAAATATTATTATAAATATGACATTGTCGGACAGTTAGTAAAAGAAGCAGATTTTTTGAAACAGACATACACTGAATATAGTTATGATATAAACGGTAACATTACCAGAAAAACTGTTTATTCAATTCTTGATACAACCGTTGATAGTAATGGTGAATATATGATTCAAGTCGATGATGAAGGAAATCTGCCTGCTTCACTTACTGATATTGAATATACATATCATAACAAATATGGTGATGTTTTGAAAGAATATGGCGGATACGAAATTGTAACTGATGAGTATGGTAATCCTGATAAATATTATAGAATTAATGGTGATGAGAAAGAAACATTCCTACTTGAGTGGAAAGGAAAACAGCTCCATACCGTTAAATCGGCAAATGACGATTCGGTTTACGAATACAAATATGATGACGAAGGCAGGAGAACTCAAAAAATCTTATATACTTACTACGAATCGGAAACCTCCGAAAATAATATAGTTGATATGATAATGGATTATATTTGGGATGATAATAAAATTATGGGATACAGAATTACTTTCCCAAGTGATACAACCATTATGATTGATGCTGCAATTATATATGATGAATTAGATGATCCTATTGGTTTAAATTTCCGCATAAATGGTATTGCCGCCGGTGAGAATAATTCTGATTTGTCAAATGAAGATATTTTCTGGTTCGTAAAAGATGGTCAAGGAAATGTTATTGCAATATATAGCGAAAAATCCAACTATACGATTGGCTGTAATTATACTTTAGATGGTAAATTAGAAATAAGTGATTTAAATAGTTTTACAGACGAATTGAACCAAAAAATTGAAGAGGCGGATGATTTTCAAAGTGGTTTACTTATGGTTTTGTCCGCTATATTGGCTATTAGAGCTTCAACAATGCTTTCGACTGATGCATCTCAGGCTACCTACATCAGTGCAATAATGGATGAAGAAACTGGATTGTATTATTGCCAAAACAGATATTATTCTCCGGAATATGGCAGATATATAAACGCTGGCAATGTTGAGGAAATTGCTTCTGATATGTACAACCCCTTTGATGCAAATCCTTTTGTGTACTATAATAATGATCCTGTTAATTGCAAAGGCACTGCATCAAGCAAAAAACCTGCAACAAAGGTGGTTGGCATACAAGCTGAATTGTCGAAATCATTGACTTCGTTTACGGATTCTATGGGCATAGAATTAATTTATGATTCTGTTAAAGATGAACTCTATGCATATTACTATCAAGATACAAATTCATATTCAAATTATAATGGTGTGCCAAGAGCTATTGAAATGATTACAGATATTTTTGAAAATGTATCATTTTCTTCAAATATTTCTTTGAAGAATTTGGCTTTAGTTCTCAAAATGAACAATTGTGTTTCTTTGAGCTATTTTAACGCTGAGACAAATAAAAGGTTTATTTGGCCGGCTTCGTATCTTGGAACAGCTAAAGTTAAGCCCAATGATAATAACCGATATACTGTTTATGGTAGCGGTTATCAATCAAAAGGTATCTGTTATTATCCAGTATCTAACCTTGGCTTTGGAACTAAAGATATGTCCGTTAGATACCGGAAAATAGAGTGGGAATCAGAGCATCTCAAGGGTTATTTATTGGCAAATAAAGATAATATTATTGAAGCGGTTAAATAAAGCCTATTAAAATCTTACCAATGGAGGTATTTGTATGAGAAAAATTATAAGTGTTTTGTTAGCAATATCCATACTGTTTACGTTTTACAGTTTTACTCTGCCTGTTAATGCTTCCACAAATACCTCCATTGAAGAATTTGCGGAGGATATGTCCGAGCTGTATGCGGAAGAAATTGAGGAAGGCAAAGAGCTTGAAGATTCGGTAGCTTGCAGAGTTATGGTCAAAGCAACCGTTCAACCCGATACATACAAAAACGCAGAATGTGTGGTTGGAAACAACAATATTTATATCTATCAGTATTCGGATGCGGAAACGGCTCGAAAAGCTGCTGAATACTATAACAATTTACCTTATGTGAAGTGGGCAGAGCTTGACGGAATTGTTGAAATCCAAGCTGTATCCTACGGCAATTATATGATGCAGGGGGATGAAGCAAAAGATTTTGCTGTAAACAGCAATGTACCAATGAATGAAGTGGTTGTTGCTGTTCTTGATACCGGTGCAAGTTTTAAAAAAGACTATTTAAACAATAGAGTTTATGATTCGGGCTATAATCTAAGCAATTCAGGAAAAGAAGGCAGTGCTCAAGCGGATAATATTCACGGAACTTATGTTGCAAGTATAATTGTTGATAACACTTCGGAAAACGTAAAAGTGGTTGCATATAAAGTGTTAAATTCCAACGGATACGGCTCCAATTCATCGATAGCTTTGGGAATAGAATTAGCTGTAGATGACGGCGCAGATGTTATCAACATGAGTCTTGGTGGCAATGAGTTTTCAAACGCGGTTTATGATGCCATTAGGTATGCATACAGTAAAGGTGTTATTGTTGTTTGTGCAGCAGGCAACGAAGGTAACGATGTCATAAATTGTTACCCTGCTGCATTTAAGGAAGTTTTTACAGTCGGCTCAATTGATTCCAAAGGACATTACAGTATGTTCTCAAATCACGGTGAAGAAGTAGATTTTGTTGCTCCCGGTCATAACATTGAATTCCCGGATTCAGAAAAAGACTATGGAACATCTTTTTCTGCACCGTTTGTTTCGGCTGCGTCAGCAATGGTTTTGGCGGTTAGTCCTGATTTATCAATTAATGAAACGAAAAATATCCTGATAAACGCCTCTGTACCATATGAATCACTTTCCTACTATGATGGGTTTCATAGAATGTATGGTTATGATAGTGAAGACTCCGAGGAACTTAAAGAGGCTTTCGTTGAAGAATATATTGATGATGAGAGCCTTTATTACGGTTACGGAATGCCACAAATACAAAATGCAGTAGGAATTGCTTTAGGTTATGAAGAGGCTATTAAGCCTGAGTTTTCTGTTGAATCGGGCACGTATCACGATGAATTTGAAGTGACTGTTTCTGCACCGAAAGGTTATGAAATCTACTATACAACAGACGAAACCTATCCTGCAAAAGATTCTGCCACTCTGTATTCTTCACCCATTGAAATAACAGGAACACAGTCAATAAGGGCGGTTGCATATTCTCCTGACGGAATGAGAAGTCTGCATAATACTGCAGAATACAGAGTGTTGTTTTTTGCAAGTGAAGATGATTTTACAATAGATTCTAATGGATATTTAACTTCTTACATCGGTGAATTTAAGGAATTCATTGTTCCGGAAGTAATAAATGGTATAACGGTGACCGGAATCGGGGAATATGCTATAGATGATGATGAGTTAAGAAGTATTGTTTTACCGGAAACATTAACTCATATCGCAGAAGAAGGCTTGTATGTTCGTAATGCCATTTATATATCTGCAAAGGGCTTGAAAACTGTTGGTCTTGACGGTATTTATGGACCGAATGTTGTCAGTTTTGATGCTCCTGATATTGAAAAAATTGAAAGTATGAAATTGGGAATAAAAAGTGCTTATTTCCCAAAGTTAACTGAAATCGGAGAATCCGCATTTGTTAATTGGAAGTCTAAAGAAATATATCTACCTTTGTTAACAGAAGTTTCTTATGCAGCTTTTGCTGACTGTCGGTTTTTAAGAGAAGTTCATTTACCTTTAGTGACTTCCGTAGATTTTGCTGCTTTTTCAAATTGTTATTGGCTGAAAATTGTTGATATACCAAACGCCAAAGAATTTATATCAAGTAAGTCAAGTAATATATCTGCGAAATACTCCACTTTTCGAAGATGTTATAACTTAGTTAAAGTTGATTTCCCCAACGTCGAAAAAATTGAAGTGGAACGGCTTTTTGAGGATTGCAACCATCTGGAAAAAGTTTCACTTCCGAAAGCTCAAAATATTTATACGGAGGCATTTCTGGAATGTTCCCGATTAACAGATATATATATTCCGAATGTTCAGATTATAGAAGACTATGCTTTTGCAGAAACATCTTCCTTAACGGAAATTACATTACCAAATGTAAAAAAACTTGGAGATTATGTTTTCAAAAATTCGTCACTAAAAACATTGAATGCTCCGGAACTTGAAGAAATGGGTCAATATTGTTTTGCGTTTTATAATATTATGCATGATGAGCATTCAGTAAACAAAAAGTTTACCACCATCAATGCACCTAAACTAAAAACTGCCTCAGACTATGCCTTTGCATATACTGGAGCATTGACTAAACTTGAATTGCCTTCTTTAACTGATTTAGGTGTAAATGCGTTCCTTGAAAGTTCTGTATCGTATCTCGATGCTCCTATGCTCAAAAAAGCTTCAAGTTTGCCGATTGCTGAAAATTCAATAGCAATTCTTTCTTCTGAATTTTCAGAATGTTCTCTTGACGCAACAGATTACGACCTCACAATTTACGGAACATACGGCACTTATGCAGAAGCGTATGCCAACCAATACAAATTGCCCTTTGTAGGAGCGCCTGCTATTGTTTTACAGCCTACAATCATCTATTCAAGTGTCTCTGAAACGCTTGAAACTAATGCCGTTGGGGTTAATTTGACCTATCAATGGTACGGTACAGATAATCCGGCAAACCTGAACGGAACGGTTGTTGACGGAGCAACAAACAAAGTCTTTGACCCAACTGCTTTTGCATCTTATCCTTATTACTATTGTATCGTAACAAGCACAGATGGAGATTATGTTACCGAAATTATAACTGATATTGTTGAAAACAGTTTACACTTTTATGCGGCAGATTATACGGTGCTTGAAGCTACGATTGCAAAAATCCCCACAAATCTTTCTATTTATACCAATGAGAGTGTTACAGCATTAAACGATGTTCTCAACAGCATTGATAGGAGTCTTAATATCATTCATCAAAAGCGAGTTGATGAATATGTAATTGCACTGACAGAAGTAATTGAAGCATTAAAACTCAAATCTGCGGATTATTCAGAACTTGACAATATCATTGCAAAAATTCCCGCAAGTCTTTCTATCTACACCGATGAGAGTGTTACAGCATTAAACGGTGTTCTCAATAGCATTGATAAGAGCCTAAACATTACTCAGCAAGAGCAAGTTGATGAATATGTAATTGTATTGACAGAAGCGATTGAAGCATTAAGACTCAAATCTGCAGATTATACAGCCCTTGAATCTGCCATTGCAAAGATTCCTGTTAATCTGTCTATTTACACCGATGAAAGTGTTAATGCATTGAATGATGTTCTCAACAGCATTGATAAAAACCTTGATATAACTCAACAAAATCAGGTTGATGAATATGTAATCAAAGTGAATAATGCGGTTGATTCGTTAGTTCTGAAATCTGCTGATTATGCAGAACTTGAAATAGCTATAAAGGCTGTGCCGAGCGATTTGTCAATCTATACAGATGACAGTTCTGCGGAACTCAAAGCAATTCTTGCCGAAATAGATAAGAACCTTGATATAACAAATCAGGCACAAGTTGATAAATGGGCAAAAGAAATACCCATAGCAATTCAAAAACTTATCTTAAAACTTGCAGATTATTCAGCTCTTGAAAAAGCTATTGCCACCATTCCGTCAGATTTATCCGTCTATACAGAAGAAAGTGTTGCTGCTCTACAAGAAATAATCGACAACATAGATTATTCGCTTGATGTCACTCAACAAGAACAAGTTGATGAATATGCTGAACAAATAACTCAAGCTATCAGTAACTTAAAGGTGGAATGTTGGCTTGTCAGACTGTTCAAAGCGATTATAGTGTTCATTAGAAAAATTTTTATTGGAGTAAGCACTCTTTTTGCGTAAAGCAATTAAAACTCCCAGTGTTTTATTAAGATAATTGATGTGCCGATGATAGTAATTGTTTAGGCAATGAGATTATAAATTAAGGAGGTTTTCTAAATGGCAATATTTAATGATTGGGAATATTTGAACCGTTTAACTGCAGGTCAAACAGCTGTAGATAGGGGAGAATGGCGAATTGCATTTGATTGTTTTAAGGATTGTAAAGCATATCTAATAAGGGAACAACCTTGGAATGATAAAGAAATAAATCGATTAGAGTATTTGATTAAATTGTGTAACGATATGTTTAAATAATTTTGAAACTTAAGGAATCAATCTATTATGCTTAATAAAACATTGTAACAGAATAAGAAAGCAAAGTGTATTTTTTATTCAAAGACAATCTTTGCTTTCTTATTTTCTGATTATTGTCAAGTTGCGAGAGGTCTGCTTTTGTACCAACATTCAACGGAGTCTGCAAACGCAGGCTCCGTTGAATGTTTTATACTTTGCTTTTAAATTTTTTTCCAATGAACTCTTGTTTAAAATATTCTATATGGCACTTGGCGACGATTGTGATATATCCTACCGCTTTAATTTTTTCAATTTCAAACAATCTGATAAGCTTTTGATTCAGAATCTTTATAGCACTCATCTCACAAAAATGTAATGAATTTTGCGGCATAAAAAACGAACTTCTCTGCTTTGGCAGGAGAGTTTTGTGATATGATGATAATCTTTGCGGCTTTTTATAGTATTAGTTGGTTGGAATTTGTTTTAGAAGGAAAAAACTCAAAAAAATCCAAGAACTCTTGGACCTTGGATTTTTATAAAAATTAATTAGATAACATATAAGATAATAAAACAACAATATATAGTCTTATGACGTGAAATACACTTACGGATTAATAAAATCAAAAAAATCGTCAAAAATTTATCGTTTTAGTCGAAAAGCAATTCGTTTTATCCTTAAATGTGCTTGAAGAAATTATTTGTGTTAAAATCTTTTTTATAATACAATTCACGTTGGCGACGGCAATTGATATGAAGAGTATAGATGTGAAAAAAGCAATAGACAAGGTAACTCATAGATCGCAAAATGCTTTTATAAAAGTATTGTTTTAAAACAAAAAATGTAGTCGCACAATATTAGATCTGATTATATCAAGAAGCTATAACAAACTCGAAGGAGTTGAATTGTAAAAGAATTCAAGATAGGTCAAGTTTGCCTAAAGACATTATATTAAGTTTAGTTAGATAGAAAATTTCTTGAAAGAACCAATATAATATTTGGGGTAAAATGTAAATGGTATAACCAACAATGGACAACTTCGTACTTTATGTAAGAAAGTCTGTTGTTGGTTTTTGTTTTTGACGATTGTAAACAGTTTGTAAACATCATTTTAACTTTTTAACAATTGTTGCAAAAATTGCAACCAATAAAGTTTATGCTTCATTTACAACAAATTGGAGAGGCGGTGTATGGCTATTTCAAACTCGGCAAAACGACAAAGTAGAATTCTTGAAATTTTAAGCATTCGTCGTTTTGATACGATTGCTAATTTAGCTGTCGAGTTTGGAGTTAGTCGATACACCATAATGAGAGATATCAGAATCTTGATTGAATGCTCTCCTATTTATACTGTGAGAGGTCCGGCTGGCGGTGTTTATTTTGAAAAAGATTGTTTCCACGATAAAAGTGAATACATAGCGAATAAATATTTATCGGACAAGCAAGAAAAAGCCATTCGGGATATAATTGAGGGATTGCCTCCAAACATCTCGGAGCTACATAGTATATTAATTGATTTTGCCAGACCCAAATAGATATCTACATTCTCCTCCATTGAACATGAAAAGGAACCCTTTTCATCTCAAGCATAAGGAGAAATGATATAAATAGAAATAATGCACCTTGAAAATTGAATAGCTTCACGGCAACGATCTTTCTGAAATAGCCGTCTGCGTGATACGCCAAGACCTAAAAATAGCGAGCGAGAAATATCACGACAGATAAATCGGTTGCAACCGGTTGAGCGATGACAGCAGAAAGTGGCTACTCCCCATTGTGAAAGGTCATAAATGACTGAGTAGAGTGAGAGGCTTCGTAAGTGAATCGGAGGTTTAATGAACGAGTGCGGATTTGCAAACCGCAGCCGACCAATGAAGCATAATTAAAAATCTCAAAGGCAGAATAATGAGATGGAAATTCTGCCTACTCATTATTGTACTTTTGATAAATGAAGGGAGGATGGATTGTTTTGACAACAACAATTGATTTATATGAAACTATATTTGAAGAATATCCCGAAATGTTGACAGTTGAGGAAATGTGTGAAATTCTGAATATCGCAAAAGAAACCGGGTACAGAATGATAAGACGAGGTGAGTTCGAGGTTTTAAAACTTGGAAGAGTAATACGCATCCCGAAAAATCAAGTTTTAAAATACATAATCGACAACCTTGAAAAAAGCAAAAAAATGTGACAGAATATAACTGCATAAAAAGCAGCGTATTCGTCACGGAAAGGAGTAAAAAAATGACTGGTGGCGTATATGAAAAAAACGGCAAATACTATGCTGTTATCAATCTTAAAGATGAAAACGGAAAAAGAAAGAAAAAATGGATACCAACAGGGTTTGATGTAAAAAACAACAAGCGAAAAGCTGAAGCTTTTTTACAGACAAAAATAAGAGAATATGAATCTCAGATTTTCCTCTCATCAGAATCAACTACGGCATTTGTCGAACAAATTGCTCCAACAACAGAGGGCATAAACGCTCTTCAAATGCCTATAAATTCAATTTTGCCGATTGACGATAAAATTGATATCCTGCTATCCGATATGGTGCTAGAATGGCTTTCAGAAGTAAAAAACGGCAATAATATTGAACTGAACACTTATCAATTTTATGAAAGTCTTTGTAAAAACCATATCATTCCGTTTTTTGAAGCAAAAAAATATTCAATATCAGAAATCACAACTGAAATATTACAAGAGTTTATTGATTCCAAGCAAAAGAACGGTAATCAAAAAAACAAACAACCTCTTTCTCCAAGATCATTAAAGCATCTTAAGGTGATATTAAATCAAGTTTTCAAAAAAGCCATAAAAGACAGGATTATCACATATAATCCTTGTACTTTTGTAAAACTTCCCAAACAGCAAAAATCAATTCCGAATTTTTACAATGAGGAACAACTGATAACACTTTTTGATAGGATTCGTACAGAAGAACTTTATCCGTTAATCTATGTTACGGTAATGTATGGACTTAGACGAAGTGAGGTTCTTGGCTTGAAGTGGGATAGTGTGAATTTTGCTAACAAAACAGTAACAATCAAACATACTGTTATCAGATTTTCGGAAGTTATAGAGAAAGACAGAACGAAAACAGAGAGTAGCTATCGAACCTATCCGCTGCCGCCGGAAATTGAAACTATCTTCTTGAAGCAAAAGGAGAGAGAAAAAAGAGGGATAAAAAAATACGGTGAACTGTATGAAGAAAACGATTACATATTCAAATGGGATTACGGTAAACCTTATGCTCCCGATTTTATCACACGGAAGTTTTCAAGGTTATTAAAAAACAATGACCTTCCGATAATAAGATTCCACGACTTAAGACACAGTTGTGCAAGTTTGTTATTATCAAAAGGTTTCACTCTTAAAGATATTCAGGAATGGCTCGGTCATTCTGATATTGAAATAACCGCAAATATTTATACTCATTTAGACCAAGAACGCAAAAAAAATATTATGAGTTCTATCACAATTTAATCAAATTTATATGTAAAAGTGGTAGAAATCAAAAAACAAAGTGGTAGAAAAGTGGTAGAAAAATGGTAGAAAAGTGGTAGAAATCAGTATTTTTGATGTGAAATTCAAGTCGAATTCGAGCAAAAGAAAATCGCTGAAACCGTTATATATCAACGATTTCAGCGATTGGTCCGAGTGGCGAGACTTGAACTCACGGCCTCTTGACCCCCAGTCAAGCGCGCTACCAACTGCGCCACACCCGGATATTCTGATTTGGTTGAGGTTTCTTAACTCAACGAATGCTATTATAACACAGAAAAACAAAAAGTCAAGCATAATTTTAAAAAAATATGAAAATCTTTTTGTTTGCTTCTTGTTGCTTCCGAATAACTGAATAAATATTAATAAAAAGAATATTTTAATATGTTGACCTTTGTGAAACAGTGTTGTATAATTATTCAATAACACCTTTAAAATGGCTTGTGAAAGGAGCGAACCGCTGTGGATATGAATTATTATAAGCAATATGAGCCGCTGTTCGGTTCGTGGAATTTTGTGCGCCTGATAGGTGAGGGCTCTTTTGGCAAGGTCTTTGAGATTGAAAGGCACGATATCAAAAAAACCTATAAATCCGCTCTTAAAGCAATCACCATTCCTGCTAACGAAAACGAAGTTCGCGAAATTATGCTTGAGGGAATGGATGAGGAGTCTGCGAAGGAATACTTCAGGTCTGTTGTTGATGAGGTTATCAATGAATTTGACCTTATGGAGCAGATGAAGGGTAACAGCAACATCGTCAGCTATGAGGACCACGTTATCATAGAGCATAAAGAGGGTATCGGCTGGGATATTCTTATCCGAATGGAGCTGTTGACCCCGCTTAATAAGCATTACAGCAGCAACGGTATGACCAAAACAGACGTTATTCTGCTCGGTATTGATATGTGCCGCGCTCTTGAGGTTTGCAAGCGCAATAACGTTGTTCACAGAGATATCAAGCCGGAAAACATTTTTGTTTCAGTTAATGGTGATTATAAGCTCGGCGATTTCGGCGTTGCCAAAAGTATGGAAAACGCAAACAACAGCTTTTCCAAAAAAGGCACGTGCTTTTATATGGCTCCCGAAGTTTATAAGGGCAAAAAGTATGATTGGCGTGTAGATATCTATTCCGTCGGTCTTGTTATGTATCGTTATCTTAATGATAACGTTCTTCCGTTCTTTCCGAGGTCGGTGGAATCAATCACCTATAAGAAAAAAGAAGAAGCTCTCGAACGCAGAATGAGCGGTGAACCGCTTCCGTTGCCTGTTGTTGTTGATGACGAGCTGTTTTCTGTTATTCGCAGAGCTTGCGCTTATTACCCGCAGGACAGATATTCAAGTCCTTCCGATATGCGCAGAGAGCTTGAAAGAATTCTTACCCGAGAGCAGTCAATTGATAATATCATCGGTGAGGATATATTTGAAAAAAAGGCTGAAGAAACAGCCGATGAGCCTGCTGAAGCAGAGTCCGGTGAACATTCAAAGAGCAGCAGAACCAAAAAAATTGCGGCAATAGCGGCGGCTGTGCTTGTTGTGGCGGCGGCTGTTGTTGCGGTTATATTTATGAATAAAAAACAACCCGAATCGCCGGTGACGGCGCAAACTCAGGCTGAACAGCCTGCAACCGTTACGCAAACGCAGAGCGCTTCTGCCGTGCAGCCTGCTACTGTTCCTGTTTCTGTTTCGGAAACCTTAACGGAGCTTACCACAGAGCTGACGACTGTGCCGGATATATTTGATGACGGCTTCGTTGCGTCGGTTCCTTATAATGCAGGCAGAGTTCAGAATGATAATTATTATAACGAGTGGGCAGGTATACGCATTGATACCGGCTCAGGCTATAAAACCAACGGCTCAAATCTCGGCGGTTTGACCTGTCTGTTCAAAATGTCGAGGCTTGACGGCAGCTCGCTTTCCGTTCTTGTTGAGCTGAACAGTGCAAGCCTGGTGAATTACGGCTCAGAAAGCTACCTCAAAAATGAGGTTGATATTCGTAAAGAAGAGTTAAAAACTTCAAACACATCCGTTTCTGTCAAGGTTCCCGTAACTCAGGAAACAATCGGCGATTTCAGCTATAACTATTATGTTCTTGAACGCAAAAACAACATTGGCCTGGGTCCGACTACATATTACGGCTTCTATTACAGAAGAATCGGCGAGCACGTGCTTGTTTTCAATACGGTAACAAGCTCCGTTGATGCAAGCAAACAGATGATGAAATACGTTCAGAAATATTAAAAATAACAGGGCTTGCTTAGCAAACCCTGTTATTTTTTATGCT
Source organism: Acutalibacteraceae bacterium (assembly GCA_045536235.1). Classification (GTDB taxonomy): domain Bacteria; phylum Bacillota; class Clostridia; order Oscillospirales; family Acutalibacteraceae; genus UBA8612. Next base: position 34,139 of record JAZSND010000005.1, on the reverse strand, counting down.
TCAGCCGTTTCGGCTTCAATGTTGTTTTTGCTGTTGCAGAAAAGCGGATTAACGGGGGAGCAGATGTCGATAGCTTTGTTGATAACAGAGAAGCGAACGTCCTTGTGTTCGCCGCCGAACTCACCGTCAAGAGTCCATTTTTCAGGCTTGTCAAAGCGAATTCTTGCTCTCTGGGTTTTGAAATAGATAATCTGATCGCCGTCAAAATCCTTGTTGCGCACCTTGTTTAAAAGTTTAAGAACGTCAAACGGGTTTTTAACACGGCGGATAAGAAGCACTTCGAAAACACCGTCGTCAAGCCTTACGTCGTTTTCGTCATACTTAAAAGTGCCGGCAACCGTTGTTGCGTTTGAAATTGAGCCAAAGTAGAAATCATCCTCAATAACACCGCCGTCATATTCAAACTTCAGGTGAATGGGTTTGAGCTCTTTGAGAAGCTGGGGCAGTTTAAGGATTGCACCGTCAACAACGTATGCAGCATGACCCAGCTTGTTTTTCATCTTCTGTGAGGTGCCGTAAGAGAGTGAAATGCCAAATCCGAAAGATGCAACGTAAGTAAAGAATTTGTTGTTGAAAAGGCCGATATCGTAGCCGTTTGTATGGCCGTTAATGATTATATCCGTTGCTGCCTTGAAATCACCCTTGGGCAGGCCGATGGTCGAAGCCAAGTCATTGGTGGAGCCTGCCGGAATGTAGCCGACAGTAATTCTGTTTGGCAACTGCATAACTCCGTTGATGGTTTCATAGAGTGTGCCGTCTCCGCCGCAGCAAACCACCATATCGTGGCTTTTTGCATATTTAAGAACAATTTCAGTTGCATCACCGGGGCCTGTTGTTGTTTTAACGGTGAAGTCATAATCTTCCGCCGAAAAACGGTCAACAATGTCAAACGTACCTGCTCTTGTTTTGTTTTTACCTGCACAGGGGTTGACAATTAAAAGCACTTTGCTCTTCTCGCTCATATTTAATATCCTCTTTTTTCATTTTGTTCTGTGATTATATCACAAGTTTTTCTGTTTTTCAACAATAATTACAATTAAAATAAATTATATTGCTATATCCTCAAAAATATGTTACAATACTGTTAAATTTACAGTGCGAAAGGAAATGTGCAATGAAAGCCAAAAAAATCATATCAGTTGTTCTTGCTCTCTGCCTTGTGTTCTGCGGCAGTGCGGTCTCAAACCTTGCTTTTGCAGCGCCCGAATGGTCATCTGAGTGCAAGACTGATTGCGGCGGCGAGTGCGGCACAAGCCCCGTTATTATTGTTCACGGAATTATGCAGTCACAGGTTTACGTTCAGGATAAAGAGGGCAACGACATTATGACCAGTGACGGCTTCCCCATCGTTGAGGGCATGGATATGGCGTTTATGTTTGATACCGTTGCTCTGGGTAACGAGTTCAAAGCGTCAATCGGTGATATCCTTCTTTCTGTTTTAACGGGAAACAGAGATAAGCTTTTTGATATCGTTCTCGGTATTCTTGACGAGAGCTTCTCCAGCCATTATTTCAACCCCGACGGAACAAGAACAAACGGCGTTTCCGTTGATGAATATTGGTATTCGCTTGAAGAATGTATGAATACCCCCGACAGATCCTACGGCTATGCAAAGGGTTACGGCAAAGACGAAAACGGCAACACTCTGCCCACAACCAAATATGAAAACCAGTATGATTTTATCAAAAGACAGGTTGATATTACTTCTTTCTGTGAAAAATACGGTTATGACCACGCCTATTATTACGCATACAGCTCATTTGGTGACACTCTTGAAACAGCGGCGGGGCTGAATGAATATATTGATATGGTAAAGGCTCAGACGGGTCACGATAAGGTCAGCCTTGTTTTCATCAGCCTTGGCGGTACTATCGGTAACGTTTATCTTGCCGAGCATTGCGACCCTGCAGAGGTTGACAGAGTTGTTTTTGCCGCTGCTGCGGTTGACGGCTCGTATCTTTTAGGTGACCTTATGGCGGGCAACTCCGTTCTCGAAAACGGAAACGCTCTTTATAACGACCTTATTCCTAACCTTGTTTCCATTCTTGCAGAGGAATATGAAGCGCTTGCATATCTCGGAAACGGTGTTGCAAGAGCCATTCCGCAGTCACTGTTCAGCGATTTTCTCAATGAAGCGCTCCAAAGAGCCATTGATGAGGTTCTCGGTAAACTTCTTCATAACTGTCCTTCAATGTGGGCGCTTGTTCCGAGCGCAATGTATCCCGAACTCAGTCAGAAATTGATTTCAGACGAAGCTCACAAGCTTCTCAAAGAAAAAACAGATAAATATTATGAGATTCAGAAGAACGCCGCAAAAACCGTTCAGCAAAAAACAGAAGAAGGCGTTGATATCTTTGTAATCTGCGGCTATGACATTGAGCTTCTCGGCCTTGTTGAGCATTATAAGCTCAGCTCTGATAACGTTATTCAGGCTGAATCCACTTCAATCGGTGCAACCTTTGCAAACTGCGGCGAAACTCTGCCTGCAGATTACAAGCCTGCCATTGATGCAACCTATATCAGCCCTGACGGCGTTGCTGACGCCGGCACCTGCGCACTGCCGGACAGAACTTGGTTCATCAAGGGTCAGAGCCATCTCAAGCTGCAGTCAAGCGTTAACGACGTTATTGAGCTCTGTGTTCAGCTTATTTCAAATGACGAAATAACAGATGCAAGAGAAAATAACGGCGGCTATCCGCAGTTCCTTGAATACCGCAATCTTTCAAAGGTTCAGAGCCTTATGGATAAATATGAAAAGGCTGACCTCTCTGCTCTTTCCGCAGATGAAGCCGCAACTCTTGAAGCTGCTTACGCAAAGGCAGAGGAGCTTCTTGCAAACAGAGCGTGGGATGCGGAAGAAACCCTCGAGGTTGAAAAAGAGCTTTACACCGCTATGTATGAAGCAGACCTGCTTTCGGGCGATGACAAAGCGCCTTTTGTGAATTATTCGCTTCTTCCTTGGCTGACCAAAATCGCAAAAGCGTTCAGCGATTTGCTTGAAAAGATTTTCGGCGGTAAGAACTATTGGAATTTCTGGTGGATATTCTGAAAAATAAAATAAAACAAACGGGAACGGCAAATTTACCGTTCCCGTTTGTTTATATTCAGAAAGGAGACAAGAAGAAGTATTCTATATAAAAAGATATCAGTTGTGCGATGGCTGCAGTTGCGGTTGGTTAAAAATATGTTTTGTTAAACTTACCCTCAGATATATTTTCTCTTTTAAAACTTACCCTCAACCGTTATCCTCAAAAGCCGATTTTAAAGTTCAACAATGTCAGCCTGGCTGTCAGCTCTGTGCGTAACCTGAGCGTTACGGCTGACTACCACGTTGTTTTCCTGAACTGCTGCGTTTGCTTCGCCCTTTGCGCTGAAAGGGGCTGCATTTATGAGCGTGAGCACTACAACCGCAACTGCAAGAATTGCCATCACCATTTTAATACCGAAGCTGTCGTTTTCCTGTTTCTTTGTGTTTGTTTTCATTTCTCTGTTGTTTTCCATCGTTTTGTTCTCCTTCGCTGTTGTTTTATGTCTTTATCATACACCCCATCTTTTTGCCGCCGTAATTCCGATTTTACCTTTTAAAAAACAGTGTATTTTCAACAAAAACATTCCGTTTTCTGCCGTTTGTTTTTCTTTTTGCATATTGAAAAGATGTTTAAGCGGTGGTAAAATAAATAGCAATTTATTGAAGGGGTGTTTGCAGCTTGGATAAACCTTTCAAAAGAGGGGCAATAAACGGTGTGCCGATTGCTCTGGGTTATTTTTCGGTTGCCTTCGGTTTCGGCATTGTTGCGGTTCAGTCAGGGCTTAAAGCAATTGAAGCCGTTATCATATCGCTCACTAACCTCACCTCGGCAGGTCAGGCAATGGGCGTTACCATTATTGCCGCCGGCGGCACCTTGCTTGAAATGGCAACCACGCAGCTTGTTATTAACCTGCGGTATGCGTTTATGGCGGTTTCGCTTTCCCAAAAACTTGATGATTCATTCACTTTGCCTCACAGATTGCTGGCCGCTTACGGAATAACGGATGAGATTTTTGCCGTTGCCGTTGTTCGTGACGGAAAAATCAAGCCTGCATATATGTATGGCCTGATTTCAGTTTCTGCCGCCGGCTGGGTTGGCGGTACGTTAGCCGGCTCGGTGGCTAATATGCTTCTGCCTGCTTCGCTGACCGCCGCTATGGGAATTATGCTTTACGGTATGTTTATAGCCATAATTGTTCCGCCCGCAAAAAGCAGCGGCAAGGTGCTCACGGTTGTGGTTATTGCTGCGGCACTCAGCTGTGTTTTTAAGTATCTTTTGCCGGGTGTAACGTTTGGCTTTGCCATTATCATCAGCGCAATTGCTGCATCGGTTATCGGTGCGCTTGTGTTTCCTGTTGAAAACTCGGAAACGGAGGAAACGGCACAATGAGCATAGCGTTATATATTTTTGTTATGGCAGGCGTTACATACCTTATCAGAATGCTTCCGCTTACTCTTTTCAGAAAGAAAATCAAATCAAAATTCTTTCAGAGCGTTTTGTATTATATGCCTTTTGCTGTTCTGAGCGCAATGACGTTTCCTGCAATTTTTTATTCAACGGGCAGCACGGCAACGTCAGCTATAGGTACGGCTGTGGCCGTAGTTCTGGCTTATTTCAAGCTTCCGTTAATTGTTGTTGCTTTGTCAGCCTGTGCAGCGGCATTGGTGTCAGGTATATTCTTTTAATGATTTATAAAAAAACAAGCAAAAAAGCCAATCTTTATCAAAAGGTTGGCTTTTGTGTATGAAAAAATAAACTTTTTTCTTAAATTAATTATAGACTTTTATTGCTTTTAATGTTATTATAAAATTTGGAAATAATTTTTCGTGAGGATTTAGTATGTTTTGTATCAAATGCGGCAAAACTCTTGAACCGTCTGCCGTGGCTTGTCCCGATTGCGGAGCAAAGGTTATTGGAGCTGACGGTTTTGACCTGCATAAAATAACAGAACCGGATATTGAAATGCTCAGCGGCGAAAAAACCGTTGCAGCCGATTACGGAGCCCTTGCCCGTAAAGCTGCAGCTGCCGCAAATGCAAACACAGCCGCAGAAGCAACAGCTTTTGCTTCTGCTGCAAGCTCTGTTATGCAGGATACCGTTCCGCATTCACCTGCAGGTTTTGACCTCAAAAACGTTAAAAAGACTATGAACGGGCGCTCAATTCTTATTGATGATTCGCCGTTTCCCGGAACAGTACCCGCCTATCTTGCGCCGCCGGTTCAGGCTGCTCCGCCTTTGGCGCCTCAGGCGCAGTGCGCTGCAGATGGTTCTTCTTCCGGCAAACCGCAAAACAAAACTGCTGTGATTCTGATAATCGCTGCCGCAGTTTTGGCTGTTGCTCTTATTGCAGGTGTTCTTTTCTTCGTTATTAACAATAAAGATAAAGACGAGCGTGAACCTTCAGCAGTAACAGAGTACCGCACAGACGGAGAATCCGAAAAACTTGATAAGAGTGATTTTACGTCCACCGAAACGGCAAACGGTATACTTATTGATAACTACACTGATATTTTTATTGACGAAGGCGTGAATTCTGGCAGACCCGAAATGTCCGAACCGGCATATGACGATGAAATTACAGGCACAAGACCTGCCGGCCCCGGTTCTTCAATCACACCCAACGGTTTTGTTATTACCGATGAACCTGTTAACTCCGAACAGGATTTGAGCGATTTCCTAAATGACGAAGGTGAAACCGCTCCCGATTCAGACGGCGATAACGGCGGCGAAAAAGATGAAGAAGTGTTTGATTCCGAATCTTCTGCAAGTGCGGAAAATGCACGCTGATTTAAGTTCAAAATCTGTTACAGCATAAAAAAGCGAGACCTGTGGGCTAACCCTCACAAGTCTCGTTAGTTTTTTTTATCAGTCAAAAAGGGGAGTCGAGAAATATCTCTCTGCCGTGTCAGGTAAAACTGTTACAACCGTTTTGCCTTTGCCGAGCTTTTTGGCAAGCTTCATTGCGGCAGCAACGTTTGTGCCGCTGCTTATGCCGCACATAATGCCTTCTTTTGAAGCAAGGTCTTTTGATGTTTGCAAAGCTTCCTCATCCTTGATTATGCAAACGTCGTTAAAAATGCCGGTGTTAAGTATCTCGGGGATGATTCCGTCGCCGATTCCCATCTGAATGTGTGTTTCAATTGAACCGCCTGAAAGTATGGCGGCGTTTTCGGGTTCAACCGCCCATATTTCAATATCCGGGTTCTTGGCTTTGAGCGTTTCGCCAATGCCCGTTATTGTGCCGCCTGTGCCTATTCCCGAGCAGAAGCCGTGAATGGGACCGTTCACCTGGTTTAAGATTTCCGTACCCGTGCCCGAACGCTGAATTTCGGGGTTAGCGGGGTTTTCAAACTGCTGGGGAACAAAGACGTTAGGGTCTTCAGCTTTCATTTTAAGCGCAAGCTCAAGGCATTCTTCGATGCACTTGCCGATGTTGCCTGCATCGTGAATAAGAACAACTTCGGCACCGTAATGCTCAACAAGCTTACGGCGTTCTTCACTTACGGAATCGGGCATAATGATTTTGACTTTGTATCCCTTGACTGCGCCGACAAGGGCAAGGCCAATGCCCTGGTTGCCGCTTGTGGGTTCAACAATAACGGTGTTTTCGTTAAGCAGACCTTTTTGCTCTGCATCGTTAATCATATTGAGTGCTGTTCTTGTTTTGATTGAACCGCCAACGTTAAGACCCTCAAACTTAACAAGAATCTCTGCATCGTCGGGACTTGTCATATGCTGAAGTCTGATAATCGGTGTGTTGCCGACAGCATCCAGAATAGTGTTGCTTATCATTACGTGCAAACCTTTCTTTTGTTTATATTTTATAATATGTATTATCTTTTCTAAATGTCCCGACAATTATATCACGCAAACGGCGCCAATTCAATTCACCAATCAGCAGAATTTTTGAACATTATTACAGATTAATTGTTTATTATGTAATATCAGATAAAAACGGAATCCGCTGTGTGCGGATTCCGTTGAATATTATTTGCAAAGCTCATCAGCAAGAGCTTCAAGCTGTGCTCGGCTGTCTGCGTTGAGGGCAGACAAAATCTTGACAGTGTTTTCCGTGAACGCAAGATTTTTGCTCTTTTCAAGCATCTCTCTCATAACCTTTGCAGCAAGAGGCGCCCAGCTGCCGTTTTCAATAAGACCAACGGTTTTATTCTGGAAGTTTCTCTCTGTCAGGTGGTTTATGAACTCACGCATAAACGGGAAAATCTCGCCGTTATAGGTTGTTGTTGCGAGCACGATTTTGCCGTATCTGAATGCATCCTCAACCGCCTCTGCCATATCGCATCTTGCAAGGTCATTAACGGCAACCTTCGGGCAGCCCTTGGCTTTGAGCAGCTCTGCAAGCTCCAGAACAGCCTTTTTGGTGTTGCCGTAAACCGAAGTGTAAGCAATCATAACGCCATCTGATTCGGTCTGATATGATGACCAGGTGTTATAAAGGTTGAGGTAATAACCGAGGTTTTCAGTGAGAATGGGACCGTGGAGAGGGCAGATGGTCTGAATATCAAGTGCAGCAGCTTTTTTGAGAAGAAGCTGAACCTGTGCGCCGTATTTGCCTACAATGCCGAAATAGTATCTTCTTGCTTCGCACGCCCAGTCTTCATCGGCATCAAGTGCGCCGAATTTGCCGAAAGCGTCAGCGGAAAAGAGAATTTTATCCGTGCTGTCATATGAAACTATAACCTCAGGCCAGTGAACCATAGGTGCTGTCACAAAGGTCAGCTCGTGCTTGCCGAGCGAAAGAGTATCGCCGCCGCCGACAACGACCTGTCTGTCAGCAAAATCTGTGCCGAAGAAGTTTTTCATCATCGAAAATGCTTTTGCGGACGAAACAATTTTTGCCTCGGGATATTCATTAACAAAATTTGCAATGTTTGCCGAATGGTCAGGCTCCATATGGTGAACAACCAGATAATCGGGTTTTTTGCCGCCAAGAGCAGCTTTGATGTTGCCAAGCCATTCTTCGGTGAAAGCGGCATCAACGGTGTCCATAATTGCAATTTTATCGTCGATAATAGCATAGGAGTTATAGGACATACCGTTGGGAACAATATACTGGCCCTCAAAAAGGTCGATGCTGTGGTCATTAACGCCGATGTATAAAATATCTTTTGCAATGTTCATTTTCATACCTCTTTTTGTTTGATTGCAATTTATAAAAGTATATCACACGTAAAAACAAATATCAATAACTTTTATTTACAACATATTTTTGCCGAGCATATTAAAACAATTTGCCTGCAATTGACATATGCTGTCAGTTAAAATATAATATAATCGGCAACTTAAATTAAAAGGGGAGAGCTTATGATAATTTTAAAGAGCCTTGCGGCAATTCTTTCTGCGTTTGTTATGCTTGTTTCAGGGTCGGGGATAACAAAAATCATTCCTTATCTTGCCGTTATTCCCGATATAGTGAAGGTCGGAGCGGACTATATTTCTCTGAACAGAAACAGCGGTGCTGTGAGCAAAAAGGAGCTTAAAGAGGCAATCGGTCTGAACGAGCAGGCTCACCCGTATGTGCTCGCAACCAAAGAAAACTTTGACGTTGCAAGGTCAGAATATAAAAACGGCACGCAAAACGAATATGCAGGCGGTCTGTCGGATTCCGTTATTGATAACGCAAACGGTTTGCTTGACCTTGATATTTACCCCGTCATGCCCTATGAGCTTGATGAAGAGGACAGCATTCTTCCCATATCCCGTGAGGTTATCAACAGAATGGTTATTCTCGGCTGTGCGTGGCAGATGACGGGCGATAAAAAGTATGCCGACAGAGCGTGGCTCGAGCTTGAAAACGTTTGCAGCTACGGTGATTGGTGCACAAGTCACTTTCTTGCAACGGCTGAAATGGCGTTTGCCGTTGCAATCGGTTATGACTGGTTTTTTGATTATCTGACGCAGGAGCAAAAGGATTTGCTTGCTGAAAAAACGCTTGAATATGCCGTTGAGCCTGCGCTTTCAAAAAACTACCTCAAAAACTGGTTCACCTGGTCAAAAAACAACTGGAACAGTATTTGCTACGGCGGAATAGGCATTGCCTGTATGGCGTTTGCGGATTATTTCCCCGATGAAGCGGCGGAATTCCTTTCAATGTGCTATGCCAATATGCCCATAGCTTTTGAGAATTTCGTACCGGGCGGCGTTTATGCCGAAGGTCCGGGTTACAGCAACTCAGGTATGAATGCCATAGTTTATTTTGTTGCAACCTCAAAGAACTGTTTCGGCACTGATTACGGGCTTTCAGAAACCGACGGCTTCATTCAGCTCGGCAAATTCCCTGCTTACATAACCACACCGACCGGTGTTTTCAATTACGGTGACAACAAGAACAGATATTGCTTCACGCCCGTTCTTCACTGGTATGCCGCCGAATACGATTTGCCTTTGCTTGCTGTTTATCAGATGTGGGATGAACCGACGCAGTTTGCCCCCGATACTTCGGCTAACGTTGAACGCAACGGCTCGGGCAAAGAAGACGCCCTTTCACTTTTGTGGTATGACAGAGGCTACACCGCCGAAAGCTCTGATTTCAGCTCGGAGCCGCTTACAGTATATATGCCGTCTGACGTCGGCCAGGAGCTTTTTCTTGCAAGAAGCGCATATCTTGATGAAAATGCAACCTTTGCAGGCATAAAAAGCGGCTATAACTTCATCAACCACGGCGACCTCGATATAGGAACCTTTGTGTTTGATGCAATGGGTGAAAGATGGGCAGAGGAGCTTGGCCCCGGCAGCTATGACGCACCAGGTTATTTCACAAATCTGCCTGCAGGCGGCAGATGGAAAAACTACTGCAAGCGTGCAGAGGGTCAGAACACGCTTGTTATAAACCCCGATATGACTCTTGATGACCAATATGTGCTTGCCGAGTGCAAGTTTACGGACTTTGAAGAAACAGGCGACGGAGTGCTTGCAACCCTTGATATGACCGACGCTTACCGTATGAACGCTGCAACTGAAGTAACCAGAAAGTTCGGTCTTTATAACAGCGGCACGTCGCTGAAAATCACGGATAGCGTCAGGTGCGCCGTACCGAGCGAAATCTATTGGTTTATGCACACCAAAGCGGATATTGAAATATCTGAAAACGGCAAAAGCGCAGTTCTAACAATCAACGGCAAACAGATGAAGGCAACTCTTTACGGCGACGGTGAATTTACCGTTATGCCTGCGGTTGCTTTGGGCGGTGCTTATGAATATGATGCTGAATATCCCGATATAAACAAGCTGACCGTTCACCTTGATGGCGTAATGAAAGCTGAAATCTGCGTTACCCTTGAACCGATGAAATAATAAAAAAAGACACCGTTTCATTTTGCGTTGCATCTGAACGGTGTCTTTATTCTTATTCAGCTAAAAAGTCAAATGATTTTCTGCCGCTTACACTGTGTTTGCCCTCAAAAACGTCAATCTGAAGCTTATTCGATGCACCGATAAGTGAATATACGTTTCTGATTTCAGCGTGAGCTCTTTTGCTCGCTTCAATCGGAAAAAGCTTATCTTTTGTTCCGCTTTCAATCAGCAGCTTTCTCGGTGCAAGGCTTGCGGCAAAGTCATAGATTTCGCCAACGGTAAGAATATTAGGTATATAGTTATCGGGGCAATGCCACATTGAAAGAATGCTGCTTTCAAAGGTGTTGACGTAGCCGCTGATAACGGTTTTCTTAAAGCTTTCGTCAATAACCGAAGCGTAAAGTGCCGTCAGTCCGCCGCCCGATATGCCCATAACGCCGAGCCTTTCAGGGTCAACGCATTTTTGGTTAAGCAGAATTTTGCCGCAGGCAACCGCCTGCATAACTCTGATTGATGCAGTAGTCAGGCCATAGGGGAGCAGATGGTGAGAAAGCTCGTCGCAGGAGCTGATATAAAACGGCTTTATCAAATCTTTTTTAAGCCTTGCTTCGCCAAACCCGAAAAGCTCCGGTGCGGCAACAACACAGCCTCTTTTGGCAAGCTCAACAGCAAAATACTTTTGGTAATTGTCAAGATATCTGACGTGCTTTTTATTGCCGCTTTTTGATATGCCCAAAATCTGCCTGACTCCGTAGCCGTGACCGCACAGGGCGACCACTGCAGGCGCAGAGGTTTTTATCTTTTTCGGGGTCAGTAAGTAAACCGCTGTTTTAAGATTCTCGCAAATCTCAAAGCTATACTTCTGCAAGGTATATTCTTTATATTCAAGCACCTTCCCGACTTTTTCAAGCTTATAATTACCACCGCAGAGAAAGTCTGTTGAAAAAATGCTTTTTACTTTTTCTCTTATTTCTTTGCCTATGGCAAGAGCGTCTTCTTTTGTTTTGGCTTCGGCATAGGGGTCGGTATACAGCTTTCCGTAAAGACCTGCCATAAATTCATCTGGTGAATAGGGACGGCTTTTCATTTTATCACCTCAGAACTGAATTGTTGCAACGGGTGAAGCGTTGCTGCTGCTTGTGCCCAGATAAACGGTATATTCACCGTCAAGCACCCATTCGCCGCTTTCAGGGTCATAAAATCTGATATCCTCAATTTCAACGTCAATCTGTGCCTTTTCGGTTTTGTTTGCTTCAACGCTGATGCGCTTGAAGCCCTTGAGAAGCTTAACGGGGCGGTCAGCCTCGGTGTTATTGCTGCCGACGTAAACCTGCAAAACCTCGTCGCCGTCAACGTTGCCGATATTTGCAACCTCGGCTGAAACCGTAACGGTATCCGCATTCTTCTTGCAGGCGGCATTTTTAATTTCAAACTCGGTATAGGAAAGACCGAAACCGAAAGCGTAATCAGGCTCAATGTTTTTCTTTTCAAACAGAGTGTAGCCGTGATAGTAACCGTAATCAATTTCTTTATTTTCTGCACCGATGTGACGGAAATCGGGGTAATCCCCGGCATCTTTGGCAACGGTAAAGGGAAGCTTGCCGCCAAAGTTTTTATCGCCGCTGATGATGTCTGCAAGAGCGTTGCCGCCCTCAAGACCGCTGTAAAAGCTCATCATAATTGCATCTGCGCAGTCGGACCAATCATTGATAACGTAAGCACTGCCGCCCATAATGTTAACAACAAGCTTTTTGCCGCATTCGGCAAGAGCTTTGATAAGAGCAACGTCCTCTTCGGGAAGATGCAGATTAACTCTGTCGCCGCCCGAGCCTTTCGGTTTTTTCTTAACGTTGCCCATATTTACAAGGAATTCGCCCTCCTGAAGCCAGTCGCTGCCGACACAGGCAACAATATAGTCACAGCCTGCGGCAGTTTCTTTTGCCTTTTTGGTGTCACAGCCGTTATAAACTGCAACGTTTTTCTCGCCGAATCTGTTTTTGAGACCCTCATAGGGTGTAACGGTATAGGGGCTGAAAACGTTACTGCTGCCGTGGTCGCCCGTGTTGATCTTATCAGCATATCTGCCGATAACGGCAATTCTTTTGCCGTCGGCAACAGGCAGAGTTTGGTTTTCGTTTTTAAGAAGCACCATACCCTTTGCCGCAACCTCACGGGCAAGGTCTGTGTGCTCTTTTGAAAGAATAACCGATTCGGGATATTTTTTGTATTTTGAGAAAGTGCGGAGCATTGCACGCAGAATTCTGCCCACGCTTACGTCAACGTCAGCTTTGCTGATATCGCCCTTTTTGACCCTGTTGCCGATAAATGCATATCTGAAAGTGTAGGGCATTTCGATATCAAGACCTGCGTTAAAGCTTCTTGCGGCATCGTAAATGCCAAAGAAAAAGTCAGAAATCGTAAAGCCGTCAAAGCCCCATTTATTGCGCAGAATATCTGTCAGCAACGGCTTGTTTTCGCAGCAATAGGTGCCGTTAACCCTGTTGTAAGCGCCCATAATTGACATTGCGCCCGCATCAACGCATTTTTTGAAATGAGGCAGATAAACCTCGTGCAGGGCTCTCTCGTCAGCTTTTACGTCAACGCTGAAGCGTAAATCCTCAATGCTGTTGCAAGCATAGTGCTTCGGGCAGGCGATGATGCCGTTATCCTGCATAGCCTTTGTAAGCGCAACGCCCATTTTGCCAAGCAGAAACGGGTCCTCGCCATAGGTTTTCTGTGTTTTGCCCCACATCGGGTTGCGCAAAAGATTGATGCATATACCTGCAAAAAGATTGGCACCGCCTGCGCTTGCTTCTTTTGCAAAAACCTCACCCACACGGTATTCAAGCTCATCGTCAAAAGCCGCACCTCGGAGCATTGAAACAGGGAAGCACGTGCTGTGGCGCAACACAATACCTCTGGGGCCGTCGGTAAAAAGAATTTCGGGTATTTTCAGCCTTTTGCAGCCGCCTGCAGGGTAGGGCTCGGCATTATAGAATCTGCCGTTTTTCAAAAAGTTTTTTGCGGTAACGGCCATAGCGTGACCTTTGAGCATATCAAGCTTTTCGCTGAGTGTCATTGCGCCGACAAGCTCGTTTGCGAGTAAATTGAGATTTTCTTCCGTGGGATTTTTCTTGTATAAATCGGTAGCTCTTACAAAATCCATAAAATTGCTCCCTTAATCAAATTTCGTTGAGGTATGCTTCAAACGGTTTGTTTGTAACGGGTATCGGCGAAACCTTTATAAAGCGTATTTCGCCGTCTTTTGTCAGCGTAAGATATTGCCTGTAATCCTTGTTTTCTTCAATAATATTACCGTTTTTTATAATTGCCGCACCGCCTCTGCTGCCTGTCAGAGGCATTTCGGCGGTTATTGCTTCAAGCAGAGCCTTTGCGGCAATAAGCATATCACGGTCATAATAATAATCGCTCAATGATTTGTGCCTTTGCGGATAGTTTTTAACGGTGCCGTTAACTTTTTCAAGCAAGTCAACGCATTCTTCATAATTTCGGATAAACGAAGCAGAGCGGCTCATTTCAGTTTTTACGTCGGAATAGTCAACGTTACCGTCAACAACAAAGCTGTCTGCAAACTCTTTTGCTTTCTGCTCTGCCGCAGCAAGAGCTTCTTCGTTTACCGTTCTGTTGCCGAAATCTTTGATATGTTCAGCGCAAACAAAACCGCCAACCTGCGTGTCGTTGAGTGCCGAGCCGCCGGGTCTTGTTAAGCCAAACGAGCCTGCCGCTTCGCCTATGACGTAAAGACCGCTGATTTCGCTCTGATAGTTTTCGTCTGTATAAACGCCGCCGTTGTTATGCTGGGCGCAAACTGCGATGCGGAGCTTTTCTTTTGTAATATCTATGCCGTTGTTTGCATAAACGTCAATCGCTTTTGGGTTTAGCTTTTTGAGCCTTTCAATGGGTGTGCCGCCCGTTGCTCCCACAGCGGAAAGATATTCCTTTGCTTCGTCAGAAAGTCTTTCAAAATCAAAGCCTTCAGGGTTCTTGGTATAGTCAAGATAAACCCTTCTGCCAAGCGATGTCTGCTGATGAACAGCTATATCAATTTTTGAGGATAATTCTATTCTGTCAACGCTGAAAGGCCATTGATAACCTTTTAAAAATACTGTACTGCAAAGCTCTGCATCATTTTCAAAAGCCTCACGCAGAAACTCTGTTTCATTTCCGCTTTCATCAATGCTGACAAAACGGGGGATAACCTGCATAAAACTGCCCGAAACGTTCCAGCGGAAGTCAACGGAAGAAAGACCGTATTGCCACTGTGAATAGTTGCAAAGGCTTACGCCTGCGCTAATCATAACCCCTGTCATACCGTGCTGTGAATGAGGGTAAACAGAGTTTTCATAAATGCAGGCAGGCGCACCGCTTGCAACGATAACATTTTTGGCGGCAATTATTTCGTGTTTACCGCTGACTGTGTTGAGCACAACAACGCCCGAAACACCGTCTGCATCAGCTATTATCTCCGTTACCTGTCTGTTATCAAGAACGGGTGTTCTGTTGTTTTCAATAACCTCTTTTTCAAGCTTTTCTGTCATTGCTTTTGAAGTGAGAGGACCGATTGACGTTGCTCTTGATGTGTTATCGTGGTCAGTTTTATAGCCGGGGTAACCGCCGAATTCGTCTTTGGGAAAGTTCACTCCGTAATCACAAAGGCGCATAAAACACCTTGCGCTGTTAACTGCCTGCTTATATGCCTTAACGCCGTCGCAGCAGCCGAGCGAGCAGATATCTTGCGCCATTTTATAAGGACTATCCTGCGAAAAACCGTCCATTGAAATTTTATAGTAAGTCTGCTTGTCGCTGCCTGTGTTTCTTGATGTGCCCCAAAATCGATTTTCCGTAACAACGGCTATGTCGGTTATGCCTGCTTTAAAAAGGCTGTCAGCAGCTCCGTAGCCTGCCGCACCGCTGCCGATAATTATTGCATCATAAATCTTTCTCATAAGCATCTCACGTTAAAGCCGCCGTCGCAATCAATAACCGTGCCTGTGCAGAAGTCAAAGTTTCCGTCTGCAACTGCCCCAACGCATTTTGCAACGTCCTCGGGCTGACCCATACGTTTTATGGGGGTTATGCCGTCGCTGATAAGCTTTTCATATTTTTCTTTGACCTTGGCGGTCATATCTGTTTCAATAATACCGGGTCTGATTTCAATAACGCTTATGCCGTATTCGGCAAGCCTTGCGGCAAAAAGCTTTGTTACCATTGAAATCCCAGCTTTTGCAATGCAGTATTCGCCTCGGTTGACAGATGCCGTATAAGCCGACATTGACGAGATATTGACTATTCTTGCGCCGTTATTTTTTGCAAGAAGCGGAACGAATTTCTGCGTTACAAAAAACGTGCCTTTAAGGTTGATATCGGCAACGTAGTCAAAATCTTCGGGAGTTATTTCCAGAATATCTTTTCTTTCTTTGGGCGCAACACCTGCGTTGTTGACAAGTAAATCAATCTTGCCGAATTTTTCTTCTGCAAATGCGGCAAGTGCATCAATATCTGCTTCTTTTGATATATCTGCCGCAAAAAAGAAGGCTCTGTCGGGATATCTGCTGCAAAGCTCATCGGTCTGTGCATTGCCGTTTCTTGACGAAACGATAACGCTGAACCCTTTATTAAGCAGCATTTCGGCAATCGCTTTGCCGATACCTCTGCTGCCGCCTGTGATAACTGCAACCATAATAAAGCCTCCTTATTTTTTCAAAACGTCTTTGCGATAATAGGGCATATATGTTTCGCTGTCCCTGACAGGGCAGCCGGCAACGCTTGCGTTGCGCATAAGCTCGGTGCACTTGCTGCACTTGAGGCAGACCTTGCTTTTGTCAAGCTTGCCGTTTTTTAAGTAATCTCTGTAAAAATCGGGGTAAGCAAACGTCATTCTGCCGAAGCCTGCAAAATCCGTTACTCCGTTTTCAATTGCCTTTGCCGCATATTCAAGAGCGTTTTCGCCCTCAAAGCTTAAGCCTGACATAATAAAACGGATATCGGGGAAAGCCGCTTTCAATTCTTTTGTAACGTTATATATTCTCTCCATACCGATTCTGCCGTCCTCGGGGGCGTTGATGCACGGACGGTTAAAGTGCGGTATAAGATAAGGATTGCCGAGCGTTAAATTGATAAGCTCAACACCCCGTTTTTTCAGCTCGTTTATGATTACCTTTGTTTCGCTGAGGTCAATTTCATTTTCTGCGTTAACTCCGTAGCCGTAAGGGTAGGGGAAGCAGTCGCAGGCATTGAGCCTTGTTGTAACAAATATTTCGTTACCGACTGCACGCTTTACGCTGTCAATGCAGTCAAGATAGAGCCTCGCTCTGTTTTCAAGGCAGCCGCCGTAGCGCCCCTCACGCTCATATGCACTTAAAAATTCGTTGAAAAGATAACCGTGGCAGCATTTAACGTCAATTCCGTCAAAGCCGACTTCCTTTGCGAGAGCAGAGGCAACGGCATATTTATGAGGGATATCATCGCAGTATTCGTCACTTGCAAGGGTATAAGGCTGATTTTCCTTGCCATTTTCCCAATGGCTGTTTCTGTATGCAACAATCGGTTCGGGTGTTCCGTTGGGTTTGCTGAACCTGCCGCTGTGAGTGAGCTGAACTATAATAACAGGCGCAAAGCCGAATTCCTTAACTGCAACCTCACGCATCTCTTTGAGCAGTTCTGCATAACCGTTCTTCGTTTCCTCGTTCAGATAAAGCTGGCGTGGGTTGGCTCTGCCATCTGCACAAACAGCGGTTGCTTCAAACCAGATTATGCCTGCACCCGAGCGTGCAAAACGCAGATATCTGCGCCTTGTGAGCTCGTCAATGCCGCCGTTTCTTGTGCCGTCACAGCCCTCCATTGGGTGAAAAACTATCCTGTTTTTGATTTCTCTGCCATAAATTGAAACGGGTGTGTTAAGTATGTTCATTATATTCAACCTTTTTTATAATACTATAATTATATTAAACAACAAAACGGCTCGGTTTGCAACGGAATTTTTTGAATTAACAAAATAATTCTGTCAATTTATTGTGTTTTATTGAGGTTTGTTTTATAATATAGCCATTATCCCGAAAGGTTGTGGGCGGATGAACAGCTTTTGCAATTTGTTTCTGAATGTTAAAGACGGCGATACGGTAACCCTTGAAAAAGATGGGATTTATCAAGTGCGTCAGGATGATTCTGTTGAAATACGGGGAATATACTGTTCAAACACTGCAAAACGGCACGAAAACCCTGACGGTTACCGCTGTGCAGCAATTTTTTTGCAGAACAAGAAGAACATAGTTATTGACGGCAACGGAGCAACCGTGATCATTCACGGAAAGATGACACCGATGCTTTTTGACAGGTGCGAAAACATTACCGTCAGAAATATCTGCTTTGACTATGCCTGCCCCACAATGAGCGAATTCACCGTTATTGCTGATGAGGGCGAAAGCTGTGTTATAAAGGTCAATGATGACTGCCTTTTTGATGTTGAGGATAATTCAATCCTCTGGCACGGCGAGCAGAGCGCAGACGGCACTTATTTCTGGGCGGACAGATGCAACGGCAACCGCAGACATATCAAGGTTTTTAACCCTGAAACCAAAACAACAAAAGACTTCAACAGAAACGATATGGTTTTTGAAAAAATCGAACAGCTCGATGAAAAAACTCTTCGCCTTTATCCTGCGGATAAGACCGTCAGATTTGAAGAGGGCTGTGTTTATCAGACACGCAATATTGTCAGAGATGCCACGGGCAGTCTTTTTCAGAGATGCAAAAATCTTGAGTTTGAAAATATCAGAATGATGTTTATGCACGGTCTGGGTATGGTTTCGCAGTTTTGCGAAAACGTTACCTACAGAAACTGTGATTTTACTCCCAAAGCAGGCAGAACAATTGCCAGCACTGCCGATTTTTTTCAGTTTTCAGGCTGCAAGGGTAAACTAACAGTTGAAAACTGTAAGGCGAGCGGAGCACACGATGATTACGTAAACGTTCACGGCACACATCTGCGCATAATTGAAGCAAACGAAAACAGTATGGTTGTGCGTTTTATGCACGACGAAAGCTGGGGATTTCAGGCATTTGAAAGCGGAGACGAGCTTGAATTTATCCGCTGGGATACCCTTGCGCCTTATGCACAGACAAGGGTTGTTTCGTTTGAAAGGCTCAACGATACCGACATAAGGCTTGTTGTTGACAGACCTGTTCCGGGTGAAGCTGTTATCGGCAAAGATGTTGTTGAAAACGCAACCTGGACACCCGACCTTCACGTTTTGGGCTGCGAGTTCGGTCCGACCTCGGGCAGAGGAATTCTTTGCACCACAAGGGGAGAGGTGGTTATTGAAAACAACAGGTTTGACCACCTCTGGGGACCTGCTCTGCTTCTTGAAGATGACTGCAATTTCTGGTTTGAATCGGGTTATACAAAGCAGGTCGTTTTCAGAAACAACACCGTTACTGCCTGTGAATTCGGCAAAACGTGGCAAACCTCACCTGTTATCAGATATTCGCCAAAGGTTATGAATGAGCAGTCAACCCATTTTGTTCACGGCAAGCTGAATGTAAGCGGAAATACATTTGAAAAACCGTATGAGGGCAAGCACGCATTCTGCCTTGAATATCTTGCCGAAGCGGAAGTTACAGATAATGTTTTTGATGCAGATTATGTAATAAACACTAAATGCGTGGGTAAAGTTACAGATGAAAACAATATAATAGGTAAATAAAAACAACCTCTTGCGGATTATACCGCAGGAGGTTGCGCTTTATAATTATATTACATTTTAAATATTATACCAATTACTGCCGATGCAGCAATAAAAACAATGGGGTGCAGCTTTTTGAGCTGTTTGATGTTTGTCAGCGCAAGCAGTATGGCCGCAAGTACAGCACCCTTCAGATTAAACGAAGCAAAAGAAAAAGCTTCAGGAAAAATCACCGTAACCGCAACGCTAATGCCTGCAGCCGCGATAAGACCCGTTGATGCAGGGCGCAAACCGTAAAAAGCATTATTAAGCTGCTTGTTATCTTTAAAATTTTTGAGAAACGTTGCAACAATCAGAATGATGATAACGGCAGGGGATATAAGTCCGAGAGTTGCAGTAACTGCGCCGAGAATTGCTGTCGGTATGCCTGCAACCTTTGATCCGGTTATAAAGCCGACGTAGGTAGCCATATTAACGCCTATGGGGCCGGGCGTTGATTCACTGACTGCTATCATATTGGCAAGGTCATTGCGCGTGAACCAGCCTGTTGAATCAGCCATTTCATAGAGGAAGGGGATTGTTGCCATTCCGCCGCCAACGGCGAAAAGACCCGTTTTGAAGAAGGAAAAGAACAGCTTTAAGAAAATCATTTCTTTTTACCTCCCACATTCTTGATTACAATGCCGATTACGGCAGCAAGAAGAACAAAGATAACGGGGCTTAAATCCGTGAAAAATGCGGCAGCCGCAACGGCGGCAAAAATAACAAACGTGAATTTATCAATAACCGCTTTTTTCAGCAGCTTGATTACTCCATTTATAATCAGCACACATACACAAACACGGATTCCGCCGAAAGCGTGCTGAACCCAGGCTATGTGCGAAAAGGCCTCAATAACGCCTGCAAGCAGCGAGATAATGATGAGTGACGGAGTAACAAGACCGAGAGTTGCAAATATTCCGCCGAGAACGCCCTTGTTTTTCTGCCCGATAAATGTGGCGGTGTTTACGGCGATAATGCCGGGTGTGCACTGACCTATGGCAAAATAATCCATCAATTCTTCTTCGGTTGCCCATTTTTGTTTTTCAACAACTTCTCTTTGCAGAATCGGCAGCATTGCATAGCCGCCGCCAAAGGTCATTGCTCCGATTTTTGCAAAAGTTGCAAAGAGCTTCCAATAAATCTTAATAATGCTCACCTTTGCTTTTGATTAAAATAAGATTACCCCTGCCGAAGCAGGGGATTGTGTATTATTTACCATCCATACAAAAAACTACGCAGAATGTTTTGAAAAAGATTATAGTGTCTGTTTTAAGGCTTCGGTTTTCTATGTATTCGAGGTCGCATAGCATCCAGTCGTCAAATGATATGCTGTTTCTCTGCGGCTGCACCTGCCAGTAACAGGTCAGGCCGGGAGTTACAAGCAAACGCTGCATCTGATAATCGTCATACATTGCAACCTCTCTGGGTAAGGGAGGCCTCGGACCAACCAAAGACATATCACCTTTCAGAATGTTGAGAAGTTGCGGGATTTCGTCAATGCAGGAACGACGCAAAAAACGGCCGAATCTTGTTATTCTCGGGTCATCTGCTATTTTGAATGCAGGACCCTCCATCTCGTTGCTTTCAAGCAGACCTTCAAGCATTGTTTCTGCATTGGGAACCATTGACCTGAATTTGTAAAACTTGAACTCTTTGCCGTTTTTACCAACACGGGTCTGAACGAAAATCGGCGGTGCACCGGGACTGTCAATCATAATTATAATTGAAATTATAACACAAGGAACAAAGAGCACTGCAATGGCAACAACAGCAAAAATTATATCCATAAGCCTCTTGATGATTTCATAAACAGGCTTGTTTGCAAGCTCAATTTGCCGGCGGGGCTTTTGCATCTGTTCAATTCTGGGTTCGCCTGTTTTTGCCATCAGCCTGATGCTCCTTTGTTGTTTGTGTCAGTTAATTCTTGGGTTCATAGAACAAGTCAACAACAGTTTTTGTTACTGATGTTTCGTCGGGATAAAACTCAATGTGCTTTTCGCCCATAACGTTTTTGCCCTCAAGCTCACGGATTTCGGTGAACTCATAGCCTGAAAGCGTTTCGGCAAGCTGCTGCATACCGCTGAGTGTATAGTCAGAAACAACGTAATCGGCAAGCTTGGTGCCGGCGTTGATGATGAACTCACCGTCGCTTTCAAAGCGAGCCAGTGATTTTTCGTATACAGCGTCTATATATTGCCTCTGGCGAAGCATTCTGTGCTCGTTCGAGCTGTCTTCAAGACCGTAACGGGTTCTGACATAATTGAGCGCGCGTTCGCCTGTGAGAGTAACCGTTTCGCCCTTGATAAGCGTATCGTCAATACCCGTGAAGTCATCAAGCACTTCCACCTCAACGCCGCCGAGTAAATCAGTGTAAACGGGAACAGCGTCCATTGTTACGGAGATATAGTGGTCAATGCGGATGTTATGAAGAAGCCATGAAACCGTGTCCGCCGTGTTGCGGCAGCTGACTTCTCTGCCGTTGCCGTAAGTGTGAGCAAGAGCAATCTGTTTTGTGATTGTTCCGACCTGGTCGCCTGCAACGCCGAGAATTGGCATCAGCGCCATTGTGTCACGGTTAATATGCAGAGCAGTGCATTGCTTTGCATTGTGGTCAATAACAAGGAGCATCAGAAAGTCCGCCTGCTTATCGTTATTGTAAGAGTCAACGTCTTGACCCTCAAATTTATCAAGACCGAGAACAAGAACGGTTTCGATTCCGTCTTTGAGCGTGTAATCAATGCCGTTAAAGGTTATTTCAGCCGTTGCCGTGCCGGAGCTTTGACCTGTAAACTTGCTGTGATTTTTTTCCCAGATTGCAAGCATCAACATCACAAAGGACACAACAAGGATAACCGCAAGAATAATTGCGGCATACCTCAACGCTTTTATTCTCTTTTGCTTTGCTGTGTATTTACTGCTCATGCTTCCTGCTTTTTCTTCTTAAGAACGATGAGAACGCCTGCAAGAGAAATTGCAGAAACTACCATAATTGCAGCAGGAATGATAATCTGGAGCTGAAGGCTTGATTCACCTGTGGGAGGAATTGTGCCTGCTTTTTTATCAACAACGATTGCAAAGGGAGAGAAATCTCTGCACTGGAAGGTGAGAGTGCTCTCAGTTGCATCAACAGTTGCTTCATCAACGTTTTCCCATTTACCTGTTTCGGGGTCACGGTGAATAAGAGCAACAAAGTTTTTGAGTGTTTCAGCGGAAAGTGTGAGTGTTACCATACCGCAATATTTGTGGTCATTCTTTGTGTGGTAAGCGGTAACGTCAAAAAGGTCGCTTACGCCGAGGTTAAGAGGGTCGGAACCCTTTGCTTTTGCGATAGCAATAAGGTCGGAGCAAATCTTTGTGAGGTCTGCGTTGGCTGCGATTTCGTCGTATGCCTTTTCAAGGTCTGCTCTTCTCTTGTCATCAAGCTTGTGACGCTCAGCATAAGGTGTTACAACTATTTCGGGTTCACAGGAGTCTTCGTCGTAAACGATTTCAACGATTTCGGGAGCTTTGTTGCCCGAAGGGCTTGCAATGAAACCGCCGTTCGCAAATGCGATAACGCTTACGGAGAATGCGAGTACCATTGCCATAATGATTGCCAAAAACTTTTTCATAATTATCAACCTTTCAAATTTATTTTAAATAATTATTTGTAAAACCAATAAAATCAGCCGTGTAGGCTTTGCCGAGCCTTTTTTGAAGCACCTCATAGGCCTTGCCGGTGTCAGGTGCACGCTCGTTAAGATTGTGACAATCAGAGCCGATAAAGTGAATTCTGCTCTTTTTTGCCAGTTTTATTGCTTTGAATTTTGAGAATGAACCGTTCAGAAAGCTTGCGTTTATCTGCATAAGCACGCCGTTTTCGAGAAGTCTGCAAAACGTGGTTTCGCTCTGATAAAAAATGCACCGTTCGATGTGTGCCAAAACAGGGATGAACCTGTCGCTTGAAGCAAGGTCGGTTATTTCTCTGATAGTTGATTCCGGCCATTTGCGTTCGGGCATCTCAACAAGCAAAAGCCGCGAACCCTGAATGCAAAGCGATTCAAGTCTATCGAGCCGGCTCAAACCTTCATAGTATCTGATTTCTGCACCGAGAAGAATTTCAGGTAAGTCTGACGGCATTTCTTTTGCAAGCTGATCATATGCCTTTTGCCTTCTTGCAATAAACGCTTCAACGGATTCATCGTTTGCATAGAAATGCGGCGTTGCAACAGCCTTGGTTATTCCTTGCTTTGCAAGCTCAGCCAGCATTCCGATGCTTTCGGCAACGCTTTTGCTGCCGTCATCAACTGCGGGCAGGATGTGAGTATGAAAATCTGTCATATCATCACCCTCTTGTTATTTAACGTGTTCGCCGTAATTTCTGTAATTGCGCTTATACTTATATTTGCCGTAAGAGCCTTTACTGATCTTATAATCGTTAATAACGCAGCCAAGAACGTTTACGTCAGAAAGGCGAAGCTGCCTGAAGCAGTTTTCAAGCTCTTTTTTTTCTGTGTAATCCTCTCTCACAACAACAACCATACCGCTGATGTATTTTGACACTGCAAGAGCGTCGGAAACCAGATTGACAGGCGGAAGGTCAATTATGATGCAGTCAAAATTCTCCGCAAAAGAGAGAAGAACGTTTTTCATTCTTGTTGAGCCGAGAAGTTCTGAAGGGTTGGGGGGCAAAGCACCCGAGGGGACTATATACCAGTTATTGAATTCCGGCGATTTGAATTCGCTCATCTGAATTGACGAAGCTCCTCTGAGCAGGTCTGTCAGACCGAAATTATTGTTGAGTCCCATTTTTTTTGCAACGCTAGGCAGACGCATATCGCCGTCAATCAGCAAAACCTTTTTGCCGCTTTCAGCCATAACGTAAGCGAGGTTAACGGCTGTTGTGCTTTTGCCTTCGCCTCTCATTGCGCTTGTAACGCCGATGATGGAGCATTTTTCATCTTCCGGCAGAGTGAAGGAAAGGTTTGTTCTGAGCAGCTTATACTGTTCAACAGCCGTGAATTCAAGGTTTTTGTGCAAAGTTCTTGTGTCGGCGGTATTTGAATTGAAACTTGCTTTTGATTTACCAAACATATCAGCTTACCCTTCCTTTCTCTTTAACTGTAATAGCCGTACTTTTTGGAACCTGCATTCATAAGGTCAGGAACTTTTGCAAGTATCGGGTAGCCGAAGTTGTTAAGGATAAATTCTTCGTCGTGAATTGTGTTATCAAGCATTGCAAGAACAATCAAAACGAGCAGCGAAACAAGAACGCCGAGAATAAAACCGATTAATGTGTATGTAGTCTGGCTTGGTGCAACCTTCTCTGTGTTCGCCTTTGCCGAGTCAACAACGGCCATTGAGCTGCCTT
The DNA here is from genome assembly GCA_045536235.1 of Acutalibacteraceae bacterium. Taxonomy (GTDB): domain Bacteria; phylum Bacillota; class Clostridia; order Oscillospirales; family Acutalibacteraceae; genus UBA8612. The sequence continues at coordinate 9,702 of JAZSND010000005.1, read as the reverse complement.
CAACAATTTCAGAAACACGCTTGGGCAGAACAACGGCAATTCCGTTTGCAATTTTTTCAGCCTCATAAGGGTCAGTTGCCGTAACGGTAACCTGCATAATTTCCGTTTCGTTAACAGGCTCGGCTTCAATCATTTCATAAAGCTCTTCCCAGGTGTAATCAACCTTTGTTGTGCTGATTATTTTTTCAAGGGTTGTTCTGTTTTTGAGAAGAACGGTGTATGTCTTAACAAGGCTTTGCGCCGCAGTGATTTCAGACGAGCTTATGCTGAAGCCGATATCGCCTACCGTGAACGAGCTGTTGTTAACGTAAAGCATAATTGAAGAAGAATATGTGGGCTGAATTGCAAACGCCGCTATCGAGAAGGCGATTGCCGCAGTTAAAAAGCCTGAAACTATAACCACCCACAGTCTGCGCCACACGCTTTTGGCGATGTGAGCAATGTCAATAACGTAGTATTCCTTTTCGCTGGTTCTTTTTTGGTTCATAGCCTTTATTTTCTCTCCCTTGAAAACAGACTTTATGTAAAGCAGCACGGCGTAAACTGACAAATATCCACCAACACCGTAATTTTAAAAGTTGTGATTATACATTTAACATTATAACATAATATATATCAAAATCAAGTATAATTTTAATATTTTATATAATAAATTGATTTATCAGCAATTACAATAAACATCTGCGGTTTTGTTCGCAATTTGTATAAAGCAGAAATAATATTAATTTGTTATAAAAATGATGGCTGCGACATGCCGTTCGGTTTGTCACAGCTGTTTTTATGCTATCCTATTTGCGTTATAACAAGGTGGGCGGAAACGGGTCTTGTTCCTCCTGCGAGAGGAATGATGGTTAGTGCTTCGGCGTTGCCGGCAGGGTTCCTCACCGTTAAGAGTCAGGATCAGCTGACCTGCTTCGGTTACGCTGACCTGGAACGTAACCAGATAAGCACCGATTTCTGTCAGGTTGAAGGAGTCGTCGCCTGTTCGAACAATGCTTTCACCGCTGTTTGCACCGTCCTGCGGAAAACTGACGTCAGTTCCCGGCGCAACTGTTGCAGCGTTATCAGGCGGCATCAATGCATAAAAATCTGCATAGCCGAGAACTCCGCCTGCCGGACCTGTTTCACCTATAGGACCCCGAGGCCCTATGGGACCTGGGGGTCCGGGCACGCACTTTATACAAGAATTGTTTTCTTCGCAGCAGCAATTTGACTGACGGCGTCTGTTACAATCATCATTGCAGCACGAATCGTTGTTACCGTTATCGAAAAAGTTGTTTCTGTTCATATTATCTGTACTACATTGTATGTGCTGCAAAAGAAAGATGCCACCGCAGTAAAAATTAAATAAAGCAATATGGTGCGTTCAGTATGCTGTTTTTTGAGGAAATGTTCCAAAGTGCATTGAAATGTCTTGAAAATTATGATACCATATGTTGTGAAATTCATATCTTTGGATATGAAAGATGTTTAATTTATAAGGAGATGTTTTTTTGAAAAAAACAAGCAAATTTTTTGCGGCTGTTATGGCAATCATTATGGTTGTTGCCGCAATACCGATGACTGCGTTTGCAGCTGATTATAAAATTGAGATCAGAGAACAGATAACCGTAAACGTTCCTGAAAACGGTTACGCTTATTGTGAATTCGTACCCGACAAAGACGGCAAATATGTTGTTTACTCTGAATATTATCCGGAACACACTGACCCGACAATATCCGTTAAAGATTTCAATGGTGATGAAATTGCTGCTTCTGATGACAGTGTGTATACGGACAACAACGATTTTTACTGTATTTTTGATGCTCAGGCAGGCAAAAGCTACCGTTTTGAATTGGGCGAATACGACGGCAAAAAAACAGAGTATGATATAACTTTAATGCCTTACGGCAGAATTGTTCACCAGCCTACCGCTGATGAGCCTTACGTTGGAATTACCAAAGATTCAGTTGCGTTATATCAGTGGTGCAAAATCGGCGAAACTGAGGATATAACCGATAAAGATGCAGAACCCTGTGAAGGCGAAACAGGTTCAGGTATCTATTCAACCTATGATTCATCAAACGGATGGACAGGCGTTTATAACGGAAAAGAACGTGACGGATATGCAGGATATAATTTGCTTAGCGTTAAAATTGAAGCAGGTCAGACTATCCAGATGACGTCAGATTGCTATGCAGACCTTTTTGGTTTTAAGTGTGAATGCGGAAAAGTTTCTTTGGGAAAGCTTGACGTTGATAAAAATGAACCCGCTCCCTATACTGCCAGCCACTCGTGCAAATATATTTTTCACGGTTTTTATAAAAGCGTTCCTCACGTTAAAGCTGAAATGATTAAGGATTATTCGGAGCTTGACGGCGAAACGGGTTCTGAACTTGAAACGTCAGAGGCAGGTAAATATCTTTGCCTTGTTTCCTTTGACGGCTGCAGATTAAAATATTCTGAAGTGTTTGAGCTTGACGGCTCAACACCCGATCTCGGCTCAAAAAGAATCAAAAATGCAGATATCAGCATCCGTACTGATATAGCAGGTATGCACGTGAGCCAATATGAGGATTATATTGATATTCTTACGGCAAATCTTCAATTTGAAGATAATTACGGTGATGCCGCCATTTTTGTTTATGATGAAAACGGATATGCTTTTAGCGGTAACTTTGTAAGCGGCAAAAAATACCAGGTTGAAGTTTATCTTACACCTGATGCAGGATATAAACTCTCAAATTCGATTGCCGGCACCGTAAACGGCATGGGCGTTGCCTGCTATATAGATGAATGGGAACCCGGCGGACAGTACGGCGACGTTGTTGTCGATTATGTTGCACTTGAGTTTGAAATTACAGTTTCCAATCCCTGCAGCCATATGTGTCACCAGGGCGGTATTGCAGGTTTCTTCTGGAGTATAATTAATTTCTTCAACAGACTTTTCGGCCTTAATCCTTTCTGTGAATGCGGCAGTTCGCATTATTGATTTTATTGCTGAACTGCATAAGGCGAATTAAAACTGGGAGGTTATTATGAACGGCGTTACAATAATGATAATATCGCTTGCCGTTTTGCTTCTTGCTTACGTTTTGTATGGCAGGTGGATAGCCAAAAAATGGGGAATTGACCCAAAAAGAAAAACTCCTGCTTATGAGCAGCGTGACGGTGTAGACTATGAACCTGCGCCCAAGAGCGTTGTTTTCGGCCATCAGTTTGCTTCAATTGCCGGTGCAGGTCCTATAAACGGACCGATTCAGGCTGCAATATTCGGCTGGGTGCCCGTTTTGCTCTGGGTGCTTATCGGCGGTGTGTTTTTTGGTGCTGTTCAGGATTTTGCAGCTATGTATGCTTCGGTCAGAAACAAAGGCAGAAGCATCGGTTACATAATTGAAAAATATATCGGCAAAACCGGCAAAAAGATGTTTTTGCTTTTCTGCTGGCTTTTTTGCATTCTTGTTGTTGCGGCGTTTGCAGATATAGTTGCAGGCACGTTTATGGGCTTTACCGTAACCGACGGCGTTAAGAGCGCAAACATAACGGCAAACGGCGCTGTTGCAACAACGTCGATAATGTTTATTATGTTTGCGGTTATTCTCGGTCTTATCCTTAAATATGCAAAGCTGCCGACGGCGGCAAATACGGCAATTGCAATTATTATGCTTGTTGCTTCAATAACAGTAGGTTTGAAATTACCCGTTTTTCTTTCGCTCGATGTTTGGCACGTTTTTGTGTTTGTTTATATCTTAATTGCCTCGGTTGTCCCTGTGTGGATTCTTTTGCAGCCGAGAGATTATCTCAACAGCTATCTGCTTGTCGCAATGATTGTTGCGGCGGTTATCGGCGTTTTTGTTGCCAATCCCCGGATTAACCTTCCGGCTTTTATCGGTTTTGAGGTTGACGGCAGCTATCTTTTTCCGATTCTTTTTGTAACAATTGCCTGCGGTGCCGTTTCCGGCTTCCACTCGCTGGTTTCTTCCGGTACGGCTTCAAAGCAGATTAAAAACGAAAAGGATATGCTTCCCGTATCATTCGGCTCAATGCTTCTTGAAAGTATGCTTGCCGTAATTGCGCTAATTGCAGTTGCATCCTTTGCAAGCGGAGAGGCTGCGGCGCAGGGATTGAACACCCCGGCTCAGGTTTTTGCAGGGGCAGTATCAAACTTTCTGACCACTCTCGGTCTGCCTTCGGATATTGTTTACACTCTTATCACTCTTTCGATTTCAGCCTTTGCGCTTACTTCTCTTGACTCTGTTGCCCGTGTAGGCAGGCTTTCTTTCCAGGAACTTTTCCTTGATGATTCAATAACCGATGAAAATATGGGCAAGGTCAGAAAGGTGCTGACTAATAAATATTTTGCAACGGTTATCACTCTTGTTCTTGCATACGGACTTACGCTTGTAGGCTATAAAAACATCTGGGCACTTTTCGGCGCATCAAACCAGCTTCTCTCTGTGTTTGCGTTCCTTGCTTGTGCAGTGTTCCTCAAGAGAAGCAAAAAGGTCAGATGGTTTATGTATATCCCTCTTGGTGTTATGCTTGCCGTAACCTTTACCGCTTTGGGTATGACTGTTTATAACAAGGCAAGTGCACTTGTCACATCTTCAAGCGCCGATGTTTTCGGCGATGTACTTCAGCTTGTTTTTGCAACGCTGATTATAATTCTCGGCATTTGCGTTGTAATTGAAGGTTTCAGGAAGCTCTTTAAAAAAGAAAAAGAGCTAACGTTAAAAGCTGAATAAAATACGCTGTTATTTAATTTTTAAACATTGAATTGTTACTGATTGATTAAAGGATTTGCTTATGAAAAAAATATTATCTTTTATTCTTGTGCCGGCAATCTTGATTTCCTTTGCTGCGTGCGGAAAATCTCCTAAAGAGCCCGAAGCAAAAGAAACCGATATGGTTGCAGAGCTTGGCCTGAATGCTGAAACAAAAACCGCAACCGAATATACGGTTGAAGTCAATTCAGCCATTTATTCCGTGCTTGATTTTGATGATAAAACGGAATATGAATATGCAACAAGAGGGCTTATTGATGCTCCTGAAGAACTTGAGCTGAAAGATGCTGACGGCAACGTTATCTGGAGCCAGAAAGCATACAGCTTTGTTGATAACTATACAGAGTGTCCCGATACGGTTAATCCGAGCCTCTGGGAAAACACAAAAAACAACCATGCCTACGGCCTTTTTGAGGTATGCGAAAACATATATCAGGTCAGAGGCTATGATATGGCAAACCTGACTCTTATCAGGGGTGACAGCGGCTGGATTGTTTTTGACCCTCTTATGAGCGTTGAATGTACTCAGGCGGCAATGCAGCTTGTTGAAAAAAATCTCGGCAAGCTTCCCGTTAAAGCGATTGTGATTTCCCATCCGCACGTTGACCATTTTGGCGGAATAGCCGGCGTTATTTCTGCCGAGCAGGCGGCGGACAGCACTCTGACGCTTGATGAACAGCTTTCAAGCGGACTGATTCCCATAATTGTTCCCGAACACTTCACCGAGCACGCCGTCAGCGAAAACGTTTATGCAGGCAAAGCAATGGGCAGAAGAGCATCGTATCAATACGGCGTTTTTCTTGATGAATCTGAAACGGGAACCCTGGCTATGGGTATAGGAATGGGTCAGTCAACAGGCAGGGTTTCGTTTGTAACACCTACCTATGAAATAAAGGCAACGGGTGAAGTTTACACCATAGACGGAGTTCAAATGGAATTTCAGATGACTCCGGGCACTGAAGCACCTGCCGAGATGAATATCTGGCTCCCCGAATCAAAAGCTCTGTGGGTGGCGGAAAACTGTACGGCAACGCTCCATAACCTTTATACACTCAGAGGTGCGCAGGTTCGTGACGGCGATGATTGGTCAAAGTATATCACACAAGCAATTTCACTTTACGGCGATGAGGCTGAATTAACTTTCCAGTCGCATAACTGGCCGCATTGGGGCAACGACGTTGTTAATGATTATCTTGCGGATACTGCAGCGGTTTATAAGTTTATCAACGACCAGACACTCACCTACATTAATCAGGGCTATACGTCGGACGAGATTTCAAATATGATTGAATTGCCCGATGAGCTTGCAAAAAATTGGTATACCCGCCAGTATTACGGCACGGTTGCCCACAACTCAAAAGCCGTTTATCAGAAATATATGGGCTGGTACGATGCAAACCCTGTTAACCTCAATCCTCTTGAGCCTTCGGAAAGCGCAAAAAAGTGGGTTGAATACCTTGGTGATACCGATGAGGTTTTGCGAAAAGCAAAAGCAGACTTTGATAAGGGTGAATACCAATGGGTTGCGGAGGTTACAAACGTTTTGGTTTTTGCAGACCCTGAAAACGTTGCTGCAAGGCTTTTGTGTGCAGATGCGCTTGAACAGCTCGGCTATCAGTCAGAATCGGGCACGTGGAGAAACGCTTATCTTTCCGCTGCATATGAACTCAGAAACGGTAATGCTGCAAATATAACCCCCAACGCAAAAACGGACGGCAGCATTCTCAGAAATATGACTGCGGAAATGGTATTCGACTATATGGGAATTCTGCTGGATAAAGAAGCTCTTTCAAATGAAGATTTTATAATCAACTTTGTTCTTGCCGACACACAGGAAAAAATGATGCTTCATTTCAATAACGGAGCGTTACTGCAATATGCAAACACAAATTCTGATGATGCAGACCTTACGGTAACCTGCCCTAAAGCCGCTCTTGTGCTTATCATTCAAAAAGATATGGATAAAATCAAGGCTTCGATGAAGCTTGAGGGCGACGCATCAAAGCTTGAGCTTATTGTTAATAACCTCAATCAGTTTGATAACGCAGCTTCGGCCGATTTCAATATAATCGAGCCATAACAAACAAAACAGAAAAAATTCAAAAGCCGACGGATTAAAACACCGTCGGCTTTTGGCTGCCAATAAAGCTCCGGAAAACAAATGCAGATGGGGCTTTTGCTTAAGTTGTATTTATTGAAGGGTTCAGCCTTTCTGATGAGCTGCATTAAGAAATAAAATTTCATTTGTGTTCAGATTTCAAAACTTTCAAATTAATCAAAAAATTAACATTAATAAACCCCGAACGGATTGCAACAATAATAAGGCAAACGCAAATTGACGAAAAAGGGGTGTAAACGAAATGTCAAAGAATAATTCAGTTGTTCCTCAGGCAAGAGCTGCTCTTGACCAGTTCAAGATGGAAGCTGCAAGAGAAGTTGGCGTTAACCTTAAGCAGGGTTATAACGGCGACCTCACTTCCAAGGAAGCCGGCTCTGTAGGCGGCCAGATGGTTAAGAAGAACTGTCCCGTACGAACTATGAAATTTACCCGCAATTACCGTTGGCTTGACGGTCACAGCAAAGAGATTACATACGAAGTGGCTCTTGCGGTATAAGCCTTATATATCAACGGATTTAATAGTTCAATAAGGAAAGAAATTCCGTAACAAATTGAAGATTTAAGATACAGCACAGACTACATTAATTTATCTGATATGAGATAAATGTTCAGCAGGCAACATTTTATTATGATGTTGCCTGTTTCTTTTTTGTATTCAAGTATGAAAAATGGTTCTGCCCGAGGAGATAAAGACGGTTTTTGCAACAGATGTATATGGGTTGTTACTGAAACGAAAAAAGTGCAGATTTATTGGAGTAAATGAATAATAATCATTTACTTTTTGTTGCTATGATGTTAATATTGAAATAACAACAGCACTTTGTTACGGAAAGAGGTCTTGATTTATGAAAAAAATGCTTATATCTGTTATTTCGCTTATGCTGGTTATGAGTCTTATGATGCCTTCTGTTTATGCGGCGGCAGATACTCAGACAAGCTATGATTCCGTTATGGATTATGTTGCCGATGCTCAGGCAAATGACGAAGTAGATTCAAAAATCAGGTTTGGCAAAATAATCAACGGTCTGAGCAATTTTGTTATAAACGATTTTCTCGGCACCGTGCTTAAATTGATTATTCCCGATTCGGCGGCGGTTGCCGATTATGAGAAGTTTGATATTGATGAATATGATAATTTTTATGAAGGAACAGAAACCTTCATTGATGAGCCTCAGGGTAAAAAAGTGTGGAGTCTCGGCTACGGTAAGGCTTCCGTACTTCCTTCTGATTTCGGTGAAAAAAAGTATGCCAAGGGTGCGTATGTCCCCTATATTTTCGGCAACGAAATGTATACCGATGAGGACGGAAATGAGGAAGACCTTATGGTAAGGGCTGTTGTTATGAATGACGGCTCGGGCAGAGGTAACGTTGTGTTTATTGCACTTGATGCAATAGGCTTTGCCAATGCAGACGTAAGACAGGTGCGCGAGGGTCTCAAAGACCTTGCAAAGGAATATAACATTGTCAGCATCAACGTTTCCTGCACTCATATACATACGGGTATCGATTCGCAGGGTGTATGGACCGACCCCATCGGCTGCATCATCAACAACTCATTCAGCAAGATTACACGCAACGTGAAATACGGCGTTGAGCGTTCATTTATTGAGTCTGTTGTCAACGGTTCAAAGAAAGCCGTTGAGGATGCACTTGCAGATATGACGGAGGGTAAGCTCTACTATTCGGAAATTGAAGCAGGGGATTATTTTATCGACAGGACTGCACCCATTTCTCTTGACCCTAACATTTATAAGCTCGAATTCAAGCCTTCGGATGCAGATAAAACTCCCACAATCATTGCGACCTTCGGCTGCCATCCCGAATCCGCAAGCTATGACTGGTCAAACGCAGACCCCGAAAAGAAGCTCTCCTTTGATAAAAAATTCTCTCCCGACTTCATCTGGAGTGCAGAGATGGTAATGAATGATGCGGGATACAACTTCATTTTCCTTCAGGGGAACGTTTCAACAGTCACCTCAGGAAGATATAACACAGGCGACGGTGTTGACGAATTCCCCGGCAATGCACATTATACGTCGGTCCGTTACGGCTATGAAATGGCCTATATCCTTCTCGGAATGAATATGACCGAGGAAGAAAGAATAAAGCTTAACGAAGAGACCGGGGACAGACTTGATATTGCAAAATATAAGGGTCAGGGCAGATACACAGTATGGTATGAAGGTCTTGAAACCGTTCCCGCAAAAGAAGTTAAGCCTGTTCTTAACATAAAACATAAGCAGTTCACCATGCAGATTGAAAACAACATTATTGTTCTTCTGGGCAAAACCTCCGTTGCCGATAACTTTATTCTCAAAGATAATTTCAGCAGATACTACACCGTTTCCGAAGTGGGTTATCTTGAAATCGGCGATGAAATGAAGGTTTATATGAGCCCCGGTGAAACCTTTGGCGAGCTTGTTTTCGGAGGTAAGGGTGCAGAAGGCTTTGAACTTGTCCCCGTAAGAGAGTATACGGGCGAAGATATTATCGTTATGGACCTTATGAATGACGCGGCAGGCTACGTTGCAAACCCCGCCAACTTCTGCCTTGCCGGCATCCAGTATAACGAGGAAAGAGAAGACTATGACAGCGATACATGGTGCCTTATCTCATATGGCAAGGGTGCCGCAACAGCATTTATCTCGAACTTCTATGAAATTTTTGACAGCGTGAGATAAGTCTATGAAAAACAAAAATCCAACTATATATACCATAGCCACAGCGCATCTTGATACATCGTGGCTATGGACATTTGAACAGACAATTGATGAGTATCTTCCCGATACGCTGAAAAAGAATTTTGAACTGCTTGAAAA
>JAZSND010000059.1:0-155148 GCA_045536235.1 Acutalibacteraceae bacterium | reverse complement strand
TTCAAACCTAATATCTCTGTTTCATATTGCTTTATGTGTCTATACTCTCTTGGCATGAAAATTCCCCCTATGGTAGTTTCTTTAATTCTACCATAGGGGGAGCTTTTTTTCATTGTCCGTTTTTAACGGACCTGTTCACATTTGGTAGCTTTATTCTACCTTTTAACAGGAGGTTAGTCGAATGTGTGAGCTTTTTGAGGAAAGATTTTGGGGATGAATATTGAATGAATAATATGTGAAAATATACAAAATCAAGAGTGTGAAATTGGTGGTTTTAACAATGCATTTTTCTAATAAAAAACATAAAATGTCCCCCGATATGTCCCCCGAGAGGCGATAAACGGCTATAAATAAGGAATGAATACAATCCTCCAAAACCGCGTGCCGAGGGTTCAAGTCCTTCTGCCCCTGCCATAAAAAAGACACCACTTTTGTGGTGTCTTTTTTTCGTAGAAACAAAATGAACCTGAGGCATGCGGAGCGTGTCGAGGGGTGCGGGTCTCCGGTGGAGACCTCTGCGAAGCAGAAGCACCGACCGAGCCGGCAGGCGAGACCAAGTCCTTCTGCCCCTGCAAAACAAAAAACCGACTCAAAGGTCGGTTCTTTGTTTTTATTCAGTGAAGGGATTGTAGTTGCTCAACTTATGTAAAAGCAATATCAACGGTTTCACCGGCGGCGAGCTCCATCGTAAACACGCCGTTTTCGATGGTATATGTCTTTGCGGTTTGGATTTCACCGGTTTTGTCGTTGAGTTTTACACGCAGCACATTGGTGTGTTCGGCAGTTACTGCCATTTTTGTTGCTTTGTTTTCATTCCATACTATATCGACGGTGAAGTTGCCACGTGCTTTCAGGCCGGATACAGATCCGCTCTTCCACGCATCAGGCAACGCCGGCAGGATTTCAATAATACGCTTATCCGGCTCACCCAGATGGCTCTGCAGCAGCATTTCGTTGATGCCAGCCACACCGCCGAAGTTGCCGTCAATCTGGAAAGGCGGATGAACGTCGAAAAGGTTGTTTGCGGTGAATTTCGTGATCAGCTGCTGCAGGTGCTCCCATGCATTTGCGCCGTCTTTGAGACGGGCGTAGAAGTTGACAGTCCACGCACGTGACCAGCCGGTGGAACCGCCGCCGCGGGAGAGACGGCGTGCAATCGTCTTTTTGGCAGCCTCATAGATTTCGGGATTTGTTTCGTTTATACGGTCGCCCGGATAAAGAGCGAACATATGCGAAATATGACGGTGGTTGGGTTCAACTTCTTCATAGTCCCTGATCCATTCGCAAACCGTGCCGTAGCGTTCGCTGACACGCAACGAAGGCAGCTTTTTCAGAATAGCCTCCATACAAGCTGCAAATTCGGCATCAATCCCGAGAACCTTGCAGGCGTGAATCGTACGAGTGTAAAGCGCATCTATTATTTCAAAGTCAATAGTTGCGCCGTGTGTAAACATGCTGCTTTTTTTCTCGCCGTTTTCATCATAGTAATAGAACCAGTTTTCCGGAGAATTGGACGGTGCGGTGGTCAGCCTGCCGTCCTTATCTTCAATCAGATAGTCACGGACGAATTTACATGCCCCTTTGAGAATCGGATAAATTTCTCTTAACACATCCGTATCGCATGAAAATTCATAATGTTCCCACAGATTCAGGCACAGCCACGGACCTGCCATCGGGAAAAAGCAGTGGATAGTATCGTGCGGGCCGGTGCGGCCGAAAATATCGGTTGTATGGTTGATGACCCAGCCGCTGCAGCCAAGCTGCTCTTCGGCGGTCTGTCGGCCAAACCTACTGATCATTTTCATAAAATGCATGAACGGACGCATGGTTTCCGCCATATTGGCAGGCTCAGCAGGCCAGTAGTTCATTTGCATATTGATATTGGTGTGGTAGTCGCTTCCCCATTCGGGGCGAAAGCCGTTGCACCAGATACCCTGAAGATTTGCGGGCAGAGTTGCGTTTTTTCCTGAACTTTCAATAAGCAGGTAGCGTCCGAAATTATAATAGAGTTCGTACATGTCGAGATCTTCCTGACGGTTGCGTTGCAGAAAATAAAGACGCCAATCGACAGGTATGTCATCGTAAGTCGGTGCATTGAGCTTGAGTGACACTTTATCAAATACAGCCTTGTGCGCAGCAATATGCTCTGCTTTTATTGTTTCGTAATCGACGGCTGTCATAGCTTCCAGCTTGCGCCTTAGAACCGCACGGTAGTCAATGGATTCGTCAATATCGTATTTTTCAACATTGTAATTTGTTTCGAACACGCCGTAAACGATGACCCATGTCGCATCGTGGACGATGATATGTTTTTTATCATTCAGCAGCTTGCCGTCTGTACGCACAAAAATATTAGCTCCGAATGACATGCCTTCTCCGCCCTCGCCATACACATCCTCATCATAATAGGTTATACGGCCGTTCATAAAAAGCAGATCGTTACGCAGCGCAGAGGTATAGGCATCCTGACCGCGTTCCATGGTGACGTAGCAATCAAATGCCGATGTTGCTGTAATTTTATAAATGAGACCGTCATATTTTTCGCTGACAAAGGTTTCACTAAAAAAATCGGTTTTACCTTTTTTATATGATACACGGCCTATAGCCTCGCTGAGTTCCAGCTCCTTGCGATAGTTTTCATAGCGGCTCTTGTCGGGAAATTCAATGCGCACTTCGCCCATGCTTTCATAAAAACGCACACGTTCCGGATTTGCCATAAACGTCTTACCGCAAAGCTCAGCAGCTTCTTCGTAACATTCTTCAAGCAAAAGCTGTTGAATTTTTTTAAGCATCTCAGGTGAGCTGTTATATTTCTCCTGAATCTGTCGACCGCTCCAAAGCGATTCCTCGTTAATTTCAATTGTTTCGTCGTATGGATCGCCGTAAAGCATTGCGCCGATACGACCGTTACCCAGCGGAAACGCTCGCATCCAGTCACGCTCATAGTCCTCGTGCCAAAGTTTGGTTGACATTTTGTGTACACCCTCTTTTGGTAAATAAGTTAACTGTATTATATCACACCGTTATTCTGCGTACAAGTTGCTTTTTTGCTGAAGCCCAATGATAATTCCATTGAAAAGTATCGCACTTAGTTTGATAAACCATCTTCCTGTTTTCTGAGAGTGATGTCAGAAATCTTGATTTTTTATCTGTTGTTTGTTAATATAAAAACATCATGCCAGGTGGGGAGATAAATATGAAGCAATTGAAATTCTATGTAATGGCAGACCCGCATTTTTTCGATACTGCACTGGGCTGCAGCGGTAAAGAGTATGAAGAGTTTATGCATTATGAGCAGAAGTGCTTTGCCGAAACCGAAAGCATAAATAAAAGCGTTTTTGAGTTCCTTAAAAACGCCGATGAAGCAGATATTGTACTTATTGCAGGAGATCTGGCATTTAACGGAGAAAGAAAGAGCCATGAAGGCTTTATCAGGCTTCTTTATGACCTGAAAAACAGCGGCAAAAAAATCTATGTAGTTACTGCTGACCATGATTTCAAATGGAAAAGGGAAGACACATTTGCTTTTGGTGAAAAAGGAAGATATTCTCCTGAGCACACCGAAAGGGATGAACTCCCTGAGCTGTACCGTAATTTCGGCTTTGGTGATACGATTGCAATTGATAAGGAGCATCTTTCTTATGTGGCACAGCTTTCCGATGATGTACGGCTTATGGCTCTTAACTGTGACCTGAAAAAAGACGGCAAATATTATTTCTTCGATGAGCAGTTGGAATGGATAAAAGAACAGGCTGAAAAAGCAAGAGAAGACAATCAGACAATTGTCGCTATGTGTCATTATCCTATTCTCCCCGGTCAGCCTTTATTTTCGGTGATTTCCTCTGTTCTTATCAGGGATGCACACAAATTTGCAACCTTCCTTGCCGATAACGGCATACATATTATTTTTACGGGACATATGCACAACCAGAGTATCAATGAATTTATCACGGAAAAGGGCAACAAGCTTTATGATATAACAACAGGCTCGGTTATTGCCGACCCTGCTTTTATCAGGCTTGTGACTGTTGTGGACGAAAAAACTGTTGATATTAAAAGTATTCCTGCACCCGATTTTGAGTGGGATACCGATGACTGCAAAAAATACCTTTCCGACAGGTTTGATTCAATGATTATGAATCTTATCATAGATATGAGAGATGACACCGGACGTGCCATGAGAAAGCTGGGCATAAAAGATAAGGGTGTGATCAAAAAAGTTCTGCGTCTGGCAGGTAAGGTTATATGCAAAGTTAAAGTCGGTACGCTTTCAAGACTGCTGTTCATCCAATGTGATAAGAGTATAAAAAATATGCGTGCACTCGATTATGCTACAGAAGTTGTGCGAGGAGTTTTCGAGGGCAATCAGACCTTTGTGGAGGGAACGCCAAAGGGAGATTTATGGCTGAATCTGCTCAGGAGATTAGGCTTCATATTTAAAAAGACAGACCTCAAAGGCTGGGACGGTAAGAAGGCAGACCTTTCTGACTTGCTGAAGAACAGTGCCGGAAACTATGACATCGACGATTACAATGCAACTTTAACTATTAAATAAAAAGTGACAGACATTGTTCTCCCAAACTCTTTTTATCCCTGATATACAAGAAAAAATCCGAACGCTTTAACCTTGATAGGTGAAGCGTTCGGATTCGTTTTGTATCACATGAATATTAATGCGACTGTATCAAAAATACATTCAATCGCTTTGCGGATGCACAGCTTTGTCAGAATATTGAATACACTTTCGGGGAGTACGGATTCAAGCAATGTTTCAAAGCCGTTTTCAACGGTTTCACCGATGTAATCACACGGTGCGCCGTTGTTTACGGTGAATTCGAAAATCTTTGAGGAAAGTCCGATGATGCCGCTTGTTTTTATGTAATTTACGGTAAGCTCTCCTCTTACTGCACTTACTTCGGGGACAGTGCCTGTGAATGGAATTTCCACGCTTTCACCTGGATTTATTACGGGTGCATCACTTGAATCAAAAGCGATGTCCACACCGTTCGCGACTATTGAAAGGATTTTAACCGAACTGTCCGTATAAACGTTTCGGATAACAACCGCATTGTCGGCGGAAGTGAGGTAACCCGTTGAACTGCTGTTGAACTTAATGTGCAGACCCATATGGGTGTTGTCGGAATTTTCAAATTGCGGATAATTGGGGTCTGAGTAAATATCTTTGAGTTCGTCTGTGAATACAAGCTTTGCAAAAAGTGAAATTGCGTAATTCTCAAGCTCGAACTGTGCGTGATATGAATCTTCAATAAACCACGTGTTCTCGGGGAGAAATGCGCTTGTTGCATCAATCTCCATAGAAGGGGATATGTGGTTGTGTCCGGGGTTATTGCACGCTGTTTTTACGCCTGTATAGCCATCGGCAAATCGTTTGCCAAGGTCAGCAACGGTTGCACCCGATGCGCTGTAAACGGGTACGAGCAGGTCACCGTTGAGATTGCCGCCAAAGACCATATCCACGCCTGTGCAGGTGACAATTGAAATATCAATACCTCTTTCACGGCATTTTTCAAATGTCTGACTCATTGCAGGCATAATTTCGTAATGGATTATATCGTTGCGTTCAATCATATCCGCAGCTTCAAGCGGATTGAGAAAATCACGTTTCATACCCTCGTAAAGTTCGGGTGAGGTGAGTGTGTACATAGCGCTCCAGTACTGAACAACATCAAGCATACCGTCGGTTGCGCCTTTAAGTACTGTGTTGAGTGCGTCTATGTCATTTGCTTCAAAAAGAGTGGCGATTTCTGTTTCTGCGCCAAGAACGCTTTCAACAAAATCGGCAAGGCTTCTCATCGGCAGGTCAATGTTTTTGCGGAAAAGTCTGTCTATGAAATCAGTACCCTGAAGGGGCGGAACATTGAGTACTGCTTTGCCGACATCACCCTCATCCATATAGTAGTAAAGGTAGGTTGAGGTAATAAGTCCGCCGTAGCTTATAGTGAAAAGGTTGACCTTTTCTGAACCGGCATATTCTTTTACATCTTTAATGAATGTGCGAAGTTCTTCCGCAATCTGTATTGCATCAAGGCGGGAATCGTATTCAAAAATATAAATATCTTTAAGCTCTGCATAGCCGTTTTCTGCAGCGTAGTCAACAAACGTCTCAAAGAGGAAGTTCTTTCTTTCTGCATCACGTCCGACAACCTTTTTCAGGTTTTCTGCGTTGGACTCTGCAGGGTCGTTTTTGTAGTGCGTGACAGGATAAACCGATGTGCCGTCGGGATTGCAGCGCAGCTTTTCTGCCAACGCATACGCACCGCCGCCAAGGGTTTTTCCGAAGTTTTCTGCTTCACCGAAAATCAGTCCCATAAGTGACAAAGAAAAATTCGGCAAATCGTCAAGAATTCTGTCAAACAGCTTTTCTTTTTCGAAGAGCCAGAGGTATTCGTCCTCTGCACCGTCTTCGCCTTCAATAAACATGTATGCCTGCAGGAAACCCGGAACAACAATAACCGGTGTGTCATCCGTCTGCTCGGCAGATGAAAGTACGCAGCAGGTTGAGAATACTAATATTGTGCATAATAAAATACTTATAAATCTTTTCAAGAGAAAACCTCCTTGATTTGTTTACCTTATTTTAGCATTTATAAAGCAATAAAGCAACACCTTAAAGTAAGGCGTTGCTTTATATGTGCGTTCAGTTTATTTTACTGCATTGTAAAGCATAATTACAGCTTTGGGTGTTTCTTCTATGCTGATTTCAATAACTGCATCCATAAGCTGCCTGTGAACCTTCAGCAAAGCCTGAATAAACGAAATTATTGCTCGCATAAAATTACCTCATGTTTATTTTGCGTAAAGCAAACCTATTATTTTATTTCTTATTGAACAAGGGAAAACCTTGCAGAGTAAGCATACGGCTTTATATGAAAATCCTATTGCGTACAGCGGTTTTACGTTTTTCTTCAAAGCTGTTTTGGCTATGTAGCTGCCTGCTGCTTCGGGGCTCATGCCCTGCATTTCGTCCTTTTCCATGCCTGATACGCTGCGTGCAATTCTGCCGCCGTAAACATCGTCGCCGTCAAAGGATTTTTTGCGTGCCTGCGTAAACTCCGTACATATGTCGCCGGGCTGAATTGCCGTCACGGTGATGCCGTAGGGCTTTACCTCGTTAGCCAATGCGCAGGTGTAGCTTTCGGTAGCAGCCTTTGATGCGGAATAGTAGGTCTGGAAAGGTATGTGCGCAACAGCTGCAACAGAGCTGATGTTGACTATGCGTCCGCCGCCGTTTTGCCTCATTATCGGCAGCACAGCTTTGTTGACGTTTACCATACCGAAAAAGTTGACGTCAAACTGTGCCTTTGCATCTTCAATACGTGTGAATTCAACCGCACCCGAAATACCGAAGCCTGCACAGTTGATTACGATGTCAACGGTACCTTCTGCTGCAACAATCTGTTCAATCGCTGTAAGTACAGCTTCCTCGTTTGTTACGTCGGTTTTAATATGTTTTATGTTTTCTGCCGGAATATCTCTGCGGCTCAGGTCATATACAATACAGCCCATATCACGTAAAGCGGCGGCGGTATAGCGGCCTATGCCGGAGCTTGCGCCTGTTATTACGGCAACCTTGTTTTTCATTTTCATCACCACAAAACATATTTTATTCCAAAAGCGTTACTGTGTCAATGTATTGTGATTATTGCTTGGAAACATTGACAGTATATGGATAAATACAGTATAATTTTATGGTTATACAATAATATGAATCGGAGGTAAAATGTGAAAAAAGTTATAGCTTTTCTCATATGTATTATTATGGTTTTTCAGACAGATTTAATTTCATCTGCGGCGTTTGGTGCGCCGGAGCTCAGCAAGGCTGAGTGGGACAGCCGTTATTCATCACTTATCGGCAGCAATACTTTACCTATGCTCAATGTAGGTGCCGATGAAACTCAGGTAAGCCTTTGCTGGCACGATGCGAAGGACACGGGCGGTGCGCAGGTCAGGGTATCGGAAAACAGCGATATGTCCGATGCAAAGCTTTTCAGCGGTACAATGACTGATGCCGAAACACCGGAACAGAGCGTATGCCGTGTTACTGTAACGGGGCTCAGGGAAAATACAACATATTACTATCAGTGGCGTGTAGGTAATGGCTGGAGTGAAACGGCAAAGTACGAAACAAAGTCCTTCGGTGCCCACAAGGCACTCGTTGTAGGCGATATTCAGATAACCGAAATTCACGGTGATGATGATTCCTCGCAGAGAAATGACGGCTGCAACTGGAACAATATACTGGCTCAGGCACTTAACAGCAACCCCGATATCGCTTACCTTGTTTCACCCGGTGATAATACCTCTACCGGCAAAACAGCGCAGGAATGGCAGACGCTGCTGATGCCGCAAGCTATGCGTCAGCTTCCGCTTGCACTTGCAATCGGTAATCACGATAAAAAGGGCATGATGTATAACTACTACACCAATATGCCTAACGAGTTTTACGGCAAATATTTTTACGGTCTGGACCGTGATTTCTGGTTCCGCTACGGTGACGTGCTTTATCTTGTTTTCAATTCAACATCGGGTGATGCACCTGACCATATGGCTATGGCAAAAGAAGCTGTTGAGAAAAACAAGGATGCCAAGTGGAGAATAGGTGTAGTTCATCACGGCATTTACGGTGCAGGTGACTGCATAGGCGATATGGAAACAGAAATTCTTCTCAGTACTATTTTTACACCGATTTTTGAATCGTACGACCTTGACTTTGTTATAACGGGTCACACCCATTCTCAGGGCAGATCTCACTTCATGAAGAACAGAAAAATTGCAGGCCTTGCAGAAAGCGGTAAAACATATACAGATCCTGAGGGTGTTCTCTATCTCAATTCAAACTCCGTTGCGGGCAGAGTTATCATGGACTATGAGGCGGATTATCTTGCCTACAGTTTTATGGAAAACGATGTTACGACTTACTCAACGCTTGAATTCAATGGCAACACAATGACCCTTGAAACAAGACGGGGCGATAACAGCGAGCTGCTTGACAGCGTTACCATTGAACGCACAAAGGAGCATAGTGAGAATTCGTTTGCCAATAATCTCAAGCGTGCAGCTTACAAGGTTATCGAGGTTATAGGATTTGTTTATACTAAGATTGATACACTTGTCAGAAAACTCAGCTGAAAATGCAACAGCCACCTGAAAAGGTGGCTGTTTTTGTATATACGGTTTATTCTGCAAAGCTGAGGTTTGCATATTCGTCTGTTTCAAAGAATATTCTGTTCAACTTATCAAGCTTTATATTTCTGTACCGTACGTTTTCAAATGAAGCGGAAAGCGTGTTGGTTGTTTTTCCGTTTGATGCGATTTTGTTGGGCAGCTTTGAAACGTAGGTGATATCTTTGTATACAATGTTTTTAACGGTGCAGTTTTCAACGGGTGTTTTTGTTCCGTCTTCCTCGTAGACTACACAGCCTATAGCTCTGCCCTCGTCACGGTAGATTTCAATGTTTTCAAAGGTGATGTCCGAAACGGTTACAGGACCTTCTGTTATTTCAACAACAATCGCAAGTGAGGAAATACGGTCATTATTCCAGGTTGCATCGCGGTAAATAACGGCACAGTCCTTAAAGGTAACGTCTGTTATATCTCTGCATACCTCTCCGCAGATGCCGAAGCATCTTGCCTTGCCGCCCCATGCATAGCAGTTTGTAAAGGTTATGTTATTGCTGCCCATTCTGCCGCCGAGTGCTTTTACGTCAAACAGGTCGTCGCCTGTTCTGCAGAAGCTGTTATCAATGGTTACGTTCTGAGAGTTGCAGATTGCAAAGGCATCCGCATTCTGACGGTATCCGAAAATGTCCACATCCTTAACCTTTACGTTTGTGCTCTGATAAGTTATGAATGCCCATTCGGGAGGATTGATGATTTTGACTCCTCTGACTTCAACATCGTCGCAGTCTGTAAATACAAGTCCTCTGCGTTCTCTGCGGTCAAGACGGGTGAGGTCAATCGCACCGTAGCCGACAATTTTAACGTTGGTACATTGGCTCAGGTTGATAAACGGATAGCGTCCGATATGCAGCGTATTGGATTCCGGCGCACCCGGTTCAAAGATACCGTAGTCGTCTTCTTCGCTGTCGATGTCGTGTATATGGTTAGCTATAACGTAAGCACCCTGCTTCAAGTAGATAACACCGCTGATAAAATTGTAGCTGAGGTAATCAAAGTAGTGTACACCTTTATCAAGAACTATCATGTTATCCCTGCCGTATTCGGCTATGAACTTTTCTATTTCAGCTTCCTCATCAACCTTTTCACGTACAAAAAGGGTGTATGCCGCTTTCTGGCTTGCCTCGTTGAAAAGGAAGGTGTACATGCCGAAATCATCAATCGTTGCGGTCATCGTGCCGCCTTTGCACACTGCAGTGACACCCAGCGATTCGGGCAGGCAGATTGCGTTGCGGATTTTTAAATCCTTTGATTCAAGCTGAAGATTAAGGCTGAATTCTTCACCCTTTTCAATGTATATTTCGGAGAATGAGTGCAGCTCACCCTCGTGTGTTGAGCCTAAATAAACGGTTGCCGAATATACGGGCAGCTGTGTATCTCCTATGTCAGCAGTATAATAGGGCGATACAACAAGACCGTTCACGTCTGAATATCCCTGCGCTTCAATATAAACATCTCTGCCGCTGTCGCTTGCACGTGATTTCAGTTCTTCTTCTGTAAGTCCTGCCTCATCAAGCGTTTTCACAGCTTCTGTCGGATATTCGAGCACATCAAATTCAACAGCTTTTCCGGGGTCAGCTACTGCGCCGGGGAAAAGCGAAGAAAAGAACAGCGATATAGCTGTAAAGGTCTTAATAAAAAAATAAAGTACTTCAAGCATGGTTTTTCTCCTTTGCCGATAATAATATAATTATATATTATTTACTTTTTTATTTCAATCGGTTTATTATAAAGTGTGCTTAAAAATTGTGTTTAAAACGTCTGTTTTCTGTATTAATGCAGTATTGAAAGTTTAAAAAATTTATGTTATTATACTAAATTAGTAATATTGATTTGTGAAAGGAATTTTACAATGCTTAATACAGAAAAAACAATGGAAAAAATTGTTGCTCTTTGTAAGGGCAGAGGCTTCATTTTTGCGGGCAGCGAAATTTACGGCGGTCTTGCAAACACATGGGACTACGGCCCTCTCGGCGCAAGAATGAAAAATAACGTTAAGGATGCCTGGAGAAAGAGATTTATTCAGGAGCGTAAAAACAGCTATGAGGTTGATGCAGATATTCTTATGCATCCCAGAGTATGGGAAGCAAGCGGTCATGTTGCAAGCTTCTCTGACCCGCTTCTTGACTGTAAAGAGTGTAAAAAGCGTCACAGAGCTGACAACCTTATTGATGATTTTAATCCCGATGCACACGCAGACGGTATGACAAAGGAAGAGATGTTTGAGTATATCAAGGCAAACTCAATTCCCTGCCCCCACTGCGGTAAGCACGATTTTACAGGTATCAGAGAATTCAACCTGATGTTCCAGACATTCAGAGGTGTTACAAACGACAGCAAGAACGTTATCTATCTCCGTCCTGAAAACGCTCAGGGTGAATACGTCAACTATCTCAACGTTCAGAGAACAATGAGAGCCAAGCTTCCCTTCAGCATCGGTCAGATAGGTAAAGCTTTCAGAAACGAGATCACTCCCGGTAACTTCACCTTCAGAACAATCGAGTTTGAGCAGATGGAGTTCCAGACCTTCTGTAAAGAGGGTACAGACAACGAGCTTTACGACTATTTCAAAGAATACGGTCTGCAGTTCTATAAGGATCTCGGTATTGCTGCTGAAAATCTCCGCTTCCACGACCACGAAAAGCTTGCCCACTATGCAAAGGCAGCTTGCGATATCGAATTCCTCTTCCCGTTCGGTTGGGGCGAAGTTAACGGTACACACAACAGAACAAACTTCGACCTTACCAGACATCAGGAATACAGCGGTCAGAAGATGGATTACCTTGACCCTGAAACAAATGAAAAGTTCATCCCATTCATCATTGAATCCACCTACGGTCTTGACAGAACTGTTCTTGCTCTTCTTTGTGAAGCATATGACGAAGAGGTTATTGATGCAGAAAAGAACGATACAAGAGTTGTTCTTCACCTCAGCCCCGCAATCGCTCCCTACAAGGCTGCAGTACTTCCTCTTTCAAAGAAGCTCTCCGGCGAGGCTCTTAAGGTTTATGAAAAGCTTCAGAAGAAGTTTATGGTTGACTTTGATGAAACAGGCTCAATCGGCAAGCGTTACCGCAGACAGGATGAAATCGGTACTCCCGTTTGTATCACATATGACTTCGATAGTATTGAGGACGGCTGCGTAACAGTACGTGACCGTGACACAATGGAGCAGAAGAGAATCAAGATAGAAGAGCTTGATTCTTATATTGAAGGTCTGATTGAATTCTGATTTTAACAAAATTAAAAAGGCTCTGACGGTGAAATGTCGGAGCCTTTTTGAAAATTTTAAAATTTTTCAAAAAATTTTGTGACCTTTCAGTTCTTTGATACGTTTTATTTACGGAGGGCATAAAGAGTGCTGCATTCATTCGCCTCACAACCGAATAAGCTAGAGGTTGTGTACGGCAGATATGCCGACATGCTTTACCGTCTTGCACTTTCTCACCTCGCTGTGCGTGAGGATGCGGAGGATGCCGTGCATGACGTGTTTGAGCGGTATATCAACACTCAGCCCGATTTTAAAGACAGCGAGCATGAAAAGGCATGGTTTGTGCGGGTTACCGTTAACCGCTGCCACGATTTGCAGCGTAAGCGTTCACGCCGCAGCCATGAGCCGCTTGATGCAGCTGCTGATATAGCCCATACCGACAGCGAGGAGCCGGAGATTTTCCGTATAATTCACAGTCTGCCCGAAAAGTACAGGGCTGCAGTTGTGCTCCATTATCTCGAAGGCTACTCGGTTGAAGAAACAGCCATGCTTTTGAAAATATCTGTTTCTGCTGTCAAAATGCGGCTTGCAAGAGGAAGAGAACGTATAAAGGATTTGCTGAAAGGTGGGAACGGATAATGTTTGACGAAAAGCAGCTTGAACAGTACCGCTGTGTCAAAGCTTCGCCTGAGCTTCAGGAAAGAGTTATGAAAATCGAAAAAAGCAAGCAAGGCAAGATTTATTCTTTTCCCAGAAGGATTGTTTCAGCGGCAGCCTGTCTGGCTGTTGTGATTGCGGTCGGTGTGTTCTTCGGCTCACAAAACAGCATCAGTGCTGAAATCATTATGTCACCGTATAGCAACGCACAGCTTTACAGGTCAGTCAATACAAGCATCAGCATTAAGATTGATGCCGGCAGGAACAGCGTAATATCCGTATCAGACGGCAGCTTTATTATTGACGGCAGCGAAATGCTTACAGAGGCAAATGTTGACGGTGAAACACAGCTTGAATGGTTTATACAGGCACAGGGGGAACATATCCTCACGGTTAAAAAGGGCTTGACTTCCAGACAGTACATTCTTTGCCTTGATGAAGAGGCTCAGAGCTGGCTGCTGGAAGAAGTATAAAGCGCAAAATTAAATTTAAAAATAAAGGAGAAAACCACAATGAAAAAACTCTTAGCACTCATTCTTGCAGGCGCAATGCTTGTCAGCTTTGCAGCTTGCGGCGGCAACGAATCAAACGAAGAAGAAACCACCACCAATGCTTCTCAGGAAGTTCAGGGCGATGTAGCAGACGAAACAACTGCTCCCGAAGAAACTCAGGCAGAAGAAGCTACAGACGCTGAAGAAGATGCAACAAAGGCTCCCGCAGCTTCAAACGCAGATGTTGCAGATGCAGCAGACCTTCTCAGCAAAGTATGGGCAACCTATGCAGAGGAAGAAAAGTTCTTTGCAATGGGCGGCGATATGGAAAACATTGTTGACGGCGCACCCGGCAAGTTTGACGTATCAAAGGTTGAAGACCTTGACGGTACACTCGGTCTGCCTCAGGCAAGTGCAGCACAGATTGACGATGCAGCTTCCATTCTCCACGCTATGAACGCAAACACCTTCACAGGTGCTGCTTATCACCTCACAGCAGGCACAGATGCAGCTGCTTTTGTTGATGCACTCAAGGCAAATATCCAGGCAAGACATTGGATGTGCGGTATCCCCGAAAAGCTCCTCATCGTCACAGTCGGTGACTATGTTGTAGCAGCTTTCGGTGCAGGCGACATCATTGAAAACTTCAAAACAAAGCTTGCAGCTCAGTTTGACGCAGCTGAGGTTGTTGTTGAAGAACCCATCGTATAATTAACACTTAGCTTTAATTAACACTTGAATAGAAAGCACACACGCAGGAGGAATTAGAAATGTTATTTTCAAGTATACCGTTTTTGTATTTCTTTCTGCCGTGTGTGCTTATTTTATATTTTGCTGTCCCGAAGTGTCTGAAAAATACTGTGCTGATGCTGGTAAGCCTGTTTTTCTACGCTTGGGGAGAACCGAAATATGTTTTCTTAATGGCTGCCACAATAGCTGTCGGCTATATTACGGGATTGCTGATTGAAAAGTTTAAAGGTAAAGTGTTATCAAAAGTATTTCTCATACTTTCCGTTGCGGTCGATCTCGGCTTCCTTGCCTATTTTAAATATGCCGATTTCTTTATCTCAAATTTCAATGCCGTAACGGGGCTTTCGGTTCCGCTGCTCAGAATTGCGCTGCCTATAGGTATCAGCTTTTACACCTTCCAGATTCTCAGCTACAGCGTGGATGTATACAGAGGCGACGTTCCTGCGCAGAAAAATCCGATAAACCTTGCAGCGTACGTCACGATGTTTCCGCAGCTTATTGCCGGCCCGATTGTCAGATATTCTGATATTGCAAAGCAGCTCAGCAGCAGAACTCACAGCTTTGAAAAGGCTGCCGCAGGCATACGCAGATTTGTTATAGGTCTGGCTAAAAAAATTCTGATTGCCAATACACTTGGAGAGCTTTGCGATATTTTCCGTTCGTCAGGTGAAAAAGCCGTGCTTTACTATTGGCTTTATGCCGTAGCATTTGCGCTGCATATTTATTTTGATTTTTCCGGATACAGCGATATGGCTATAGGTCTTGGCAAAATATTCGGCTTTGATTTCCTTGAAAATTTCAATTATCCGTTTGTGTCATCAACCGTAACCGAATTCTGGCGCAGATGGCACATGTCACTCGGCTCATGGTTCAGAGATTATGTATATATTCCGCTTGGCGGCAACCGGGTTTCAAAGCCGAAGTGGTTTTTCAATATTCTTGTTGTCTGGCTGCTTACGGGCTTCTGGCACGGTGCGGCGTGGAACTTCGTTGTATGGGGTCTGTTCTTTGCTGTTCTGCTTGTGCTTGAAAAGCTGTTCTTGAAAGACTTCCTTGAAAAAACAAAGGTTATCAAGCGCATCTATATTGCACTTGCCGTGCTTATCAGCTTTGTGATTTTCAACGCAACAGATATGAGCGAAGCATTCGCTTATATAGGCGGCATGTTCGGTGCAGGTGATATTCCGCTTGTCAGCAGCGAAATGCTCTATTACCTCAGGAGCTATGCTGTTGTGCTTGTGCTGGCTGCTGTCGGTTCAACTCCTGTTGTCAAAAATACAGCCTTGCGCCTTTATAACGGCAAAACTGCGGGTAAGATTATGAACATCCTTGAACCGGTTGTGCTTGTTGCGCTGCTTATTGTTATGACTGCATACCTTGTGGACGGTTCTTTTAATCCGTTCCTTTACTTCAGGTTTTAAGGTGAGGAGGGGATAGCATGAAAACAAAAATTAAGAATATAATAGTTACCGTCGCTTTTTCTGTTGTTATATTCGGGCTTGCGATTTCGTTTTTGCTGAAGCCTGCAGGTGAATTTTCATCTGCTGAACGCAGAGCTCTTCTGCAGTTTCCAGAGCTTAGCCTGAACACCGTTCTGTCGGGTAAATTTATGGGCGATTTTGAAAGTTACACGCTTGATCAGTTTCCGCTGAGAGACGGATTCAGAACGGTAAAAGCGCTGTTTTCTACGCTTGTTTTCCGTCAGCAGGATAACAACGGTATATACTATAAGGATGGCTACACAGCCGCAGTTGAATATCCGCTTAATACGGATTCGATTAAAAACGCTGCGGAAAAGTTCAACTTCATTAAAAATAAGTTTCTCAGTGAAAATAATAAGATATATCTTTCTGTTATACCGGATAAGAATTACTTTTTAGCTCCGTTAAGTGGCAGACTTTCGCTTGATTATGATAAGTTTGTAAACAGCCTGTGTGAAGAAATGCAAGGGGAAAGTTATATTGATATTTTTCCGTCGCTGAACTTAGACAGCTTCTATAAAACCGATACCCATTGGAAGCAGGAGAAGCTTTTGGAAACAGCACAGAAGCTTCTGACTGAAATGGGCACAACCGCTGATTTTTCATCCCTGCAGGAAAACACGCTTGATGTACCGTTCCACGGTGTTTATTACGGTCAGTCCGCTTTGCCGCTTGATGCAGAGGAAATAAAGTACTTCACATCCGATGAGATTGATGCTTTTGAAATCTATGATTATCAAAACAGTAAGCCGATATCAGCCTATGATATGGAAAAAGCAAACGGCAAAGACCCATACGAAATGTATCTTTCCGGTTCGCTTTCGCTTATTACAATTGATAACCCGAATGCACAGACAGATAAGCAGTTGGTTCTTTTCCGTGACTCATTCGGCAGCAGCATAGCGCCGCTTCTGGCTATGGGCTACAGTAGAGTAACAGTTGTTGATATACGCTATATACAAAGCGCAATTCTTGACAGATTCATTGATTTTGAAAACAGCGATGTGCTTTTCCTTTACAGCGCACTTGTTCTCAACAACAGCGAAACCTTAAAATAAGCTATACAAACAAAAACACGCAGCTGATAATTTTATCAGCTGCGTGTTTTACTTAACTATCCCTATGCTTTATTCAAGTACGATTTTCTTTTCTTTGCCTTTTTTGTTGAGCGGATATTCCCGTATTCTTACAATGTAATCGACGTTTATTATATCAGTCTGACCGTTTTGTGTTTCAACCTCAATCCAGCCTTCACGAATTTCTTTTATAACGCCTGTTACGCTGCCGCCCAAAGAATTGGACATAGTTGCGATAATGCATTTTTTGCCTATAAATTTTAAGATTAATTCATTCATCTGTAAATCACCTTTGCTGCTATTCTTCTTTCTGCGGCGAAGCGTTGCGAGTATAGCGTTTCGCTCGTTGACGGCAGAAATAAAAATAATTATAAACAAAAAAATATACATATATAACTTGCGGACACTGCAGCATAACACTCCTTTCTAAAAAACAGGACAGGCAGCGGTAACTGCCTATCCTGTATGAGTTAAAGTGTTATTTATGCAGCGGGTGTTTCGGGTGCTTCGGGTAATTCGGGCTCAACGTAATCCTTGGGTGTGATACCGATCATGATGAGGAAGTCAAGAACATCCTGACCGACATCGAGCATCTCAAAGAGACCGTAGAGGTCGATTTCGCCACGGAAGAGCATACCGAGGAGACCGAAAACAGTCTTCATAAGGTCGATGAAGCCCTGGAACTGATACTGGATATCAGAGAAGAAATACTTAACGTCCTTAACAAATCTGTCCCAACCGTCAAGCTTGATGTACTGATCAAGGTCATCCATTGCTGCAACAAGGTTTGTAACAGCTGTGTCAATTTCAGTCTGATAGCTGATCTTGCTGGGATTGTTCTCCTTGCTGGTAAGAACTGCTTCAGCTCTTTCCTTCATAGCAGCAAACTGAGACCATGCGTTTGTGCCGCCCTTTTCTTCGTCACGGTCAACGTCTTCGTCCTTATAGTAGTTTCCTTCTACATATGTTGCTGCACGCACAAGTGCCTCTTCAAGTGCGGAGAAGTCTGCTCTGAGAAGCTGGCTGTCAATGTATGCCTGCTCACCGATAACATCACGCATTCTCTTGGTAGCTGCATCAACATCAGCCTGGTAAAGAGCTGTTACGGGGTCGTTGACATAGTCGTGCTCTGCAACAACCTCTGCTACGATAGCCTGAACAGCAGCGACATAAGCTGCTTCGTACTTGTCGGCTGTGATTTTTGCTGCGTCATCAACGCACTTTTTCCATGCGGTATTGACAGCCATCATGTAGGGAACATTTGCAACATAACCTGCAAGTTCTTCTGCTGCTGCATCAACAAGAGCCTGCTGAAGCTTAGTGTAGGTAAGGATTGTTGCAGATGCTCTGATAGCCTGCTCAAACTTTGTTTTGAAAGTGTAGATACCTTCTGCTTCTGCATCAAGGTAGAAAATTGCAGGATTGTCAAGTCTGTACTGTGCATCATCAAGTGCTTTCTGGTAAGCAGTAAAGTCAGCGGGAGCGGGAGCAAGAGCTGCAACTGCATCGTTGATAGCCTTTGTTGCTGCATCAACCTTATCCTGATCAAGGAACGAGAGGTCTGCTACATCTGCATTGAGTGCTTCCTGAAGAGCTGCCCATGTTTCAACGGAGTAATCGTCTTCAACAAGGTCTGCTGTGGAAGCAACAGCTGCATCGTATTCTGTGTAGTCAGCAGCGTTGGGTTCGACACCCTCAACTGTGATGGGGGAAGCAGATGCTGTGTAAACGCCGTCAACAGCTTCGACAGCTGTGCCGTCAGCCTTGACTGTGATAACGGAATCGGTGTAGTTTTCAGCAAGAACAACCTTGAATGCTGAACCTGCAAGTGCGTATGTGATAGCCTTGCCGTCAGTTGATGTGTAGCTTGCACCGTCAACTGCTGTGAACTTAACAATGCTGTCAGCCTTGACTGTGATCATCGGACGGTAGCCGGGAGTAGCCTGTGTGTTACCGGTCTGACCGATTGTACCTGAAACAGTAACTGTGCAGATTGTTGTTGTTTTGCTCCAGTCAGCAAGCCAGTAAGCTGTGTTGGATGTGCCGCCCAAGAGGGGAGTCTTGGTAAGTGCATATGCTTCAACATCAGCCTTTGTCGGAAGGACAACCTTACCTGTAGCTGTAGCGGAAGTGCTGATATCACTTGTGTAAGTAATTGTCATGTCTACGAGTGCTGCCTTTTCTGTTTCGGAGAAAGCTGCGTTGTAGAAATCTGTGTTAAGAGTTGTGTAAATTGTACTTGTTGCAAAGTCCTTACCGCCGAACTTTACTTTAGCGATAACATTTTCGCTGATGAGCAGCATGCTGCCATCTGCATTGGTCTTAAGTACCTGCCATCTTATAGGTGTGTTGTTGTAAGAACCGATAACTATGTAATCGGGTGTTGCCTCATCCGCTGCGACGGATGAGAAGGGGATTGCTGCAAGCATCATGAGTACTGCCATAACGACAGCAAGAAGACGCTTTGCTGTGAGTTTTGTCTGCATTGTTGATCTCCTCCTGTAATTTTTAAAATCTTCGGGATTTTATGCATGTACAATTATATCATATAATTACAAAATTTACACCTTGTAATTTATACCAAATTAACTCAGCTTTTTTTGTTGGTTTTTAATATAATTATTATATAAGTTAATTTAAAGTAAACATTTCTTCAGTATAACTGCGGTATTTGCTGTTCAAAATGTTTTCCCACCAATTTGTATTATCGATGTACCATTTTATTGTTCTTGCTATGCCGTCATCAAATTTTGTTTCGGGCAGCCAGCCGAGCTCATTGCTTATTTTTGCGGGATCAATAGCGTATCTGCGGTCATGACCGGGTCTGTCCTTAACATAGGTTATGAGGTCTTCGCTCTTGCCAAGTGCATGGATAATTGTTTTAACGACCTCAATGTTAGCTTTTTCGTTGTGACCGCCGATGTTGTATACTTCGCCGGTTCTGCCGTTTTCAAGTATCATCGCAATTGCCCGGCAATGGTCTTCGACATAAAGCCAGTCGCGTACATTCAGACCTTCACCGTATACGGGTAAGGCTTTGTCATGGGTTGCGTTTGCAATCATGAGCGGAATCAGCTTCTCAGGGAACTGGTACGGACCGTAGTTATTGGAGCAGCGTGAAATAGTGACCGGTGTGCCGAAAGTGCGGTGATATGCAAGTGTCAGCAAATCTGCCGATGCCTTGCTGGCTGAATAGGGTGAAGAAGTATGGATAGGTGTTTGCTCGGTAAACATCAGGTCAGGACGGTCAAGCGGCAAATCGCCGTAAACCTCATCGGTAGATACCTGGTGGAAACGTGCCGTGCCGAATTTGTTGCAGGCATCAAGCAGTACCTGTGTGCCGAGGATGTTTGTTTTAAGAAAAACTTCGGGTGATTCGATTGAGCGGTCAACATGTGATTCAGCCGCAAAGTTGACTACGCAGTCAAAATTTTCCTTTTCAAAAAGCTCAAAAATAAACTTGCGGTCAGTAATATCGCCTTTAACGAATGTGAAGTTCGTTTTTTTGAACGCATCCTTTAATGTTTCAAGGTTTCCCGCATAAGTCAGAGCATCAAGACAAACAAGCTGCATCTGCGGATAGTTTTCAAGCATGTAGTAAACAAAATTACCGCCGATAAAACCTGCGCCGCCTGTTACAAGAATTTTATTCATATGCTGTATCCTTTCTTCGGAAAAGTTCATACATACAGACAGTATACCAAAATTAATACATAAAATCAACCAAAACTATTGCAACAGCAACCCAAAGCAATTAAAATGGGTTATAGAAAATGAAGAGGTGATATAAACATGGCAAGGATAAACCCTGTTGATTACAGCAGCGCCAGCGATAAAATAAAAGCGGTACACGATGAATATATCAGAAAAGCTCCCATGAATAACATGAAGCTGACCCTTCTCAACAATCCTGTTGCATTCAAAGCTCTTATGGGTTTTCACGAAGTACTGGCAGAAGCAAAAACCTTTCTCGGTGAGCTTGATGCAAATCTTTTCTGCTATGCAATTTCGTTTGAAAATGATTGCATGGTATGCTCGGCGATTTTCAAAAAGTTTCTTGACGATATGGGAATTGAGTTTGAGGGTATGATTTTCACACCCGTACAGCAGGCGCTTGTTTCTTTCGGCAGAAATGTTGCGGACAATCCGCACGAGGTATACGACGACCAGTTTGAAGAACTCAAAGAATTTTTCACCGATGAGCAGATAGTTGTCATTACTTCACTTGCCGCCATGATGGTAGCATCGAATATAATCAATACAGTACTTGATGTAGATATGTGAAAACAAAAAACGGAATGCGTCAGAAGGTGCATTCCATTTTTTTATGAAACTATGAGTTATAATTTAATTTAGCGATATAAATGAGGATTGTTGTGATACTTTTTTCAAGCGTTACAAAAGTAACCAAAAGAACTTTTGAGTTTCAAGCACTTCCCTTGCGGTTGACGATAGCAAATCCGCTCGGCAGACAGAACAAAAAGTGTTTTGTTCTGCGGCCATGACGGCTATTAAAGCAAATCTGACTTTTAAGTTTACTCTACCGCCTATGGTTCCTTAGCTCGGATAAATGAGTTAAGTTTCAGCTCGTCAGCCTGTTTCGTTCAAAATCACAGCATCTTTAATTTTTAAAAGTGATATTACTTTTACGCTTTCTAATCTCCGATGTTGATATATTTCTATTATTAATGATATTTTTCAATAGGCGGCATTGGGGGTGCGCTTCGCACCGGCATTGACTACAGCGTCACGCTGCTAAACTGTAAGTCAGAAAACGCTTTCTATTACTCTCGGGCAGCTGTCGGGAGAATAAACCCAACGGCTGATATGCTCGGTGTCGGTGAAATATCTGTGCGGTTGTACGGGGTACTCGGCGTCGAATGCATCAACTACAATCAGCTTTACCTTCATGCGCTCAGGTATAAGGCTTTTAATGTAGACGGTAGCGTTCTGTCCTGCACGCACATCGGGTGCGGGTTCGGCAAGCCCTGCAAGGTTTGGCGCAAGCTCAACAAAAATACCGTATTTTTCAACGGAGCGTACAATACCGGGTACGGTTTCACCGGCTCTGAAGTTTTCTGCGTTCTGTTCCCATGTGCCGAGCAGCTCCTTGTGGCTGAGTGTGATTTTGCCGTCCTGAGAAATATCCTTTACAACGGCTTTTATATCGTCGCCGACGTTAAAGCGTGCATTGGGGTGCGGAATACGTGAAACAGAAATGGCATCAATAGGCATCAGCGCAACTATGCCTGCGCCTATATCCGCAAAGGCGCCGAAGCCTTCGGTGTGCGTGATGCGTGCGTCTATGACGTCGCCGTTTTTTAGTGTGGAAATGTATTCATTGTAACAGTCCTGCTGAACCCTTTTTCGGCTGAGAATAGCTATTGTCTGACCGTAGGGGTCGGTTTCAAAATCGGTTATTATAAATGAAACGGGCTTGTTTACTCTTGATATCAGCGCTATGTCACGCACGCTGCCGTCTTCAATTCCTATTGCACCCTCGCAGCGTGGAATTATACCTCTCATCGGGCCTAAATCAAGGTGAAGATTGTGTTCGTTATCGCATAACAGGGCACGTGCTTCAAGTATGCTGCCCTGCTTATATGCCTGCATTATGCTTGCTTTGGATTCAAGCTTTGCTTTATTATCGGGCAAAGCAATGAGCCTGCCCTCCGGTCTGTATTTTTTCATTTGCTTGCGGCAGGCTGCTGCCGCTCCCTCCTTTTGTCGGACTTGTATAATTATGTATATGCCGATTTGTGTTTTAAATTCCGTAATAATTTGATATTTTTGTTTAAGTATGCTATAATCAAAACATATTTAAAATGGAGTGGTATACGTGGATGTAAAGGTCGGCGATATTTTGCATATGAAAAAGCCGCATCCCTGCGGTGTAAATACCTTTGCGGTGCTGCGTACGGGGATGGATTTCCGCCTTCGCTGCACAGGCTGCGGCAGGGAAATGATGATACTTCGTTCAAAGGTGGAAAAGAACATTAAAAAAATAGAAAGAAACGAAAACTGAAAGGTAATTTTATTTTATGCTCGATAAACTTGAACAGGTTGAAAAACGTTACGAGGAAGTTAATGAGCAGCTTTGTGATCCGGCAGTAGTGGGCGATATGGAGCTTTATAAAAAGTATATGCAGGAAATAAAGCATCTCACTCCCGTTGTTGAAAAATTCCGTGAATATAAGGCTGCTGTTGCGGCTGAAAACGGAGCTAAGGAAATGCTTGAGGATTCTGAGCTTGATGCGGAGCTGCGTGAAATGGCAAGGGAAGAAGCAGAGGAATCGCATGAGCATGCCGAAAGGGCAGAGCAGGAACTTAAAATTCTGCTGCTTCCCCGCGACCCGAACGATGACAGAAACGTTATCGTAGAAATCCGCGGCGGTGCAGGCGGCGATGAGGCATCGCTCTTTGCAAACTCACTGTACAGAATGTATTCGATGTATGCCCAGACCAAAAACTGGAAGTCTGAAATTCTCAGCGCTAACGAAACAGAGGTCGGCGGATTTAAAGAAATCAGCTTTATGATAAGCGGTGAAGGCGCATATTCACGCTTTAAGTTTGAAAGCGGCGTTCACCGTGTTCAGCGTGTACCCGAAACCGAAAGCCAGGGCAGAATTCATACTTCTACCGTTACCGTTGCGGTTCTGCCCGAGGCAGAGGAAGTTGACGTTGAAATAAATCCTGCAGATCTGCAGGTTGATACCTTCCGTTCAAGCGGTGCAGGCGGTCAGCATATCAACAAAACCGAATCCGCAATCCGTATTACGCATATTCCTACCGGTACGGTTGTAGAGTGTCAGGATGAACGCAGTCAGCACAAAAACCGTGATAAGGCGATGAAGATTCTGCGTTCAAGAATTCTTGAAGCTGAGCGTGAAAAGCAGGCAAACGAAATTGCAGGTGAGCGCCGTTCTCAGGTCGGTACGGGTGACAGAAGTGAACGTATACGCACCTATAACTATCCGCAGGGAAGACTGACTGACCACAGAATCGGTCTTACACTCTATAAACTTGAGGCTATGCTCAACGGACAGCTTGATGAGCTGATTGATGCTCTGATTACAGCTGATACAGCCGAAAAGCTGCGTGCAAGCGAATAAGAAATAAGGTTAAACCAATGATAGAAACTAAGCTTTTAAAACATAATAATGATGATGTTGCTGTTGCAGGTGAAATTTTGCGCAGCGGTGGTATAGTCGGTATACCGACCGAAACTGTTTACGGCTTGGCAGCCAATGCGTTTGACGGTGAGGCTGTTGCAAAAATATTCAAAGCCAAGGGCAGACCGCAGGATAATCCGCTGATTGTCCATGTGTGTGATATGAAACAGGTTGAAGAGGTTGTTTCCTCAATACCGCAGGCAGCATATGAGCTTGCAGATAAATTCTGGCCCGGTCCGCTTTCAATAATTATGTCAAAGGGCGAAAAAATTCCCGATGAAGTAAGCTGCGGGCTTGATACCGTTGCTGTGCGTATGCCTTCGCACAAGGCTGCGCTCGATATTATAAGAGCTGCCGGTGTGCCGCTTGCAGCGCCGTCAGCCAATCTTTCGGGCAGCCCGAGTCCGACTACTGCGCAGCATGTTATTGATGATATGTCGGGTAGGGCAGATGCCATACTTGACGGCGGCAGCTGTGATGTCGGTGTAGAATCTACGGTAGTTTCACTTGCCGGTGATAAGCCCAGGCTTTTAAGACCCGGCGGAATATCTGTTGAGCAGCTTGAAAGCGTGTTAGGAGAAATTGTGATTGATCCTGCAGTTTTAGCGGAGCTTTCTCCCGGACAAAAGGCTGCTTCACCCGGTATGAAATATAAGCATTATTCACCCAAATGCAGGGTAATAATAGTTAAAGGCAGCTTTGAAAATTTCCGTGCTTTTGTAAAGAATAAAAAGAAATCTGCTGCACTTTGCTTTAACGGTGAGGGTGAAAGACTGGGAATTCCCTTTATCGAAATCGGCAGAGAGCATGACAGCGCAGCACAGGCGCACCTGCTTTTTGAAGCGCTTCGGGACCTTGATACAATGGGGGTTGAAACAGCCTATGCACGTTGCCCCGATACCGACGGTGTTGGTCTTGCAGTTATCAACCGTCTGCTGCGTGCGGCGGCGTTCACCGTGATTGATGTTGACGGTGCAGTGCTTATCGGTCTTACCGGTGCAACAGGCTCAGGCAAATCAACCGTTGCAAAATTCCTCTGCGAAAAATACGGTGCGGCGCATATTGACTGTGACCTTATCGCAAGGGAAATCATGCAGAAAAATTCACCTGTGTTATCTCAGCTTGCCGAGGCTTTCGGCGAAGATATAATCAGGGCTGACGGTGAGCTTGACAGGGCGTTGTTAGCCGCCCGTGCTTTTGCCACAAAAGAGGGTACAAAACGGCTCAACAGTATAACACACCCGATTATAACCTCAAAAGCGCTTGCAAAGGTAAAAGACTTTACACAGGAAGGTAAAACGGCTGTGTTGCTGGATGCAGCGGCTATTTTTGAAAGTAAAATTGACAAGCTCTGCAGCTTTACAGTTGTTGTTACCGCTCCGTATGAAATAAGGCTTGACAGAGTTATGTTCCGTGATTCAATCACCCGTGATAAGGCATTGCAACGCATGAACGCTCAGCTTTCAAACGAGGAATATGAGTCACGTGCAGATGTAGTAATATATAATTATGCTCCGTATGATATCGGAGCGGAATCCGAAAAAATAATTGATAAACTTAAGGAGATAAAACTATGAGCAAAAACGAAGAATTGAGAGAAAAGTTACTTTACAAAGCTGAACACGCATGCAAAAAAATCAGCGAAGATGAAATCAGAGCTGCTGACAGCTTTGCTGAAGGCTACAAAAGTTTTATGACCTCATGCAAAATTGAGCGTGAGGTTGTTGACTATGTAAAAGACCTTGCAGAAAAGAACGGTTTTGTCAGCTTTGACCCTAAGGCAAGCTACAAGCCCGGTGATAAGGTTATTTACAATAACAGAGGTAAGGCTGTGATTCTTGCAGTTATCGGTACTAAGCCTGTTGAGGAAGGTGTCCGCATTGCAGCAGCACATATTGATTCCCCCAGACTTGACCTCAAGCCCAATCCGCTTTATGAGGATGCAGAGCTTGCTCTGTTCAAAACACATTATTACGGCGGTATCAAGAAGTACCAGTGGGCTGCTATTCCGCTTGCACTTCACGGAGTTATTGTCAAGGCTGACGGTACAAGCGTGAAGGTAAATATCGGTGAAGATGCGGGCGACCCGAAGTTTGTCGTAACCGATCTTCTTCCGCACCTTGCAGCCGATCAGATGAAGCGTACCCTTGCTGAGGGCATCAGGGGTGAAGAACTCAATATTCTTGTCGGCAGCCGTCCGTTTAAGGATGATGAGGGCAGCGAAAGCGTAAAGCTGAATATTCTCAGCATACTCAACGAAAAGTACGGTATAGTCGAATCCGATTTCCTCAGTGCAGAGCTTGAGGTTGTGCCTGCATTTGCGGCTGACGATGTCGGCTTTGACCGCAGCCTTATCGGTGCATACGGTCACGATGACAGAGTCTGTGCTTATCCGTCCGTTATGGCAATACTTGAAGCAGATACACCCGAATATACTGCACTCGCAGTTCTTGCAGATAAAGAGGAAACAGGCTCAGAGGGTAACACAGGTCTTGATTCATCGTATATGGCTTATTTTATATCTGACCTTGCACGTATGCAGGGCGGTGTCGGCAGCATTGCGCTGAGCAACAGCGAGTGCCTTTCTGCTGATGTCAATGCTGCTTTTGACCCGACTTTCCCGGGCGTTTACGAAAGAATGAACACATCCTTTGCAAATAGGGGAATTGTTGTTACAAAATATACAGGCTCAAGAGGTAAAGGCGGCACATCCGATGCAAGCGCTGAGTTCATGGGCAGAATCCGCAGACTGTTTGATGATAACGGCGTTGTCTGGCAGGTCGGCGAGCTTGGTAAGGTAGATGAAGGCGGCGGCGGTACCGTTGCAAAGTATGTTGCTTACCATAATATTGATGTAGTCGATGTCGGTGTTCCTGTGCTTTCAATGCATGCACCGTACGAGGTGATTTCAAAGCTTGACCTCTATATGGCATATAAAGCATTTTTAACCTTCTTCACAAAGTGAGAAATAAATGGAAACCGATGTTGAAAGAGTAAAAAGGCTGCGCAGCAAGTCAATGAGTCTGCCGCTGCGTCCCGGGGTTTACCTGATGAAGGATAAGCAGGGCGCAATAATCTATGTCGGCAAGGCAAAGGCTCTGAAAAACAGAGTCAGCAGCTATTTCGGCTCGCACTATAACCACACCGCTAAGGTAATAAAGATGGTTGAAAACGTTGAGGATTTTGACTATATCATCACCGACAGCGAGTTTGAAGCGCTTGTGCTTGAATGCAGTCTTATAAAACAGCACAGTCCCAAATATAATATTCTTCTCAAAGACGATAAGGGCTACCATTATGTCAGGATTACCAACGAGCCGTGGCCCCGCATTGATGCGGTAATGCAGCTTGTTGATGACGGGTCTGAGTATATCGGACCGTATACAAGCGCCTTTGCCGTGCGTCAGACCGTTGAGCAGGTCAAGAAAATTTTCTGTCTGCCGCAGTGCGGTAAAACTTTTCCCGTTGCGCACAGGCAGCGCCCGTGCCTTAATTTTCACATTTCTCAGTGTGCCGCACCGTGTGCCGGTAAAATCTCACACCGTGAATATCTGAACAGCGTAAGTCAGGCGATTGATTATCTCAAGGGCGGTTCTGATGCGCTTGTTAAATCAATGCAGGAGGAAATGGAAAAGGCAGCCGAAAATCTTGAGTTTGAAAAAGCTGCTGCTCTGCGTGATAAAATAAATGCCGTATCAAAATTCAATGAAAAGCAAAAGGTAGTCAGTGCCGATGTTGCCGAGCAGGATGTTTTTGCACTTTCGCAAACGGCAGATAAGGCATGTCTTGCCGTGCTGCGTTTTTTTGCGGGCAGACTATGCGATACGGAGCATTTTCTTGTGGAAGCTCCGGAGGACGGTGCACAGGCAAGATATGAGCTGCTCATGCGGTACTATTCAATGCGTGAGCGTATACCGCCCAGAATTCTGATTGATTCTCTGCCGGCTGACTGCGATTTGCTTGCAGAGTGGCTGAGCGGAAAGCTCGGCAGAAAAGTTAGTTTTGCTGTGCCGCAAAGAGGCGGTCAGCTGAAGCTGCTTGAAATGTGCCGTTCAAATGCTGCCGAAAAGCTGTCGCTGAGTATGGGAAGAAAAGGTGCGGATACGCAGGCACTTGATGAGCTGGCACGTTTGCTCGGATTACCGTCACCGCCCGAATATATCGAGTCGTATGATATTTCACATACCGCAGGTACGGAAAATGTTGCCGGTATGGTTGTGTTCAAAAATGCACATCCTTATAAGGCAGCATATAAAAGGTTTAAAATAAAGGGCTTTGACGGGCAGGACGACTGCGCATCAATGGCTGAGGTGCTTGGACGCAGATTCAGGCATTACCTTGAAGAAAATGCCAGGCCTGAGGGTGAGAAGCGCGATGAGGGCTTTGCGAGATTGCCTGACCTTATTTTGCTTGACGGTGCGCAGATGCAGGTGAATGCAGTTAAAGCCGTGCTCATGCAAATGGGGATTGATGTTCCG
Source organism: Acutalibacteraceae bacterium (assembly GCA_045536235.1). GTDB lineage: Bacteria > Bacillota > Clostridia > Oscillospirales > Acutalibacteraceae > UBA8612. The sequence goes on along the minus strand of JAZSND010000059.1, from coordinate 126,634 downwards.
CTTTTCGGTATGGTCAAGGATTCGAGCCACCGCACAAGAGCGATAACAGGTGAGGGCGGCGAAATATCAATCAATTCAAAGCGCAGTGCATTTACGCTGGTTTCAACCATTCAGGAAGAGGTTCACCGTTTTGCAATTGAGTATCACCGCAAGCGCAGAAATGCAGGTATTTCAACTACTCTTGTACAGATAGAGGGTGTCGGCAAAAAGCGTGCCGCAGCACTGATGAAAGAGTTCAAATCCGTATCGGCAATACGTGAGGCCAGCGTTGAACAGCTCGCAGCTGCCAATGGTGTGGATAAACGCACAGCACAGGCGGTTTATGACTATTTTCATTCCGGAAAAGAATGAAAGCTGCCGGAAAATAAGGTTTTAAAATAAAAAACTTGACAAATCGTCGATAATAAAAGATAATATAAAGACATACTGTAGCAGTATGTGCTGCAATTGTATACGTTAAGGGACGGAATTATGAGAGTAATTACAGGCTCCGCAAGGGGCAGAACACTTATAACACTTGAAGGCGGCGATGTTGTCCGCCCGACAACCGACAGAGTTAAGGAAGCCATGTTCAGCATACTTCAGTTTGAGTTGGAGGGCAGGCGTGTGCTTGACCTTTTTGCCGGTTCGGGTCAGTTGGGTATTGAGGCGCTCAGCAGGGGAGCAGAAAAATGCACCTTTGTTGACAGCGATTTCAAAGCTGTTGAAGTTATTCAGAAAAACCTTGAGCACACCCGCCTTAAAGAAAGGTCAATAGTCCTCAAGGCGGATTCACTCAACTATATCCGGACCACCAGTGACGTTTTCGATATTGTTATACTTGACCCGCCTTACGGTACCGGTCAGCTTCAGAAAGCACTTGCACTGCTTGACGGCAGGGTTGCGGCAGGCGGCGTGGTTGTCTGCGAAATGCCGTACGGTGAGGAGCTGCCCGAAGAAACAGGCGGACTGTCACTGTATAAAAGGTATAAATACGGCAAAACAGAACTTGCTGTATACAGATAAAAGGGGGAGTGTGCGGTGAAAATTGCAATCTGTCCCGGCAGCTTTGACCCTGTTACAAACGGTCATCTTGATATAATCAGGCGTGCTGCAAAGCTTTTTGATAAGGTCATAGTTGTAGTAATGTCCAATTATTTCAAAAAAACCGGTGCGTTTACGCCCGATGAAAGGGTAGAGCTGATAAAGAGAGTTACGGCTGACATACCCGGTATTGAGGTTGAGGCACATTACGGCTTGCTTGCTGACTATGCGGCAAATAAAAATGCTGCTGCAATAGTCAAGGGCTTGCGTGCGGTATCCGATTTTGATACTGAGTTTCAGCAGGCACTTGCCAACAAAAAACTTAATTCACAGGTTGAAACTGTTTTTTTGACAGCAAGCAGTGAAAACATGTATCTCTCATCAAGCGTTGTTAAACAAATCTGCGAATTCGGCGGAGATATTTCAGAATTTGTTCCGGCTGAAATTCGTGACGATATTGAAAAAAGATTAAGAAAGGATTGAAAGATATGAACGTTGAAGATTTGCTCGAAAGAATTGAAGAGGTGCTCGACAACGGCCAGAAAGTAGCTTTCTCCTCAAAAATCGTTGTTGACATTGAAGAAATCCGCAACTGTGTTGACGAAATCCGTGCAAACATGCCTGAGGAAGTACGTCAGGCACGCAACATCGTAAGCGACCGCAACACCATTATCGGCGATGCAAATGCTGTTGCCGAAGAAACAATTGCAAAGGCTAACGAAAAGGCACGCGAAACAGTCAACAAGGCAAATGCCAAAGCCAAGGAATACATACTCACTTCCGAAGAGCGTGCAAAGGCTAACGTTATGGAAGCCGAAGAAAAAGCAAGCGTTATCATTGCAGAGGCAGATGCAAAGGCTCAGCAGATGGTTGAAGAAAGTGAAGTTGCAGCACGTGCAAAGCAGTACTGCGAGGATTTGTATCAGAAGGCAAAGGCTCAGTCGGATACACTTATTGCAAATGCAAACGCAGCAGCAGCAGAAACCATTGAAAAGGCAAACGCCCAGGCAGAGGATGTCAAGGCAAGAGCTGCAAAATGGTCAAGCGATATCTGCACATCTGCTGCAAACTTTGTTGAAAACGTTATCGGCACAACCGAGCGTTCTCTTACCAACAGCCTTGCAAACGTTCGCCAGGCAAAGGAGAACATCCGCAGCGCAATCGGCAACAATACCCAGCAGTAATTATCTGCTTTTAAAAAGAGGTGCCGGTTTTGAAAATTAAACAGATTTTGGCGTTGGTGCTTGTTGTTGCGGCAGTTGTTGCTATAAGCATAGCTGCATTTTCAGGCAGGTCGCCCATATCGGACGACTCCATTGAACTGCTGCCTACAGAGTTTCAGACTACGGCAAAGCGTATTTCAACCGTGGATATGGTTGCAGTAGGCGATAATCTTATTCATACTGCAATTTATCAGCAGGCAAAGGCACGTACAAGTGACGGCAGCTATGATTTTATGCCTGTTTATGAGGATGTTGACGATCTGATTGCTGCTGCAGATATAGCCGTTATCAATCAGGAAACAATGATGTATTCCGAAAGGGCTGCTGCCAGCTATCCGTGCTTCAACACCCCGACGGAAATGGCGCAGAATCTTGCTGATATCGGTTTCGATGTGCTCACCATAGCCAATAACCATATGCTTGATGTGTCGTCAAAAGGTCTTATCAGTACACTGGATCTTATAAATGCCACACCCGGACTGTTTGCAGCCGGAGCATATCACAGCCGTGATGAATATACTGCTGTCAAAACGCTGACGGTAAACGATATTACTTTTGCATTTTTGTCATTTACAGAGCATACCAACGGTATACCGCTGCCTGACGATAAGGATGAGTATATTGTCTATCTCGATGAGCTTGACGATGTTAAGACTCAGGTTGAATATGCTGATTCTGTTGCCGATGTGGTAGTGGTTTCCATGCACGCAGGTACGGAGTATTCCGATAATTACAACAGCATTCAGTCAAATTTTGCACAGAGTGTTGTCAATTGGGGCGCTGACCTTATTATAGGCACACATCCGCACACCTTGCAGGCTGTTGAGTATCTTACATCGACTGACGGCAGGCAGGTGCCTGTTATGTATTCGCTCGGTAATTTTGTTTCCACGCAGAACGAGCGTAAAAGGCTCATAGGCGGTATTGCAAATATCAGCATCACCAAGGATTTTTCGACGGGTGAGATTACTGTCGGAAAGCCGCAGCTTGATATAGCAATTACTCACTACAGAGCGGGCCGTTCAGGCGTTAAGATTTACAGACTTGCAAATTATACGGATTCTCTGGCATCGGTGCACGGCGTTTCAGGCTTCAGTCTTAATTTTATCTATGAGCATATTCGCAATATTATTGGTGACGAGTATCTGATAGAGGAATACAGAAGCGGTGTCGCCGCAAGTTAATAAAACGTAATAATGCCCGCCTTCACAGCATATATTTCATTGAAATAAAATGCATTGAGGTGGGCTTATGTTTATTGTATCGGTACGTTCTTCTGCCATAAAAACTGCAGCTTTGAGTTTGCTGCTTGTCGCTTGTGCGGCACTGGGCTTGTTTGCAGCGGGTAAAAGTGTTTTTGCAAATGTTGCCGTGTCTGACTCTGATATAACATATCTGGCAGGAAATGCGGCACAGCGCATTGCTTTTTTATCTCAGTTCGGCTGGGAGGTAGAAGAGGACCCTGTGGAGGTCAGTGAGGTAATAATTCCCTCGGATTTTGACGGCGCGTATGAAAAATATAACGAAATTCAGAAGGAACACGGTCTGAATCTTTCAGACTATGCCGGACGGCGTGCAAAACGCTGGACTTATGAGGTTAAGAACTATCCGGGCTATGAAAGCGGCAGCGGACTGGTGCAGGCGAATATATTTGTTTATGATGGCAGAGTGATTGGCGCAGATATATGTTCCCTTGAAACGGACGGATTCATTCAGAGCCTTCACTTTCCGGTAAAGGAGAATCAATCGAACGATGTCGAAACAGCGACTGGACAAAATAATAGCATCACAGGGGAAATACAGCCGCAGTCAGGTGCGTGATCTGGTTAAATGCGGCAAGGTACTTGTGAATTCAAAGCCCGTATCCGATCCGGGCTTTAAAACCGACCCTGAAACCGATTCTATAACCGTTGACGGCAAAGCTTTCGGTTACAGCGAACACGTTTATATAATGCTGAACAAGCCAAAAGGAGTAGTGAGTGCAAGCAGATCACCGGGCGAAAAAACGGTGGTTGACCTTGTTCCGGAAGAATTAAAACGCAGCGGACTTTTTCCTGCAGGCAGACTTGACAAAGATACAACAGGCTTTGTGCTGATTACCGATGACGGCGATTTTGCCCACGGGATTTTATCGCCCAGAAAGCATGTGGTAAAAACTTACATTGCACAGTTGGATAGGGCAATAGAAGATGAAAATATCGAAAAATTCAGAAACGGTGTTGTGCTGGAGGACGGTTACGAATGTCTGCCGGCAGAAATAAAAGTTTTGAGTGGTGACGGAAAAACCGTTGAAATAAAGCTGCGTGAAGGTAAATACCACCAGATAAAACGTATGGCTGCTGCGTGCGGTTCACATGTGAATGAACTGCACAGGAGTGCAATGGGTTCGCTTGTGCTTGATAACAGCCTTGAGCAGGGGAAATGCAGATTGCTCAGCGATGAGGAACTCGCTCTTATAAAACAGGAAAAATCTGTTTTATATTGACAAAACAGCCGAAAAATATTAAACTTATTTTAACCGTTACTTATTATCGGTAATTTATTTAAGGATGTATCTTGTGGAAGGACAATTTGTTTTTAAAAATAAACGGTTTCGCAAGCTGTGCGTTAGTGAAATGATAGTTGCTTTTGCAATTGCGGTCCTTTATGCGGTGCTCAGTATTGTTAATTATGATTACTGTGCCAATTATCCCCGACTGTACTGCCGTATTGCTTTGACTGTGCTTTTTGCAGTAGAAACCGCTCTGTTTGCTCACAGAAACTCGGTGTATATGGAAATTGGCGGCGATTTTGCTCTGGCACGTCGGTCAGGCTCACTTATGATTATAATGATGATTATAAGTGCCCTGGTGGAAGCGTACTATGTTTCTGCTGCTGTTGTTGAATCCGGCACACTGCGTGCAGTATATATGGTTGCTATAATCATAGTAGGCTGTGCTGCAATGCTGCCGCTCATTCAGTTCCAGTACATGAATCTTGATTTTTCTATGATGCAGCTGTTGGTGCTGCTCGGAATACTTGCTTCTTTGGCTTCGTTTATGATGGGATTTTTCTTTATCGGTATAAACGAAATTAAGCTGTATCAGGCTCAGGGCGTTTTTCAGACTATGTCCCGTGTTCTTGATAGCCTATCACCAATATATCTTGTCAACTGCCTTAACGGCATACTTATTCTGACAATGGCACATATTGCGCTGCAAAAGGAAAGCAAAAAATCAGCAAAAACACTTCCCGTGAACCTGATGGTTGATCACCTTGCTGAGGAAGTAGAAGAAAGATATGACCCGAGCCGTGATAATGTAGAAACCATTGAAGAAGAAACTGAGGAAGAATATAACGGACTTTAACTGATGAAAACGAAACTGTTTATGGCAGTTTCGTTTTTTTATTTATATTTTCAAAAACAGCAATCACAGATGGACTCACTGCCTTGAAATTTATAAATTCGACCAGGATTTGGTGAAAAATACAAAAAGTTTCTATTTTATAGATTATTTACATTAAATATACTCTTTACAACTCGTTTCAAAAGTGCTAATATATTCACGGTGCATATTCAGCATTACTTTATATATTAATGTAGGAGGAATATAAAACATGGCAAGACAAAAGATTACCATGGACGGAAACACTGCTGCGGCACATGTTTCCTACGCTTTCACGGAAGTTGCCGGTATCTACCCGATCACACCTTCCAGCCCCATGGCAGACTATGTTGACATGTGGTCAGCAAACGGCCGAAAGAACATTTTCGGCACAACAGTAAAGGTTGCAGAAATGCAGTCCGAAGCAGGTGCAGCAGGTACCGTTCACGGTTCACTTGCAGCAGGTGCTCTCACAACAACCTACACAGCTTCTCAGGGTCTTCTTCTTATGATCCCTAACATGTACAAAATCGCAGGTGAACTTCTTCCCTGTGTTTTCCATGTATCTGCACGCTGCGTAGCTTCTCACGCTCTTAATATCTTCGGCGATCATTCCGACGTTTACGCTTGCCGTCAGACAGGTTTTGCAATGCTCGCTGAAACAAATACACAGGAAGTTATGGACCTCGGTGCTGTTGCTCACCTTGCATCAATCAAGAGCCGCGTTCCCTTCCTCAACTTCTTTGACGGTTTCCGTACATCTCACGAGCTTCAGAAGATTGAAGTATGGGATTATGATGATCTCAAGGAAATGTGCGATCTCGACGCTGTCAAGGGCTTCCGTGACCGTGCTCTCAACCCCGAGCGTCCCGTTATGCGCGGTTCACACGAAAACGGTGACATCTTCTTCCAGCACCGTGAGGCTTGCAACAGCTACTACGATGCAGTTCCCGCTATTGTTGAAGAATATATGGGCAAGGTCAACGCAAAGCTTGGCACAAACTATCAGCTCTTCAACTACTACGGCGCAGCTGATGCTGAGCGCGTAATCATCGCAATGGGCTCCATCTGCGACGTTGCAGAAGAAGTTATCGATTATCTTACAGCTAAGGGTGAAAAGGTCGGTCTTGTCAAGGTTCGCCTTTACCGTCCCTTCTCAGCAACAAAGCTTGCTGAAGCTATTCCCGCAAGTGCTAAGAAGATCGCTGTTCTCGACAGAACAAAGGAACCCGGCGCACTTGGTGAGCCTCTCTTCCTTGATGTTGTTGCTGCTCTTGCTGCAACAGGCAGAACAGGTCTTACAGTAACAGGCGGCCGTTATGGTCTCGGTTCTAAGGACACACCGCCCTCAAGCGTTTTCGCAGTATACGATGAACTTGCCAAGGATGCTCCTAAGGCTCAGTTCACACTTGGTATCAACGACGACGTTACACACCTTTCTCTCGAAGAAAAGGTATCTCCCAACACTGCAGCAGAAGGTACAATCGAGTGCAAGTTCTGGGGTCTTGGCGGCGACGGTACAGTTGGTGCAAACAAGAACTCCATCAAGATTATCGGTGACCACACAGACAAGTATGTTCAGGCATACTTCCAGTACGACTCCAAGAAGACAGGCGGTATCACCGTTTCTCACCTTCGTTTCGGCGATAAGCCCATCAAGAGCCCGTACTATATCAACAAGGCAGACTTCGTTGCTTGCCACAACCCCTCTTATGTTGAGAAGGGCTACAAGATGGTTAACGACGTTAAGCCCGGCGGTGTATTCCTTGTAAACTGCCAGTGGTCTGCTGATGAGCTCGGCGCAAAGATGCCTGCAGAGGCAAAGCGCTACATTGCAAAGAACAATGTTCAGCTCTACACAGTTAACGCTATTGATCTTGCTGCCGAAATCGGTCTTGGCAAGAGAACAAATACAATTCTTCAGGCTGCTTTCTTTGCTCTTGCAAACGTTCTTCCCAAGGACGAAGCTATCGAGTATATGAAGGCTGCAGCAACAAAGTCCTTCCTCAAGAAGGGTCAGGAAATTGTTGACATGAACCACAAGGCTATCGATGCAGGCTTCGGCGCATTCGTTAAGATTGACGTTCCTGCTGACTGGGCTGACGCTGCTGACGATGCTGCTCCCGCAGCTTCCGAGGGTGCTGCAAAGCTCGTCAAGATGGTTGACGGTATCATGAAGCCCGTTGCTCTTATGAACGGTGATTCTCTCCCCGTATCTGCATTCACAGATCATGCAGACGGTACTTTCGAGCAGGGTGCTTCCGCATACGAGAAGCGTGGTGTTGCAGTAATGGTTCCCGCTTGGGATGCTTCCAAGTGTGCTCAGTGTAACCGCTGCTCCTATGTATGTCCGCACGCCACAATCCGTCCCTTCGCTCTTACAGCTGATGAGGCTGCTGCAGCTCCTGCAAACGCAATCATCGTTGACAAGAAGGGTAAGGGTAAGGACGCTTATAAGTATACTCTCTCTGTTTCTCCGCTGGATTGTATGGGTTGCGGCGTATGTATCGGCGTATGTCCCACAAACTCACTCACAATGGTTCCCAGAGAAACTCAGGATGATCAGCAGCCCGTATTCGATTACATGGTTGCTAACGTAACTGAAAAGGCTGATATGTGCGACAGCACTGTAATCGGCAGCCAGTTCAAGAAGCCTCTCCTTGAGTTCTCCGGTTCCTGCGCAGGTTGTGCTGAAACATCATACGCACGCCTTATCACTCAGCTCTTCGGCGACAGAATGTATATCTCCAACGCTACAGGTTGTTCTTCAATCTGGGGTGGTCCTGCAGCAACATCTCCCTACACAGTAAATGCTAAGGGTCAGGGTCCTGCATGGGCAAACTCCCTCTTTGAGGATAACGCAGAACACGGCTTCGGTATGCTCCTCGGTCAGAACGCTATCCGTTCCAGACTTATCGACGATGCAAAGGCTCTTACCGAGTCTGATAAGGCAAGCGACGAGATAAAGGCAGCTTGTGCAGCATATCTTGATACAGTAAATGACGGCGCAAAGAACGGTGCAGCAGCAGATGCTCTTGTTGCAGCAGCTTCTAAGTGCGATTGCGAGCTTTGCAAGGATATCGTTGACAACAAGGACTTCCTTGCTAAGAAGTCCGTATGGATCTTCGGCGGCGACGGTTGGGCATACGACATCGGCTTCGGCGGTGTTGACCACGTTCTCGCTTCCGGTCAGGATGTAAACATCATGGTATTCGATACAGAAGTTTACTCCAACACAGGCGGTCAGGCTTCCAAGGCTTCCCAGATCGGTCAGGTTGCTCAGTTTGCAGCAGCAGGTAAGGCTATCGCTAAGAAGAGCCTTTCCGAAATCGCTATGAGCTATGGCTATGTCTACGTTGCTCAGATTGCTATGGGCGCAGACATGAACCAGACAATCAAGGCTATCACAGAAGCTGAAGCATATCCGGGTCCGTCAATCATCATTGCATACGCACCCTGCGAAATGCACAGCATCAAGGGCGGTATGATGAACTGCCAGGCTGAAATGAAGAAGGCTGTTGACTGCGGTTACTGGAACATGTTCCGTTACAACCCCGCTCTCAAGGCAGAAGGCAAGAATCCCTTCACAATCGACAGCAAGCCTGCAACAGCAAGCTACCGTGACTTCATCCTTGGTGAAGCCCGTTACTCTTCACTCACACGTTCCTTCCCCGAGCGTGCAGAAGAGCTCTTCGCACAGGCTGAAAAGGCATCTATCGACAGATATGATCACCTTCTCAGACTTAAGGATCTCTATGCTCCTGCTGAATAATGCAGCTTAATTTGAGCTCGCTTTTCAGATAAAGTAAAATTGGATTTTATTTTAAAAATAATCAAGGAGGATTACTACTATGGCATACGTTATTACTGATGATTGCATCGCTTGTGGCGCATGTGCAGCAGATTGCCCCGTTGAGGCTATCTCTGAGGGCGACGGCAAGTACGTTATCGACGCTGATACTTGCATCGATTGCGGCGCTTGTGCAGGTTCCTGCCCCGTAGGCGCAGCACAGGAAGGCTAATTTAAAATTCACCCAATAGAAAACCGCCTTGCTCGAAAGAGCAGGGCGGTTTTTTGTGCTTTTGAAAAAATGAAAATCATGATTTTTTTAAAATCAAATCATGTCGCAAGTCGAATCGTTTTTTCATTGAACATTTTTCTGATAAGGGGATTTGTTACGCTGCATTGTGCAAGAACAAACGTTTTGCACAAGATATCAGATTGGTTTAAAATTCATAAAAAATTAACAATTTTTACCGGCATTTTTTTGAAGAAATTTTATAAAAAAACTTGACTTAATTCACCGCTAATAATATAATAAAACAGTAAAAAGGAGCAAAAATACACCAATTAAGAGCGGAAAGGAGCGTGAGCGGAGTGGCATACATGAAATTTAAAGGCACATACCAGCATGGTCTGGATGCCAAGAACAGGCTTTTTATTCCTGCCAAATACCGTGAAGCGCTTGGTTCTAATTTTGTTATCTGCCGTGCTCCGCAGCCGTTAATCGGTCTTTACGCTTTTCCGGAGGAAACGTGGGACGAGCTTTGTGAAGAGCTTAACGAAAAGAATTCCCACGGCGAGCTTACCCCTGAACAGGAGTGGGAGCGCAGAGATTTGTACCGCTATTCAGAAGATATTACTATGGATAAGCAGGGCAGAATCACCATCAGCCAGGATATGTGCGATTATGCAGGGCTGAAGGGTGAGGTTACCATAATCGGTAATATGAAACGCCTTGAAATATGGGATCCCGAAACCTTTGCAAAGGCAGAGGCGGAAAGCCACACAGGCAGAGTTGTCGGTACACCGAAACTCAATTTCTGATTTTAAGTGAGGGAAGTGTATATGGAGTTCAACCATAAGCCTGTCCTCTTCGATGAAACCATTGATGCTCTCAACATTAAGCCCGACGGTATTGTTGTTGATTGCACCGGCGGCGGAGGAGGTCACAGTGCTGCAGCCCTTGCAAAGTTATCTGATAAAGGAAGGCTTATTGTAATAGATCAGGACCCTGATGCAATCGCCGTACTGACCGCAAGGTTCAGCGGCGATAGACGGGTCACTGTAGTACATGACAGCTTTTTTAATTTTTCGTCAATTCTTTCATCCTTGGGTATTGAAAGCGTTGACAGCATAATGGCTGATCTGGGCGTCAGCTCCTATCAGCTTGATACAGCCGAAAGAGGCTTCTCGTTCCACAGCGATGCTCCGCTTGATATGCGCATGAGCAAGCAGGGCAGAAGCGCAGCGGATTTAGTCAACGAGCTTTCGGCAGAAGAACTCAAACGTATTCTTTATAATTACGGCGAAGAAAAATTTGCTCCCCGGATTGCTGCGGCGATAGTTAAGGAGAGGGAAAAGGGCAGAATAGAAACAACTCTGCAGCTCGCCGAAATCATTAAGGGTGCATATCCGGCTGCTGCAAGGCGTGACGGACACCCGGCGCGCAAATCGTTCCAAGCTTTGCGCATCGAAACAAATTCTGAGCTACTGCATCTTGACGGAGCAGTACACGCAATGTTCAATTCGCTATCTAGCGGCGGCAGGTTGGCAATCATCAGCTTCCATTCGCTTGAAGATAAAATCATCAAAAATGCCTTTTCTGACTTCACTGTTGGTTGCACCTGCCCGCCGGAATTTCCAATATGTGTCTGCGGCAAAAAGCCGCAGGGCAAAACCCTGAAACCTCAAACGGCTTCAAAAGCTGAACTTGAAATCAACTCAAGAAGCCGCAGCGCAAAACTCAGAGCTATTGAAAAACTTTAAAAATACCCGAATCGGAGGAAACCGCCTTGGCAAGCTATATGAATCAAAACGCTGCTTACGATCTTGACAGATTTTCATCTGCAGCACCTAAAAGAGAAAAAACTGTACAGCAGCCTGTAGCTCGTCCCACGCTGGTTAAACCGAAGCGTAAGACTCAGCAGGAGTTAAAGGCTGAAAAAGCTCAGAATCTGCAAAAGATAATTAAATTTCTTGTGGTTGCTGCAATTTGTGTCGGCTTCATAGGTTCTAATATTTACTACCGCCTTGAAATCAACGAGCTCAACGGTGCGATAGTCGACCTTGACAGTGAGCTGAGTGAAAAGAAGAGCGAGAACACCCGCCTTAATATGGCACTCAATTCCAAAATTTCACTTGAGAACGTCAAGGACTATGCAGAAAACGTGCTCGGCATGGTTAAAAGGGAACGCTACCAGATAGTTTACTTTGACCTTGAAGAAGGCAACGAGATTATTCCTGCGCAGTAATATATTAAGGATAAAATTAATAATATATATAAATGCAGGACGGGAGTTGGGTTTATTCTTGACTCTCGTCATTTTGCCCATTATTATGCAATCGGATTTTGTGAAAGGGAAGTGTTGACATGGCTTCAAAACCGTCTAAACTGATGCTTAAAAGAGCATCGTTATTATTGGCGCTTGTGCTTGCTCTCGGCTTTGGAACAGGCGCTGTTCGTCTTGCTAAGCTTCAGCTTGTTGACGGCGAAACCTACAGACAAAAGGCGGAACTTCAGCAGCTTGGTGACAGTGCGATTCAGGCGTTGCGCGGAACAATTTACGATTGCAACGGAAGAGTGCTTGCACAAAGCGCAACTGCGTGGAAGGTTTTTATTGATCCGTCAAATATCAGCGTTGAAACAAAAGGCAAAAGTGAGGCTGAAGTTGCAGCAGAGCTTGAGATAAAGCGTGAGCTCATTGCCGAAAAGCTTTCTGATATTCTTGATGTGGATAAAGACAGCATACTTGAAAAAGCCATGAAAACCTCAAGCGGCTATCAGAAAATCAAAGGTGAGGTTGAGCTTACCGCCAAGAATGAAGTCAGTGCTTTTATTGCAGAAAATAAGCTGTATGACTGTGTCGGCATAGAGCCTGACACAAAGCGCTATTATCCGTACAATTCTCTGGCATCCACAATAATCGGATTTACGGGTACGGATGATATCGGCATTGAAGGTCTGGAATATAAATACGATTCAGTGCTTACCGGTATACCCGGCAGAGTTATTACGGCAAAGAACGGTACACTCGGCAGCATGCCGATTGAATATACAGCAACTTACGAAGCACAGCAGGGAACAAGCCTTGTGCTCACTATTGACGAAACGATACAGGGTCTGCTTGAAAACGAGCTTGAAAAAGCAAGGGAAGGCGCACAGGCAAATGCAGCATACGGTCTGGTAATGGATGTTGAAACAGGTGCGATTCTTGCTATGTCCAACCAACCCGACTACGACCTGAATCAGCCCTATACCATTCTTGATGAAGATGTTCAGGCTAAAATAGATGCCCTTGATGATGAAGAAAAAAATGCTGCTGTTTCCAATGCGCGTCAGGCTCAGTGGAGAAACAGAACAATAAGTGATACTTATGAACCCGGTTCGGTTTTCAAGGTTATTACACTTGCTGCAGCGTTGGAAGAGGGTATAGCTGACGAATCCAGTTCTTATTACTGCAACGGCGGTATACAGGTTGCCGATAACTATATCAGATGTCATAATCACAGCGGACACGGTGCCCAGAACCTGCAGAAGGGTCTGATGAATTCATGCAACCCGTTCTTTATCACAATCGGTCAGAAACTTGGTGTTGAAAAATTCTGTGAATATTATGAAGCGTTCGGATTTACACAGGCAACCGGAATAGACCTTTCCGGTGAAGCTGTGCCGACGGCAGGTGTTACCTACCATAAGCAGGAAAATATGGGTATATCCCAGCTTTCCAGCTGCTCCTTCGGTCAGACCTTCCAGGTAAGTCCCATTCAGATGATTACGGCTATTGCCGCAATTGCAAATGACGGTAAGCTGATGCGTCCTTATATTGTAGCAAAGCAGCTGGATGAGGCGGGCAACATTGTCAAAGAAACCGAGCCTACTGTAAAACGGCAGGTGGTTTCAGAGTCAACATCAGAAAAGGTGCTCAAAATGATGGAGGCTGTTGTTAGCAGCGGTACAGGTAAAAATGCTTACGTTGCCGGTTTCCATGTTGCAGGTAAAACCGGTACTTCCCAGAAAATCGGTGCAGGTAACGGCAAATATGTTTCTTCGTTTGCCTGTGTTGCACCTGCTGACGATCCTGAGGTAGCAATACTTATTACAATAGATGAGCCTGTCGGTCAGATCAACGGCGGACAGATTGCTGCTCCCGTAGCTGCAACGCTTGTTGAAGAGGTAATGACATATCTCAGCATTGAGCCTGAGTATTCAGAAGAAGAACAGAATCTGATTGATGTTGCTGCTCCGGCACTTACAGGCAGAACAGTGGCTGAAGCCAAAGAGATTACAGAGGATCAGAATCTCAGCGTAAGGGTTATCGGAAGTGGCGAAAATGTAGTCAAACAAATTCCGAGCTTTGGTCAGACTATGCCGAGGAACGGAGTGGTAATACTATATACTGAGAACAAGGAAGAGGGAACAACAACTGTACCTGATTTCACCGGTATGAGCCTGTCCGTAGCAAGGCAGAGCGCAAATAATCTTGGCATAAATATCAAGATTTCGGGTAATGCTTTCAGCGGCTCCGATATTTTGGCATACAGCCAGGATATTAAAAAGGATACTGAGGTAAAATACGGAACGGTAGTTACGGTTTACTTTAAATCATATTCGGGAGTTTCCGATTCACTGTACGGTTAAAATCTGCAAATGAAAAAACGGGTTCGTTCGTTACCCTAAGAGAGGAAAAGCAATGAAACTCACACAGCTTTTGTCAGGAGCGGGCTACAGCACTGAGGGTATAACCGATGCTGAGGTCACGCTTGTAACTGAAGATTCACGTAAAATATGTTCCGGCAGTGTGTTCGTATGCGTTAAGGGAGCACACTTTGACGGACATGATAAAGTACCCGATGCTGTTAATGCAGGTGCTGTGCTTGTTGTAGCCCAGCATGATACGGGTGCGCCTAATCAGTTAATAGTAACAGACACAAGAGAAGCGTTTTCGCTTCTCTCTGCGTCGTTTTATTCCAATCCTGCACGCAAGCTCAGGCTTGTTGGCGTTACGGGCACAAACGGCAAGACTACGACTTGTTTCCTGCTCAAATCCGTGCTTGAGGCTTTGGGTCATAAAACCGGCCTTGTCGGTACTGTTAAGAACATGGTAGGTGATACGGAGTATCCCGCACATCTTACAACGCCTGACCCGTTTGAGCTCAACGGTCTGTTTGCAAAAATGGTGGATGCAGGCTGCGAATTCTGCGTTATGGAGGTTTCGTCGCAGGCTCTTGCACAGCAGCGTGTTGCAGGACTTCATTACGAAACAGCCATATTCACAAATCTTACACAGGATCATCTCGATTATCACGGCGATTTTGAAAACTACATTGCCGCTAAGCATAAGCTCTTTGAGCAGTGCGATACTGCGATTATCAACAGCGATGATGAAGCGCATAAAGCTATGGTTGAGGGTACTGCATGCAAGGTTGTTACTTTCTCAGCTGCGAGTGACAAGGCTGATTTTTCAGCTAAGAATATTGAACACCGTACGAACGGCGTTTCTTATATCCTGGTTGGTATAGGCAAGCTTGAACGCATTAAAATGCGTATACCCGGCGGCTTTACCGTTTACAATTCGATGGGTGCTGCAGTGTGTGCGGTTGAACTCGGCTTCACGCTTGAGCAAGCGGCAAATGCGCTGTCTACCGCTACCGGAGTACCGGGCAGAATAGAGGTTGTGCCTACAGATACGGAATACACGGTTATCATAGATTATGCACATTCACCCGACGGACTTGAGAATATTCTCGCTTCTCTTCGTAAGATTGCACCTGCACGCATCATAACGGTGTTTGGCTGCGGAGGTGACAGAGATAAAACCAAGCGTCCGAAGATGGGTAAAATAGCAGCTGATATGTCGGATTTTGTGGTTGTAACCTCAGATAATCCCAGAACAGAAGATCCGCAGACCATAGTTGAAGAAGTGTCAGAAGGCACAAAGGGTGCAAAAATACCGGTGGTTACAATCGTTGACCGTACGGAAGCTATATCATTTGCACTCAACGAAGCAAAACCGGGCGATATTGTTTTGCTTGCCGGTAAGGGTCACGAAACCTATCAGATTATCGGTACGGAAAAAATACACTACGATGAGCGTGAAGTTGTTCACGGCTTGCTTGAAAAATAAACTATGAAAGGCGGTTTGAATTATGATACCGCTCAGGCTAAAGGAAATTGCGGCAGCCTTGGGTTCGGTCTGCAATGAGGATAAAGATGTACTCAGCATTTGTACCGATTCCAGAAAAATAACAGAAGGCTGTCTTTTTATAGCTCTTGTCGGAGAACGCTTTGACGGACACGATTTTGTGGCATCTGCTTTTGAACAGGGTGCTGCCGCTGCGGTTTGTTCAAAGCCTGTTGATGCGCAGGGCGAAGTGCTCCTTGTGGAAAATACCGGCAAAGCATTTTTGCAGCTTGCTGCTTATTACCGTTCGCTGTTTTCTATTCCCGTTGTGGGCATTACAGGCAGTGTCGGCAAAACAACAACCAAGGAAATGGTTTATGCCGTTCTTTCAGAAAAGTACAATACGCTCAAAAATGAAGGTAACCTTAATAATGAAATCGGCTTGCCGACAACGGTTTTCCGTCTTGATGCAGATTATGAAGCTGCGATACTTGAGATGGGCATGAGCGCATTCGGCGAAATATCACGCCTTACCGGAGTTGCTCAGCCAAGTGTAGGCATAATCAGTAAAATCGGTGTGTCACATATTGAACATCTCGGCTCACGTGAAGGCATACTAAAAGCAAAGCTTGAGATTCTTGACGGGCTTAAACCTGGCGCTCCGCTGATTGTAAACGGTGATGACGATTTGCTTTCAACAGTTGCTCTTGATGACCGCCGTGTTGTACGTTTCGGTATTGAAAATACTCAGAATGACTATGTTGCAAGAGATATTGAACAGGGTGAACAGTCTACGACCTTTACAGTGGTTTTCGGTGACAAGGTTCAAACTGTTACAATCCCTACCGTGGGAAGGCATAATGTTTACAATGCTCTTTCAGCCTTTGCTGCGGGCATTGAGCTTGGCGTTACACCCGGGCAGGCTGCGGCAGGTCTTGAAAAATATGTTACATCGGGCATGCGTCAGCGTGTGCGTGATTTTGGCGGCATAACTCTGATAGAGGATTGCTATAATGCCAGTCCCGATTCTGTGCGTGCTGCAATAGAAGTTCTTGTTTCGTCAAACGCCGGAACAAAAGCACTTGTGTTCGGCGATATGCTTGAGCTCGGCTCAATTTCTGCTCAGGCACATAAAGAACTTGGTGCGCTTGCCGCACAAAAGGGTGTGGACCGCCTTTATACATACGGCGGAATGGCTGCACTTGCAGCAGATGAAGCTGCGGCAAACGGTATAGCATATGCACAAAGCTTTGATGACAAGAAAAAGCTTGCAGCTCAGCTCAGAGCTGATTTGTCATCGGGTGATGCCGTATTGTTCAAAGCCAGCCGCGGAATGAAACTTGAAGAAGCAATAGCTGCATTTACAGAAGAATAATTTTTTCGGAGGTCTGTCCATGAACATATATATCGCCTTGGGTCTGGCAGTGATAATTGCTTTCGGTGTTACCGCACTTCTGGGGATTGTTATGATTCCTTGGCTGCACAAGCTCAAATTCGGACAGACTATTCTTGATATAGGTCCGAGCTGGCACAGGAATAAGCAGGGTACACCGACAATGGGCGGAATTATGTTCATTATCGGCACACTTGCTGCGATAGCTGTTGTGCTCATATCTGATAAAATTATGGGCGGCGATATAATACTCGGCGAAAATATTGTACGGCCTGCCATGTATACAAAGCTGTTTTCAGGTCTTGTTATGGCGCTGACGCTTGCGCTTATAGGCTTTGTTGACGATTATATCAAGGTTGTAAAAAAGCGTAATCTCGGTTTGACAATCCGTCAGAAAACATTGATGCAGCTGCTTGTGATTATTGCGTTTCTCGGCAGTCTGAAGCTTGCAGGCTGCGATTATATGTTTATTCCGTTTTACGGTGTTACGGACAGCCTCGGTATATTCTTCTTTCTGCTCGGTATCTGCATAATTTACGGCACGACAAACGCAGTCAATTTTACCGACGGAATTGACGGACTCTGCTCGTCTGTTACGCTTACTGCCGCCTCGGCAATGATAGTTATTGCATTTATGCGCAATAACCTCGGCGCAGGTGTTGTTGCTGCAGCGCTTGCAGGTGCCTGTGCCGGCTTTATAGTCTGGAACTGGAACCCTGCAAAAGTATTTATGGGAGATACCGGTTCGATGTTTCTCGGCGGAATGATAGCAGCCCTTGCTTATGCGGTGGATTGTCCGCTGATTTTATTACCTGTCGGAATAATTTATTTTATTGAGGGCCTTTCCGATGTCATTCAGATAGGCTATTTCAAGCTGACTCACGGCAAGCGTATATTCAAAATGGCCCCTATTCATCATCATTTTGAAATGAGCGGATGGAAAGAAAAAAAGATTGTTGCTGTGTTTTCGCTGGTCAATGCTGTTGGCTGTGTGGCAGGTGCAGCACTTGTATACTACGGCGGCTGATCAAAGCTGCTGTCTGAATTGAAAGGGAGGCGGCAAAATGTTTAAGGAAGCGAAATCAAAGCTTGCAAAAAGTCCGTATTTCGCAAACGGAAGCATAGATGTAACTTTTTTGCTTATTGTGCTTGCGCTGCTCATTACCGGTCTGGTAATGCTGTTTTCGGCAGGCTACTCGTATGCGTTTTATAAGTACGGCAACAGCACGTATTTTATTGTCCGTCAGGGCATCTTTGCTCTGATAGGTGTGACTGCAATGCTGGTAATTTCAAAAATTAATTATAATTACTTTCGACTTGCTGCCATAATCGCTGTTGCGGTTTCGCTGCTGCTGTTGATTCTGGTTTTGTTTTTGCCAGAATGGAAGCCCGGATTCAAGCGCTGGATAAACCTGGGCTTTGTTACGTTTCAGCCGTCGGAAATAGCCAAAATCGCAGTTGTCCTTTTTTATGCGTGGGCATGTGAAAAATGGCAGAAGCAAATTAAGACGGACTGGAAATATGCCGTTTATTTCGGCGGTGTAGCCGTTGTTTTTGCGGGTCTTGTGTATCTTGAGAATCATGTTTCAGGTACGATTCTTATGCTCGCTCTTTCTGTAGCGATGCTCTATCTCGGCGGGTTTAACAAGTGGTGGTTTGTTATTGGTCTGGGCGTCGTCGGAATAGTGGTGGTTTTCTTTGTTCTTAATCCCGATATACTTGAAGAATATGCGGGCGAACGTATCACAGCGTGGCTTGATAAAGATTTCGAGCCGAGAGGTGCAAGGTGGCAGACAAATCAGTCACTCAATGCCATAGGCTCAGGTGGCTTGCTCGGTCAGGGGCTGGGCGAATCAAAACAGAAGCATCTCTATGTTTCCGAACCTCAGAATGACTTTATATTTGCCATTGTTTGCGAAGAGCTGGGCTTTGTCGGTGCAATAGCTATCCTTGCGCTTTTTGCGCTGCTTGTATGGCGTGGCTTTGTTATTGCCATGAATTGCAGAAGCAAATTCGGCGCATTGCTTTCAATGGGTATTGTTTTCCAGGTCGGACTGCAAACAATTCTCAACATCCTTGTTGTTACGGACACTATCCCCAATACCGGTATCAGCTTACCGTTTTTCAGCTACGGCGGAACATCGCTTGTTATATTGCTTGCGGAAATGGGAATGGTGCTTTCTGTTTCAAGAATGTCAAAAATCAATAAGAAATAAATGCCTCAGGAGGCGTGATATAAATGCTTAACGGAAAAAGAATAATCTTTGCTGCAGGCGGTACCGGCGGTCATATCAACCCCGCACTTGCTGTTGCTGGCGAAATCAGAAAGAAATATCCTGACAGTAAAATCCTTTTTATAGGTACAGCGGAAAGAATGGAGGCAAAGCTTGTTCCTGCAGCAGGCTTTGATTTCAGAACAATCAGAATAAGCGGCTTCAGCCGCAGCCTGAGCCTTGGCTCAATCAAACATAACCTCAAAACCGTGAGCTACGTGCTCAGGTCAACATCGGCAGTCAAAAAGATATTTGCTGATTTCAATCCCGACCTTGTCATAGGCTTTGGCGGTTATGTCAGCGGTCCGGTTGTGCGTACTGCGGCAAAGCTCGGAATAAAAACTGCCATTCACGAGCAGAACGCTTTCCCCGGCGTTACCAATAAGGCACTTGCAAAGCTTGTTGATGCAGTAATGCTTACATCTGCAGAAGCGGAAAAGTATATGCAGCCCAAAAATCCGGTTACGGTTACGGGCTTGCCTATAAGAGCGGAAGTTCTTGAGGCTGATCCGGATATTGCACGTGCTGAGCTCGGACTTGACGAAAAGCCCATGATTCTTTCAATGGGCGGTTCGCTCGGTGCAAAGGCTATAAACGATGCTGTGCTTGAGGTTATAGCAAACCGCTGGCAGGCAGGTAACTGCACCTTTATGCACGCAACGGGAAAGGACTGCAAGGACTTTCCTGAGCGTCTTGCTCAAAAGGGTGTCAACCTTAGTGCACGTAATGTAATTATCAGGGACTATATTGACGATATGCACCGGTGTCTTGCTGCGGCTGACCTTGTTATCTGCCGTGCAGGTGCAAGCTCGCTGAGCGAATTTCAGGCGAAGGGTAAGCCGTCAATTCTCATTCCGTATCCCCATGCGGCTGAAAATCACCAGTATCACAACGCAAAGGCGCTTGCTGATAAGGGTGCAGCTATAGTGATTGAAGAAAAAGATCTTACACCGGCTGCTTTGATGCAGCACATTGATACACTTATTGAAAGCCCCGGAAAGCTTGAGGCTATGGGTAAATCTGCCGGCAGAATGGCAACGGTTGATGCTCAGCAGCGCATAGTTACCGTACTCGAAGGGCTTATGAAGTAACAGTACCCGCTGCTCCGGCATATTATAGCTTACGTTATGATTTGCTTAAGGGGCGGATGAAATGGGTTGCTTTACTATAGAAGGCGGCAAAAGACTTGAGGGCGAAATTACGGTACAGGGTTCAAAAAACGGTTCACTTCCGCTGCTTTCCGCAGCGTTGCTTGTGAGCGGTAAAACGGTGCTGTTCAACTGCCCTGAGCTAAGCGATGTTTCGGCAGCGCTGAAAATTCTTACATATCTTGGCTGCCGTACATCACATCAGGATAAAACAGCCGAAATCGACTGTACTGATGCTGATAAATACAGCATTCCGGATTCGCTGATGAGGGAAATGCGTTCTTCTGTAGTGTTTCTGGGAGCACTGTTGGGAAGGTTCGGGAAAGCTGAGCTGTCATCTCCCGGCGGCTGTGAAATAGGGCTTCGGCCGATAGATTTGCATATTGAAGCGATGCGTGCACTCGGCGCTGAGGTTACGGAAAGCGGAGGACGGATTTTATTTGACTGTCCGGACGGACTGAAAGGTACAAGAATATCACTTTCTTTTCCCAGCGTTGGTGCTACGGAGAATATAATTCTTGCAGCGTGTAAGGCTAAGGGTGAAACCCTTATAGTAAATGCTGCACGAGAACCCGAAATAATAGAACTTTCACGTTTTCTCAACCTTTGCGGAGCGAAAATCAGCGGAGCCGGAGAAAGCGTTATATCAATCTGCGGTACTGATAAACTCAGTTCATCTGAGTATACCGTGGAGCAAGACCGGATTGCTGCCGTTACTTTTATGGCGGCTGCCGCCGTTACGGGCGGAGAGGTTTTTCTTAACGGCATGCGCAGCGAAATGCTCATGCCGGTGCTGGGACCGTTCAAGGAAAGCGGCTGCAGGGTAAACAGGGATTCTAACGGAGTCCGTCTGGTTGCACCGCAGCGGCTGCGCAGAATCAAAACTGTGCGCACCATGCCTTATCCCGGCTTTCCGACTGATTCTCAGGCTGACTTTGCTGTGATAGCGAGTGTAGCGCAGGGAACAAGTATAATTGTGGAAAATATCTTTGAAAACAGATTTAAATATATTGCTGAGCTGACAAAAATGGGAGCATGTGCCCGTACAGAGGGCAGAGTCGCCGTGATTGAAGGGGTAAAGCAGCTCAGGGCGGCACGGGTTATTTCGCCGGATCTGAGAGCAGGCAGTGCACTTGTGGTTGCGGGGCTGAATGCACGTGGCTGCACCGTGGTGGAAGAGGTGTGCCACATTGACCGTGGCTATGAAAATTTTGACAGTCAGCTGAAAAGAATGGGTGCAAAAATCGTCAGGGGAGTTTAAAATGTCAGAGAAAGAAAACAAATTTATATTAGGTGACAACAGTGACGGATACAGAAGGAGCACTGAGGAAACACAGCCGTTTGTCCTGCCGGAGCGACCGGTGAAGCGGCAGCAGGCTCCGACACAGCGTCCTGCTGCACCGCAAAGGCCGTCGGGCCGTACGCATCAGTCGCCTTCGGTACGTAAGGCTCCCGGAACGGCTGCTGATAAATCCGGTGCAAAACGCAGACCTGCCAGCCGTCCTGCTGCTTCGCAGCGTACAAGGAGTAATGCGCCGCAGCAAAGGCAGGTGCTTTCTCAGAATGAAAGAAGAAAGCTTCATAATGAACAGCGTCGCAGACAACGCCGCCGTAAGCAGATAATGACTTATACGGCGGTGTGCATTGCTGTGCTTGCGCTTGCTGTAATACTTTCGCTTACGGTGTTTTTCCAGATTAATGAATTTGCGGTTGAAGGTGATTCGCCGTACACCGATGAAGAAATTATAAACTCCTGCGGATTGAGCATGGGTGAAAATATAATACGCTGTGATGCTGATTCGGTCAGTGACAACCTTGCTGCAGCACTGCCGTATATAGGCGGCGCAACAGTTGAGCGTTCCGCCTCGGGCAAGGTTACCATAACAGTTGAAGCGACTTCGCCCTACTGGTCGGTTTTAGACGGCGAACACGCCGTGCTTTTTGATGCCTCGGGTAAGGTGCTTGAAATCGCTGCGGCTGAAAAAGCGCTTGAGGCAACAATTGTGCAGGGAGTAGTGGTTGAACAGGCTGTTCCCGGACAAGCGGTAGTGCTTGGGCAGGAGATTCCGTTTTCGTTTCTTGATGCTGTAGGTGATGCTATAACCTCTGCCGGAATAACTGAACTTACATCGCTCAATCTCTCGGATACGGATTATATGCAGGCACTTTATGACGGAAGAATCAATATAATCATCGGTACGTCGGACAACCTCGTTATGAAGATGGCGCTTGCCGCTGAAGTTATCGGAAGAGAAAACGAAATTGACCCGACACAGTACGGTACAATTGACCTGACAATTGACGATATGGCATATTTCAGACCGCAGGAAGAAGATGCTCCGTACCAGGACGGTGACGAATCCTCGTCAGAAGATACGGATAACGGCAGCTCAACTGACGGTGCAGTTGCATAATATAACTAAAAATTTACTTTTTTTTGAAATTGCTATTGTAATTGCATTTAAACTGTGATATTATTCATTTAACTGATTATTATATCTATAATTCTGTAATATATTAATATTTTTGTTCGGGAGGTTATTGAAGAATGGGTTTTGAAATCGATAACGAAATAGAAAATGTGGTACAAATTAAAGTAATCGGCGTTGGTGGCGGCGGCGGAAACGCTGTTAACCGTATGATCAGTTCCGGTATCAGAGGTGTTGAGTTTATCGCTGTCAACACAGATAAGCAGATGCTTCTCAGCTCACAGGCAACACACAAGATTCAGATCGGCGAAAAGGTTACACGCGGCATGGGTGCCGGCGGTAAGCCTGAGGTTGGCCAGAAGGCAGCTGAAGAAAGCCGTGACGTTATTTCCGATACACTCAAGGGCACAGACATGGTCTTTATCACTGCCGGTATGGGCGGCGGTACAGGCACAGGTGCTGCTCCCGTTATTGCACAGATCGCTAAGGATATGGGTATCCTCACAGTCGGCGTTGTTACAAAGCCCTTCAATTTCGAGGGTAAGCGCAGAATGACTCAGGCTGAAAACGGCATTGATATGCTCACAGAGCATGTTGACAGCCTTGTTATTATCCCCAACGAGCGTCTTCGTTTCGCAAGCGAAACAAAAATCACAATGAGCAATGCATTCGCAAAGGCTGACGATGTCCTTCTTCAGGGCGTTAAGAATATATCCGAGCTTATCAAGATTCCCGGTGTCATCAACCTCGACTTCGCAGACGTACTTTCCGTCATGAAGGATGCAGGCCACGCACACATGGGTATCGGCTATGCAAAGGGCAAGGACAAGCCCGAGGTTGCAGCAGAAGCAGCTATCTCCAGCCCGCTTCTTGAAACCTCTATCAAGGGTGCAAAGGGCGTTATCATCAGCGTTACATCTTCACCCGACATCGGTCTTGAAGATATCGAGCTTGCAAGTGAGAAGATCAAGGATGCAGCACATCCCGATGCAAACATCATCTGGGGTCTTGCATTCGACGATTCACTCAACGACGAGCTTTATATCACCGTTATTGCAACGGGTTTCGGCTTCGGTGCTGACGGTTCTATCGATTGCCCGCCCGCAGTTGAAGATATCTTTACTTCATCTGCACATCCCAACATGGATGTTCTTCTTAATAATACTGCAGCTCCCGTACAGAGCACACCGGTTACACCTGCTGCACCTGCAGCTCCCGTAGCTCCTGCCGCACCCGTAGCTCCTGTTGCTCCCGTAGCACCTGTAGCTCCCGTGGCTCCTGCTGCACCCGTTGTTGAAACAGGTATCGGCAACGATGATGACGATTATTTCGATTTCCTCAACTTCTTCAACGATAAGAAATAATCAGGTATTTGCATAACATAATAAATGGGCGCACTAAGTGCGCCCAATTTTGCTATAATTCGGAGTGATAACTATGAAACTTATTGACGGTAAAATTATATCGGAACACATTAAACAGCAGGTAATTACACAGGTTAACGATATTAAAAACCAGGGTGTTGAGCCTTGTCTTGCGGTAATTATAGTAGGTGACGATTTTGCATCGAGAACCTATGTGAACAATAAGAAAAAAACCTGCGATTATGTGGGTATCAAATCACTGGAATATGCTTTACCGTCAACAACTACGCAGGCAGAGCTGCTTGAGCTTGTTGAAAAGCTTAATGCTGATGAAAGTGTTCACGGTATCCTTTGCCAGCTTCCGATTCCTAAGCATATCGACGAAAAGGTAATTTTAAACGCAATCAGACCCGAAAAGGATGTTGATGCGTTTCATCCGGTAAATGCAGGACATATCATGATAGGTGACGGCGTTTTGCAGCCCTGTACCCCTGCAGGTATAATGGAGATGCTCAAGTTTGAAGGTATAGACGTTGCGGGTAAAAACTGCGTTGTTATAGGCAGAAGCAATATTGTCGGCAAGCCTATGGCTATGCTGCTTGTCAATGCGAGCGGCACTGTTACTGTTTGTAACTCCAGAACACAAAACCTTGCGGAAATTACACGCAGTGCAGATATACTTGTTGCTGCTGTCGGTAAAGCTAAGTTTGTCACGGCTGATATGGTTAAAGACGGCGCAGTTGTAATTGATGTCGGTATGAACCGTGATGAAGACGGTAAACGCTGCGGCGATGTTGATTTTGAAGCAGTTAAAGAAAAAGCATCTCATATAACTCCTGTACCCGGCGGTGTGGGTCTTATGACTGTTGCTATGCTTATGCAGAATACTGTTGCGGCTGCAAAAATGCAGAATTCAAAAGGATAATTTGCTATGATAAAAGAATTGATATTACGCCGTACACCTGATTGGGCGGATAGTTTTTTGCTTGAAAAAACGGAGAATGAGAATACATGGAGCTTTGAGCCTTCTGACGGTAAGGTGCTTGTAAAAGGCGGCACAGCTGTTGATATGGCTGTGGCTTATTATGCGTTTTTGCGTGAATACTGCGGTGCTTATTTTGATGCGCAGCATGCTCTTTGCGTGGGTGGATTCTGTTTGCCTGAAACAGCAAGGAGCGGCGAAATTAAAGCAAAATACCGCACCTGCCTTGAGTATACAACCTTTTCCTGCGGTGCTTGCTGGTGGGGATGGGAGCGTTGGGAAAACGAAATTGACTTTATGGCAATGAACGGCATAAATCTGCCGCTTACGGTTATCGGCACAGAGGCTGTATGGTTTAAAACGCTTACTGACCTTGGTATGGGCGAGGATCTGGCGCTTGCGTGTATTTCGGGTCCTGCTTTCTGGGGCTGGCAGCTTTATAACTGCTTTGACGGCTATCTGCCGCAGGCAAGTAAAGGCAGCGTTGATAAGCGTATAGAGCTTGGCAGAAAAATATTTGAGCGTGAAAAGCAGCTCGGTATGCAGCCGCTTATGCATGGCTATTCGGGTTATGTATCACGCAACTTCATTCAGGCGAAATTACGTGCAAGGCTCAACAAAACCGATGAATGGTGCTGTTTCCCTGCACAGTATCAGATTTCCGCTCTCGATACTAATTTCCACCGTGTAGGTGCGCTTTACTACAAAAATTCAGGTCTGCTGTTGGGCGAGGGAAGCTTCTTCCTTGCAGACCCGTTTACGGCTCATCCGCCTGCGAAGCGTGATTCTGCATTTCTTGCAGGCGTAGGTGCTGCTATATATAAGCTGATTGCTGCTCAGAACGAAAATGCGGTCTGGGTTATGCATTCTTCCTCTGCAAAACAGGCTATGTTCAGGGCCGTTCCGCACGATAAGCTGCTTATTATTGACAATGGCGAAATGTATAAGGAGGAGGGCTTTGAGGATATTGAATTCATCCTCGGTTCATCCTTTAACAGTGGTGATGTTACCGCAATTCACGGCGATTTTGCCGCAGTTTCGGGCGTCCGGTTTGAAAAAGAAAATGCCGGTAATCTTGTCGGTGTCGGTTCTTTTTCAGACGGAGCTTATTCTAACGAAGCCTATCGTCAGTTCAGCTTTGCTGCGTTGACCGGCGAAACCGATGCTGATGCTTGGCTTGAAACTTATGTCAGAAACCGCTACAAAACCGATTCTGTTGCAGCTGTTCAGGCTATGCAGCTGCTCAGAAACAGCTGTTGGAAGGTTGGTCAGCCTGCACGTGAGCATGGCAGCGCAGTGTGTACAAGACCGTCTACGGTGCTCAGACACACTTCTGTGGGCGACAGCGGAAACGATATTGACTATAATACAGCTGATGTTTTTGCAGCTGCTCAAAAGCTGATTGAAGCAAATGGCAGCACACGTGAATATGAGCTTGATGTGCTTGACGTTCTGCGTCAGGCTTTGAGTGACCTTGCAAATACGGTTTGCAAAAAGGCACTCGAGGGTTACAGAACCAAAAACGTTGCACTTTTTGAAGCGAATACAAATCTTTTCCTTGGTCTGATTGAGGATATGGACAGACTTATGATGACTAAAAAAGAGTTTGCTCTGCCGCATTATCTGAATCTTGCAAGGGAGAGCGGCACAACTGCTGAGGAAAGTGAGAACTTTGAAATCAATGTTCTTGCGCAGACTACTTTGTTCGGACCGACTAAGGACAGCGTTCTTTACGATACCTGCTGGAAAGAATGGGGAGGCAGCCTTAAAACTTTCTACAGCGTACGCTGGAGAGCAATGTTTGAGCAGCTTGCAGCAAACTTCAAAAAGTTCCGCCGCATTCCTGAAAAAACAAAAACACAGGTTCTGGACCGTGATGCATATACGGGCAGCGAATTTAACCACAAGCTTTCAAAAGTGGAAAAAGCGTGGATTGCAGAATATGCACCTGATAACGAGATTGTGGAAAAAGAGAATACGCTTGACGTTGCGAATGAGCTCATCGCCAAATACAGGGCAAATTTTTAATATTTTGCGATATTCGGTGCAAAAAACGACAAAAGGGACTTCCGGAAAAACCGAAAGTCCTTTTTTGATGCCGAATTTTTAATATTTTGTTATGCCTCGTCCTGCCATGCTTTGCACACATCTACCCATTCTGCATCGGGACAAAGCGTTTCGAGTTCAGGTATGCTCAGCTCAACAGCACTGTTTGAACTGCCTGCTGCCGGGTAAACGATATCAAAACGTCTGAGTGAAATGTCAAGAAAAATTTTTACTCCGTCATTTACCGCAAACGGACAAACACCGCCTACTGCATGACCGACAAGCTCAACAGCCTCGTCAGGTGTGAGCATTTTTGCTTTTGTGCCGAATTTTGCCTTGTATTTTGCGTTGTCAACCTTGGCATCACCTGCGGCGACAATAAGTATTGCGCTGCCGTCAACCATAAAAGAAAGCGTTTTTGCAATTCTTTTACCTTCGCAGCCGAGTGCTGCTGCGGCGAGTTCAACTGTTGCGCTGGATACATCAAATTCCTTTATTCTGTCAGCCATACCTTTTTCTTCGAGATACGGTCTTACTCTTTTAATAGACATCCTTTTTACTCCTTAAATATCAATTACTACTTCAACCGGGCAATGGTCTGAGCCGAAAATATCGCTATGAATGCTTGCTGAAACAAGTTTTTCGTTTAACTGTGAGCCTGTGACGAAATAGTCGATTCTCCAGCCTATGCCTTTTTCTCTTGCATGAAAACGGTAGCTCCACCAGGAATATGCACCCTCAAGGTCGGGGTAAAACCAACGGAAAGTGTCGGTAAAGCCTGCGTCAAGCAGCGCTGTGAATTTGCCTCTTTCCTCGTCGGTAAAACCGGGGTTGCGGTGATTTGCTTTTGGGTTTTTGAGGTCGATATCGTTATGTGCTACATTCATGTCTCCGCATACGACAACGGGCTTTGTGCTGTTGAGCGAAACCAGGTACGCACGGAAATCGTCCTCCCATTCCATGCGGTAATCAAGCCTTTTCAGCCCGTCCTGTGAATTTGGGGTATAAACGCAGACGAAGTAGAAGTTATCAAATTCGAGTGTGATTACTCTGCCCTCGGTGTCGTGTTTGGCAATGTCAATTCCGTTGAATACGGAAAGCGGCTTTTCCTTGGTGAAAACGGCTGTGCCGGAATAGCCTTTTTTCTCGGCATAATTCCAGTACTGATAATAGCCCTCGGGCTGAAAATCAATCTGACCCTCCTGTAGCTTCGTTTCCTGTACGCAGAGAATATCAGCGTCAAAATCTTTGAAAATTTCTGCAAAGCCCTTGTTCATACAGGCTCGCAGACCGTTAACGTTCCATGAGATGAACTTTTTCATTCTGCACCTCTTTTGTGAATTCTGTCGGTTTATTTTATCATACTTGAAACACTATTGCAACCTGAATAAAAAATTAAAAAAACCGCTGCTTTACCGTTGATTTTTTATACGAGCTGTGGTATAATTAATCAGCTAATTATATTATAGAAAATAATAATTATATTTGCGCATTTATTTTAAGAGGTTTTAATGGATTATTACTATGCTTTTCCATATCCGCAGGCAGATATAGAGCGTGCGGAATACAAAGCTTTACGCAGTCACGGTAAGGCTGTGGGCATATGCCTTATTTTATACGTTTTGCTGCAGCAGCTTTTTCTGGCTGTGCTGGTGCTTTTGGGTCTTGATGTTGATTACACTTTCAATGCGGCTTTTCAATATGCGACAAGCATACTCGTTTTCGGCGTAGCTGCTCTTGGCGGTCCGTTTTTTGTTATGAGCCGCAAAAAAGGCAGGCTCAGCTATTGGAAAGTGCTGCCCTTTAATTTTCCACAGGACAAAAAGAAGACACTTTTGCTTGTGCTTTCGGGCTTTGCGCTGTGCATAGCTGCAAACTATGCCGCAATGTACCTTGAAATTATTTTATCCGATGTCGGTTTCGAAATGCCTGAAACCGGTACAGCTGAATCTTCAACTGCGCTTGATGTGCTGCTGAATTTTGCTTGTTCCGCTTTATATGCTCCTCTGGTTGAGGAATTCGTTTTCCGCGGTGTGATTATGCAGCCGCTCCGCCGCTATGGCGACCATTTTGCCGTTTTTGCATCTGCTTTGCTTTTCGGACTTGCACACGGCAGCGTATCGGGCTTTGCTTTTGCTTTTATCTGCGGTATTGCCATGGGCTATGCCACATTGCTTACAGGCAGCCTGTGGACGGGTATGTTTATCCATTTTTGCAATAATTTCTTTGCTGTTGCCATGAGTGAGCTTTATACAGCTTTTCCCGATATGGGTGATCTGCCTTATCTTGCGGCGGTTTATGTTGTTTTCTTTATGGGCATTGCTTCGGCTATACTGCTTGCTCTTTCAAAATCGTTTAAATTTTCAAAACCGAACACCGTGCTGTCAAAGGGCAAACGCTTCAAGGCATTTTTTATATCCCTGCCTATGGTTGCTGCTTTGCTGATTTTAAGCTGGTTTATTGTTCAGTCAACCGTATAAGGAAGGAATTGTATGACCGAACGTGAAATAATGCTGCACGCTATTGAGCTTGCAAAAAAAGCGGCTGAATATGACGATGTGCCCGTAGGCGCTGTAGTAGTGCGTGACGGTGAAATAGTAGGTGAGGGTTACAACCGCCGTGAAAGCGGCAAAAGTGCCGTTGCTCATGCAGAGGTAGAGGCGATTAACGCCGCCTGCGAAAAGCTGGGCAGATGGCGCCTTTCCGACTGTGAAATCTTCATTACGCTTGAACCCTGCCCGATGTGTACCGGCGCAATTATAAATTCAAGGCTGACAAAAGTTACATTCGGCGCTTACGATTATAAAGCAGGGTCAATGGGCAGTGTAGTCAATCTTTGCGATTTTCCGTATAACAGCAAACCTGAGATAATCGGCGGATTTATGCAGGAGGAATGCGCTGCACCGCTGTCTGAATTCTTTGCTGCGCTTCGTGTACGCAAGGCAGAGGAGAAAAAACGCAGAAAAGAGGAAGAAGCTCAATGTACCTGCACCTCGGACAAGATACAGTAATCACATACGAAGAAATACTCGGCATATTCGACCTTGAGGCTACAACGGTATCTAAGGCGACCCGTGATTATCTTGCAAACGCAACAAAGACGGGCAGGGTAGTCAACGTCAGCTTTGATTTGCCCAAATCCTTTGTAGTGTGCCGTAAAAAGGACGGCGAAACGGTGGTATACATTTCACCCATATCTCCGTCAACTCTTTTAAAACGCAGTAAAAATCCCGTTACGGGCTTGAAATAAAATTAAAAACGGTAAAATAAAGTAGGAGGAAACTTACTTTGGATAACGAAATCAAAGAAATTCAGGAAACGGAAGTTCTCAGCGAAGCAACGGCTGCAGAAGAAAACATCGAACAGATGGATACCGCTGTTTCGGAGGAGTACGGTGCCGGGCAGATTCAGGTTCTTGAAGGACTTGAGGCTGTGCGTATGCGCCCCGGTATGTACATCGGTTCAACCGGTCCCAACGGTCTGCACCATCTTGTGTACGAAATTGTTGACAACTCAATCGACGAAGCGCTTGCAGGCTTCTGTACACACATTGAGGTTGAAATTGAACCCGACAACATTATCAGCGTTCGCGATAACGGCCGAGGTATTCCGGTTGACATCAACGAAAAAATGGGTCTGCCCTCAGTTACGGTTGTTCTGACCGTGCTTCACGCCGGCGGTAAATTCGGCGGCAGTGGCTATAAGGTTTCGGGCGGTCTGCACGGTGTCGGTTCATCGGTTGTTAACGCTCTTTCCGAGTGGTTTGTTGTTGAAGTTTCACGTAACGGTAATGTATACCGTCAGAGCTTTGAGCGGGGCAATATCACAAGCGACCTTGATATTGTCGGCACAAGCGAAGAAACAGGTACGTTTATCCGCTTCAAGGCAGACCCCGAAATATTCACCGAAACTACCGTATATGAGTTTGAGGTGCTTGAACGCAGGCTGCGTGAATCTGCTTTCCTCAATGCAGGACTGAAAATCACATTTACCGACAGACGTGACCCTGAAAATGTTGTTGAACGTGTTTTCTGCTACGAGGGCGGTCTGAGCTCATTTGTTGAGCACGTAAATGAAAGCAGAGGCTTTACTCCCGTACAGCCCACACCCATCCACTTTTCAAGCGTACGTGACGATTCAAGTGCTGAAGTTGCCCTCATGTATAATGACGGCTATAACGAGGCGATAATCAGCTTTGCAAACAACGTACGCACTATTGACGGCGGTACACACGAAACCGGCTTTAAAACAGCACTTACAAAGGTGTTTAACGATTACGGTAGAAAGTACGGTATCCTTAAAGACAGCGACAAAAACCTTTCCGGTGAAGACGTGCGTGAAGGTCTTGTTGCCATCATCAGCGTAAAGCTGACCGAAGCACAGTTTGAAGGCCAGACCAAGGGCAAGCTCGGCAACACCGAAATGACAAAGCTTGTTTCAAAAACTGTTGTTGACAAGCTCATGACATACTTTGAAGAAAACCCCAACGTTGCAAAAACTCTTCTTGGCAAAGCGCTTGATGCTTCCCGTGTGCGTGAGGCTGTGCGCAAGGCTAAGGAATCTGCAAGAAAATCTGCTCTTTCCAACTCCACTTCACTTCCCGGCAAGCTTGCCGACTGTATCGACAAGAATCCCGAAAACACCGAGCTTTACATCGTAGAGGGTGACTCTGCGGGTGGCTCTGCAAAGGCTGGCCGTGATAACAGATATCAGGCTATCCTTCCTCTCTGGGGTAAAATGCTCAACGTCGAAAAGGCAAGACTGGATAAGGTTATAGGCAACGATAAGCTGACTCCCGTTATTATCGCTCTTGGCACGGGTATTGACGAGGATTTCGATATCACAAAGCTTCGTTACCACAAGGTTGTCATCATGGCCGATGCTGACGTTGACGGTGCCCATATCCGTACGCTTTTGCTTACATTCTTCTTCCGCTATATGCGTCCGCTTATTGATAACGGCTATATCTATATTGCTCAGCCGCCTCTTTATAAACTCACAAAGGGCAAAAAGGTTGAATATGCTTACAGCGATGAAGAACGTGATGAAAAGATTGAGATGCTCGGCGGCAGCTGCGATATTCAGCGCTATAAAGGTCTTGGTGAAATGGACCCCGACCAGCTTCGCGAAACCACTATGGACCCGGCAAACCGCATAATGCTGCGTGTCACACTTGAGGACGCAATGCTTGCTGACGAAACATTCTCTATCCTTATGGGCGATAAGGTTGAACCCAGAAGAGAATTCATTGAAAAGAACGCAAAGTACGTTCAGAATCTTGATATATAATTTATTTTTGCAGAGGTATAAAAATTATGTTTGAAAATGTACTTGATTCAATCGGCCTTATCGCTCAGACAGATAAGGAAGTTGCAGATGCAATGCAGCTTGAGCTTAAAAGACAGAAGAGAAATATCGAGCTTATCGCTTCTGAAAACATTGTTTCTCCCGCAGTGCTTGCTGCAATGGGCAGCGTGCTGACAAACAAATACGCAGAGGGTTATCCCTCAAAGCGTTACTACGGCGGCTGCGAATGTGTTGATATCGTTGAAAATATCGCCATAGAGCGTGCAAAACAGCTTTTCGGTGCAGAACATGTCAATGTTCAGCCTCATTCAGGTTCACAGGCTAATTTTGCCGTTTATAATGCGTTCTTAAAGCCCGGTGACACAGTTCTTGGTATGAGCCTTGATTGCGGCGGTCACCTGACTCACGGTTCACCCGCAAACCTGAGCGGTAAGCTTTATAATTTTGTCCCCTACGGCGTAACTGCTGAAGGCTTTATTGACTATGATGAGCTTGAAAGACTTGCATGTGAAGTTAAGCCCAAGCTCATTGTTGCAGGTGCTTCCGCATACCCCAGAACCATTGATTTCCGCCGTATCGGTAAAATTGCAAAGCTTGCAGGCAGCCTGTTCATGGTAGATATGGCTCATATTGCCGGTCTTGTAGCTGCCGATGTTCACGAGTCTCCTGTACCCTTTGCTGATTTCGTTACCACCACAACTCATAAGACTCTCCGCGGTCCCAGAGGCGGTATGATACTTTGTAAAGAGGAGTATGCTAAGGAAATAGACAAGGCTATTTTCCCCGGCAGCCAGGGTGGCCCTCTTATGCATGTTATCGCAGGCAAGGCTGTTTGCTTCGGCGAGGCTCTCAAGCCCGAATTCAAAGAGTATCAGCAGCAGATTGTAAAGAATGCAAAGGCACTTGCAGCCGCATTGCTTGAAAAAGGTTTCAACCTTGTTTCCGGCGGCACTGATAACCACCTGATGCTTGTTGACCTTCGTCCGTTCAATATTACGGGTAAGGAGCTTGAAAAGCGTCTTGATACTGTTTATATCACAGTCAATAAGAATGCAATTCCCAACGATCCCGAGAAGTTCTTCATCACAAGCGGTATCCGTATCGGTACTGCTGCCGCAACCTCAAGAGGTCTTGTTGAGGAGGATATGGTGAAGATTGCCGAGCTTATTCACCTCACCGCAACTGACTATGAAAACAGTGCGGACTATATCCGTGAGCAGGTTGGCAAAATCTGCGAAAAATATCCGATTTATTAATTCCAAACTTTTACAGCTGTCCGTTTTTGTGGCGGATAGCTGTAATTTTTTTGTTTTGGAATAATGAGGCTGAACTGTTACTTCAGTGTTACCGAAATGATGAATAAACTGTTAATAAACTGTTGACGGACTGCTTTTGTGCCTGGTATAATAAAGTCACAAAATAATTCCGGAGGAGGTGACAAAATGGATCAGATTCTCGGCTTTGTTGAGCAGCTTCTCAGCTACCTTCGTGAATTTGAGGCAGCCGGCATTATCAGCATTATCAAGGAATCAGAGATTATCAACGTAATTGTTGAATTCTTCAAAGGCCTTATCGGCTGATATTTTTTATGTATGAAAAAACACCTCTGCTTGTGTTTGGCAGGCAGAGGTGCTTTTGTTCAATAAAAGAATCTTCTTAACGCAATTTGAACGGTTTATGAATAAGGCTTTTGTTTAACGGCTTTTAATTGTTGACATTTATTGTAAATTGTGTTATTTTATATAAAATAAAAACGCTTCGGGAGGTGAAAATGTAATGGATCAGATCATGGAATTCCTCGGTAATATCGACTTTGAAAAGATTATCGCAACAATCACTGATGTTGTTAAAAAGATTCAGGAATCAGGCATCATTGATAAGATTGTTGAGTTCGTAAAGGGTCTTGTCGGTTAATTTTTCTTGCAAAGAAAGTTCCCCTTTTCAGTGCGTTCGTGCTTCGTACGGGCGCACTGATTTTTTTATCGGTTTGACACGTGTAAAAGATTATGATATTCTCGTTCCGGGAGAGCCATTACAGTGAGGAGAGTTTGAAATGGGAGTATTCTGCTGGGATTTTGACGGTACGCTTGCTTACTGCAACCACTTGTGGAGCAGCAGTGTGCAAAAAGCGCTGCTTGACACTGTGCCCGATGCAAAAGTAGAGTTTAATGCCATCAGAAAATGCAATGAAACCGGTTTTAGCTGGCACACACCCGAAAAATCTTACTGTGACAGAACCGGTGAAATCTGGTGGGAGGATATGCGGCAGCATTTTTATAGAAGCTATCTTATTCTCGGCCTGACTCCCCGGCAAAGTGAAATTGCATCAAAAAAAGTTCGTCCGATTATAAAGCGTCCTGAAAATTACTTTTTATTTGACGGTGTGCACGAAGCACTGCAAGCGGTTAAAGCAAAGGGACACAAGAATATTCTGCTCTCAAACAATTATCCCGACTTAAAAGAAGTAACAGATGCATTGGGCTTAACAGGTTATTTTGAACATATGGTGATTTCTGCACTTGTCGGTTACGAAAAACCGCGCAAAGAGATATTTGAAATGGCCAGATCACTCTATCCTGATGAAACTCAGTTTTACATGATTGGCGACAATGTAAATGCTGACATTATCGGCGGTAAAAATGCCGGAATGAAAACTGTGCTTGTACATAAAGGTTATGATGAAAGAGCTGATTACTGCTTTGAAAACCTGACTGAAACAGAGAGTATATTATAATTGAAAACACCTGCGTCATCGATTAAACAGAACATATTAAATGACAAATAAAATCTGAATTATGCTAAATAAATAATTTCCGTCCATACTTAATAAAGAAAGGCGGGGATGTTTGTTGAATTACGAAAAACTCAGGCTGAAATCCGGCTATCTGCTTTTGGGGACAAAAGGCAGAGCCGGTTTTGTTATTTCTTTTCCGCGTGTGTTGAAGCTTTTGCATTTGCTGCTGTGGTTGTCGGGCATACTGTATTACCGTGTGTTTGAAAGCCCGGAGCACGGTGCTGTGCTGTCTGCGACCTTTGCACTGACTTCGGTTTCACTGTATTTCGTTACGGTGGTTTTTGAGCTTCTGCGTGACAGATGGTTGCTTGGCAGAATACTGAAAAATAAAAAGGGTATGTGTACTTTGCTGTCAGAAATATCGTTAAAGGATTTTTTGCTTGCAGTCAAGCTGGCTTTTTATACACGTTTACGTTGTATCCTGCGTTCTGCTTTGTTTTTTGTCTTTCCCGTTGCTGTTACGGTATACTGTTTTGAGCTTTCAGGCTTTGTTATGACCAAAAGCAAATGGCTGGTCTGCATATCGGGCTGTGCACTGCTGCTGGCGGTAGGTCTGTTTTTTGCTGCGGCTTCGCTTTGCCCTGTGCTGAGCGCCAGAAAGCTGTGCTGTTTTGAAGTTGACCGACCTTTGAAAGCAATGAATTTAAAAACATCGTTACTGGATAAGTACGGATTTGCACTGCTGAATTTCAAGCTGACTTTTTATCCTTTCTGGGGTGTTAAAAAAGCGGTAGCAGGTTTGCTTGATGTTCTGGTTACCGCTGTGAGGGAAGGGAATGTGCAAAGGAAGTCAAGTGTGAACAAATTGTGAACTAAAATCGGGATAGGTGTTGACAATATCATCCTCAGGTGCTATAATTAACCTGCTTGCAATAACTATTGTAAATTTATTAAAAAGGAGAAAACCAAAATGAAAAAGTCTTTTAAGAAAGTCCTTTCCATTGTTCTTTGTGCTGCTCTTCTTATCGGTGGTACAGCTATCACTTCTTTTGCAGCAGACAATCCGATGGAAAACATCGGCAACAGCCTTGTAGATTGGTTTGATGCACTTATGAATTTCGATATGTCTGATTTTAATGAGTTTATCACAGCAATTCTTCAGATGTTCGGTTTTAAGGGCACATTTGAAGGCGTTCACAGCATTCCCGCTCTTATGGAAGAATGGGTTGGCTGGTTCGGCGAGATTGAATTTCTCTACGATTCCTTCATCAACTACATCAGCACAGCTGAGCTTGTTGCTATAATCAACAGCCTTCTCGGCGGTTTGGTCGGCTGATTTCCCAATTGCAAATTTTTTGAAAGACCCCCTTTTCACAAGGGGGTCTTTTGTGTTATATTATCAGCATCTGGTGTTTTATTGCATAGATTAATAATTAAATACGGAGTGTTAATTATGTACGAAAATAATTGGGAATCCCTGAATTCACGTCCAGTTCCCGAATGGTTTGCAGATGCTAAATTCGGTATTTTTATCCATTGGGGAATTTATTCCGTTCCTGCATATGCACCAAAAGGCGATTATGCAGAGTGGTACGGTTATGCCTGCAATATGGAAAATTGCGAAACTGCATCACAGGAAAAATACAAGGCTTTTCACAAGGAGCATTACAACTCAAGACCCTATTTTGGTTTTATCAATGATTTTACCGGCTATCGTTTTGATGCGCAGAAATGGGCGGATCTTTTCAAGCGTGCCGGTGCAAAATACATAAACTTTGTTTCCAAGCATCATGACGGCTATTGCCTTTATGAAACAGAATATGCCCCCGGACTCAATTCTGTCGAGTGTGCGCCCAAGCGTGATTTCCTTATGGAGCTTAAAAATGCTATGGAGGGTACGGGCGTGCGTTTTGGCGTTTATCATTCTGTTTATGAGTGGTGGCATCCGTATTACCTTGAAGATCCTGAAAAGTATGCTTTGGAGCATCTTCATCCGATGCTTAAAGAGCTTATTGAAAAGTATCAGCCCAATACACTTTTTACGGATGGTGAATGGTCGCACGAAAGCTCTGTATGGCACTCTACCGAGTTTTTGCAGTGGCTTTACAATGAATCGAGCGTTAAGGATTTCATCGTTCCCAATGACCGCTGGGGTAAGGAAACACGCGGTAAGCTTGGCGGCAACTTTACAACTGAATATGGTATTATCGATGTTTATCAGGGCGCAGAAAGAAGAATTGAAGATGTTGAGCTTGACAGACCTTTTGAGGAGTGTCGTGGTATTGGCAGGTCTTTCGGCATAAACAAAGAAGAGGAATGTGAGGATTATCTTTCGGCTAAAGAGCTGCTCGAAACACTCTGTTCTCTTGTTTCAAAGGGTGGCAACTTCCTGCTGAATATCGGCCCTGATGCTGACGGTACAATTCCCGTTATCATGGAAGAACGTCTGCTTCAGATGGGCGATTGGCTCAGAGTCAACGGCGAGGCCATTTACGGCACACGTATTTATACTAAAAAGCTTCAGGACGGCGTATACTACACAAAGAAGGGCGACGATGTTTACGCAATTATCAACCGTTTCCCGTTCGGTTCACAGGTGCTTAACGAGGTTGACTATTCCGCCGACATTAAAGCAACTCTTCTCGGCAGTGATGCTGTGCTTGAGGTTAAGGATAACGGCGGTAAGGCAGAAGTTGTGTTCCCCGCAATCAATCCCGATACAGTAGACAGTAACTGGCTCTACACAATCAGACTTACAAAATAAGAGGTGTAAACCGATGCAGGATATGCTTAAATTCAAAAGCGGCACGGATGTGCGCGGTATAGCAGTAGGGGAAAGCGACGGCAAAATTCCGTTCCTTTCCGATGAAGCTGTGCGCAATATCGTTTACGGTTTTGTAAAGTTTCTTGACAGAAAACCGCTTAAAATAGCGGTCGGACACGATTGCCGTGTGTCGGCAGAGCGACTTAAAAAAGCCGTGATAAACGCACTTGTTGATTTGGATGTAGCGGTTGTTGACTGCGGATTGTCCTCAACACCTGCCATGTTTATGACGAATGTTGAACTGGGATGCGATGCTGCAATTCAGCTCACCGCAAGCCATCATCCGTGGGATAAAAACGGACTGAAATTTTTTGTGAACAAAAGCGGTATAGACGGAAAACAGCTCACAGAAATACTGGAAAACGCAGAGAATCCCGACTTCTCCGGAACTGAAAAAGGTACGGTTGAAACAGTTGATTTTATGCCGGAATATGCCGGAATACTGCGTGAAATAATCATCAGAGGCACGGGCGAAGCAATGCCGCTCAAAGGGCTTAAAATAGCCGTTGATGCGGGTAACGGCGTCGGCGGATTCTATGCAAGCCAGGTGCTTGCACCCTTGGGCGCAGATGTTTCGGGCAGCCGGTATTTAGAGCCTGACGGTATGTTCCCCAATCATATCCCCAACCCCGAAAATAAGCAGGCGATGCAGGCTATATCTGAGGCTGTTGTTTCCAGCAAATCCGATCTCGGTCTGATTTTTGATACCGATGTTGACAGGGCAGCATGTGTTGATTCAGAAGGCAAAGAAATTGCCCGGAATCGCCTTGTGGCTCTGGCTGCGGCCATTGCTTTAGAGGGGAATGACGGCGGTACGGTTGTAACCGACAGTATCGTTTCCGACGGACTTATTGACTTTATAAATAATACCCTCGGCGGCGTGATTCTGCCGTTCAGAAGGGGATATAAGAATGTTATCGACAAGCAGATTGAGCTGAATAACTTACGTATAAACTGTCCGCTTGCTATTGAAACTTCAGGTCATGCAGCGTTCAGGGATAATTATTATCTGGATGACGGTGCATACCTTGCCGCAAGAATTGTAATTAAACTTGTCGAGCTCAAAAAACAGGGAAAAACACTTGACAGTCTGTTTGCTAGCCTTGAAGAAGCTAAGGAAGAAAAGGAAATCCGCCTTAAAATCAAGGTTGAGGATTTTCGTACCTACGGCGAAAAGTTTGTTGAAGAATTGCGTGAATTTGCAAGCAACAGCAGCTGCTGGAGCGTTGTACCCGATACTTATGAGGGTGTGCGTATCAATGCCGATGCTCAAAGCGGCGACGGTTGGCTGCTTGCACGCTTAAGCGTACACGACCCCGTAATTCCCGTGAATTTTGAAAGCAGAACTGTCGGCGGCACACTCGCCGCTGCAAAGCTGCTGCTTGAATTTGTAAAGAATTACAGCGATCTTGATTATTCGGCACTTGAAGAATATTGTAATTAAGCAATTATTTAAGGTGGGTTTGAAAACCCACCTTATTATTTTTATAAAAAATAATAATAACTATTGAATTTTTTTCAAAAAGAATGTAAAATAAAATCGGTTATATGTAAATTCAATCCGTAAAGGAGTTCTGGGTTATGGCAAAGCTTAAAATTGCAGTTATCGGTACAGGCGGTATCAGCAATGAGCATATCAGAGGATACATAAACAATCCCGATACAGAGCTTTACGCTTTTTGCGATATCAACGCTGAGCGTGTTAAGATGATGGCAGAGCAGTACGGCGTTCCGCTTGAGCGCACATTTACCGATAAGGATGAGATGCTAAAGGCACTTCCCGAAATTGATGCTGTCAGCGTTTGTACATGGAACAGCGCACATGCGGAGTGTACTATTGCAGCGCTCAATGCAGGTAAGCACGTTCTGTGCGAAAAGCCCATGGCAATGAACGCTGAGGAAGCAAA
This sequence comes from Acutalibacteraceae bacterium, assembly GCA_045536235.1. Taxonomy (GTDB): domain Bacteria; phylum Bacillota; class Clostridia; order Oscillospirales; family Acutalibacteraceae; genus UBA8612. The sequence goes on along the minus strand of JAZSND010000059.1, from coordinate 86,491 downwards.
AGCCATGCTTGAAGCTGCAAAGCGCAACGGCAGAATGCTCATGATAGGCTTTGTCCGCCGTCACGGTAATGACTGCGAGGTTATCAGAGAAAACGTTGATGCAGGCACATTCGGCGACCTTTACTATGCAAAGGCTACATATCTTCGCCGCAATGGTAACCCGGGCGGCTGGTTCGGCGATAAATCACGTTCAGGCGGCGGTCCGCTGATTGATCTTGGTGTTCACGTTATCGACCTTGTCCGTTTTATCTTCGGCAACCCCAAGCCTGTTTCGGTTTACGGTGTGACCTTCCAGAAGCTCTTTAACCGTCCGGATGTTGTCGGCGGCAAGGCTTGGGAGGCTGCAAGCACAGGCACAGAGGATATCTGTGATGTTGAAGACCTTGCAAGTGCACTTATCCGTTTTGATAACGGTGCGGTCCTCAGCGTTGAGGCAGCATTCAGCCTGAATATAAAAAAGGACGAGGGCAATATCGAGCTGTTCGGTACAAAGGCAGGCGCAAAGCTTGACCCGAATGTTGAAATATTTACCGAGCTTAATAACCGTATGGTCAATATCGGTTTTGCTCAGAATACTGCTTTGAGTTTTGACGGACTTTTCCAGAAGGAAATCGACAACTACGTCGATGCTTTACTCGGCAGAGCGGAATGTCTTGCTCCTGCTGAGGACGGTGTTGAGATGATGAAAATTCTTGATGCTGTTTATGAATCTGCCCGTACGGGTCATGAGGTTGTGCTTAACTGATGAGTGAAAATAAAAGAATATTCCTGTCATCACCTCATATGAGTGATGCAGGGTATGAAATGGAATATATCAAGCTCGCTTTTGATACTAACTGGATAGCACCGTTGGGTCAGAATGTTGACGGCTTTGAAAAAGAGCTTTGCGAGTATACGGGCGCCAAGCATGCTGCAGCCCTCAGCGCAGGCACAGCCGCAATACATCTTGCACTCAAGGCGGCGGGAATTAAAGCAGGTGACAGAGTTTTTTGTCCTACACTTACTTTTTCTGCAACCGTTAATCCCGTTGCTTACGAAAATGCCGTTCCTGTTTTTGTTGACTGCGACGAAAAAACATGGAATATGTCACCAGAAGCGCTTGAAAGAGCCTTTGAAAAATACCCTGACACAAAGTTTGTTATTGCAGCACATCTTTACGGACTTAGTACAGATATGGATGAAATGATCCGAATCTGCCGTGAACACAATGCCGTGCTGATTGAGGATGCTGCAGAAAGCCTCGGCACCACCTACAAGGGTAAAATGACAGGTACTTTCGGCGATTACGGTATATACAGCTTTAACGGCAATAAAATTATAACTACTTCAGGCGGCGGTGCTCTTGTCTGCAATTTGGCAGATGATGTCAAAGCAGAAGAACGTATTAAAAAAGCACGCTTCTGGGCTACTCAGAGCCGTGACCCTGCACGTCACTACCAGCACAGCGAAATCGGTTACAATTACCGCATGAGCAATATCGCTGCAGGTATAGGCAGAGGTCAGCTCAAAGTTCTTGATGAACGTGTGGCACAGAAAAAAGCTATCTATAAAAAATACAGTGAGGGCTTTAAGGATATTGCAGATATACATATGATGCCGATGAACGATTTCTGCGATTCCAACTGCTGGCTTACCTGCATAACTCTCACCGGCGACAAGGTTCAGCCGCTGGATATTCTGTTAGCTTTAGAAAAAGAGAATATAGAAGCCCGTCACATCTGGAAGCCGCTGCATCTGCAGCCTGTCTTTGCCGGTTGTGATTATATTGACAACGGCAGTACAGCTGAAAGAATTTTTGACAGCGGTGTTTGTCTGCCGTCTGATACCAAGATGACGGATGAACAGCTCGAAAGAGTTATAGCTATTGTAAAAAGTCTTTGGAAATAAACAAAAACGGAGCGGATTGTTTGAGAAAGTTTTATGACAGAGTGATTAAAAGAGCAGCGGATTTTTTGCTGTCTTTAGTCGCACTTATTATTCTTGCAATTCCCCTTGGAATAATTGCTTTGCTGGTTAAAGCAAAGCTTGGCAGCCCTGTGCTGTTCAGGCAGGAACGTCCGGGCAAAAACGGCGAAATATTTAAGCTCTATAAGTTTCGCACAATGACGGATGAACGTGATGAAAACGGCGGATTACTGCCCGATGAAATCCGCCTTACAAAGTTCGGCAAGCTCATGCGCAGCCTCTCTCTTGATGAGCTTCCTGAACTGTATAACATACTGAAAGGCGATATGAGCTTTGTCGGTCCCAGACCGCTGCTTGTGAAATACCTGCCGCTCTATAACGAGCATCAGGCTAAGCGCCATAACGTGCGTCCCGGTCTTACGGGTCTGGCTCAGGTCAACGGCAGAAACCTGATTACATGGGAAGAAAAGTTTGAATGGGACGTAAAGTATGTTGAAAGTATCAGCCCGTGGCTTGATATAAAAATACTTTTCAGAACTGCTGTAAATGTGTTGAAACGTGAGGGCATCAACAGCGAAAATTCGGCAACTATGGAAGCTTTTACAGGCAGTAAACAGGAGGCGGTACAATGAAAAAAGCCTTGCTTACAGCCTCGGTTCATTATCACTTTACTGCCTTTCATTTTCCGCTGATAGATTTGCTTCACGCAAACGGATACGAGGTACATATTGCAGCAAAGGATATGTCGGATAAAGAACCGCTCAGATTGCTGACTGACAGAATCGATGCTTTTCATAACATTGATTTTGACCGTTCGCCTTTAAGTTCAAAAAACATTGCGGCATATAATGCACTTAAAAATCTGATTGATAAAGAAGAATACGATGTTATTCACTGTAATACCCCCGTTGTGGGAATCCTCAGCAGACTTGCCGCACGCAGGGCAAGAAAAAAAGGCACAAAGGTTATCTATACGGCACACGGATTTCATTTTTATAAAGGTGCCTCAAAGCTCAGTTGGCTGATTTTTTATCCGCTTGAAAAGGTATGCGGCAGCCTGTTTACCGATTGCCTGATTACCATAGGCGATGAGGATGAGGCAAGAGCCAAAAAGCTCAGGCTCTGTAAAACAGTTAAACGTATTCACGGTGTGGGTGTGAATGCAGATAAATTCACCGATACCGACGACTTGACAAAACAAACCCTCAGAGCGGAATACGGCTACAAACCTGATGACGTACTCTGCCTGTGTACCGGTGAACTCAATGTCAACAAAAACCAGAAGCTGCTTATAAATTCTCTGAATTACCTCAAAGAAAGCTGCCCGAACTTTAAAATTCTTTTTGCCGGTGCAGGTGACAGCGAGGAAGAATTAAAAGCCCTTGTAACACAACTCGGTGTTGAGAATTCGGCACATATTCTGGGCTACCGTACTGATGTTGATAAGCTGCTCAAAATCTGCGATTTTGTGGCATCTGCAAGCTACCGCGAGGGCTTGCCCGTCAATATAATTGAGGGCATGTTCAGTCATAAGGCGGCGGTTGTTACGCACAACAGAGGTCACAACGAGCTTGTGGCAGAAAACGTCAGCGGAATTTTTGTTCCGACAGATGACGCAAAGGCTTGTGCAGTTGCTTTTGAAAAGCTTTATAAAGATAAAAATCTGCGCCTTGAAATGGGCAGAAAAGCCTTTGAAAGAGCGCAGAAATATTCGGGCGAAAAAGTGAAAAAAGAGCTCGAAGATATATATAAAAGTATTGTATTTAATAATAAATGAAAGGAATATAAAAAATGAAAATTATTGTACTTGAAAATGCAGCTCAGATTGGTGAACAGCTCGGTCAGTTTTATGTAGACTTTGTCAACGAGAATCCCTCTTGCGTGCTCGGTCTTGCAACAGGCGCAACTCCCGTTCCGACCTATAATTACATAGTAAACGCTTATAAAGAGGGCAAGGTCAGCTTCAGTAACGTCAGCACATTCAACCTTGACGAATACTGTGATCTTCCCAAGGACAACAAGAACAGCTATTATACATTTATGTTCCAGAACCTTTTCAGCCACGTTGATATCGACCCTGCAAATGTCGGCTTCCTTGACGGTAACGTAACCGATTACGATGCTGAAAGCAAGCGCTATGCTGAAGCTATCAAGGCAAAGGGCGGTATTGATGTTCAGTTGCTCGGTATCGGTCATAACGGCCATATCGCATTCAATGAGCCTGCTGACGAATTTACTGATGAGGCTTTCCGTGTAACACTTTCCGAAAGCACAATCAATGCAAACTCAATCTATTTTGACGATGCTCCGATGCCCCGTTACGCAATGACCATGGGTATAGGCTCCATCATGCGCTCAAAGAAGATTGTTCTTGTTGCAACAGGTGCAGGTAAGGCACAGGCGATCAAGGGCATGGTCGAGGGTGAAGTTACTCCTCAGCTTCCCGCATCAATTCTGCAGAATCATGACGATGTTGTAGTTTACCTTGATAAGGAAGCAGCATCACTTCTTTCAAAATAAAAATTTTCGCCCGTGTGTTTTATCGCACGGGCTTCGATATTCAGGAGGAAATGTTATGAAAAAAACAATTTCAGTATTGCTGAGCCTGAGTATGCTTTTATCTTTCTTTGCTTTCAGCGTAAGTGCAGAAGAAACTGATGAGCTTACTCAGCTCAAATTCGGTGCAGACGGTAAGTTCACCGTTTTGCAGATTACTGATCCGCAGGACGATCACTGTATAGCAGACGGACTGGTTGAGTTTATTGAAAAATCAATCGAAGCAACCGCCCCCGATTTTATTGTTGTGACAGGCGATATTGTTGAAGATTCACGTGCAGGCGATATTTCAGACGATGAGATTTTTAAAGAAGGTGTAACGGTTGACGGCGATTATGAAGCAACTTTTGCCAACACAAAAAAAGCAGTCGGCCAGATTTTTGCACCCCTTGAAAAATCGGGAATTCCCTATGCCGTAACACAGGGCAATAACGATTACAGCAGCGATGTTACGCTTGAGGACTGGATAAAGATTTACGCAGAATATCCGAACTGTATCACGGCGGATTACTGCGATATGCTGTCAACCAAAATAGACTATTATGTGCCGGTTGCATCTTCAACATCTGATGAACCTGCTTTCGGCATCTGGATGCTGGATAACGGAAAGGGTTTTGGTGAAGATCAGCTCAAATGGTTCAAATCCTACGATAACAACAATGTTCCCGGTGTTGTTTTTGAGCATATTCCGATTGATGATATAGGCAACCTTTATGAAGAATGTAAGGTCTGGGACGAAGGGGCACTTATCAGCGGTACAAAAACTTACCGTCTTAATGATGAAATAGCCATGGGCCATGCAGAGGGTGTTGTTGAACCCGGCACAACAACGGAAGAATTCAAAGTATGGAAGGATAAGAACGTTGTCGGCGGTTTCTTTGGCCATTGGCACACAAGCGGCTACACAGGCGTATGGGACGGCGTAACACTCGGCATGACTTACGGCTGCCAGTTTTCAAAGGCAGGTCCTTACGGTGTCAGAACAGTAACGCTTGATGAAACAACAGGCACAATAGAAACTGAGCTTTATGTATACGAAAACGGCGGATTTACCGTTCAGGTGGATGAACCGTATTCTGAGTACGATAACGCTTTTGATAAAGTGCTTGCAGGCTTTATCGGATTTTTTGAAACGCTCTTCAATGCGCTTGTATATGCGCTGAAGTTTTAATAAAACGAGCACACGATTTATTCGTGTGCTCGTTTTGTTATTATTTTACGTTTTTGCCAAAGCGTTTTATTTTTTGTGTGGTTGTTTTCTCAAGTGCGTTTGAAAGCACTTCAACGATTTTTATGTGCTTATAGTTGGGTATTTTGCTGTTGACGCTCTTGATTGCGCCCTGAACGGCGGCTCTGATTTCTTCTTCGGTCAGCTTTTTGTCGCCAAACTTTTCCTTGATGTATTCCATGTTCGGGAAAATCTTTGCTTTAACGGTTGTTACGCCATCCTCCTGTGCGGCACAGACGAGTGCTTCGCCGATTTCGGGGCACTGTGAAAGCCTTGTTTCAAGCTCCTCGGGATAAATGTTTTTGCCGTTTTCAGTAACGATAACGTTTTTGATTCTGCCCTTGATGAAAAGGTCGCCGTTTTCGTCCATAAAGCCAAGGTCACCTGTGTGGAACCAGCCGTCTTTGAGTACCTCTGCCGTAGCTTCGGGGTCGTTGAAGTAGCCAAGCATAATGTTGTCGCCCTTAGCGATGATTTCGCCTATACCTTCATCGTTAGGGTTGTGGATTTTAACCTGGACATCGGGAATGGCAATACCTGTTGAAGCGGCATTGAAGTGGAAATCGCCGTTGCCTGCAACAAGCGGTGCGCACTCGGTCAGACCGTAGCCCTGAAGTGTGCGGATGCCGAATGCGGCAAAGTCATCAATAAGTGATACATCAAGTTCAGCGGCACCGACAATGAAAACACGCAGCTTACCGCCGAGAGTTTTTCTGACCTTTGATATTATAACCTTACGGATTATCCAAGGACATTTCTGTAATGCATCAGCTATGGGCATTGATTCAAAATATTCTCTGTATTTCCCGGGAGCATCCTTTGCCAGCTTTGCTTTAATGCGCTTGCTGAGTACCTTGAGCAGGGCAGGTACAACAACAAGAATGGTCGGGCTGTATTCCGCCATATTCTTCTGAACCTTTGTAAGTCCGTCGCAGTAACAGATGCTTGCGCCCCTTGTAAGGAAAAGAATGAAGTCAAGCGTACATTCGTATGTGTGGTGCAGGGGAAGAATTGAAAGTGTGCTGTCTTCTGCATTGACTCTGAACATACGGCATGTCGAATGGATGTTTGAACATATGTTGTACTGTGAAAGACAAACACCTTTTGAATTGCCGGTGGTGCCTGATGTAAAGATGAGTATGCTCATCTGGTCTTTTTCGTATGTGATTGCGTTGATTGTTTTTTCGTCGGTTGAGGAAGTGCTGATAATTGAATTAAGGTCCTCAAAACTGACATGGTACATATCTCTACCGGAAATCTCTTTTAGTGCCTGATTGCGTTTTGCGTCTGTAAATACAGCGTCACATTCTGCTGCATTGATAAAGTCGTTTACATCCTGTGCCTGCAGTTCCTTGTCTATCGGAACAACAATGCCAACGGTGGCAGCACAAAGGTAGGAAATAGCCCACTCAAAGCAGTTCTGACCTGTGACGGCTATTCTTTTGCCCATAAGTCCCTTTTCGATCATATGTGTGCAAAGGCGGTAGTAAATATCCTTAAGCTCTTTGTATCTGATTTCCCGGTACTTACCCTCCTCAAGTTTCGCCTTGAAGGCAAGGTTATCAGCGTAGTTTTCTGCTGCGTAGTTAATTATTTCTCTGAAATTTGAAAATCTTTTTTCTGTATATGCTTTAGTCACTTTTATCCTCCGTTATATTGACAAATTAAACCGCATCGTATATCATTTTACCAACACTATGTTTGAATTTCAACAGTCAGTTTTTTCTGGAAAGTTAAATTATCGACACTTTTCGTCACTTTGTCGGTAAAATTAAAGTAAAATAAGGCGGTAAAACCTATGGCGGAAAGCAGAAGAGTTAAAATGACAAAGAAAATGATAAAGGAAGCGTTTGTTGAAATATGTACGGAAAAGCATATTTCAAAGGTTACGGTGACGGATGTATGTACTGCGGCTGATGTTAACCGCTCAACCTTTTACGCCTATTATGAGGATCTCATTGCGCTCAGGCGTGAGATAGAGGATGAAGTGCTTTTGCAGATTCCGGAGCCGGATGCCTTGCCGCTGATTGATTCTATTCCGTCTTTCCTGGATAAAATTGAAGGTGTGTTCGACTATGTTATTGAAAATAAGGAGCTTTTCAGAGTTCTTATAATTCACGCTGACGATGATGTTTTTGTCAACAGGCTTATCCGTACCGTGCTTGCAAAATATCCCAAGAATTTTCAGGGCTACGATGACCCCGAATATGAATACTGCTTTAATTTTTGCTTTAACGGCTTTATCGGTATCCTCAAAAAATGGATTGATGAGGATTTTTCGGTCAGTAGTCGCCGCTTCGCTGAAATTGCACTGACGCTTACAATCAAAACAACCCGCTTTGCGGATGGCGAGCTGTAAGCTTAAAACAGGTTAGAATAATAACAAACGGCAGAGGTTTTCGCCTCTGCCGTTTTGCTTGTTTTAGTTGCTGTATTTTTCTTTAATCTCTGCTGCTCTTCCGCAGGAGAGTCTGCCCTCGGGGCAGAAGCCGTCTGCGTAGCAGCTCGGTCCGTATTTGCCAAAAAGCTCAGGCTCTTCGCTGCGGAGAATTTCGAGCATTCTGTTTGCGTAAATCTGGATTTCCCACTGTGCTCTTGTGCAGCTGCGCAGCTTCATGAACAGCATAAGCTCACGTGCATTCATTGTTGAAACAATGCTGATAGTGTTACCGCTTAAAATCAGGTAGGGCAGGGCAGTAGCCTCGCCGTCTGCCTTTAATTCTTCATACAGCGCAACGCTTGTTTCAAACGCCTTGTTGTAAGCTTCAAGCATTTTGGGTTTTGCCTTGATGCTGTCGGGCAGCACCCAGTCTTTTCTGTCTACCGTATCGAGACCCGGTACCTGAATCGAATGGATTCTGTGGCGCGCAAAGTGTGTCAGAGTAGATAAAGATACTTTATTGAGCGCAAAGGTGAACTGTACGCTCTCCAACGCTCTGGGGCGTGAACAGTTGAGAACCGCATCAATAATTTTCTTTCTTGCTTCGCTGTTTTCAACTGCTGCTTTTATATCGTTTGCAGAGAAACTGTTGTTTTCAAGCATGGCTGCGGTTGCAACTGTTTTGGCTGCATCCTTGCTGCCGCTTATGTACTCGACAAGCTCATTACCGTGCTTTTCTGTCTTATTTATAAAGCTAAGGTCAACGGTGTCATTTTTCTTTGGCTTGCGTTCTTCAAAGCCTGTGAGCACACCTGGGGCAATTTCTCTTGCCTGTGCAAGCAGCTGTTCGCCGAGTGCTTTGATTTCTGGGCTTTTGCTGCCTCTGCCGTGCAGCATTGCGTGCAGTACGTGCAGCAGCTCTCTGCCGTTGAGCGAGCAGAAGAAGTTGCTGAGGAAACAGTAGGGCAGAACAAAGCGTGCATCTTCTTTGGGGATTTCATTGTCTGTCAGCTGTTTGTAGGTTTCAAAAAGGGAGGAAATGTGAGCGGTGTATTTTTCTTTGTTGGCTGAGTTTTTGAATTCGGGCACATAAAATCCTGCATCGTAAAAATCAACATAACGACGTGATTTTACTGTAAATGATGCGAGTCTGAACTCAATCATAAACTGCTCAACGATAACGGAAACATCGTTGAAAGCAAGGTTAAACATAATGTGTTCAACCGTTGAGTTGTGTCCCGAACGTGTAACCTTGTCTATAAGGTTTGCGTTCTTTTCATCGTCCTGCGATTTTTTCCATATTCCGAGTGCGTTACCGGGCTGAGTTGAAATTCTGCCTGCTGCAGCGCACATTTTTTCATTGCAGTCGCTTTTGCCTAAAATATATACACCGGGCTTGGAATCCATATTAATTTCCTCCGTTTAAACATTTATCTTACAAAATATACGTTTATGATAGAATAAAAGCAGAGAATTGTCAAGGATGGCTGCATTTTTACCTTTCCGTATATTATATTTAATAATATTTTAATTGAATTGTATGGAATATTGTGGTATAATGCAATCTGTATAATTAGGCAGATTATGTAATTTTATATTTTTGATATCAATTTTCTTACAGGAGGATGCAGCTTTTTTGTTGCACAACTGAAAAAATGGGCAGAATGATAGTTGTAGAAGGACTTGACGGCAGCGGCAAATCAACACAGATTGAGCTGCTTAAAAAATATTTGCAGGGTGCGGGCTGTTCCTATAAACAGATTAAGCTCCCCGATTATGAGGACCCGTCGAGCACACTTGTGCGTATGTATCTTGGTGGTGCTTTCGGCAAAAAGCCTGAGGATGTCGGTGCTTTTGCCGCTTCAGCTTTTTTTGCTGTTGACCGTTTTGCAAGCTTCAAGCAGCACTGGCAGGCTGATTATGATGCAGGCAGGCTGATTCTTGCAGACCGTTACACTACCTCAAATGCTTATCATCAGCTTGAAAAAATGCCCGGAGAAAAATGGGATGAATACCTTGAATGGCTTGAGGATTTTGAATATATAAAGCTCGGTATACCCCGTCCTGATTTTGTGGTTTACCTTGATATGCCTATTGAAATTTCGCAGCAGCTCATGTCGCTTCGCAGTGAAAAAACAGGCGAAAAGAAGGACGTGCACGAGGCGGATGTCGGTTACCTTCACCGCTGCCGTGAGGCTGCAATGTATGCAGCAAAAAAGCTGGGCTGGACGGTTATAACCTGTGCTGAAAACGGTGAACCGCTGAGCATCAGAGCAATATCTGAAAAAATAATTTCTGCATTACCTCAGGAGTTTATTTATGCTTGAATTTCACCCGATAACCTTAGCGGACAAGCCACGTGCAGATGAAATTCTGCTCGGATGTGAAAACATGGGCTGTGAGTACTGCTTCGGTACGCTCTACATCTGGAAAAATATTTATAAAACACAGATTGCTTTTCACGGCAATATGCTGGTTGCAAAATATAAAACACGTGACGGTGTGATGTACTGCTGTCCGCAGGGTAAAGGCAACATGAAGGAAATGGTTGAACTTGTTATTGCGGATACACACAGCGACGGCAACCGAGTTGTTATCGGTGGCTGCTCGGCGGAGGAAAAAGAAAAATTAGAAAGCCTTTTTCCCGGTGTATTCTCTTTTTCGACGGATGACAGTACGTTTGACTATATCTATGATTCGCAGAAGCTGGCAACACTTTCGGGCAAAAAATACCATGGCAAGCGCAACCATATTTCCGCATTTCTCAGAAATAATCCCGAGTGGACTTTTGAAGAAATAACAAAGGACAATATCGGTAAGTGTGCCGCTATGAACGAACGCTGGCTGATGTTAAATGAACACAAGGACGAAACGGGTATTTCAGCTGAACACAATGCGCTGAATGCGGCAATCGCCGATTATGAGGCTCTTGGTTTTTACGGCGGACTTATAAGGGTCGGCAGCGAGGTTGTTGCCTTTTCGTTTGGCGAAAAGCTGAATGAAAATGTGTTCTGCACCCATTTTGAAAAAGCGTATGCCGATGTTCAGGGTGCATACCCCATAATCAACCGTGAAATGGCTGTAAGACTTAAGGACAGCTACACGCTTATCAACAGGGAAGAGGATACGGGTGCACCCGGCTTGCGCAAGGCGAAGCAGTCCTATTACCCCGAGATATGGCTTGAAAAATATATTGCCGAGTGTGATTGATTTTGGTTAAATTTGAAAATGAAAATACCCGCAGTCAGGCGGTGTCGCTCTGGCACGAGGCTTTCGGCGACAGCGACGAATATATAAATTTTTTCCTTGATACACATGAGGCGTGTATATGTCTGACACAAGAGGAAAACGGTGAGCTTTGCTCAATGCTTTTTCTTATTGACGGTGAACTTTGCGGTAAAAGTGCGTACTACCTTTTTGCCGCCGCTACTTTTAAAAAGCACAGGGGAAAGGGCTGTATGGTACGGTTGCTTGAAAAAGCAAAAAGCTATGCCGCACGAAACGCAAAAGCGTTTATAGTGCTTGTGCCTGCTGAAGAATGGCTGTTTGATTATTATTCACGTTTCGGTTATAAAACCTGTTTTTATGCAAAAAAACAGAATATAAACGAAGAATTTGAAATTAATAAAAAGAACTGTTTTATCTGGAGCAAGGAACACGAAGAATATATCAGAGCGGAAAGTGTGGAATTCAGCTCAGAGCTTTTTGAAAAAGACGGTATGTTGTTTTCTGTTTACGGTGAAAATGAAATAAAAGTGCCTGTAAAAGCTGCAGATGAAAATTACCGCTACGGTATGGCTCTTTCGCTTGATAGCGATATTGGTAAAGAGAATTTTTATATAGGCTTAACACTTGACGGATAAGGAGAGATTGAGGATGATTTACGTATTTTTAGCTGAAGGCTTTGAAGAGGTTGAAGCACTTGCAACTGTTGATGTTCTTCGCCGTGCAGGGCTCGAAGTCAAAACGGTCGGTGTTACCGGCGGTAATGTCAGAGGCTCACATTCCATATCTGTCAGATGTGATACGGTGATAGAGGCTGTTATTCCGGACGATAATGTTCAGGCGATTGTACTTCCCGGCGGTATGCCCGGTACAACAAACCTTGAAAAAAGTGAAGATGTCAATGAATTTATTGACTATGCAGTTGAGAATAACAAATATGTCTGCGCAATCTGTGCAGCACCGAGCATTCTTGGCAAAAAGGGCTTGCTCAAGGGCAGAGAGGCTATCTGCTTTCCCGGTTTCGAGGAGTATCTTGAGGGTGCAACAATTTCCGATAAAAGCGTAGTTGTTGACGGCAGGTTTATAACAGCCAGAGCTTGCGGTGTTGCGCTTAAGTTCGGCAAGGTTATAGCTGAGCAGTTTGTAGGAAAAGAAAAGGCAGATAAGCTTTGGGAGTCGCTTTACAATGACTAATGATGTGAAAGATATCAGACCGATAAAAAATGCCTTGCGTACATCGGCGCTCGAGTGGAGAAAAGCACTGTCAAAATCGGCTAAGCAGCGTATGGATTTCAAAATCCAGAGCAAGGTTATGAATCTCTGGAAATTCCGTGAGGTTTCAACTGTGCTTCTGTACTGCTCGAAGTCGGTTGAAATTGATACAAGGCTGCTTGTTGAGCGTGCTATGGCACTTGGCAAAACGGTTGCTGTGCCGCGCTGTGTGCCCGATACACGGGACATGGATTTTTATATAATACGCAGTATATCGGATCTGGCTCCCGGTGCTTTCGGAGTAATGGAGCCTGACCCGGAAAAATGCGAAAAACTCAGCGATTTTACCTCCAGCGTATGCATAGTTCCCGCCCTTGTTTACGATAAAGAGGGCTTCAGGCTCGGCTACGGAAAAGGGTATTACGACCGCTTCCTTTCCGGTTATAAGGGCTCGTGTATCGGGCTTGCTTATTCGGATTGGGTAAAAGACAGCTTGCCACACGGTAAGTTTGACAGAAAAGTGGATATAATAGTAACTGAAAAAGAAAATTATTTTTGTTGAAAACAGGAGTTACATATGGACGACAAAAAGAAATTTGAAATTGAATTTGATGATGATTTCGATTCCTGGCTTGCTCAGCACGACGCTAAGCGAAAGAAGGAAGAAGAAAAACTCAGCAGACCCGTATCTGCTGACAGACCGGCGCCCGTAAAAAAGGCAAAGCCTGCAAATGAGCAGCCTGACCGTCCGCGGCCGATAAGACCATCCGGAACGGTTGCGGGTTCAAAGCCAGTCAGAAAAGAACCGGTAAAACGTGATGCTGATGTTTATATTTCCTCAAAATCCGCCGGCAGAAAGAGTGCTGAATCTATTGCTGATATACCGGTCAGCAGACATGAAACGGTCAAAAATTTCAAGATTCAGATTGACGAAGAGGAGTTTAACGCTCCTTCTTACGAAGAGCCTGCAAAGAAAGAGGAAAAAAAGAGCAGTGATAAGGCGATTTATTTTGCTGCCCGTCAGCCGAGCAAGGCTCAGATAGAGCATCGCCGTGCACAGGAGGCTGAACGTCAGGAAAAGAGCCGACGCGAAAAGCAGCAGCGTATTCAGCAGCGCAAAAAGGAATCAAAACAGGTTGAGCATTTGCGCAGATTGCTTACTACTGTTGCTATTGTGGTTGCATCCGTAGTTTTATCAATGTACGGAGTATCGTGTATTAACGATATTCTGGCGCTTAACAGAAGCGATGAGCTTATTGAAGTCAGCATTGAAAAGGATGCTGATTACGGTGAAATTATCGACACGCTTGCAGACGAAGGTCTTGTCAGGCATGAATGGTTCTGCAAGCTTCTTACAAAATTCCGTCACTTTGATGAGAAAAAATACATCAACGGTATATATTATTTAACGGCAGATATGGGCGTTGAAGGCATGCTCAACGAAATGCTTGAGGACCAGAGCTCTGATGAAACCATTCGTCTTTCATTCCCGGAAGGCTGGACAATTCCTCAGATTATCAAAAAGCTCGATGAAAACAATGTCTGTCCGGCGGAATATCTGTATTCTGCACTTGAGTCTGTTGAATTTGATTACGGCTTTGTCAGCGATATTCCGAGCGATGGCGGCAGATGCATCTCACTTGAGGGATACGTTTTCCCTGACACATACGATTTCTTTGTCAGCGAAAAGCAGAACGGTATCGGTGAAAATCCCAACAGCGTAATCCGTAAATTCCTTTCAAACTTTGAAACCAAATGGTCTGAGGTTTATCAGAAGCGTGCTGAAGAACTTGGTCTTACAATGGATGAGGTAATAATTATCGCTTCAATTATTCAGAAGGAAGCTGCCGACAAGTCACAGATGGCGGATGTTTCTTCTGTTATCCACAACCGACTCAATAACAGCTCAGCTTATCCGACCCTTGGTTGCGATTCTACAAAAAATTATGTAAACACCTATCTCAAGGATGCTTTCGGTGCCGGTAAGGCAAGCGTCTATCTCAACGGTTACGATACCAACAGCACACATCTTGGTTTGCCTGTAGGTCCTATCTGTAATCCCGGCGTGTCAGCAATTGAGGCAGCGCTCAATCCGTCAGAAACAAATTATTACTATTTCTGCCACAATAACAAGGGCAAAATTTACCTTGCAACTACCTATAACCAGTTCCAGGCTAACTGGGCTCAGGTTCTTAAAGATAACGAAGGATAATTAAGCTATGTTTAAACCCGAACTTTTATCTCCGGCAGGTGACAGGGAACGCCTTGAAGCCGCCGTAATGTACGGTGCGGATGCTGTTTACCTTGGTTCAACAAGCCTTGGTATGCGTGCTGCACCGCAGAATTTCAACCCCGAGCAGCTTAAGAGTGCTGTTGAGCTTTGCCACGGTAAGGGCATCAAGGTCTATCAGACCTGTAATGTCCTTGCTCACAACAGCGACCTGATTAAACTGCCCGAAATTATTGAGGGCGCAGTTGACGCAGGGGTTGATGCACTTATAATTTCCGATATGGGTGTGCTTGCCATGGCTAAAAAATTGGCTCCGCAGCTTGAAATCCATATCTCAACACAGACAGGTATAGTAAACCACGCAGCGGCAAACGCAATGTACGATTTAGGCGCAAAGCGTGTTGTTCTCGCACGTGAATTGTCGCTTGAAGAAATCACCGAAATCAGGGCAAAAACTCCGTCTGATTTAGAGATTGAGTGCTTTGTTCACGGCGCAATGTGTGTTTCGTTTTCCGGCAGATGCCTGCTTTCCAATTACTTCCTGGGCAGAGATTCCAACAGAGGTGAATGTGCACAGCCCTGCCGCTGGAAGTACGCCATTATGGAAGAAAAGCGTCCCGGCTTTTATCTGCCGATAGGTGAGGATCACAGCGGCACATACATTATGAACGCACGTGATATGTGTATGATTGAACATATACCCGAAATGGTGAAGGCAGGTATAAGTTCCTTTAAAATTGAGGGCAGAGCTAAGTCTTCATATTACACAGCGGTTATTACCAATGCTTACAGAGCGGCTATTGACGGCTACCTCAAAAATCCGACGGATGATTATAAACCCGAGCAATGGATGATTGACGAAACACGTAAGGTCAGCCACAGAGAATACTGCACAGGCTTTTTCTTCGGTGATCCGAAAGACGATGCGCAGATTTTCTATGAGGGTGTTTATAAACGCAACTGGAACGTTATGGCAGAGGTTAATGCCTTTGAAAACGGCAGGCTTTATGTAACCCAGCGCAACCGCTTTTTCGAGGGCGACGAGCTTGAAATTATGGTTTCGGGCAGAGAGCCTTTGAAAATTAAGGTTGAGGGCTTGCAGAATGAAAAGGGCGAGCCGATTGATGTTGCGCCCCACCCGATGATGAAATGCAGTTTTAAGTGCGAACAGGCTGCTCATCCCGGCGCACTTGTCCGCAAGGAAGCGGAGGAATAAGGGTCATAAAAATTAAAGGGTGCTGATTCTTTAACACCAAAGTGGAGATTTGCGCAGATATAATCAAAGGCAGAGCACCTGCGAAAGGTTACTCTGCCTTGAATCATTTTTCTGCGCTTTTATGCTTTTTTGCAAGTCCCTGTGCTATGGCGGGAAAGGTGTTATCCGTATCGTTTGTCGGTTGTACGTTGCATCTGCCGTACTTGCTTGCCATGTCAAACGAATCTTCTTCAATTTCATTGTGTGAAAGCTTTGCTTTCTTTGTTTCAATATTATAATCTTTCAAATATCATCACCCTTATTTATTTTTTAAAATTCGGGTGATAATATTCGCTGTAATTTATATACATTTAACATTGTATTAATATACAGAATTGTTGTACAATATCAGATACTATATATATTTCGGGAGAAAACTGTTTATGAGTCAAAAAACAGAGAAAAAAGGGCTTAATGTCAGCGTTAAATCCTTTGCCGGTGCAATTGCGGTTATTCTGGCGCTGATGATTTTTACATATGCGCTCACATTTTTTATCCCCGGCGGCGAATATGCAAGAACGCTTGACGCAGCAGGTAACACCATAATTGATGCTGAAACAGGTTTTGAATATGTCGATGGCGGTCTGCCGCTGTGGAAATGGTTGCTGTCACCTGTGCTTGTGCTTGGTGCTGACGGCGGCGCGATGATGATAGCCATTATTGCATTTCTGCTTGTAATCGGCGGTGTTTTCAACAGCCTTGATGCTGACGGACTGATGAAATACATGCTCGATAAAATTGTTTATCATTTCGGCGGCGCACGCTATAAACTCATGGCGGTTGTAATGTTTTTCTTTATGGCTATGGGTGCGTTTATCGGCTCGTTTGAAGAGTGTATTCCGCTTGTACCCATTGTTGTGTCGCTTTCTGTCAGCCTTGGCTGGGATGTTATGACCGGTATGGCTATGAGCCTGCTTGCAGTCGGCTGCGGTTTTGCATCGGGTGTTTGCAATCCCTTTACGGTCGGCGTTGCGCAGAGCCTTGCAGGTTTGCCTATGTTTTCCGGCATATGGCTGCGTCTTATCAGCTTTGTTGTGATCTATGCGCTGCTTTTTGTGTTTACTTTCAGACACGGTAAAAAGGTTTCGGTGAATACCTCTGCTGAAATTAAAAAAATACCCTTTACCCCCGATAAAAAGATGGACAAAGGGCTTATCTGCTTTGCTTCAATAGTCGGCTTCGGTATGCTGCTCGTTTTAAGTTCCGGTTTTATTACCGTTTTGCAGGACTATACAATGGTTATTGTTGCGGTAATGTTCCTGATAGCGGGTATTACAGCCGTGCTTGTATCCGGCATGAGCGGTAAGGCATTGGGAAGATTTTTCGGCAAGGGTGTAGTCAGTATTCTTCCGGCGGTGCTGTTGCTGCTTATGGCAAGCTCAATTAAATATACTCTCACCGAAGCTAAAATTCTCGATACAGTTCTTTACTGGGCGGTTGAAGCTGCACACGGTATGCCAAAATGGCTGATAATTCTTTTCGTTTATCTCATTGTACTTGTGATGAATTTCTTTATCAGCTCAGGCTCGGCAAAAGCGTTTCTGCTCATTCCGCTGATTGTGCCGATGGCTCAGCTTTTCGGAATTGAATCACAGCTTTGCGTTATGGCTTTTGCATTCGGCGACGGATTTTCAAATGTGTTCTATCCCACAAATGCAGCCTTGCTCATTGCACTTGGCCTTACCAATGTAAGCTATGGCAAATGGGTTAAGTTTTCGTGGAAGTTCCAGCTTGTCAATCTCTTTGCAACAAGCCTGCTGCTTTTGGTTGGCTTGGCTGTAGGCTATAACTAAACCTTAAAATATTCACGCAGCTTTCCGAGTACTCTTGTTTCAATGCGTGATACATACGACCTTGATATTCCGAGCCGCTGCGCAACTTCCCGTTGTGTCAGCGGTTTTGTGTTATACAGCCCGTAACGCAGCACGATAATTTCTTTTTCCATTTGGTTATCCATGCTGCTTACATATTCATACAGCTTTACCGTTTTGTCGCTCAGGTCAATGTCGTCCGCTATTGTATCATCCTCATATATCACATCGCTGAAGGTGAGGGGATTGCCTTCTCCGTCGGAATCAATAGGCTCGTTCATCGAAATATCCTGCGCTGTTTTTTTCAGTGTACGCAGATGCATGAGGATTTCGTTTTGTATGCAGTGTGCAGCGTATGTTGCAAGCCGTGTTCCTTTTTCATAGTCAAAGGTGTTTATTGCTTTTATCAGCCCTATTGTGCCGATTGAAATCAGGTCATCGCTGTCGGCTGTAAGGGAATAATATTTTTTTGAAACGTGCGCAACAAGCCTGAGGTTGTGCTCAATCAGTTCTGTGCGTGCAGTCGTATCGCCGCTTTTCATTTTTTCAAAGCATTCTCTTTCTTTTTTGGCAGAAAGGGGCTTGGGGAATGAGTTGGCATTTTGCAGATGCAGCGTAAAATAGAGGAGATTAGAAATAACAGCATTTAAAATTTCCAATAACACAAAAAGACCTCCGTATAAAAATTTGGAATAAAGTATGCTGAGTATTAATTATGCAGTCGGAAGCACGGATTTGCCTGTACAGTAAAAATAAAATATTTATAAAATATATTTCGTTTCCGATTTTGCCTTGAAAAATAATAATTTTTATGTTATAATAACTAAAATATTTGACTGGGAGGTAATGTTTTTGGCAAAAAAAGATACAGTGACTGAACCTGTACAGCAAGACGAAGGCTTTTACGCTAAGCAAAACAGACGTTATGTCGGTACTAAGGAAACAGTCGGTTATGTTATTTTTGATATGGCGCAAAGCTTTAATATCAATTCATATTCCGAACGTTTCATAACTACCATTTTCAAGCTTGACCTTGGTTTGCAGGCTGTTGCAAACCTCATAAACAGTATCTGGGATGTTATTAATGATACTTTTTCAGGTGCGGTTGTTGATAAAACGCGTACCCGTTGGGGTAAGTTCAAGCCGTATCTCATCGTTCTGGGTATTCCCGGTACTTTGGCAACCTGTCTTTATTGGCTGATGCCTGCACTTTTCCCGACGGCAGCCAACGATTCGATGGCTAAGTTCTTCTTCTATCTTATTCTTGCCATTCTTCGTGAAACCGGCGGTACTTTCCGCGGCTTTGCTCAGACGGGTATGTTAGCCACCATAACGCCAAACCCGATTGAACGAACGCGGCTTATCACTCAGGCTCAGTTTTTCTCGGGCTTCCTTGGCGAAAACCTGCCGCAGCAGATTATGGACCTTGTGCTTGACCTTATCGGTAACCAGATTGTCGCAAAAGGCAAGATTGAGAGTGCATACCGCGGCACATTTATGGGCATGGGTGTGTTCACCTCACTTGTCAGCGGTATTGCCGCACTCTGGTTTGCTACATTGACCAAGGAACGTGTCATGCAGTCAATTGAAACGCCGAGTATTAAAGAGGGTATCAAGTCCATTGTTAACAACAAGCCCATCCTGTTGCTCACTCTTTCCGATACGCTCAGCAGTTTCTCACTGTTCAGCGGCAGTAAAAAGGATTATTTCATTGACGTTCTCAACTTTGCAAGTCTTGGCAATATCGTTGGTATTCCCGGCTCCATTGTTCATCCGTTCTCCTATGCTCTTGTTCCGTGGTTCCGTAAGAGAATGTCAACGCGCGCTCTTGCAATTTTAGGTAAGTACAGTATTGATATTACATATATTCCCGTATTTCTGTTTGGCTGCATCGGCGGCAAGAAGAACGGTATGTACAAAAGGGTTATCCCTATGGGTATTGCGCTTGCACTTCAGGAAACCTGCTATATGTTCTTCTACGGTGTGCGTCACGTTATCCCCAGCGAAATGTATAACGAAGCTATGGACTACTGCGAATGGAAAAACGGCTACCGTACAGAAGCTATGACTTCAGCGGCAAAGGGTCTTGCACAGAAGCTTTCAGGTACATTCAGTAACTTTATAAAAACTCTGTTCAAGAAGTGGATAGGCTACGATATCAACGCTTATGCAAGCGGTTCCGCCCAGACGGACGATACAAAGTTCTGGCTGTTTGCTATGTGTACTGTTCTTCCGCTTGTTACAACCACTCTCGGTATTATTCCGCTGTTCTTCTATGACCTTGCCGGTAAGAAGAGAGATAAGATGTACGAGGAGCTGCTCGCACGCCGTGCAATGATGGCTTCCGAGGTTACAACCGGTGACGTGGATGCACTTGACAAGGTCAAGGCACAGCAGAAAGCAGTTGCAAAGGAAAACAAGAACATAAACGATTTTAAAGACTAAGGCGATATAATTAATTACATTAAATATATGCTTTATTACAGAGGTAACTAAATGAATAAAATCAAAAAACTGCTGCTTGGTATATCTGCAGCAGCAGTAACACTCTCTTTTACAGCTGTTAATTCGTTTGCAGCTACGGTTGACCTTCCGGATGTGTTTTCGGATCTGGCACCGATTATAGAGATTTTACTGAAAATAGTTGAGTTCTTTTCAAAAATAGCAAGTATTTTCTCGTAAAAGAAATATGCATGTCAGGCAGCCTGCACTAAGGCTGCCTGATTTTTTCTGTATGATAACAATATTCTTGTATCAAATTTACTATATTTTAAAAAAATTATTAAAAAATTATTGCATTTTGACTTGTCAGCATGAAATCTTTATGTTATAATCGCAATGAATAATAGTGTAACTATATGCCTATAGGTATGGTTGCGTTATTAGTTTACATATATATTAAGGCATTTTTGAACCCCAAAAACCCACAAACAAACCCCGGAGGTGCATTTTCAATGAAAAAAATGAAAAAACTTCTGTGTGTCCTTCTGGCATTTGTGCTGATGTCTACTTCCGTATCCATTGGTGCGTCTGCTATTGCGGATTACACAAAGCCAGACCATTACAACAGTCTGGGCAAACCGGTCTTCAGCTATGAGCAGTCCTGCTCAATGCTGCTTGACATGCTTGACACGGTGTTGTACGACGCAAACATTCACGAAGAACTTGATATTGTTATTGCAAAGATTGACCTTAACTTAACTTCAATCAACAATACATACTCTTCAATTGATACGTTGCTTGATATGGGTCTTGTCGGCTTTGCTGATTTCCTCACCATTCTCGGTGATGTTACAGACCTTAACAAGGATGCTATCGCTGATCCCCGCCGTGGCAACAGCTATGCAGACTCAACTGTTTTCTATGCTTTGCTGCAGTTCCTTTACGATAACAGCACTCTGCTGTCCAACCTCGTAAACGGTACACTTGACTGGGGTCTTCTCGATCTCTTCCTTACACCTGAAGACTATCCCTACCTGTTCAAGCTTCCCAGTTTCCTTAAGGAAATGCTTTATACTGTTATTTACAATAACTTTATAAAGGCTGAATCCGAACCGGAAATTGATGCGCTTCCCGCAGGTGTTACTATTGATTCGTTCACAATCGACGGCCTTCTTCAGGATGTTATCGACGGTCTGCTTGTAGGTGATTACAATGTTTCTACTCAGTCCTACACAGGTCTTCTTCCCAGTATGGCAGGCTATACATCCATCACAGTCGGTTCTACATATGACCTTATTCAGAATGTTATCGATGCTGCAATGGTTGATATCCTTGTTCCCATGCTGCAGGAAATGCTGCCTGATACACTCAGCATCGAAACAAGCCCCGAATGGCCTAACGGTAACCCGGATGCACCCGGTCTTCTTCCCACTGTTGCAGGTATTCTTGTTGACTACATCGGACTTGATTACGTATACGATGCAGAAGAATACCCGATTATCGAGCTCAACAAAATGCTCGTATGGCTTCTTGCCGGTGAAGAAAAGGTAGATGCCCAGGGCAATGTTTACAGAGAACAGGCCGGTCTTTACGATATCATCTCCTTCACTGACCACGGTATTGATATTAACGATACTCTCTGGAACAACATCATTGAGCTTCTCGGAAGCCTTGGCCCCGGTCTTCTTCCGATGCTGTTTGAAGACGATATTTCCGAAGAAGACGTTGAAGGTCTTAACTGGGAAGGCTACACCTTGCCGCAGATAGGCGTTGAGATTATCAACCTTATCGCTCCCTTTGCTCTTCCCGATGTAAGAATCCTTCCCGATTGCGATACAGTTCAGGAATGCCTTACCTATATACTTATCAGCCTTGTTATCGATATCCTTCCCGAGAACGATTACTACGGCATGATTGAAAGCGGTCAGCTTGATCCTGAAGACGGTGCATGGCTTGAGGTTGGTACAGACTACCTTATCTACCTCGTTAACTCACTTATCGACGTTAATGTTCCTGAAAACGCAGATCTGGAAGGCCTTGTAAGCGCACTTTGCGACTGGGTTCTTGCAAACTACGGTTTTGCTGCTAATACCAGACAGAACTTTGCTCAGATGACAGGCTGGGAGAAGCTTGATAACATCCTCTTCTCACTCCTTGATTCATCTCTCCTTACAGTTCAGCGCACAAGCTCAACTATTTCCGAATCTCTGATTATGGATACCATCATCGGCGGTGCTCAGGAACTGGATGTAGAGAAGATTCTCAGCTTTATCGGCAGAAACTCTTCTCCTGATGCAATTCTCAATAAGGGCGTTGTTGAGTTTGTTATCAGCCTTCTTTCAAGAATTCTTTCAACCGTTATGAACGGCAGAGTTATTATTCCTGAGCGTGTAACACGCCTTGAAACACTCGTTGTCGGCGACGGTGGCAAGGTTCTCGGCGAATTCGTAAAGAATCTTCTTGATGCTCTCTACTTAGAGAGAGAATACAACTTCCCGACTCTTATTCCGCTTATCGGTCAGCTTATCGGTCTGAGCGCTAACGACAACTACACTGTTTACGCTCCGACAGATTATCCGAATAAGTCCATCAACGACCTTAAGAACCTCATGAACCAGTATGTACCCAGCAACGATGGCTTGAAGTACTGGGAAGACGGTTATGTAACAATCGGTGAGGAAGACTATGAGCACCTCTACCAGTATGAGGAATTCATGGATACCTACGGTGATTGTGAATCTCTCATCGAAAAGTACGAAACAACTCCTTATGAGGTTACAAACCTGGATATCAAGAATCTCCACTACAGACTTAGTTATTACTACGAGCAGCTCACATCCAGATATGAGCTTTGCAAGACTCAGCTCTTCCGTGAGATTGACTACACAACCAAGAATACTCCCGCTGAAAACAGCGACGAAAACGGCAACAAGATCTACAGCGACAGATCATGGAGACTTTATCAGGAAGCTCTTGCAAACGCACAGAAGGTTAATGCTTCCGGTTCTGTAATCCAGTCTCAGATCTCCAAGGCACGTCAGGAGCTCTTTAAGTCTTTCAATCAGCTTAAGGAGTATACCGGTCTTGCAAACTACAGAGTTCTTGATGCTCTTATCGCTCAGGCTCAGGCAATCCCGGCTGAAGACTATAAGCTTTACACAACAAATACACTTGCAGCATTCCAGGCTGCTTACAAGTCAGCAACAACAATCGACCGTGACTACGATATGGACGATCAGGAAGTTGTTAATGACGTTGTTACTGAACTTTCCGATGCTCTTGCAGGTCTTGCTCTTTGGGAAATCAACTATGAGCTCGGCGCAGACATCATCATCGATTCCGTTATTACTCAGGGCAACAACACTGTCCTCAAGTTCAAGGAATCCAGCGGCGCAGCAGTAGTGGATGTTTCTGCAACTGTTGATAACGGCGCAACAATCGGCGAAATGTACGAAGAAAACGGCTATTACTGCTGGGTTATCTCAACAGGCAGCGCACCTGTTTACTCCGTCATTACTGCAACAATTAAGTTTACACAGCCCTCAACAGGCAAGAATTACTCAGCTAAGGCATATACATTCGTTTCCTCAAACGATGAAATCCTTATTGACGTAAATACCTGCCAGCCCGGTTATGTACGTAACCCGTACACACTTGCTATTTACGGTCTTAACGATTCAAGTACGAACAATGTTGTTTATCATGTAGACCATCCTAATGCAGGTTCAGCAGGCTACATGCCGACCATACCCACAGCTATCGTTTATGTTGATACCAGCATGTACTCAGACCTTTCTCAGATCCCCGGTCTGATGTTCACAATCACAAAGGATGTTTCAACATACTCTGCAGGCTACATTGGTGGCGGTACATTCTTGGGTATCAACGTTTCTACCACATCTTCTGATCCTTCAATCACTGTAAGCCCCGATTCTTACGATCTTACACTCAACCAGACAGATGTCAGAAACTTCACATTCTCAGGTCGAGTACCTGCACCCGGCACATCACTCACAACACTTATCACACCCACAGTTACTGCAACAGCTACAAACGGCGGTTCCACAATTTCTTATCCGCAGTTTAACCTTCGTGTAAACGCATATGATAAGTCACAGCTGCGCGCAACAGTTTCTGCTGCTATTGCAGCTTGCCGTCAGAGCTGGTTCTACTCAGGCGGTTGGGATATTTACACCAGAGACCTTGAAGAGGCGGTACATGTTCTTAACAATCCGCTTGTAAATCAGGCTCAGATCGATGAAGCTAACGATAACCTTATCGAAGCTATCAGCTGGCTTGAATATGCAACAGCAGATTACAAGGAACTTCACAAGCTTATCTCCATTGCAAACTCCCTGAATCCGTACGATTACGAAGATTTCAGCGATGTCGTTGCAGTTCTCAACGGAATTGACTACGAAAAGGGTCTTCTTGAGCAGTCAATTATAGATGAAACAGTTGCAAATCTCAGAGCAGCTATCGATGCTCTTAAGCCTGCACAGAGCGCTATCTACATCCGTTGCTACGAAAAGGGCGGCGAACAGATTATCGCAAACACAGAAACAGTAGTTTCTCTTGCTGACGGTACAGGCGTACAGCTCATTTCTTCCGATGTCATCTACGGTAGCGTAGGCGAAAAGGTTATCATCAATGTACCTTCAATCATCGGCTACTCTTCAACTGATGCACAGAAGCTCGTAACAATTACACACGACGGTGTTGTTGTAGAGTTCTACTACACAGCTGATGAGTACACAATTCGTCTTAACCCCAACGGCGGTAAGGTTGATACAACTTCTGTTACACTTAAGTATGCTCAGACCTATGCAGATCTTCCTGTTCCCACACGTGCCGGTTATGAGTTTGCAGGTTGGTTCACAAAGCTTTCCGGCGGTATGAAGGTTGATGAAAACACCAAGGTTACAACAAGCCCCTACAGAACTCTTTACGCACATTGGGAAGAGGCTTTAACAACAGAGTCCACCGACGACATTCAGGTTGATTCCGCAACTGATACTGCACCTGAAACTGATACTCCTGCAGAAGTATCAATCTTCGACAGAATCATTGCTCTCCTTTCTCAGATTGTCGGTCTTCTCCTTTCAAATGTTTTCGGTATTGGTTAATAATTAATCCGGTACCACTTCAATCTACTTAAAATTAAAAGGAGAATTAATTAAACGATGAGAATTAAAAAGATTATCAGTGTGCTTCTTGCACTGACACTGGTCTTCGGCACTCTTCAGTCTGTTTTCGGCTTTGCCGCAAGCGCTGTCGTTTATGATTCAAGTGTTCTTAATTACATGATTAACAACTCTGAAGCATACCGTGAGGACAGATACACTGAGGATACCTACCAGTTCTATACCTCAACTCTTGCAGCAGTTACTGCTGTTAACCAGAATGCAGCTGCAACAGCGGATGAAATCAACGCCGCTGTTGCGGATCTCGCAGCTGCTGAGGCTGCTCTGACAGTCAAGGCTACTGAATACAGATCTGCACTTAACTTCCGCGTTCCCAGCACAGCAATTCTTGCACAGACAGTGCAGGTTAAGTTTAAGGATGCACTCAGCAATGAGCTTTCAAACATCCAGGTTGTTTCTACAACAGGCGCAAATGTAACCGGTTTTGTTATGGAAACTGACGGTTTCTATACCGCTAACGCTACAATTACCGGTGCAACAGGCTCCACAGTTACAATCACAGTCAGCTATGAGCTGGCAGGTCAGACATATACATTCAATATGTATATCCTTGTTGTAACAGCTGCTGCTTCTACAACAAACAAGGCTGCACTCGGTGCATCTCTTGCACGTGAATTTGCAAAGAATCGCCAGTCAGTTGATTACAGCGGCGGTTTCCAGACTTATGTCGGTGTTATGAAGAATTCAACAGAAAACTTCATCAACTCCACAACAACTCAGACTAAGGTTGACCGTGCTGTTGAAAACATCGGTATTGCTGTTAACACACTTGTAAGCGCATTTGCTGATTATTCAACAATCTATACTCTCATAGCTCAGGCAAATGAGCTCAATCCTGACGATTACGACTCATTCACAGCTGTTACAAACGCTATTGCTCTTATTGAGTACGATCTTCCCAAGGATCAGCAGGAATATGTTAACGCAATGTCTGATAACCTTCAGAATGCGCTCAACAACCTCACACTCAAGACAGCCCGTTATACCGTAATCTGTGAAACAGTTGACGGTCAGGTTCTCAGCACAACAACCTATGACGGTACAAGAACATATGTTGTCCGTGTTACAGCTCCTGTTTATGCAGGTTATGAGCCGGACGTACAGTTCCAGACCGTTCAGCTGCTTAAAGACGAGCAGACAGTAACATTTATCTATGAACCCGTTGTATACTATGCATATTTCAATGCAAACGGCGGTAATGTAGATATTCCTTCTAAGGAACTTACCTATAACGCAGAATACGGCGATCTTCCCGTAGCATACCGTGACGGTTATAAATTCCTCGGTTGGTTCTCTGATCCTGTAGCAGGCGAGCAGGTTGTTGCTGATACAATGGTAACAGTTAACTATGTTGAAAACCTTTACGCTCACTGGAGTGATGTTGAGGTTTACACATTCAAGTTTGATTCTGCTTCCGGTTCTGCATGTGAAGACCTTACTTCCGCATGGAACGAAGAAATTACTCTTCCCACACCTTACCTCTACGGTTACACATTCCTTGGCTGGTATTATGCTGACGGCAAACCTGCTGATCATACTGTAATGCCTGACCTTGGTGATGACGGCGATGTTGTTACACTTACAGCTAAGTGGACAGAAGCTGTTTACGATGTAACACTTGATGCAGGTGAAGGCACTGTTTCTAACCCCGCATATACAGTAACCTATGGCTCAGCTTACGGCAATATCCCCGCTGCTGAACGTGAAGGTCACACATTTGTCGGCTGGTTTACAGAAGCTGAAGGCGGTGTACAGGTTACTTCCGCAACAATGGTTGAGCTTGAAAGCACACATACACTCTATGCTCACTATACAGTAAACACATACACACTTTACTTTGATATGGATGGCGGCGATGAAATCGCACCCATCACTCAGGAATATGGCACACCCATCGTTCTTGAAAAAGAGCCTTACAAGCAGTTCTACCTCTTCGCAGGCTGGACTCTCAACGGTGAGGAATTTGACCTTGTTACAATGCCTGCAGGTAACGTAACACTCAAGGCTGTATGGACTCTTAACGCTAAGACAACATACTATCTTGATGCTTACAAGACTGTTAACGGCGTTCGTATCCCCGCAAGAACAGTTGCTCCCGGTGAAACTATTGAGGTTGAAGTCAGCTTCAAGACAAACTATCCGGCCGGTCAGGCTTATGTAGGTATCCTCTTCGATACACGCGTATTCGATATGGGTGCTACAACAATGGCTCGTATGTGTACAGCTAACACAGACAGTGCATATATCAATTCTCTCAGAACTACAGCTATGGCTGGTTCAGCTAACTACTCAACCACAAACTGGGGTTCAATCATCACAGATGATCCGCTTATCAACACCACTGATTTCAAGTGTATCCGTCCTCAGACTCAGGCGTATAATACAGCAAACAGTGCACCTGTTGTAATAAGCGAAAAGACACTTATCTTTACAGCAACATTCAAAGTAAAGGCATCTATTAATGCTTCACTTCTTTCCGGTGTTATTACAATTGACGAGCGTCTTTGCAAGACTCCGGAAAACAACACAGCTAAGTACCCGACATATGTTACTAACCAGCTGTACAATCCTACAAACGGTAAGTACGACGGTACAGATACTGTAAACCTTGTTCCCGATTGCTCAAATGCAAGACTTGACCTTGCAATCTCAGCAGAGAATTCAGAACTTGGTGCAATTTCCGGCAGCACAACTGTTGTTGACTATGAGAACAGTTTTGTTTACGGTCTTGCTGAAGAGCTGACTCTCGACTCGTTCAAGGCAAATTATGCACAGGTTATCGGTACAGGTACAATTGAATGCGCAGATTCTGTTCTTAAGACAGGTTCCGTTATCAATGTTATGAATAACGGTGTATGCAAAGTTCAGTACACAGTTGTTATCTACGGTGACATTAACTCTGATGGCGCTGCAGACGGCGAAGATGCAATGATTGCAAACCTTATTGCTATGGGTGCAATTTCCGCAGACTCACTTGCAGCTGCTCAGAAACTTGCTGCAGACCCGAACCACGACGGTGCGATTGATTCCGCTGACGTACTTCTTCTTGAAGATTCAGGTCTCCTTAAAGCAACTGTTTCTCAGGTAGCATAAGCTGTATAATCTCTAAACTTAAAATGCCGCTCGGTTAATCCGGGCGGCATTTTTAAAGCAGATATGTGACGTAAAAAATAATATGAAAAGGAAAGATGCCGGGCACATAGGTCGGATTCTTTGTACAGTTCAGTGTGAACAGGCGTATAATACGGTGATTTTATGTTAAAGTATTTTTACAGAAAAACTGAAAAGCTTACCCGTGCTCAACAAAGTGCAGCTGTTTATGATTTGCTCAGAGAAAAGCTTGCAGAGTATTTAAAAACTGACAGCAAGTCAATCGAATTTGTGAAAGACAGCAACGGTTGTCCTTTTATAAAAGGAAATAACGAAATATATGTGTCGGTTACGCATACTGACTGCCTTATAGCCTGTGCTTTTTCAGACAGTAGGGTAGGCATTGATGCTGAAAGGGTTGCAGCGCGCAGAAAATCGGTTGAAAAACGCGTTTATACAGATGGTGAGATCAGTTTGCTTGATTTGTCATCTGACCCGGATCTGGGCTTTTTTACCCTCTGGACGTTAAAGGAAAGCTATCTTAAGGCTATCGGAACAGGATTTGCCGATAATGCTAAATCTATCGAATTTTTATCGCTTGAAAATCCTGTTTTATCAAATAAGCCTGATTGTATATTTCTTACAGAGAATCATGACAATTATGTAATTTCTGTATGTGAAAATAGAAACATAGAATAAATAACTTGTAATTTATCTGAAATATGTCGAATTTTGTGGCAGATTAATATTGAACTTTTGTATTATTTATGATAAAATTTAATCACTAACTTATATATTGGGGGACAATATAATATGGCAATGAAAACGGTATTCCTCACCGGTGCTTCCGGTAACATGGGCTGGGAAGGCTTCAAGCAGCTTTATGCAAAGCCTGAATTCAAAATTGTTGTTCTTCTTCGTGACAGCGAAAAGAACAGACAGAAGTTTGCAGCCTACATGAACGACCCCAGAGTCAAAATCGTTTGGGGCGACCTTAAGAAGTATGAAAGCGTTCTTGAATGTGTAACAGGCGCTGATTACGTTCTTCACGTTGGCGGTATGGTTTCTCCCGCTGCTGACTACTATCCCATCAATACAATCAAAACAAACGTTGCTGCTGCACAGAATATTGTTAATGCAGTTAAAGCTCAGCCGGATGCTGATGCAATCAAGGTTGTTTACATCGGTACAGTTGCTGAAACAGGTGAGCGTGACGACCCGATTCATTGGGCACGTACAGGCGACCCCATCAAAATCAGCGTTTATGACCACTATGCAACAAGTAAAGCTATTGCTGAATCCATTTTTGCTGAATCAGGCCTCAAGCATTGGGTATCACTTCGTCAGTCCGGTATCCTTTATCCCGAAATTCTCAAGAACATGGAACCCATCATGTACCACGTTGTTATCAACGGTGTTCTTGAGTGGGCAACAGTTGAAGATTCCGGCAGACTTCTCGTAAACGTCTGCGGTGACGATGTTCCGGAAGAATTCTGGAGAAGATTCTACAATATCGGCTCCGGTGCTCAGTACAGAATCACCAACATGGAATTTGAACAGCTTCTTCTCGGCGATTGCGGTCTCGGCCTTGGCGATCCCAAAAAGCTCTTCGATCCCGATTGGTTTATCACCCGTAACTTCCACGGCCAGTGGTATCTTGACTCTGATGTTCTTGAAAACTATCTCCACTTCAGAGCTAACACTCCGATCAGAGAATACTTCAAGAGCATGATGAACAGAGTAGAGTGGTTCTACAAGCTTGCTCGTCTTGCAAAGCCCTTTGCATTTGCTGTTAAGCCCTTCATGAAGAAGATTGCGCAGACTCCCGTTTACGGTACACTCTGGTGGAAGGCAAACAACGTCACTCCCAGAATCAACGCTTATGTCGGCTCAATGGAAAAGTGGAACGCTATCGGCTCCGACTGGAGCAAGGTTAAGGTTTACCGTCCCAATGATGATCCTGCTAAGGCAAATGTTCTTGATCACGGTTACGATGAAACCAAACCCTTCGATACTCTTACTCTTGAAGACCTTCAGAAGGCTGCTGAATTCCGTGGCGGTAAGTGCCTTGCTGAAGAAATTGTTGATATGTATACACCCATTAAGTGGCAGTGTGCACACGGTCATGAGTTTATGATGTCTCCCAACCTTGTTCTCCGCGGCGGTCACTGGTGCCCCGAAGAGCTTCCCTCAAGCCTTGAAAAGTGCGAGCAGAAGAAGTTCCGTTGGGCATACGATGACGAAGCAAAGGTCAATCCCTTCTTTGCTCAGGTTTGGTATCCGCTTCATGATAAGAGCGAAAACAACGTATACACCGAAGAAATCTACAAGGATTTCAAGGAATATCAGAAGTAATTTAAATTACATAAACATTTGCAGCGCAGGCGATAAAACCTGCGCTGCATTTTTGCTTTTTACAGATATAATATAAAAAACCGCACCTTGTTATAAAGTGCGGTTTTTATAGGTTTAAGTTTTAATTATGCACCGTAGTAGGTGGATACGAGTTCGTTATAAATCTTTGTGTTGAGCTCTGCAACCGTTGTATCATCCTTGGCAACGGCATAGGTGTTTGATTCGTATGCTGTCTTGAGTTCTTCCTCAAGTGCTTCGGATGCAAGTGTTTCGCTGATTGTAAGCTGCCATAAGGGCTTTGTGTATGCCTTTTCAAAGTACATTACGTGGTAGCCGTAATCTGTCTTAACAACCTCGATATCGCCGGGCTGACGTGCTGCATCAAGTGCCCATGCTTCAAATTCGGGTACATACTGACCTCTGCCAACCTTTTCGTAAAGGCCGCCAGTTGTGCTGGAGCCTGTGTCTGCACTTTCTGCTTCAACAAGCTCAAGGAACTTAGCAAGCTTGTCATCTGCTGCGTTGATAGCTGCAAGAGCTGCGTCTGCCTTTGCCTTCTGCTCTTTGTCTGCTGCATCTTTATCTGTAGCTGTTTCGTCAATCTGGTAGAGGATGTGGCGAACATCTACGGGGATAGTTTCGTCATCTCTGTAGGAGGGCTTGAGCATAAGGAAGATGTAGTAGTTGCCGTTTTCTTCAAAGAGCTTCTTGTCGCCAGCCTTGGTCTTTTCACCGTAGAGCCAGTTAAGAATATCTTCGCCGAAGCTCTGTGCAAGTGTGCTCTTCTGTACATATTTGCTCAGTGTAATATCGGGATCGGAATAATCGTAAGCTTCTTTCTGCTCAGCTGTAGCGTTCTTTTCAGCAAGCTCGATAAATGATGCATCGTCTGTGATAGCTTCAAGCATCTTGTCTGCCTTTTCCTTAGCAGCCTTTTCAGCCTTTTCTGTTGCTGCTTTCTTCTCGTCCTCTGTTGCATCTTCTGCAAGGTCAGAAAGGTCGGGAGAAATATTGAACAGGCGGAAGTCTACGCAGTTGTATGCTGAGGGATCTTCCTTGTAAACCTTTTCGAGCTCTTCAACACTGTAGTTTTCAGAGTTCTTTTCAAGAAGGTACTGGTTGTATTCTGTAGCAAGTGTTTCACGCTCAACAATGTCAAGGAACTTGCTTTCGCTCATGCCCTTGCCGTAAGCGGAACGAAGGTATGTGCCAAGGGAAACAACCTGACCTGTTTCGCCGGCCTGGCTCTTGATACGGTCACGAAGCTCCTGAAGCTGTGCGTCAACCTCTGCCTGAGCTTCTGCGCTGATTTCAAAATTTTCTGCCTTAGCCATGTCGGAAAGGATAATGTTGCGCTGCATATTCTGAAGAGCCATGTGCTCAAAGAACTGCTGCCATGTGGGAGTTTTACCTTCTTCAACTGTGAAATCGCTGTAGGGGTAGTTCTGTTCAGCGGGATTCTTTGTGGAATCGTAGCCTGTGTAAGCTGCACCGTAACCCTGACCGTAGTAGCTGTCATACTGGGCAGACATCTGGTAGAAGTAGTTGTGTACGGACTTGTAGTAGTATTCGTATTCAACTGCTGAATAGCTGGTGCCGCTTTCTGTGGGGATAGTCTTCATTCTTTCGAATACACCGAGCTGGTTGCAGGCATAGCCACCAACAGCAAGTGCAATCACAGCAACAAGAACAATGCTGATAACAGCTTTTGCCTTTTTGCTCATTTTGGGACCGTTGAGCTTGTGGGACTTCTTGCTGTTCTGCTTTGCAGCCTTGGCAAGACGTGCCTTGCGCTCCTCACGGTAGTCATTTGCGGTTTTCTGTGTAGACATCTAATCATCCTTTTCGCTTATAGATATTTTAGTCGGACAAACTAACGCTTTAAATTATATACTATTTTAAAAAAATATACAAGTATTAAATTGAATTTTATATTCATTATTGCAACTAATTTACACTAAAAACATAAGTTTGCAAAGATTACGGCAGGGCAACCGTGTGATTGTCCTGCCGTAAATGGCTTTATTGAGTTTAAGATTATTCGCCCTTGACTGTTTCAACAATTCCCTGTGCAAGGCCTGCAATACCCTGTATTTCTGACGGGATGATAATTTTTGTGGCTTTGCCGTCAGCTGCCTTTTCAAATGCATCAAGGCTACGGATTGTGAGGAATGCATTACTCGGCTCGGATTCGTTGATAAGCTGAATTGCCTTTGCACGTGCTTCTTCAACGGCGATGATAGCCTGAGCCTCACCCTCGGATTCTCGGATTTTTGCTTCCTTAACAGCTTCTGCACGAAGAATTGCGGACTGCTTATCAGCTTCAGCTGCAAGAATCTTGGATTCTTTCTGACCTTCGGCAACAAGCACCTGACTTGCCTTTTCGCCCTCTGCACGAAGGATAGCTTCACGGCGTTCACGCTCTGCCTTCATCTGCTTTTCCATCGCATCCTGAATTTCCTTGGGCGGCAGAATGTTTTTAAGTTCAACACGGTTTACCTTGATACCCCATGCATCAGTTGCTTCATCAAGGATGCCGCGGATTTTTGCATTGATTGTGTCACGGGATGTGAGTGTGTGGTCAAGCTCAAGCTCACCGATGATGTTACGCAGTGTTGTGGCTGTAAGATTTTCAATAGCCGCAAGGGGACGCTCAACGCCGTAGCAGTATAGCTTGGGATCTGTAATCTGATAGAAAACAACTGTGTCTATCTGCATTGTAACGTTATCCTTGGTGATAACGGGCTGCGGAGGGAAGTCAACAACCTGTTCCTTGAGTGAAACAATTTTAGCAATTCTTTCAAACAGCGGAATTTTAAAGTGAATGCCTGTCTGCCATGTGCCTTGATATGCGCCCAAACGCTCAACAACATATGCCTTTGACTGCGGAACTACTTTGATATTGAGTGCTACGATAATAACAACAAGAAGAATTAAACCTAAAACAATGTAAATCATAAAGTCCTCCTTATTAATAAATGTTTGTTAAAAAAAGGATGATATTATCCCTGTGTGACTGCTGCTTTTTCAACAATCAGCTTGACACCTTCAATTCTGGTTACAGTAACAGTTTCTCCCTCGCTGATAATGCTGTTATCAGCAGAACGAGCAGTCCATACTGTGCCCTTGACCTTGACGCTGCCCGTTTCACGGATGTTGTCAATGGTCTGTGTAACAATGGCTTTTTCACCGATGAATCTGTCAGCGTTGGTAGGGGAATATCTGAGCCCCGTGAACTTTTTGACAAACGGTCTTGTTACAATCAGAGCGACGAGCGAAACGGCTGCGAAAATTGCTATCTGTACAGGTATGCTTGCTGAACAGAGCGTAGCTATGAGCGCTGCAAGCGAACCCAGAGCAAACCAGATTGTAAGCATCTGAACCGTTAACGCTTCGATTACGATGAACGCTATAAGTGCGCCGATCCATACGAAAACCACATTATCACCTCCTTTGTCTGTATCATAGCACAAACAACGAAGATTTGCAAATAATTTATATCGGCTTTTTGGAATATAGTGTGCTTTGAAATATTTTTGCTACTATCGCTTGTGGTTTTACGGTGCGGAAATACTTGCTCTTGTATGTTCGCCGGTTGTAAATAATTTGTGAACAGACACGAAATTTTTACAGCTTTGTCAGCCTCAGAAAACATTATATAATGATAAAGAAATATGCTCTTTTATTTCCTTTAATTCCGCTATTATCTGTGCACAGTTTTCCAGCCTGTCCTCATCACTTACATATTTTAACTCTTCTATTTTTGAGGCTATCGGTTCGAGATGATTGTGATTGATGAATAACGTAAACCAGTTGCTTTGCTTTGTCCATTCTTCTTTGAGAGTTTCTGCTTTTTCGGTTTCGTTATATACTTTTTCAGCCAGTTCGGTAAGCGCCTGAGCTTTTGATGCTATAATACTGCTTGTCATCAGCGAAAAAGTACATACAAGGACAAGGATAATTAATGCGGCAAGTCCTCTTTTCATCAGTCTTTCTCCTTTTCTATAGCATTGCTGAAGCCTTTGTTGCTGTAGGTGAGAAGCATTATTTCAGATTCGTCTTTTCCTATTTTCTTCAGATGACTGCGCAGCTGCTTTTCGCTCAGATTTGCTTTGGGTAATGCTTTGGAAAGGATTTTGCCGTCGCATATTACAAGGTGCGGCAGCCCCTCATCAGGTGCCTTTTTTCCTGCCTGAGCAGAAGTGAGCGGCATGAACTCAGGCTTCAGCATGACGCTTACCGTTCCGTTTGTTTCAACTATGGCGTATTCAACCTGTGAAATTTCAAAAACATCCTTCTGGCGCAGCGATGACATGAGATCCTGCACGGTCAGCCGCAGCTCCCTCATTTTTTTCTGGTCTATAACTCCGTTGTTGATTACAATTGCAGGATGCCCGTCAAATACCTCACGGAATCTGCCGAAACGCATGGATAAAACAGAGGTTATTATTGACAGGCAAACAAGTAAAAGCACAGCAAGAATTGAGTTTATCAGCGACAAATCCGTATCCTGCATAGGGGAAGCGGCAACCTCGGACAGCAATATGGTCACAACAAGCTCAGTCGGCTGCATTTCGCCTATTTGACGTTTGCCCATGAGCCGCACGGCAGCAATGGCAAACAGATACAGTATGAAAGCTCTTATCAGTAACGTTATCATCAGATCACTCCTTATGTTAATAATTATGTTCAAAAAATATTGACCGGAAACATCAGGAATGGTATATTTTTAAAGAGGTGTGTATTATGAAAAAATATTCTCTCGGTTTTGATATAGGCGGCACAAAATGTGCTGTAATTCTCGGCAAGGGCGAAATACCCGAAACCGTTAATGATGATTTTATAATTGATAAAATCCGCTTTGAAACAAATCAGAGCAGAGGCTGGCAGCTGATTGTTGAAGAATTGCTTTCCTCTGCTGAAGCTATACTTGAAAGAAATGGCGTTACTTCCGGGCAGCTTGTCGGCTGCGGCATAAGCTGCGGCGGTCCGCTGGACAGCAGAAGAGGAGTAATTATGTGTCCGCCGAATTTGCCGGATTGGGACAATGTTCCGCTTGTTGAAATGGTTGAAAAACGCATAGGTGTTAAAACTTTTCTTCAGAACGATGCGAATGCGTGTGCGCTTGCAGAATGGCGCTTCGGTGCCGGAAAAGGTACGCAGAATATGGTTTTTCTCACCTTCGGTACGGGTATGGGCGCAGGTCTTATTCTGGACGGCAAGCTCTATAACGGCACCAACGACATGGCAGGTGAGGTGGGTCACATACGTTTGAGTGAAAACGGACCTGTCGGTTACGGAAAAGCAGGCTCGTTTGAAGGCTTTTGCAGCGGCGGAGGCATTGCAAGGCTTGCTAAACAAATTGTAGAAAATAAGCTCAACCACGGTGTCGTGCCTTCGTTTTGCAAGAGTGAGAAAGAGCTTGAATACATAACGGCTAAATCGGTCGCTGAGGCTGCCGCAAACGGTGATGAAACCGCAAAGGAAATATATGATGTGTGCGGCGGATATCTTGGCAGAGGTCTTAGTGTTCTGATAGATATTCTCAATCCGCAGGCTATAGTAATCGGCAGCATATATGAGCGTTCATCGGCTTTGCTTCAACAGAAAATGTGCGAAACACTCGAACGGGAGGCACTGCCGTTATCTCTCGGAGTCTGCAGGATATTGCCTGCAACTTTGGGCGATTCAATAGGTGATTATGCAGCACTCGGTGTTGCTTTAATGAATGTGTGAGGTGTAAGCGGATGAATTCAAAACAGCATTTTGAAGAATTGTTGCAGCGTTATCCTGTGCTTGACTTTTGCAGGAATGAAATATACTTTGCGTATAAAATGATGACTGACTGTTATGCAAACGGCGGCAAAGTGCTCGTTTGCGGCAACGGCGGCAGCGCAGCAGATGCAGACCATATTGTAGGTGAATTGATGAAAGGGTTTTTACTTAAGCGTAAAATAACTAAACCTGCTTTGAACGGTGATGATGAGATTCTGAGCCGTTTGCAGGGCGCTTTGCCGGCAATATCACTGAATGCTCATTCGGCGCTGTTTTCCGCTTTTGCAAATGATCTTGATTTTGAGGATGTTTACGCACAGCAGGTCTGCGGCTACGGAAAAAAGGGTGATGTGCTGATAGCTTTAAGTACATCGGGCAATTCAAAAAGCGTTGTTAATGCCGTGCGTGCTGCTGCGGCTGCCGGCATCGGAAGTATAGGTATCACAGGCAGCAGAGAAAGCGCAATGAGCGGAAAATGCAGTATCTGTATAAAGCTGCCCGAAACGGAAACATTTAAAATCCAGGAGCTGACTCTGCCTGTTTACCATTGCCTTTGTGCGATGCTTGAAGCGGATTTTTTTGATGAATAATTAAAGCTGACTGCGGACAAGTCAAGAATAAAAACCGACCTCCCGTCATATCATTTAGCGATATGAATTCGGGAGGTCTTTTTAATGAGATGTATAGTAGAAGAGCGTGCCGTTGAGTTAGGTCGCTACATAGCTGAAAACAATGCAACGGTGCGTGCTGCGGCAAAACAATTCGGAATCAGTAAATCCACCGTACATACCGATGTTTCAAAGCGGCTTGCACGGCTTAATCCGCAGCTTTACGAGCAGGTGAGGGCGGTGCTTGATGTGAACAAAGCCCAGCGGCATATACGCGGCGGACTTGCAACCAAAGAAAAATACGGAAGAAATGAGCTTGAAAATAATATTTGATATATTTTGTAAAAGGGCTTGCAGTTTGCAGTGTTTTTATTTATAATATACGTAAATATTTTCCTTAGGGGATGTCAAAATGGCTTCTAAAAAATATTCTGTTTCTCTTCAGAAAATGATTGATGACCATTCATTTTCAGTTTTATACACCCCACGTGACCCGAAGGAAATTGAAATTTCCATGCAGGAGGTCAACCGTCCCGGTCTTGTTTTCACAGGCTACGATGATTATTTTGATTCCGGCAGAGTGCAGTTTCTCGGCTTGACGGAAATTGAGTATCTCCGCGGTCTTTCGGACGAGATCAGGCAGCAGCGGCTTGATTTTTATCTTTCACATAAACCTGTCGTGTGCGTAATTACACGCTCGCTTGAATTGCCGGAGGAATTTCTGCCGCTTGCACAAAAATATGAGGTTCCTGTTGTTACCACAAAAGAAGCTACCTCATCGGTCATGTCCACAATTATTTCCTTCCTCGGTGTTCAGCTCGCCCCCCGCATTACACGGCACGGCGTACTTGTTGAAGTATACGGCGAAGGTGTGCTGATTCTTGGCGACAGCGGCGTAGGTAAGAGTGAAACAGCGCTTGAGCTTATCAAACGCGGTCACCGGCTTATAGCTGACGATGCGGTCGAAATCCGCAAGGTTTCTTCCCGCACTCTTGTCGGTTCGGCTCCGGATAATATCCGCCATTTTATCGAGGTCCGCGGTGTCGGTATTATAAATGCACAGCGTATTTTCGGTATGGGCTCTGTCAAGCTTACGGAAAAAATTGATATGGTAGTCGAACTCGAGCCGTGGGACAGCACGAAGGCTTATGAGCGTCTGGGTCTTGATGAGCAGTATACTCAGATTCTCGGAATAGATATACCCAGTCATGTTGTTCCCGTACATCCCGGCAGAAACCTTTCTGTTATTATCGAGGCTGCCGCAATGAACAACAGACAGCATAAGCTCGGCTATAATGCCGCTCGTGAGCTGCTTAACGGTCTGGGAATGGAAGAATAAAAACAAAACGAAGTTTAAATATCTGGAGGTAACCAAATTATGTACAGAATAGGCGTAGATCTCGGCGGTACAAATATCGCAGTAGGTGTTGTTGACGATAATTTCAATATTGTCGGCAGAGGCAAAATGAAAACAAATGCTCCCCGTGAAGCAAAGGCAATTTTTGATGATATTGCTCAGGCAATCAGAATGGCAGTAGCAGATGCAGATTTGACACTTGAAGATATTGAATCAGTCGGTATCGGTACACCCGGTTCAGTCGATAAGGCCAAGGGTATGATCGAATACGCAAACAACCTTGATTTTAACCATGTTCCTGCTAAGGATATGCTTGCAGAAAGCCTGGGCATGGATAAGATTTATATTGATAACGATGCTAACTGTGCAGCACTCGGCGAGGCTCTTGCAGGCGCAGGTAAGGGCACGGACAGCTTTGTCGCAATTACACTCGGTACAGGTGTCGGCAGCGGTATTGTTATTGATGGCAAGCTTGTAGTCGGCTGTAACTACGCAGCAGGCGAAATGGGCCATATGGTTATCTGTATGGACGGCGAGCAGTGCAACTGCGGCAGACGCGGCTGCTGGGAGAGATATGCTTCCGCAACATCGCTCATTGCTCAGACAAAGGATGCCATGAAAAAGAATGTTGACAGCATAATGTGGGATCTTGTAGACGATAATATTGCAAGAGTCAGTGGCAGAACAGCTTTTGATGCTATGCGCAAGGGTGATGCAGCAGGTAAAGCAGTTGTAGATAA
Source organism: Acutalibacteraceae bacterium (assembly GCA_045536235.1). Classification (GTDB taxonomy): domain Bacteria; phylum Bacillota; class Clostridia; order Oscillospirales; family Acutalibacteraceae; genus UBA8612. Next base: position 47,118 of record JAZSND010000059.1, on the reverse strand, counting down.
CTATATCCGCTACATTGCTGTCGGTCTTGTAAACGTTATCAATGCTCTTCAGCCCGATGTTATCTGTATCGGCGGCGGTATCAGCCACGAAAAGGAAACTCTTCTTGCTCCTCTTCGCAAGCATGTCGGCAGAGGCAGATACAGCATCTATTCAGAAAAGCAGACAGAGCTTTGCTGTGCTGTTCTCGGTAACGATGCCGGCATCATCGGCGCAGCTATGCTCGACAAATAATTTGATTCCGGGACAGATTTATTAATGAATAATATCAGTAACATAATCGCAGGTGCTGAAAAAATCGGCTGCAAATACCGTGTTGATGCACCTATGTCCGAATACACAAGCTTTAAAACAGGGGGCAAGGCAGATGTTATATTTCTGCCTGCCACCGAGCTTCAGTTGCGCAGCCTGCTTCGCATGTGCTCAGATGAAGAAGTGAAGCCATTTGTTTTCGGCAACGGCTCAAACCTTCTGGTTTCAGATGACGGAATCAGAGGTGTTGCAATACGTCTTTCAAACAACTTTGAAGAAATAAAGCTCATTAACGAAACCACAATTTACTGTACGGCAGGTACAAAGCTTGCAACGCTTTGCAGGTTTGCGCTTGAGAATTCCTTGACCGGCCTTGAATTTGCATACGGTATTCCCGGCACAGCAGGCGGTGCTGCCTATATGAATGCAGGTGCTTACGGCGGAGAGATGAAGGATGTGCTCTATTCCTGCAACCATATTGACTTTTCCGGCAATCCCGGCAGATTAATCGGCGATCAGCTCGGACTCGGTTACAGATGCAGCGCATATACCGACAAGTATTTCGTTATTACGGGGCTTACACTTGTGCTTGAAAAAGGGGATAAGGAGCAGATTAACGCAAAAATGCAGGAACTGCTCCAAAAGCGTATTGATAAGCAGCCGCTTGATCTGCCGAGTGCAGGCAGTTTCTTTAAGCGCCCCGAAGGGTATTTTGCCGGTGCACTTATTGAACAGTGCGGTCTAAAGGGCTTTGCTGTCGGCGGTGCTCAGGTAAGCACAAAACATGCCGGTTTTGTAGTTAATACAGGCGGTGCAACAACTGCCGATATTATGGAGCTTGGCAGATTGGTAAGTAAAAAGGTTTTTGAAGAAACAGGCGTAACGCTTGAAAGAGAAGTAAAATATATCGGGTGAGAATTAAAACTTATGTCTTTTACATCAAAGGTTAAAGATGAAATCTGCTCAATAGCCGATATGCCGACCTGCTGTTACCATGCAATGACCTACGGTCTGTTGCTGTGCGGCAGGTCTTTCAGTTCAACCTCCATGATGCTTGTGACCGAGCATGAGGGGGTTGCTGCGGCATATTCAAAGGCTGTAGGTGGAATTACGGGGGAAGCCCCGGCTGTTAAATGTTCGGAATCGGGTAAATACTCTGTTTCTGTTACAAAAAAGGCGGACAGGCTTAAGGTGCTTGACCACTACGGTGTTTCTGAAAAAATGGTAGGTGTGCGTATCAACCGTTCGAATTTTGCAGATGAATGCTGCTATTCTGCTTTTATTCAGGGTGCGTTCCTTGCCTGTGCAACAATGAGTGACCCGCAAAAAAGCTATCAGCTTGATTTTATCGTGCCGTATCTTCACCTGAGTGATGATATATTAAAGCTTATGCAGGAACTTGAAATTACGGCAAAAATGGTTCGCCGTAAAGGCAGTTATGTTATTTATTTCAAAAGCAGTGAGGCAATTGAAGATATGCTCATGCTTTTAGGTGCGCAGAATGCAGCACTTGAAATAATGCAGGTCAAAATCGAAAAGGATGTCCGCAACAGAATCAACCGCAAGGTTAATTTTGAAACAGCAAATATCGACCGCTCAATTGATGCGGCTCAGTCGCAGCTTGCCGCAATACGAAAACTCAGGGTAAGCGGTAAATTTGATGCTTTGCCGCAGGAACTGCGTGAGCTTGCTGAGTTGCGTGAGGAATATCCCGAAAACAGTCTGAAGGAGCTTGGCAATATGCTTTCCGTCAGTCTGTCACGTTCCGGTGTTTATCACAGACTGAATAAAATAGTCAGCCTTGCCGAAAGCGAGGATTAATTAAAACGGAGGTTTGTTATGTCCGGCTTTACGCATTTACATGTGCATAGCGAGTTCAGCCTGCTTGACGGCGCATGCCGCATCAAGCCGCTTGTTGCTGCCGCCAAAGCACTCGGACAGACAAGCCTTGCAGTCACCGACCACGGCGCAATGTTCGGTGCAGTCGATTTTTACAAGGAAGCAAAAAAGCAGGGCATTAAGCCTATACTCGGCTGTGAGGTTTATGTTGCCGCAAGGACAAGGTTTGATAAGGTTCACGGAATTGATAACGAGCGTTATCACCTTGTTCTGCTTGCCGAAAACGATACGGGTTACCGCAATCTGATTAAAATAGTTTCCGATGCATGGACTCAGGGCTTTTACACAAAGCCCAGGGTCGATAAAGAACTGCTTGAAAAATACCATGAGGGTATAATTGCGCTGTCTGCCTGTCTGGCGGGTGAAGTGCCGCAGGCACTGCTTAAAAACGATTATGATGAGGCGAAAAAGATCGCTCAGCAGTACAGAGGCATTTTTGGCGAAAACAATTTCTTTATAGAAATTCAGAACCACGGTATTGCCGAAGAACTTCAGGTTTTGCCACAGCTTAAACGCTTAGCCCGTGAAACGGGTATAGGGCTTGTTGCAACTAACGATACGCACTATGTAAAAAAAGAGGATTCCAAAATCCAGCAGATTCTTATCTGTATACAGACTAACCATATTCTCGGTGAAAATACAGGACTTGAGTTTGAAGCTGACGAGTTTTATTTAAAAAGTGAAGCCGAAATGCGTGAACTTTTTGCCGATGTACCCGAAGCGATAGAAAACGCTGCAGCGATTGCAGAAAGATGTAATGTTGAAATTGAGTTCGGCAACACAAAACTGCCGAATTTTGATACACCCGACGGTGAAAACCACTTTGAATATTTTGCCCGTATGTGCCGTGAGGGTTTTCGCGAGCGTTACGGAAACAATGCGCCGCAGGAATACTGTGAGCGGCTTGAATACGAGCTTGAAGTTATAAATAAAATGGGCTATACGGATTATTACCTTATAGTCCACGATTTTGTGCGCTATGCCAAGGAAAACGGTATACCTGTCGGCCCCGGCAGAGGCTCGGGTGCAGGCAGTATAGCTGCATATTGTATAGGCATTACGGGTATAGACCCGATGAAATATAACCTCCTCTTTGAGCGGTTTTTAAATCCCGAAAGAGTAAGCATGCCTGACTTTGATATTGATTTTTGTTATGAGCGCAGGCACGAGGTTATAGACTACGTTATTTCAAAATACGGCGCAGATCATGTTTCGCAGATTGTTACCTTCGGTACGCTTGCTGCAAAGGCTGCCGTGCGTGATGTCGGCAGGGTAATGGGCTTGCCGTATGCTACGGTTGATGCCGTGGCAAAGCTTATTCCCTTTGAACTGAATATAACACTCGAAAAAGCGTTGCTGCGTTCATCTGAACTCAAAAAAAGATACGAAAGCGATGAAACGGTGCGTGAGCTTATTGACAACTCAATGCAGATTGAGGGTATGCCTCGTCACGCCTCAAAGCATGCAGCGGGTGTTGTTATCACACGTGACCCGGTTAAAGAATATGTGCCGCTGGCACTCAGCGATGAAATAGCTGTAACTCAGTTTACTATGGTTGCCCTTGAAGAGCTTGGGCTTTTAAAAATGGACTTTCTGGGTCTTAAAACGCTTACGGTTATATCCGATGCCGAAAAAGCAATCAGAGAAATCAAGCCCGACTTTGATATAGAAAAAATACCGATTGACGATAAGCTGACGTATGATATTTTTGCAAGCGGACAGACTTACGGCGTTTTTCAGTTTGAATCCGCCGGTATGCGCAGCGTGCTGACACGTATCAGGCCACAGGTGCTGGAAGATTTGATAGCGGTTGTTTCGCTTTACCGTCCCGGTCCGATGGATTCAATTGATACTTATATTGAAAATCGCAGAAATCCTGAGAACACAAAGTATAAATCGGACAAGCTCAGGTCTATACTTGATGTTACAAACGGCTGTCTGATATATCAGGAGCAGGTTATGCAGGTTTTCCGTGAGCTTGCCGGCTACTCATACGGCAGGGCGGACGTTGTGCGCAGAGCCATGTCCAAAAAAAAGCACGATGTAATGGAAAAAGAGCGCATGACCTTTATTGAAGGTGCGGTCAGCCGGGGAGTAGAGCCGGGAGCTGCAAATTCCATTTTTGAGGATATGTCCTCATTTGCATCATATGCGTTTAATAAATCACATGCTGCGGCATACTCTTTAGTGGCTTACCGTACAGCGTGGCTCAAATGTCACTATCCGCAGCAGTTTATGGCGGCTCTTCTCACAAGCGTGCTTGACCAGGCGGGTAAGGTGAGCGGCTATATAAGCGAGTGTGAACGGTTGGGTATTCGTGTTATGCCGCCTGATGTCAATTCAAGCTTTGACGGCTTTGTAGCCGAAAACGGCAGAATTCTTTTTGGCTTGCTTGCAATCAAAAACCTGGGCAGAGGGCTGATAAGAGCTGTTGTTGAGGAACGTGAAAAGAACGGAAAATTCACAAGCTTTTATTCCTTCTGCAAGCGTGTTTACGGCAAGAATTTCAACCGCCGTGCAGTCGAAAGCCTGATTTACAGCGGAGCGCTTGACGGTCTGGGACTTAACCGCCGTCAGATGCTTGTTATGCTGCCTGCTGTTTTATCAGAGCTTGAGGCGGACAGAAACGTTATTATGAGCGGTCAGTTCAGCCTTTTCAGTATGCTCGGTGAAGAGGATAAACACGGACCGGATATTCCCGATGTCAGCGAGCTGCCGCCCGATGAAAAGCTGATGCGTGAAAAAGAAGTTATAGGCTTTTATGTCAGCGGTCACCCGATGGCAGGGTATACGGCTTTGTCGGAGTCGCTCGGCTGTGCAAAAATATTTGACCTGACCGAGGGTGAAGGCTATGCTGATAATGAAAAGCTCAGTATTCTGGGTATTATAACAAGTATCAAGAAAAAAGTGACAAAGAGCAACACCGAAATGGCCTTTGTCACGCTTGAGGATACAAGCGGCAATATAGAGGCACTGCTTTTCCCGAAAACCGTTTCAAGCAGTATGCAGCTGCTGCAAACAGGTAATGTTGTGTTGCTCAGCGGCAGGCTCAGCTTACGTGAGGATAAAGAGCCTACAATAGTATGCGAACGTATTGAACCGTGTCCGAAATCAGCGCTTCAGGCAAACGGCCCGAAAAAAGTAAAGCACGGTTTGTTTCTGCGTGTACCGTTCAACAACAGCGAGCAGGAAAAGCGTGCACTCAATCTCCTTGGAATTTTTGAGGGAAACACACCTGCAAGGTTTTACTATAATGATACTAAGGAGTATTCGGGTAATTCGGTCGGAGTTGATGTAAACGATCCGCTGCTTGATGAGCTCAGACGTGTGCTCGGTGCGGAAAATGTCGTTTTACAGTGAAACTTTGGGTAAAAAACTTGACATATTATTTTTATCGTGTATTATATAAAGCAATGATTTTATAAGCATTTGTATACAGGAGAGATATGGTTATGAACAAAATCGGTGTTTTAACAAGCGGCGGCGATTCACCCGGAATGAATGCTGCAGTTCGTGCAGTTGTCCGCACCGCATGCTACAACAACATGGAAGTAGTCGGCATCCGCTACGGCTACAAGGGTCTTCTTGAGGAAGATTTTATTGAGCTTACAATGCGTAACGTCTGCGATATTATTCATCGTGGCGGTACAAAAATCTATACAGCACGCTGCCCTGAATTCAAGGGTGAAGCAGCAGTGCGCAAGGCTGTTGAAATTGCAAAGAAGAACGGCATCGAAGGTCTTGTTGTTATCGGTGGCGACGGTTCTTTCCGTGGCGCACGTGACCTTTCAAACTTTGGTTTACCTTGTGTAGCTATTCCCGGCACTATCGATAATGATATCGTCTGCACAGACTACACAATCGGCTTTGATACCTGCCTTAACACCATTCAGCAGCTTGTTGACCGTCTTCGTGACACAATCGAAAGCCACAGCCGCTGCTCCGTTGTTGAGGTTATGGGTGCCCGTGCAGGCTATCTGACACTTAACGCAGGTATCGCTGTCGGCGCAACAGCTATCGTTATTCCCGAAATTCCCTACGATATCCAGAAAAACGTTATCGACAAGATCAACCGCACAAAGGCAACAGGTAAGAACCACTTTATCGTTATGGTTGCTGAAGGTGTCCGTTTCCGTGACGGTATTACAGTTGAACAGATGGCAAAGGAAATCGAGGAAAAGACCGGCATCGAAACACGTGCTACAGTCCTCGGTCATATTCAGCGTGGCGGTTCACCCTCAGTACGTGACCGTGTTACAGCAAGCCAGATGGGTAACAAGGCTGTTCACCTCCTTCACGAGGGTAAGAGCAACCGTGTTGTTGTAATGCACGGTGAGCAGATTACAGACCACGATATCAACGAAGCACTCAACATGAAGAAGACCATTGATATGGATCTCTACAACTGTGCTATGGAGATTTCTCTGTAATTTAAAGTAACATAGTATCAAACATTAAAACTCTGCTCTTTCGGGCGGAGTTTTTTGCTTTTGTATCTTGTAATTTATATTTATATATTGTAAAATATCATCATATTTATAGTGGTGGTATATTATGTTTAGTGATAAATTTATCCGGCTCAGAAAAGAAGCGATTGAAAAACAGTTCGGCAGAATGAACGATATGCAGCGCAAGGCGATTTTTCGCACGCAAGGCCCATTGCTTGTGCTTGCAGGTGCAGGCAGCGGCAAGACTACAGTGCTTGTAAACCGCATTGCAAATATTATGAAATTCGGTAAAGCATACTATTCGGATTTTTGCTGCCGACCCGTTGACCAAAGCGATATTGATGCAATAAACGCATACCTTGACGGTGACGATTTTGCGTATACATATATTGAGGATTTAATGAGTGTTGATGTACCCCGTCCGTGGGAAATCCTTGCTATCACATTCACTAATAAGGCTGCAAGCGAGCTTAAAGAAAGGCTTGAAAAGATGCTCGGTCCCGATGGTTCGGAAATCTGGGCAAGTACGTTTCACTCTGCGTGTGCAAGAATTCTGCGCCGCTACGGTGAAAGGATAGGCTTTTCTAATCATTTCACCATTTACGATACGGACGATTCCCGCAGAGCGATGAAGGAATGTCAGCGTGCGCTGAATATTGAGGACAGGGTTATAAATCACAAAGCAGCTTTGGCAGAAATCAGCAGAGCAAAGGACAGCCTCATTACCCCAGAGGAATTCAGAAAAAACGCAGGCAGTGATTTCAGGCTTAAAAAAATAGCTGACCTTTATGAAATGTATCAGGCAAATTTACAGCGTGCAGATGCAATGGATTTTGACGATATTATTACAAATACTGTTTATCTGCTTGAAAAGGACAGAGAAGTGCTCGAATACTATCAGAACAGATTCAAGTATATTATGGTTGACGAGTATCAGGATACAAACCATGCGCAGTATGAGCTTGTACATCTCCTTGCCGCAAAGCACCGAAACCTTTGCGTAGTAGGCGATGATGACCAGAGTATTTACAAATTCCGCGGTGCTACGATTGAGAATATTCTCAGCTTTGAGCATCAGTTCAATGCCGAGGTTATCCGCCTTGAACAAAACTACCGCTCAACCCAGACTATACTTGATGCAGCCAATGCCGTTATTGCAAACAATCAGCAGCGTAAGGGCAAAAACCTCTGGACAGACAACGGTGCAGGCGGCAAGATTATTCTAAACACATCCTATGATGAACAGTCCGAGGCAAGATATATTGCAGATACCGTGCTTGACGGTGTAGCGGCAGGTCAGAGGTACAGCGATTTTGCCGTACTTTACAGAGCAAATGCACAGTCAAACGCAGTTGAAAATGCCTTTGTGCGTATGGGTATTCCGTATTCGATTTTCGGCGGTCATAAATTCTACGAGCGTAAAGAAATCCGTGATGCCATTGCATATCTGACGGTTATAAATAACACTTCTGACGATATAAGGCTGCGCCGTATTATAAACGAACCCAAAAGAGGAATAGGCGATACCTCCGTTTCGAACGCATCGGATATTGCAAACAGTCTTGGCATCAGCCTTTTTGAGGTTATAGCAAATGCTCAGGATTATCCGCAGCTCAGCCGTGCAGCAGGCAAAATGAAAGCCTTCGCAGATATGATTAACGATTGCGTTGAAAAGTCACACGAGCTTTCAATCAAGGAAACCTTTGATTACTGCATGAAGGAAAGCGGTTATGTGGAAGGTCTTGCGCTTGATGCTGCAACATATACGGACAGACTTGCCAATATCAACGAGCTTTCAAACAACCTGCAGCGCTATACTGAAGAAAACGATGAGCCGTCGCTCACAGGCTTCCTTGAAGAAGTGGCACTTATGACTGACCTTGATTCAATGAATGCTGAGGCTGACAAGGCTATTATGATGACGTTGCATTCGGCAAAGGGTCTTGAATTCAACAACGTGTTTATTGTCGGTATGGAGGAAGGTGTTTTCCCCGGTATGCAGGCGGTTTACAACCCTGCTGAAATTGAGGAGGAACGCAGACTTGCGTATGTCGGAATAACAAGAGCCAAAAAGCAGCTTTATCTCACCAAGGCAAAAACAAGAATGCTTTACGGCTCAACAACACACAACCGTGTTTCACGCTTTGCCGCAGAAATTCCGATGATGCTTATCAAAGAAACCGGCGTTTCGCAGCAGGCATCACCCTTCGCCTCTATGGGTGGCGGCATGGGTATGAATAAACCGTCGCCGTTTGCCAAGGCTCCTGCCAAAAAGCCGCTTGTCAGCTCTGCACCCAAGGCTGCTGCCGCACCTGTTGAAAGTTTCAATGTCGGTGACAGCGTTTCTCACGTAACCTTCGGTACGGGCGTTGTACTTTCAGCTAAACCCATGGGTAACGATGTGCTGCTTGAAATCGCATTTGATAAGGCGGGTACCAAAAAGCTCATGGCAAAATTCGCAAAATTAAAAAAGAATTAATATAAAGGAGATAAAACTTATGATCAAATCAATCCCCAACGGTGTTTACCCGACTATGATTACCCCCTATACCGCAGACAATAAGATAGACTACAACGCAGTTGAGCAGCTTATCGACTGGTACTGCAAAAAGGGTGTAGACGGCATTTTTGCAATCTGCCAGTCAAGCGAAATCTTCTTCCTCTCTTTTGAAGAAAGACTTGAACTGCTCAAATTTATCGTTGAACGTGCACCGAAGAACATTTCAATTGTCGCTTCCGGTCACACAGCTGACGATATAGGCACTCAGATTGAGCAGGCAAAGGCATTTGTCGATGTCGGTATTGACGGCTATGTTTTTATTTCAAACCGCCTTGCAAAGAAGGATGAGGGCGATGATGTATTCCTTCGTAATGTTGATGTTTTCATGAACGAAATCAACGATATTGCATTCGGTATTTATGAGTGCCCCTACCCCTACAAGCGTCTGATGACTCCCGAAACCCTCGGCGAGCTTGCACGCACAGGCAGGTTCACATTCCTTAAAGATACATGCTGCAACCCCGCACAGATTAAGGCTAAGCTCGATGCAGTAAAGGGTACAGGTCTTAAAATCTACAATGCTAACTCCGCAACCCTTCTTGAAACTCTCCGCATGGGCTGCGCAGGTTTCTCCGGCGTTATGGCAAACTTCCACCCCGAGCTTTATTCATGGCTTTGCAAAAACTATGAAAAAGAACCCGAAAAGGCAGAAATGGTGCAGGATGTTGTTGGTTTCTTCTCTGTAGCAGAGTGCCAGGTATATCCCATCAACGCAAAATACTATCTCGGTCTTGAGGGTATTGATATGGGCTATACTTCACGTTCACGCAGCATGGACGATTTCTTCGTCGGCCGTAGGTACGAGATCGAGCAGATGCACAGAGTTACCCAGCGTGTAAAGGAGCAGCTCGGTATAGAATAATTAGGGACGGTTTAAAGGGTTAATATTGAAAGGCGGTCTTTAGCATGAAAAGATATGTCAGAGCGATATTCAGTGTTTTGCTTGCGATTACGCTTATTTTCGGCACAACGGCTGCAGCCTTTGCAGAAAATGCCGGTTGCGATTGCGGCGAAGCACCCGTAGTTTTTGTTGAGGGTATAGGTACAACCCTTTATCTCGAAGATAAAAACGGCGAAGAAAAAACAGCCTTCCCCATGTCGACGGATATAATCCTGACATCCCTTGCAAAATTCGTTCCCACTGTTCTTATTTCAACGGCTTTCGGTGGCTGGACTTCGTTCAGCGATTCATTGGCTTTGTTTGCAGGCGAGCTTTTTTCAGAGGTGGACTGTGATGAAAACGGCGATTCCGTATTGCCTGTTTATGCAGAAGAGCCTGATGAGCCTCTGCCTTATGAACATATCTACGGCACGAATATCTATTCTTTCTGTTATGACTGGCGTCTTGACCCATATGTAACAGCTGAAAAGCTCGATAAATATATTGATGAAATTATTGCGGCTACAGGCCATGATAAGATTATTCTCAGCTCTTACAGTGAGGGTGGCGAGATTACGCTTGCATATCTTGATGCCTACGGCTCATCAAAGCTTGAAAAGTATGTTACACAGTGTTCAGCTTTTCAGGGATTGACCCTTATAGGCGAGGTGTTTACAAATAATGTCGGTGTTGATGCGGATGTGCTTGCCGATTTTCTTGTAAGCGTTATTGCTTCAACAGGCGCTGATGAAAGTGTGGCAAAGCTGCTTGATATTATGCGATATACAGGTATATATGCGGGGCTTTCGAAGCTGCTCAATGTAGTGCTTGATAACTGCTTTGACGATATTTACAGTGTTGTGGCGCGTGATATGTTTGCCTGCATGCCGGGCATTTTCGGTTTTGTGCCGGCAAAGTATTTTGATAAGGCTGTAGATATGCTTTTCGGTCACGATAAGCTGAAATATGCCGCACTTATTGAGCGTGTCACAAGGTATCACAACGCTCAGGTGAATGCAGAAAAAATACTCAAGGATGTTCAGAACAGCGGCGTAGCTGTTGTCATCGTATCAAACTACGGTGTTTGTTCAATGCCGCTTATCGGCGATATTGCTTATCAGTCGGATATGCTTATTGATTCCGCAAACACTTCTGGAGGTGCAACCTTTGCGCCTGTCGGTGAAACCTTTGCGGATGATTACAGGCAGGCTGTGAATGACGGCCACAACCACCTTTCACCGGACGGAGCGGTTGATGCATCAACCTGTATGTTCCCTGAAAGCACATGGTTTGTTTCGGGCTTTACACATTGGAACACCTGTGACGAGTTTATTCATTGGCTTTATTGGTATGACGGTCAGCCGACTGTATACGATAACCCCGATTATCCGCAGTTTCTCAAAGGCAATCCCGCTGATGTGACGGTTGCTCCGTAGAAATAAGTGCGAAAAAAGAATATGTAAACGGAAAAACACCCACTTGGCGAAAATTAATTCGTCAAGTGGGTGTTAGTGTATTATTAAGCAGTTTATTTTATTTTGATCTTAAAAAGTCTTGCTCCGTGAGGATTAACATTTGCGGAAAATTCACCGTCGGTTACGGTGTGCTCTTCGTGCTTCCACATATCCCATACGCTGTATTTGACACCACCGATTGAAATATCGGTAATATCAAAGCTGATTTTTCTTTCCTTGTCATCTGTGTTGAAAAGAGCAACATATTTGCAGCTTTCACCAGTTGATGTCCAGATGATTTCACCCTTGCCGTCAGTTTCTTCACGCTTGAACTGTCTTGCGCCTTTTGAATTTCTGAGCATATCAATAAGCTCTCTGTTCTGGAGCAGAGAAAGGGTAAATTCATCGTTCTCACGCATTTCTCCGCCCATCATAAGAGGTGAACGGAAAATTCCCCAAAGTGTCATCATTGTTATCTGCTCATCGTGGGTAAAGCGTGTATAACGGTTTCTGTATTCCGGGAGCTCTTCGGTAATCTGGATTCTGCCAAGGGGAAGCATATCGCAATCCGGCCATGCACCCGGCTGAACATATTCCTGCCATGTGTTGCAACGCTCAAACATAGCGTGGAGTTTGCTCCATTCATCCCAGAAATCTCCTGTCATGCGCCACATATTTGCATTTGCTGCAAGGTGTTCGTGCTCCCGGACAGGTGCGGGACCGGGAGAAAGGCTGAGGACCATATCTCTGCCGCATTTGTCAATAGCCTTTCTTAACATTTCAATTTCTTTTCTTGCGGAATAAGGGTTGTCAGGGTACATCTCGGTATTGGCAATGTCATCACACTTAATGTAGTCAACGTCCCACGAAGCATAAAGCTCAAAAATGGAATCGTAATACTCCTGTGCGCCTTTTTTGTCGGGATAAAGACCATACATATCGGGATTCCACGCGCAGATTGAAGTGGGGTTTGCAATATCCTTTGCAGTAATGCCCTCACATTTGATTTTGGAGTTCAGGTGTGCCGCCTGTCGGGGGATACCTCTCATAATATGTATGCCGAATTTAAGTCCAAGGGAGTGTATGTAATCTGCAATGGGCTTAAATCCTTTTCCGCCGGCGGATGAAGGGAAGCGTTCAACCGAAGGGATAAGCCGTGAATATTCATCCATACAAAGCGGTGCAAAATAGTTGTAGTAAAAGCTGTTTGCGGTGGGCTCCGACCACTGAATGTCGCAGACAACATATTCCCAACCGTAGTCTTTAAGGTGCTTTGCCATGTAATCCGCATTGGCAAGAAGCTGTTCTTCGTTAACAGCGGCACCGTAGCAGTCCCAGCTGTTCCAACCCATAGGGGGCGTGGGTGCAAAATTTTTAAAACTCATTTGTCATACCTCCGTTTGGTTTCTGCATGAAATTTTACCACACATCGGATTTTATTACAATAATATATATTTTTTCTTCGTGTAAAATCGACTGTAATTTTATTGTTCAGGTTATACAATTAAGCATACGGAGAGTTGCTAAGGCGGTGAGAATTATAAAGCAGGTTGTTTATGTAGATGTGCTGTTTGCACTTAATATGATAATCAGCTTTTTTCTGATTTCGGCTGCAAAAAAGCTGTGCCGCCAAAACACATCAACATGGCGTGTGCTGCTCGGATCGGCGATGGGCGGTGCATATTCGCTTGTGATTTTTTTGCCGGAGATACATACAGCTGTCAGCTTATTGACAAGGGCTGTGTTTATGCTGGCGGTAACAGCTGCGGTTTTCGGATTCGGAAAAGCAAAAAGATTTATTCGCTGTTTTTCAGCACTTTTCGGTGTCAGCTTCGTACTTGCAGGTGCGACAATGGCTGTGTGGTTGCTGTTTGAGCCGAGCAGCTTGCTGGTCAGAAACGGTGCGGTTTATTTTGATATAGGCTTTCTGTCACTTGTGCTGTCGGCTGCGGCGCTTTATGCTGCCGTGTGGCTGGGCAAGCGGTATCTTGCTCGAAAATCAAGCGAAAAGGCGGAATGTGCGGTCAGAATTGCTTTGGGTTCGTCTTTTGTAAATGTAAAAGGAATTCTTGATACTGGCAATACGCTCACAGACAGCTTTACAGGCAAAAAGGTCAGCGTGATTGATAAGTCAACCGCACTTTGTCTTTTGCCGTTTGACGCTGAGGAATGTATATCCCGGTGGGATTTTGAAAAGCTGCCGAAATATATGCATCTGACTGTTTCAAATACAGTCGGTGGAGAGGGTTTACTGCCTGTCTTTACGGCAGATTCAATGGCTGTTGTACTGAATGAAAAAGAATATACAGTTAAAAATGCTGCCGTTGCGGTCAGCGGCAGCGAAACCTTCGGCAGCTTTGGCATGCTGATAAATTCTGAATTGATAGGGGAGGATGAGCTTGATAAAAAAACTTATTCAACGCATAAGGCTGTTCCTTTTAAAACGGAAAAGCAAAGCGGTCTATTACATAAACGGTCCGCAGACCTTGCCGGCACCGCTCAGCGACGAGGAAGAAAAGCAGATAATGCTGCTCATAGAGCAAGGCGATGAAGCTGCACGTGAGCCGCTGATAGTGCACAATTTAAGGCTTGTTGTCTACATAGCCCGAAAATTTGAGAGCTCGGGAGTTAATATTGAGGATTTAATTTCAATCGGTACAATAGGGCTTATCAAAGCGGTCAATACCTTCAGCCCGTCACGCAATATTAAGCTTGCAACCTATGCATCGCGCTGTATTGAAAATGAAATTTTAATGCACATGCGAAAAATAACAAACATAAAAACCGAGGTTTCCATTGATGAGCCGCTGAATGTGGATTGGGACGGTAATGAGCTGCTGCTGTCCGATGTGCTGGGTAGTGAGCCTGACGAAGTGAATGTTGAGCTTGAGCACGAGGCAGAAGCAGATGCGCTTATCAGAATAGTCAATTCCCTGGGAGAAAGGGAGCAGCGGATAATGCGCATGCGGTTTGGCATAGGCGGAGAAAAGGAGCGCACGCAAAAAGAGGTTGCGGATTTGCTCGGTATTTCGCAAAGCTATATTTCACGCCTTGAAAAGCGGATACTTGAACGCATAAAAGCAGAGCTTGAAACAGTATTGAAATAAGTGCGCTTTTGTATTACTGTTTACAAAAGTATAAAAATGTTGTAAAATGTGAACTGTAATTTACAGTTCACATTTTGGCATTTATAAGGTGGTGAAACTTATGAAAACAGCAGCAGTTGTTGCGGAATACAATCCATTTCACAAGGGGCACGGATATCAGCTTGAAATGACACGCAAGGCAGGTGCTACACATATAGTCGCAGTTATGAGCGGCAATTATGTACAGCGCGGTGAAACTGCTGTTTATGATAAGTTTGTCCGTGCAAAAGCGGCGGTGAATTGCGGTGCGGACCTTGTTGTTGAACTACCGTTGCCATGGGCAATGTCAGGCGCACAGAATTTTGCAAGGGGAGCTGTAGCTGTTATAAAAGCTCTCGGTTGTGCAGATATGCTCTCTTTCGGCTGCGAAAGCGGAGATTTAAAAAAACTTCAGCTTCTTGCTGATGCAGTATATTCACCTGAATATGAAAATAAAATAACATCTTTTCTGAATACCGAATCTTCTTTCGCATCAGCCCGTCAGAAAGCGGCTGCGGCAATCTGTGGCGAAGAAACGGCAGCTCTGCTCGAAAAGCCGAATAACATACTTGCCGTCGAATATATTGCAGCAGCTGAATCTTTGGACTGCACACTTGAATTCAATGCCGTATCCCGTATGGGTGACGGATATAACGAAGCTGCTCACAGCGGCAGCGGCTTTGCTTCGGCAACAGCTATACGCAATCAGATTAAAAACGGCTGCTTTGATATATCGCTTGTACCCGAAAAGGCGAAAGAATTTTACACTTCTGATTTTGCCGATGAAAAAAGAATCGAAGCAGCAGTGCTGTATGCTTTGCGCCGCATGAGTGCTGATGAAATAGTGCAGGCACCCGACATATCCGAAGGGCTTGAAAACAGACTATATTCGGCAATTCAGAAAGCCTGTTCAGTACAGGAGCTTTTTGAACAGATAAAAACAAAGCGTTATCCCGATGCGCGGATACGCAGACTTATCATGAGCCTGTTTTTGGGTATAAAAAAGGAACATTCAGAAGGCTTACCGCCGTATTTACGTGTACTTGCGTGCAACGAAAATGGCAGAGAAATTCTCTGTGCCGCAAAGCCGGGTGTGCCGGTTGTTGCCCGTGCATCACAGTTTAAGGATTTGAGCGGCAAGGCAAAGGAAATTTTTGATCTTGAATGCAAGGCAGACGATGCCTTTGCTCTCTGCTTTTCAAAGCCTCATGAATGTGAGGAATATTTTAAAAACAAAGTATTTTAAAAAACGGAGGAGAATAAATATGCATCTCGGTATTATCAACGGTTGGTCTGACGAATGTATAAAAGCCGTCAGCGAAAAAGGACTTAATTGGGTCGAATTCTGTGTTAACCACAATTACGACAGCGCAGAAGTTCTTGCTCAGGCGGACAGAATTGCAGAAAGCTGCGGGAAGTACGGTGTTAAGGTCGGTTCAATCGGCCGCTGGGGTATGGACAGAGTTGACGAAAACGGCGATATTATTCCCGAAGCCCTGAAGCACGATAAAAACTGCATTGACCTTGCTTCAAAGCTTGGCTGTCCCGTGTTCAACTGCGGCTGCAATGAGGTAGAGGGCAAGAGCTTTATGGAAAACTGCGATATAGCAATTGATTATATTTCAAAGCTTATCGAATACGGTAAAGAGAGAAATGTCAGAATTGCCGTATATAACTGCGATTGGGCAAACTTTGTTGTTGAGGATAATGCGTGGAGCGTAGTCCTCGGCAGGCTGCCTGAGCTTGGCATCAAGTACGATACTTCCCATTGTATTAACCGTGGCGGAAACTACCTCGCAGAAATGGAAAAATGGGGCGACAGATTCTATCACTTCCATATCAAGGGTACGCTTTACATCAACGGCGAGCATTACGATGACCCGCCCGCAGGTTTGGACGATGTAAAGTGGGGTCCTGTTTTTGCTCTGCTTTACATAAAGAAGTATGACGGTATGCTTTCCATCGAACCCCATTCAAGCAAATGGCACGGTGCAGTCGGTCAGTGGGGCATTGATTATACTGTCAACTTTGTAAAGCCCTTTATAATGCCCGAAAATTATGAATATAATGATAACCCCTATATGCCGTAATTTTAACAAAAATTCTTTGCAATCTGCAGAGCAAAGCCCTGTAGATTGCTTTTTTGCTTTAATACGTTAAAATTATTGCTGATAAACACTTGACATTATTTTGTATTTAATTGTATAATTATACCTATATTTTTTGTATTTGCTAAATTACAGAAAGGTTATGATATTATGACATTACAACTTGCAGCATTTATTCTCTACTTTGTTGTAGTTCTCGGCATCGGTCTTTTCTTCTTTATGAAGTCGAAGGGCGGCGGCGAAAAGGACTACTTCCTCGGCGGACGTTCAATGGGTCCGTGGGTAACAGCTCTCAGCGCTCAGGCATCCGATATGAGCGGCTGGCTTCTTATGGGCTTCCCCGGCAGTATTCTTGCTTTCGGTATGGGCCAGGTCTGGATCGGTATCGGTCTTGCACTCGGTACGGCGGCTAACTGGATTTTCGTTGCAAGAAGACTTCGCAGATTTTCACAGGTTGCAAACGATTCAATTACAATTCCGCAGTATCTGTCAAACCGCTTTATGGCAAAAAGCCGTGCGCTTCAGATTATTTGCGCAATTGTTTTCCTTGTTTTCTTTACAATCTATGTTGCATCAAGCTTTGTTGCAGGTCAGAAGGTATTTATCCAGGTTGTTCCCCAGCTTGCCGATAATCCCAATCTTGCACTTGTAATTTTTGCAGCTATCATTATTGTTTACACTTTCCTCGGCGGCTTTAAGGCTGTTTGCTGGACTGACTTCTTTCAGGGTCTTATGATGCTCGCAGCTCTTCTTGCTGTTCCGTTTATGCTCGTATTCGTGCAGGAGCTTGACTTCAGCGTATTTGAAGCAGCAGATGGTGGCATCAATCCGCTCAATCCTTTCTCTGCATCATGGAAGGATATCGTTTCCGGTCTTGCCTGGGGTCTTGGTTACTTTGGTATGCCTCACATCATTGTCAGATTTATGTCAACCAAAAACACAAAGGTTCTCAAGAAGTCTGCAACTATCGGTATTGTATGGGTTGTACTTTCTCTCGGTGCAGCTATTGCAATGGCAATCCTTGGCAGAGCATACGCTCCCACACAGGAGCTTGTCGGAGCAGGTCAGCAGGAGCTTATCTTTGTTGCACTCGCACAAAAGCTTTTCCCGAGCTTTGTTGCAGGTCTTCTCCTTTCCGCTATTGTTGCTGCTGCAATGAGCACAGCTGACTCTCAGCTTCTTGTTGCATCTTCATCTTTCACAAGCGATATCTACAGACCCATTTTCCGCAAGAACGCTTCCGATAAGGAAACGCTCTGGGTAGGTCGTGTAGTTGTTCTTATCATCGCTGTTGTTGCTTACTTTATCGCAAGCAGCAAATCAGAGGGTGCATCAAGCATCATGAGCCTTGTTGATAACGCATGGGGCGGTTTCGGCTCTGCATTCGGTCCTGTTATCATCCTTTCCCTCTTCTGGAAGAGAACTACATACAAGGGCGCAATTGCCGGTGTTGTCGGCGGCGCAGTTGTTGACGTAGTATGGATGCTTCTTCTCTCTGAAACAGGCATTTACGAGCTTCTTCCCGGCTTTGTTGCTGGCGCACTTTGCTGCATAGTCGTTTCTCTTATCGACAAGAAGCCCTCTAAGGAAGTTGAAAAATTGTTCGAAACAGCTTCCAATATGTCACTTGAGGACTGATAATAAGCTTAAAAATATAATCAGCAGTGAGTTTTTTATGCTCACTGCTGATTTTTTTTATCTGATTGTTCACATGTCAGGCGTCCGGGTTTTCTGCTTTTTTAATTTCAAAGCTGAAGGTTACGCCGCTGTCAACGTTTTCAACCGAATAGGGCATGCCGTGAAGCTCCTGTATAGCTCTGACTATTGAAAGTCCCAGACCGAATCTGC
Organism: Acutalibacteraceae bacterium; assembly: GCA_045536235.1. Classification (GTDB taxonomy): domain Bacteria; phylum Bacillota; class Clostridia; order Oscillospirales; family Acutalibacteraceae; genus UBA8612. The sequence continues at coordinate 28,546 of JAZSND010000059.1, read as the reverse complement.
CCTCGCTTCTTGAGTGTGCTTTGTCAGCTCTGTAGAAGCTCTGCCATATGTTTTCAAGGTCATGCTCGGCAATGTGGTCGCCCGTGTTGAATACGTTTATTTTTATACTGTCATCAAGCTCCTGTGCGCTGAGGATGATTTTTTTGTCATACCTGGCGTGTGACAGGGCGTTGGAAACGTAGTTGTGTATAACCATTTCAAGCTTTGACTGATCACCCTGACCGTAAAGTCCGTAGGGAATGGTGTTGATTATTTCAACCGAACTTTCCTTTGCCAGAATGTCGTAGGTGTCAATGCTGTCCGCAATGAATGCGCTTATTTCAAAAATCTCGGGATTCAGCTCATACGAATCTGATTCATACTTAGAAAGTTCAAGCATTTCACACACAAGGCGGTTCATTTTGTGTGTTTCTTCGATGATAATGTCGCAGTATTCTTCTGTGTTGAGTGTTTTATTTTTCATGCCGAGCTTTAAACCTTCTGCATAGCCCTGGATAATGGCTATAGGTGTTTTAAGCTCGTGTGAGGAGTTTGAAACAAATTCCTTTTTCATCTGCTCAACACGGCGTTCGTGCTCAATATCTGCCTGCAGCTTTTCGTTCTTTTGCTGCAAATCCTTGAGCGTTCTGTCAAGCGATTCGGAAAGAGTATTGATGCTCTGACCGAGCTCGCCGATTTCGCTGTTGTTATACGGCGGACACTTCTGCGAAAAGTCCATTTTTGCCATGTCACGTGTTATCTTGTTCATTTCAATAATGGGTTTGCTGAAATGGTGAAGATAAAGGTACATTGAAATAATAATGAACATGAATGTGGCGCAGGCAACAAGGCTGACATAGCGTGTGGTTGCGTTTGCGCTTGCATGCAGATAATCCTGCTGAGCATAGACCTGAACAGTGCCGTCGCCATTGCCTATAACCTGGCTGTACATGAGGTATCGCAGACCGTTTGTGCTGTCCTGCAGTTCCTCAAAATAGCTGCCGTCATTACGGTCTGTGTGCTCTAAAAGCGTCAGCTTTCTTGTGCGCATAACATTTTGCAGGTCGATACCGTAGCCTTCAACCCAGTCCTGCAAAAAGCTGTTTATTGCCGTGTTGTAAATCAACCGTCGGTCAGCGTTGTATATTTCAATATCAATGTTGTTGTTTTCTTCTATAACCGCCATATCGCTGTAAAAATCGTTGCTGGTGTAAATGATTGATTCAACCTGCTGCGATAACGTTACAAGCACGTTTTTCTGGCGCCATGTGTAAATCAGCGGAATAAGCTGCGAGTTTGCAAGCAGAATGGCAAGAGTGCCTATGCATATAAAAAATGCGGTTATTCCGAAAAGCTGAGTGCGCACAGAGTACTTGCGGCTCAGAAGTTTGTCCAAACCTTTTTTTATTCTTTTCATTATTCAGCCTCAATTTTATAGCCGATGCCGTAAACTGTTTTCAGGTGCTTGTTGCCCCAATCGCCGAGCTTGGTGCGAAGGCGTGCAACGTGGCTGTCAACGGTGCGTATGTCACCGGCATAGTCATATCCCCAGATATCGTCAAGCAGCTGTTCGCGTGAGAAAACTCTGCCGATCGAGGACATGAGCTTCAGCAGAATATTGTATTCCTTGAGTGTTACCTCAAGAGCCTTGCCGTCAAGGGTTACAAGGTGCGCTGTTTCATCTATGCAAAGCCCGTCGAGTGAGGGGAAGGCAGATGCATTTTCTTCTTCAGGCTCGGACCTTCTCAGCAATGCCGCAACACGCTTCATCAGTACACCGGGGCTGAATGGCTTGGTAACATAGTCGTCCGCACCGACCTCAAAGCCCATGAGCTCGTCAAATTCTTCGCTGCGTGCGGTGAGCATAAGCACTGGTACGTTGGACTTTTTTCGTATTGTGCGGCAGACCTCCCAACCGTCAATGTTGGGCATCATAACGTCAAGTATAAGTGCCGCAATATCCTCGTTTTTTTCAAAAAGCTCAAGTGCAATATCGCCGTCAGCAGCTTCGAGCGGCTCATAGCCCTCGCTGGCAAGAAAATCGCACACAAGTCTGCGGATTCTGGCTTCATCGTCTGCTACTATAATCTTTTTCATTATTATTCACCTTCTTAATAATTGCCTTTTTACGGCATTTTTATTTTATCATATCTCTTGTTTTGTCGCAACGGTTTTAACAGTCATTTTACATTTTTGCAACAGCTGTGAGTGATATTGTCAATAAAAATAACATATTTATTTACAGAAGTTTGTTTTTCTATAAAGGCAGGTAAAAACATGGAAAGCTTTGATGAAACCTATTCACGTACAAAACCGAAAGCAAGAAAAAAACGGTCTGAAAAACCTGACTGGCTTGTAAGTATTTCGTCCGTGCAGCTGATGCTTGCTGTTGTCGGCATCGTGCTGCTTTTACTTGCGGCAAAATTTTTGCCGGCATCTTTTAATTCGCTCAAGGCGGAATTTAACAGAATCATGCAGGTCGATATGAGCGTTTCACAGATTGTTGATACTGTTCGGTCTGCTGTCGCAGCTGAAACGCCTGCAGAAAAATATACTGAAGAAAATTCAACAGAGTTTGAGAAAAAAAGTACCGTACCCGACGCTATGGGCGGTGAGGATGTAGAACTGTATAAAGCGACTGATACTGTTTGTTTTGCTCCGATTGATACTACTGCAAAAATGTGCATACCCGTACAGGGGCGTATTACATCTAAATTCGGTTACCGTGTGCATCCGATAACCGGTCAGTTCGGTATACACAACGGCACGGATATTGCAGCGCCCGAAGGTACACCGATTTATGCGGCATTCAACGGTACGGTAGAAGAAACAGGCTATACAAGCGCACGCGGCAATTATATTATCCTTGCTCACGGCGGTGATACAAAAACAATTTATCTGCATTGTTCTCAGATAATTGCGTCTGAGGGTGCGAATATACGCAGCGGCGAAATAATTGCAAAAGTCGGAAGCACAGGCAGGTCGACCGGTCCGCACCTGCACTTTTCAATAAAAGTAAACGGTAAATACTGTAATCCGGAGTGGCTGCTGAATGACATTTAAAGCAGGGGGGAGTCGGATAAATGTAAGCTTTTTCTTTTTCGTTACAATATGTATAGCCCTTGTGCTTGATACAACAAATACAGCTGTGCTTGCACTTTGCGCTGCTGCTGTACATGAAGGCGGACACCTTGTTTGTATGCTTGCTTTCGGTGAACGTCCGTCAAGAATTTTTGTTGCTCCCTTTGGCTTCAGTATAACACGCTTTTCAAACAGCGGCTACCGCCGTGAAATGCTTATTGCGCTGGCAGGTCCGTTCGCCAATATTTTTGTTGCGTTTGCAATGATGCTTGTTATGCTTTTCGGGCATGTTCACGGCTTGCTCAAGCCGATAGCCGTGAATATTGCGCTTGCCGTGTTCAACCTTTTGCCGATTGAGCCACTCGATTGCGGCAGAGCTGTGCGCTGTTTTCTGATGTGTAAAATGAATTCCGCCAGGGCTGAAAAAACGGTTTTCGGTATCGGTATAGTTTTCCTGATTCCTCTGTCGGCACTCGGATTTTATGTGTTGATTAAAAGCAAATATAATATAACTTTGCTGCTGGCAAGTATTTATTTATCCTTTATGCTCTTGAAAAGACGGGAATAATGATGTAATATATTAGGGATTAATTATTTTTGGAGGATACTATGCTTTCCGAAAAGCTTGAAAGAATACTTCCGCTTGTTCAGAAACCCGGCAGATATACAGGCGGTGAACTGAACAGTATTGTAAAAAATGCAGCTGATGTCGATATACGTTATGCATTCTGCTTCCCCGATACTTACGAAATCGGCATGTCGCACCTCGGCATCAAAATTCTTTATTCTCTTGTGAATGCAAGGGAGGATGCGTGGTGTGAGCGTGTGTTTGCACCGTGGGTCGATATGGAAGAAAAGATGCGTGAAAACGGCATTCTGCTCTACGGACTTGAAAGCGGCGATCCGATAAAGGATTTTGACCTTATCGGATTTACGCTGCAATATGAAATGAGCTATTCCAACGTGCTGAATATGCTTGACCTTGCAGGCTTACCGATTTATGCAAAGGACAGAGAGTCACTTACTCCGCTTGTTATAGCAGGCGGTCCGTGCGTATGTAACGCTGAGCCTATGGCAGACTTTTTTGATATTATGCTGCCCGGTGAGGGTGAGGAGGTTACAAATGACCTTATCGATCTGCTTAAAATTCACAAGGCAAAGGGTTCAGCAAAGCAGGAGTTTTTGCTCGAAGCTGCAAAAATAAAGGGCATTTATGTACCGTCACTCTATAATGTTGAATATAACGAGGATAATACCGTTAAATCAATAACACCTGTCGGCACGGCGCCTGAGAAAGCAGAAAAAAGAATCGTTTCTGACCTTGATAAGGTGCATTTCCCCGAAACCTTTATTGTGCCCGGTGTTGAAATAGTGCATGACCGTGCAGTTGCGGAAATTTTCCGTGGCTGTATTCGAGGCTGCCGTTTCTGTCAGGCAGGATATATTTACAGACCTATAAGAGAAAAAACTGCCGATACCGTCAACCGTGACTGTAAGGCTCTGTGTGATTCAACAGGCTATGATGAGGTTTCGCTTTGCTCGCTGAGTACGAGCGACTATACTCATCTTGAGGAGCTGCTCAATAAGCTGCTTGACTGGACGGAAAAAGATAAGGTGAATGTAGCTTTACCGTCACTTCGTGCGGATAATTTCTCAAAAGAGCTTTCCGAGCGTCTTGCATCGGTGCGCCGCAGCGGACTTACTTTTGCACCAGAAGCCGGCACACAGCGTATGCGTGATGTTATAAACAAAAATATCACCGAGGAAGAAATTCTTTCTGCTGCACGTAAGGCTTTTGATGCAGGCTGGACAAGCGTTAAGCTCTACTTTATGCTCGGCTTGCCGACTGAAACGGATGAGGATATAGTTGCAATCGCTCAGCTTGCACAGAAGGTGGTTGACGAATTTTATCACAATCCGAACAAGCCCAAGGGCAAGAGCGTAAATGTCAGCATCAGCGTTGCTCCCTTTGTTCCCAAACCCTTTACTCCTTTCCAGTGGGAAGGTCAGAATAGCAAGGAGGAACTGCTTCGTAAGCAGCAGCTTGTAATCAGCAGCCTCACAAGCCGTAAGATTTCACTCACACGTCACAATACGGATATGAGTTTCCTTGAAGGCGTGTTTGCAAGAGGTGACAGGCGTCTTTCGGCTGTTATCGAAACGGCATGGCGCAAGGGCTGTAAGCTCGACGGATGGGATGAATGTTTCCGTCTGAATGATTGGATGCAGAGCTTTGCGGATTGCGGAATCAGCCCGGAATTTTATGCGGAGCGTGAACGCAGCCTTGATGAAATACTGCCGTGGGATCACCTTGATTACGGTGTGACAAAGGCACACCTTGTGCGTGAATATAACAAAGCACACAACAATGAAACTACACCGCATTGCCGTGAAAAGTGCTCGGGCTGCGGTGCCAATAAGCTCAACGGAGGTGAATGCGATGCGCTGCGTGAGAGTGCTGCTTGCCAAAAAGGGCAGAGCTAAATATTTATCCCATCTGGATATGCAGCGTCTGATGATGCGTGCGGTGCGCAGGGCAAAGATTGACCTGTGGTACACCGAGGGATTTAATCCTCATCCGTATCTTGCGTTTGCGCTGCCGCTGCCTCTTGGCGTTGAAAGTGAGTGCGAGCCGATTGATATCCGCCTTGAAGGGGATATGACTAACGCTCAGGTGCGTGATGCGCTCAATGCAGTCATGCCGGAGGGACTGGAAATAACAGATGTTATTGACCCTGTGAATAAACCGGGTGATATTGCCTTTGCACGTTATGATATCGAGCTTTATCCGTTTGACGGTGCTGTTGATAAAATAAAAGCAGCACTTGAATCCGGCAACCTTCCTGCCGAAAAGCTCGGAAAAGCAGGTCGCAAAAAGGTTGTAAAGCAGGTCAATATTGCCGAAATGATGGGATATTGGGCTGTTGAAGAAAAGGGTGGTACTGTCAGTATCGGTATAGTCCTTGCAGCAGGCAGCCAGAAAAACGCAAGCCCGTTTCTGCTGCTTGAAGCAGTATCTGCTGTTATCGGCGAGCCTGTTGAATACAAAAAAATTACCCGTAAAGGTCTTTTGCTTGCAAATTACAGAAAATTTTGAAAAAACACTTGCATTTTCCGACTGTATGTGTTAATATACTTTAGCGTTTGTTATCCGTCCTTTATCCAAAGACGGGAATTAATGCAAAACACATTAATGCTGGCGGTCCTCTTTCGCTATTGTTTCGATACGAACGCCTGAAAATTTATTGGAGGAAATTAAAGATGGACGCATTGAAACTCATTGCACAGGACAGCATCAAGGCAGAAAAGCCCGTTGCTCAGGTCGGCGACACAGTCAGAGTCGACGTTAAGATCCGTGAAGGTGACAGAGAAAGAATTCAGGCTTTCGAAGGTATCGTTATTGCTCACAAGGGCAGCGGTGTTTCCGAAACATTCACAGTACGCCGTGTTTCCTACGGTGTAGGTGTTGAAAGAGTATTCCCTGTTCATTCTCCCAACGTTGCTGCTGTTACCACAATCAGAAAAGGTAAGGTTCGCAGAGCAAAGCTCTACTACCTTCGTGACAGAGTCGGTAAGGCTGCAAAGGTTAAGCAGGATCTTAAATAATTTAATTTTTTGCCAACAAAAATTAGGAACAAGTATTGTGCTTGTTCCTTTTTTTTGATATAATGTAAAATGAGTGATTTTGCAGACATGTATAATCCGTATTTTGTTTAGCAGGTGACGTATTGAAGATTACTGAATACCGAAAACAATATGATGTGCCGCAAAGCAGTACACCTCAGTGTGTTGAGCAGCCGGGCGTCAGCAAGAGTGCAGCCTCAATGTTCGATTGGCTGCAGTCTGTTGTGGTTGCCATTGTTGCGCTGAGTGCAGTGTTTACTTTTTTGCTGCGTCCCGTCAGGGTAGAAGGTGAATCAATGCTTCCCACCCTTAACGGCGGCGACTGGCTTTTGCTTTCGGCTTTTGATCTGAATCCTGAATACGGCGAAATAATCGTCAGTACACAGCCGAACCGTACAAGCTCTGGTGAACCTGTTATCAAGCGTGTTATTGCAACATCAGGTCAGACTGTAGATATTGATTTTACAAACGGTATCGTTACTGTTGACGGCGTGGTGCTTAATGAGCCATATATAAAGGATCCGACACACCGCAGCTTCGATGTGGACTTTCCTCTGATTGTTCCTGAAGGTAAAGTTTTCGTCATGGGTGACAACCGTAACGATTCACTCGACAGCCGCACAACAAGAATCGGATTTGTTGATGAACACTATATTTTAGGCAGCGTGAAGATGCGCATCTTTCCGTTTGAATCCATAAAGTACCGCACAGGAACGGAGGAGTAACAAATGAACGAATTTGAAAAGCTTGAACAAACCGAAAATACAAAAAAAGCATCTGCTGTAAACAAAAGCACCTTTTCGCAAAAGCTTGTCGAACTTGCTTCGATAATTGCATCGTCTATTATTGCAATTATGCTTATATTTACATTCGTTTTCCGTGTTGTCGGTGTCAGCGGTCCGTCAATGATGAATACTTTGCACAACGGCGACTGGCTGCTTGTTTCAGCTTTTATTACCGAACCGGAGCGTGGCGATATTGTTATTGTCACTCAGCCAAATACTTTTCATGAGCCGATAGTCAAGCGTGTTATAGCAGTCGGTGGCGATACGATTGACATTGACTTTGATACAGCTGCCGTTTTCGTAAACGGCAAACAGATTGATGAGCCTTATCTCGGCTCACCCACAACAGATGATGAGGGTGCATGGACTTATCCTCTGACGCTCAAAGAAGGTCAGGTTTTCGTTATGGGCGATAACCGTCAGCACTCAACTGACAGCCGTTCACCCGATATCGGTCTGATTGAAGAAAATTATATCCTCGGTCAGGTTATGGTCAGATTTTCCCCGCTTTCAAGCCTGGAATTTTTCGGTGATTACGATTATGAATGATACACAAAAACAGGTTGTTCAGTGGTTTCCCGGTCATATGGCAAAGACCCGCAGACTTATCAAAGAAAGTCTGCCCATGGTTGACGCAGTCACAGAACTGCTCGATGCCCGTGTGCCGATGTCCAGCCGCAATCCCGAGCTTGACGAAATGACAGGTAAAAAGCCCCGTATCGTTTTGCTCAACAAGTGTGATGTTGCTGATGAAAAGGCAACACAGCAGTGGATAAATTATTTTACAAACAAAGGTATGGCAGCACTTGCTGTAGACTGCCGCAGCGGTAAGGGACTGCAGAATTACCGTCCGCTTGTCCGTAAAGTGCTTGCCGATAAAATAAAAGCCAACGAAGAAAAGGGTATGGCAGGTAAACCGCTTCGCATGATGGTTGTCGGTATACCCAATACCGGCAAATCCTCTTTTATCAACCGTATGGCCGGTGCTAACAAAGCTAAAGTTGCTGACAAGCCCGGTGTTACACGCAGTAACCAGTGGTTCAATATCGGCAACGGTATAGAGCTGCTTGATACTCCCGGTGTCCTCTGGCCCAAGTTTGACGACCCGGTAGTAGGCGACAGGCTGTCCTTTATCGGTTCAGTCAAAGACGAAGTTGTTGACGTTGAAACCATGGCTGTGCGCCTTGTTGAGGTGCTTGCCAGAGACTATACACAGCTTTTGCTTGAAAGATATAAACTCGGCGCAGTTGACGGGCTTGAGCCTTACGAAATACTTGAGCTTATCGGCAGGAAAAGGGGCATGCTCATCAGCGGCGGCGAGATTGATACGGAGCGTGCCGCAAATACGCTGCTTGATGAATACCGTGGCGGTAAGCTCGGTAAAATTACACTCGAAAGGCCGTGAGTTAATTGCCGGATTACGAATATGAGCTTGCTGCCGTTCAGAACGGTTTTGCTGCTGTCTGCGGCGTGGATGAAGCCGGCAGAGGTCCGCTTGCAGGTCCCGTATATGCTGCGGCTGTTATTCTGCCGCAGGGTCTTGTTATCGAAGGGCTTAACGATTCTAAAAAGATAAGCGAAAAAAAACGTGAGCTTTTGTATGATGAAATAACAAAAAATGCTGTTGCCTGGTCTGTTGCCTATGCAACCGAGCAGGAGATAGACGAAATTAATATTTTACAGGCAACCTTTCTTGCGATGAAACGTGCTGTTGACGGCTTGTCGCCAGAAGCTGACTATGCGCTGATTGACGGCAACCGTATGCCCCCACTTGATATACAGGGCGAAACGGTTATCAAAGGTGATTCTCTTTCAATGAGTATTGCTGCAGCGTCAATTTTAGCAAAAGTCACAAGGGACAGGCTGATGCTTGATATTGATAAAATGTATCCTCAGTATCAGTTTTCAAAGCATAAGGGTTACGGCACAAAGCTGCACTACGAAATGCTTGCCAAGCATGGCATTTCTCCCGTGCACAGACGCAGTTTTTTAAAAAAGATACTATGAACTTAAAACGTGTAAAAGGCGATGAGGGTGAACTCTATACGCAAAAATGGCTCCGCCGTCACCGCTATAAAATAACAGATACAAACTATTCGTGCCGTTTCGGTGAGATAGATATAATTGCTCAGAAGGGTGAGTATATCTGCTTCGTTGAGGTTAAAACAAGATCCTCAAACAGCATGGACAGACCTGCTGCTGCGGTGGATTATCACAAGCAGCGCAGGATAATTACTACAGCCGGGCATTTTCTCATGAGCTTTGACGGCGGCTTGCAGCCACGTTTTGATGTTGCCGAAGTAATACTTGATAATGGTAAGGTCAAAGAATTCAACTATATAGAAAATGCGTTTGGAGAATAAATTTGTTTTACAATTTAGGATTATATAAAAGGTGGTCTTTAACTTGATGTACACAAGCACAAGAGATAATTCCGTTCGTGTAACAGCCGCTCAGGCTATTGCAAACGGTATCTCAAAGGACGGCGGACTTTTTGTCCCCACAGAAATTCCCTCACTTTCATTTGAGGAAATCAAAGAACTTGTCGGTATGGATTATCAGGGCAGAGCAGTAAAGGTGCTCGGCAAATATCTTTTCGACTTTACTGAGCAGGAACTTGTCGACTGTGTCAGCGGCGCTTACGGCGGCGGTAAATTCAGCAGCGACAAAACAGCTCCCGTAGTCGGTATTGATTCCTCTGCATATATTCAGGAACTCTGGCACGGTCCTACCTGCGCTTTCAAGGATATGGCTCTTCAGATTCTGCCGCATCTTCTCACACGTGCAGCAAGCAAAACAGTAGGCGACAAGCAGATTGTTATTCTCGTTGCAACTTCAGGCGATACAGGCAAGGCTGCTCTTGAAGGCTTCAAGGATGTTCCCAATACAAAAATTCTCGTTTTCTATCCGTCTGACGGTGTCAGCGTTATGCAGAAGCTGCAGATGGTAACCCAGGAGGGCGAAAACGTAGGCGTTTGCGCTATCAAGGGCAATTTTGACGATGCTCAGAGTGGTGTTAAGGCTATTTTTACCGACCCTGCTGTTGCACAGCTTCTTGAAGAAAACGGCATGCAGTTCTCTTCTGCGAACTCTATCAACTGGGGCAGACTCGCTCCCCAGATTGTTTACTATATCTCAGCTTACTGTGACCTTGCTGATCAGGGCGTAATCTCTGTTGGCGATAAGATTAATGTCTGCGTTCCCACAGGTAACTTCGGTAACATCCTTGCTGCTTACTATGCAAAGCAGATGGGTCTGCCGATAGATAAGCTTATCTGTGCATCCAACGCAAATAATGTTCTGACAGATTTCCTCTCAAACGGCACTTATGACCGTAACCGCAGCTTCTATACCACAATCTCACCGTCAATGGATATCCTCATTTCCTCTAACCTTGAGCGTCTGCTCTATATCCTCAGCGGATGTGATGATAAGAAGATAAGCGGCTATATGGCTGAGCTTTCAAAGGCAGGCAAATATACAGTCGATGCAGATATCCTTGAAAAAATCAAGTCTGATTTCTGCGCAGGCTGCTGCGATGATGAGCAGACAAAGGCTACAATCGGTTCTGTATATGCTGATAAGAAGTATCTTTGCGATACTCATACAGCAGTTGCAGTCAAGGTTTACGATGAATTCCGTGCCGCAACAGGCGATAACAAGCCCACAGTCATCGCTTCAACAGCAAGCCCGTTCAAGTTTACCGCAAGTGTTCTTTCAGCCGTTGATGCTTCACTTGTCAAGGGTGAAGAATACGAAATGGCAAAGGTACTTGCAGATGCAACAGGCGTTGAATGTCCCGCACAGCTTTGCGGACTTGAAAACAAAGAAGTACGCTTCAGCTCTGTAATCGACAAGAGCGATATGCAGAAGGCTGTTTACGATATGCTCGGCATTAACTAAAACAAAAACGGAAGGCTGATAGAATGTCCCTTTTTGCAATCGGCGATACGCACCTTTCCTTCGGTGTGGAAAAACCGATGGATATTTTCCACGGCTGGAGCGGCTATGAGCAGCGGCTTGAAGATAACTGGCGCAAGATAATAAAGGAAGATGATACCGTGCTTATCTGCGGCGATGTTTCCTGGGGAATGAAGCTGCATGAAGCATTGGAAGATTTTCGTTTTCTTCACTCGCTTCCGGGCAAAAAGCTGCTGATGAAAGGTAACCACGACTACTGGTGGGAAACAAAATCTAAAATGCAGCGCTTTCTTGCAGAAAACGGAATAGATTCCATTGATTTCCTTTTCAACAATGCTGTGCGCATGGGCGATATCTGCATTGCCGGCACAAAGGGCTGGTTTTATGACAGCGGGGCAGAGGATGAAGAAAAAGCGCTCAACCGTGAGATGTGCCGTCTGCGTCTGTCGTTGCAGGAGGCAAAAAAGCTCGGCGGCGAGCCGGTAGCGTTCCTGCATTATCCGCCGATAAGCAACCGTGCGGTGTGCGGGGAATTTGTTGACCTGCTGTGTGAATACGGCGTAAAACGCTGTTACTATGCGCATCTCCACGGTGCATCTATCAAAAATGCCTTTGTTTCTGAGTATAAAGGAATACGTTTTTCACTTATTTCGGGTGACAGTCTGAGCTTTTGTCCCCAATTAATAGAAAAATTTTGAAATTTTTTTGTAAAACTATAGCTATTTTGGGTTTTACATGGTATAATACCTTGGTTCTAAAAATAGGAGGATTTTAAAATGAGCTTAAAATCAGTTAAAGAAGCAGAGGCAAACGTACAGGAGCTTACCGTTGTAATCGACGGCGAAACTTTCAAAAAGGCTACTGTAAAGGTCTACAACAAGCAGAAAAAAGACATTGCAATTCCCGGCTTCCGTAAGGGTAAGGTTCCCATGCAGATGGTCGAGAGAATGTACGGCAAGGGCGTATTTTACGAGGATGCTCTTAACGACCTCTTCCCCGAGGCTGTTGAGGCTGCTCTTGCAGAATCAGGCATTAAAGCGGTCAGCTCCGCATATGATGCAAATGTTATCGAAATCGGCGAAAACGGCGTAGAATTCACCGTTAAGTTCGCAACTAAGCCCGATGCAGATGTCGGCGAATATAAGGGCCTTTCCGCAGAGAAGGCTGCTGTTGAAGCAACAGAAGAAGAAATCAACCACGAAATCGACCACCTTCGTGAGCAGACATCAAGACTTGTTGATGTTGATGACAGAGCTGCTAAGGACGGCGATATTGCAAACATCAACTTTGAAGGCTTTGTTGACGGCGTCGCATTTGACGGCGGCAAGGCTGAAGAATACGATCTCGTTCTCGGTTCAGGTTCATTCATTCCCGGCTTTGAGGATCAGATTATCGGCAAGACAGTCGGCGAAGAGTTCGACGTTAATGTAACCTTCCCTGCAGAATACACACCTGAACTCGCTTCCAAGGAAGCTGTTTTCAAGTGCAAGCTCAACAAGCTTTCCTACAAGGAGCTTCCCGAGGTTGACGATGAATTCGCAAAGGATCTCGGCGAATACGACACGGTAGCAGAGCTTAAGGAAGGCATCAAGAAGGATATCCTTGAAAGAAAGCAGCAGAATGCTGACGATGCTTTTGAAAACGCACTCCGTGAAAAGCTTGTTGAAAACCTCAAGGCAGATATCCCCGCAATCATGATCGACGAGGCTGCACAGCAGAATAAGGACAGCTTCATTCAGCGCTTTGAATCACAGGGCATCAGCTATGAGCAGTACCTTGCTTACACAGGTATGGACGAAAAGATTCTTGATGAGCAGATTCGTGCAGAGGCTGAAAAGCAGGTTAAGCTTCGCCTTGCACTTGAAAAGATTGCAGAGCTTGAAAATATCGAAGTAACAGAAGAAGATATCAACGCAGAACTCGATAAGATTGCTACAACATACGGCATTGACCTTGAAACAGTCAAGAAGATTGCTCCCGAAGAGAGCCTCAGAGCTGACGTTTCCGTACAGAAGGCAATGAAGGTTGTTGTTGACAACGCTAAGGCTGCAAAGAAGAAGGCTGCTCCCAAGGCAGCTGAGGAAGGCGAGGAAAAGTCTGCACCCAAGAAGCGCACAACAAAGAAGGCAGCAGAGAAAAAGGCTGAAGACGCTGAATAATTTCAATCGGTTTGCGCCTATAATAATTTAGCAACATAAAGACCGGCAGAACTTGTGCAATGAAGGCTCTGCCGGTCATATATCAATTAAGAGTAAAAGGAGAAATGAAAATGAGTTTAGTACCGTACGTTATTGAGCAGACGAGCAGAGGAGAACGTCAGTTTGATATTTTTTCACGTCTTCTCAACGACAGAATTATTGTTCTTTCCGACGAGGTTAACGATGCAACAGCAAGCCTTGTTGTCGCACAGCTGCTGTTCCTTGAAGGTCAGGACAGTGAAAAGGACATAAGCCTTTATATCAACAGCCCCGGCGGTTCCGTTTCCGCTGGTCTTGCTATTTACGATACGATGCAGTACATCAAGTGCGATGTTTCAACTATTTGCATGGGTATGGCTGCAAGTATGGGTGCATTCCTGCTTTCTTCCGGTGCGAAGGGCAAGCGTTTTGCACTTCCCAACAGCGAGATTATGATTCATCAGCCCCTCGGCGGCACAAAGGGTCAGGCATCTGATATTGCTATTGAGGCTGAACACATCCTTAAAATCAAGAATAACCTCAATAAAATTCTTGCCGAAAATACAGGCAAGGATATTGAAACCATAGCCCTTGATACAGACAGAAACAATTGGATGAGTGCAGAAGAAGCTGCTGCTTACGGTCTTGTCGATAAAGTTCTTTACAAGAGATAAATCTATAATTTAGGAGAATATACCTATGCCAAGAGATGGCGATATGAGAGAGAAAACCGTCCGCTGTTCGTTCTGTAATAAGCTCCAGAGCCAGGTAGATAAGCTTATCGCAGGTCCCGGAGTCTTTATCTGTGACGAATGTGTGGATTTATGCCGTAGTATAATTGAGGAAGAGGATGCCGCTGCACCGAAAAAAAGGCAGGCGCAGGGCGGCTTTACTCTGCCTAAGCCTGCACAGATAAAGGAAAAGCTGGATGAATACGTAATAGGTCAGGAGGAGGCAAAAATCGTCCTGAGCGTAGCAGTGTATAACCACTACAAGCGTATTTTCTTCGGTCACGATGCGGATGCCGAAATCCAGAAGAGCAATATCCTTCTGCTCGGCCCTACAGGTGTGGGTAAAACCATGCTTGCACAGACTCTTGCCAAAACGCTCGATGTACCGTTTGCAATTGCCGATGCTACAACTCTTACCGAAGCCGGCTATGTTGGTGAGGACGTTGAAAACATTCTTCTCCGTCTTATTCAGGCAGCCGATTTCGATATAGAAAAGGCTGAACGCGGTATTATCTATGTCGATGAAATTGACAAGATTGCAAGAAAATCCGAAAACGCATCAATCACCCGTGATGTCAGCGGTGAAGGCGTACAGCAGGCACTTCTTAAGATTATTGAGGGAACCGTTTCCAATGTTCCTCCCGGAGGCGGCAGAAAGCATCCGCAGCAGGAATTTATTCAGATAAACACAGCCAATATTCTGTTTATCTGCGGCGGTGCTTTTGACGGAATCGAAAAAATAATCGAAAAGCGCATCGGCGGCTCTGCACTTGGCTTTGAGGCTGAAATCAGAGATAAGCGCATGCTCGATTCAGATTATATCATGGGTCAGGCAATTCATCAGGATTTAGTCAAATTCGGCTTGATTCCCGAGCTTGTCGGCCGTATGCCTGTTATGACAGCTTTGCATGAGCTTGACCGTGATTCACTTGTCAGAATTCTTTGTGAGCCAAAGAATTCAATCGTCAAGCAGTATACGCAGCTTGTCGGTATGGACGATGTTGAGCTTGAGTTTGAGCCTGCCGCACTTGAGGCGATAGCAGACCTGACGCTTGAAAAGAAAACGGGTGCAAGAGGTCTTCGTTCCATTATGGAAAAAACACTTATCCCGATTATGTATAATGTCCCGTCGGATTCAACCGTCAGCAAGGTAATAATTACAGCCGATTGTGTTAAAAACGGTACGGAGCCTGTGCTTGTGCGTGACCAAACAAGACAGGAAAAGGTTCTCACAACCGATCTGAGTTTTGCCGTTGAAAAGTCAAAAAAGCGTAAGGCACAGTAAATATGGTAATTTTTTTCAAAAAATGCCCCTAAATATTGTGTTAGTTGTTGACAAATTTTTTATATATACTATAATAGCTTTAATGGGAAAAATAGTTCCCTTACAAGCGAAAGGATGAATCAGAAAGTGAAAATCAAAGCTTCAAAGCTCGTTGCTGTTATTCTTGCAGTTGTTCTCGTTTTCGGTGCAGTTGCAGTTGCAGCAAGCGCAGCAAACTCAAACCCCTATGTTAAAGTTTCCAGCGTAGTAAACGCAGTTGTCGGCGCAACAGATCAGGAAATTACAGTTTCCCTCTCTCCCGACACAGAACTCAAAAATGCTAAGCTTGTTCTTACTGGCGATGCAACCAAAATCGACCAGGTCAATGCAGTAGCTAACTCTGCAGTTACAGGTATCGCTGTTTCTCAGACAAACGGTACTATCACAATCGATGTAACAAGCGCAGTTAACAACACCACATCAGATCTTGCTCTTGCAACAATCTCCTTCGATTTCGAGGATTCAGCTAAGGGTGCGATAGCTCTTACAGCTACAGCAAGCGCAATTGATGATACACAGCCCGCTACAATCGCCGATAAGGACTGGGGCGTAAGTGTTGTTAAGGGCGAAGAAGGCGAAGTTTACACAAATATGGTCGGTCTTGGCCTTGATAAATTCATCAAGTCCGCTGGCAAGACGGCTCCTCTTGTAGATGCAGAAGCACAGATTAAGCTCGTTGCTCTCGATGGCACAGAGTTTGATGTTGAAATTCCTGTTTCAACAGCTTTCCACGGCACTAACGTTATGTCTGAGGAAGAATTTGCTAAGTTTGTCGAAACAAACAAAGCTGCAGTTACAAAGAAGGTTCAGGAAGTTCTCAACAACAAGGAAGTCACATATGATGACTTTGATCTTGATACAGATTCAATTCTGCTCAACGGCGCTGAAATCAAAGTTACAGACAGATATGATGAAAAAGCAGGCGAGTATGTTTATACTGCAACAATGAAACAGTGTGAGCCTACAAAGGCAATCATTAAGGTTGTTTTCAGAGCAGCTTTTGAAAACAAGGATCTTTATCACAGCTCAAACATTTCTGATTACAATATCGAAATGACAGTTCATGAGGGCAAGACAATTGCCAGCCAGGCAACTATCATTACATACATGAAGCAGCATATCGATCTTTACAACCAGACTAAGGGCGATCTTGATACTAATGATGACGGTACCGACGATATTACTGTTGACGGTGTTAAGCTCAACCAACACATCAAGGATTGCAGCGCAGGTCAGTATGACCTTGGCGATTTCGTTCTTGACGAATCAGTTGTAGCATTTAACAATGCAAAGATCACAGGCAGCGAAAAGTACAGCGCAAATGCTGATGAGAACGTATTTACAGTTTACTTTGATCAGATCAACGTTCCCAAGACTGTTCTTGATGCAGCTGCTGATGCATTCGGCAAGATCAATTACAGCCAGTTCGCAAGAGCTCATGTTGTAGCTATCAACGAAGCTATCGGCGCATTCCAGGCTTTCGCAGACAGCCTTGTAAACGCTGAGTGGCCCAGTGCAGAGGATGTTGAAGAGGACGAGGATAAGGACGATTCCGACAGCCCCTCCACAGGTTCCGTAATCGGTCTCGGCTCTGCTCTTGCAGTTGTAGCAGCTCTCTCCGCAACAGCTGTAGCAATCGTTCGCAAGAAGGAAGACTGATTTAACTTAAACTATTAAGACCGCTGTTTTACAGCGGTCTTTTTGTATGCTGAAAAATTAACGGCAAGGTGTTTGGAAGCACCTTGCCGTTGCGTATTTATTTGATTTTAACCGAATCTTCCGTTTCTTCTATTATGAAGAATGCCGGCCGTTCATCAGGCTGATTGTTCGGACAGTGAAGTGTTAAATAAAGCTGACCGTCAAGACCTGTGAATATCATTCCGTGTCCGCCGTCTTTATCAAACATTGTCGGCAGATGTGTCCAGTTGCCGCTTATTTTGCCGTTGTCCGATGTCGCTACACATTGCAGGTAACCGTTAAAGCAGGTTGACCATATCATAATAAGCCTGCCGTTACTCTTTCTGAATATGAACGGACCGTCTGTAACGTTGTGGTCGCTTTCAGTTGCTTCCTTTTTAAGGAAGGAACTTCCTTTGAAAAGTGTTTTCGGTTCGGTTACAGCTTCTTTTAAATCAGCAGACAGCTGAATGTATTCAACAGTACCGTCATAAATCTGTGTGTGTTCGTGGCAGAATACGCAGTAGGGTACACCGTCCTCAACATAAAATGTTCCGTCAAGGCATTCCCATTCATACGGTGTAATAGCCTTGCCTGTAAGCGGTTTGAATTCACCCTCCGGCGAATCTGAAACCAAAATGTATGTACCTCTTAAATCGTTATCCTTTAAAAATGTGGCGAACATATAAAACTTGCCGTTGTATTCATGAACCTCGGGCGCCCAGTTTGACTGACGGTTAAGTGAGTATTTTTCCGAATCAAAAACGGCAATCGGATCTGACCAGTTTTCAAGGTCGGTTCCTTTGTAAACGTCTACACCGCCAACGCCTATTCCAAAGTTCCTGGCTCTTGTGCCGTACATGTAATACGTATTGTTGTGAACTAAAACAAAGGGGTCACGGATATGAATATCTTTGTTTTTCATTTTTATACCTCAATCTGCTTTTGTCAGCCATTCATGCTCTTTTGCGTAAAATCTTGTTGTCTTATACCACGGGTCACCGTCAATGTGTCGAATCATCCATATGTAACACATTTCGTAGCCGGGTGCTACAACCTGTTGATGGTCATTACCGTCAGTAATGCAGGCAACTGAGCCTTGTGTGCTTTTGAAGCAGTTGTTGCCGATGAAGCATGCGCCAAAACCCTGCGGCTTGTCAAACTGATAGTAGTAAACCTCGGGCTGCGGATGATGGTGCGGAGGATAGCTCGACCATTTGCCGGGCTGATTGAATACTTCGCCGAGTACCATGTTTGAATACGGTGCATTGTCGTAATCAAAAACAGTTGAGCAGATTCTGTGACCTGTACCGCCCCATTGTCCTTTGCCGAATTCCTGATAAAGAATCATATCGGGTGTATAGAAAACAGGTTCAAATTCTCTTTCGTTGTCGGTCTGCTGAATGAGTATTTCGCTTTCGCTATTTGCCTTTATTTCAACCTTTATTCCTTTTGGTACATGCAGGCAGTACGGTGCTTTTTCAAAAGGTGTTGCTCGCTTCATGCTGGCTGTGTTGCCGGACCAGCTTATATCTGCATCGCCGTAAAGAATAAGGCAGGCTGTTTCAAGTGTGTCACTCTCTACTGTAAAAATTTCATCAGCTGCGAATTTTTTTACACGTATGGTCATATTCATATCGGAGTTTTTGCCCCCGATTTCGCACAGCGTTTTAATGCCGTTTACATCATATTCCGGATAATCAAACATTTCAAATCATTCCTTTTAAATGGGATGTAATAATTATACATCACCGTATCTTTATTTACAATATTTTATTTGACCTTTAATATACAAAACTTTATAATGTAATTGTAATTAACTTATTTGCAATTTTCAGGAGGAAATAAGCAATGACAGATAAAGAAAAAATGCACAGCGGAGATTTATATTACCCCAGTGGTGACGAAATAATGAGTGAGCAGCTTGAATGTCTGAATAAGCTGTACGATTTTAATATGACCCGCCCCACCGAGCTTGACAAAAGAGCACAAATGCTCAAAGAAATGTTTGCTGAAATAGGAGAGGACTGCTATATTGAGCCGCCGCTGCATGCAAACTGGGGCGGCAAGCACGTGCATTTCGGAAAAGCGGTTTATGCCAATTTCGGACTTACTCTGGTTGACGATACACATATTTATATAGGCGATAATACTATGCTTGCGCCGAATGTTGTTATTGCAACCGCAGGGCATCCTATCAATCCCGAGCTTCGTGCAAAAGCGTATCAGTATAATATGCCTGTACATATCGGCAAAAACTGCTGGCTTGGTGCAGGTGTACTTGTTATGCCGGGTGTAACAATAGGCGATAATACAGTTATCGGTGCGGGCAGTGTAGTGACAAAGGATATACCGGCGAATGTTGTTGCGGTTGGCAACCCGTGCAGAGTTCTGCGTGAAATCAGCGAACATGATAGGGAGTATTATTTCAAGGACAGAAGAATCAACTACGAAGATTTATAAATTACAGTTTAGCGGCGAGTCGCCGCAGACAATGCCGGTGCGAAACGCACCCCAAATGCCGCCTGTTGAAAAGTTTTATTAAGAAATAAAAGGCATCAACGGCGGAGAATAAATAGTGTAAAAGAAATATCAATATAAAAAATTAACAATGTTGTGACTTTGAACGGAACAGGCTGACGAGCATAAAACTCAACTCATTTATCCGAGCGAGGGAACCATAGGCGGTATAGCAAACCTAAAAGTCAGATTTGCTTTTATAGCCGTTATGGCAGCAGAACAAAACATTTTTTGTTCTGTCTGCCGAGCGGATTTGCTATCGTCAGCCGTAAGTGGAGTGCTTATAACCCCAAAAGTTCTTTTGGTTACTTTTGTAACGCTTGACAAAAGTAACATAACGAACCTCATTTATATCGCTACAGTTTATAAGGATTTTTATCACTCTCATTCGTATAAGTATTGAAAGGAATGAGCTTATATGGATAACGGTGCAAGTAGCTACCGCCGTTTCCTTGACGGTGACGAAACCGCTTTCGACGCAATAATAAGAGAATACCGTTTGCCCCTTGTTTTCTTTATTGACCGCTATGTTAATGATGTTGCGACAGCAGAGGATATCGCCATTGATGTCTTTATGTATCTGCTTGCCGAGCCGAAAAAGTATAATTTTATGGTGTCACTTAAAACCTACCTTTTTATGCTCGGGCGCAGCCGTGCTATTGATTACATACGCCGCAGAAAAAGGCTTGTTGACCTCGATTCTTTAAAAGAAACGGCAGACCGCAACTTGCTTGAAGATGAAATTTTGGTTGATGAAAGAAAGCGTGCGGTAAATGAAGCCCTCAAAGAGCTGAATGATGATATGCGTATAGCAATTCATCTGGTTTATTTTGAGCAGCTGTCTTATGAGGAAACCGCAAAGGTAATGAAGAAAAGCAAGAAACAGGTTGATAATCTCTTATACAGAGCCAAGAAAGAGCTTCGCACTATCCTTGGAAAGGAAGGTGAGCAGCTATTATGAGAACTCATGAAGAATTTGTAAATGAAGTTTACACAAGAAAAGAAAAATATTTAATACAAAAAAGAAACAGAAGGAAAAACATAATTACAGCGGCTGTTCCGTTTGCAGTGTTGGCGATACTGTATTCCGTTATGGTCTTGCCGGCAATGATGCCCGCAGGGAATGCTGACCCGAATTATGAAGAAACAACCATACATACAGGGTATTCTGATGCTGCGGAAATTACGCAAAGCGAAGAAAATAAAAACACCACACCTTCGGCAACAAAACAGCCTTCAAACTATACTACAAAAATTTATCACGAAACTGTAACACAGTCTTCGCTGCATACCCAGTCTGCAACGCAAGCACCGGGTTCAGCAAAACCGCCGCAAATGAAACCCGATATAACGGTTTCAATTGATAAGGCGGAATATTCAGCCGATGAAAAAATACTTGTAACTATAACCGATACGGCGAATTTAGGCTTCGGCTACAGCAAAACTGCACAATTGTTTATAGCCACCGGTGACAGTTGGGAGTTTATACCGAATTTCGCAACAAAGCCCGCTGTTGCTTACAGGGTTGTGGCTGTTGAAGGCAGAGAAAAAGCTGTTGCAGAATTTAAAATTGATTTATCCGAATATGAAAATTTAAAAGCAGATTCGGAATATAAACTTGTTTTCCGTATAGAAGGCGAAGAATATGAAGCGTATTTTACACTCAAATAAAAAGGAGGCTTAGGATTCATGAAAAAGCGGATATTAAAAACTGTATCAATTACTATAGGCTTGCTTTTGCTGCTGTCTTTTACCGCCTTTGCCGATATGGGACCCAAGCCGAGTGTTGTTATTGAGCTTGTCGGCTTAGGTGATGAGCCATGCTACGGCACGCTGTTGTGTGATAATATAACAAACGGACCCAACAGAGCGTGGGAAGAGGGCGAGGAGATGTACGCCTACCACGAGGACGACCCCGAAATATGGCGCAAGTTTGTAGATTATGAAGATACTGACGGCTATTATTTTCTGCAGCAGTTTTGGTATTGTAACGAAACAAACGGCTTCAAGTGGGGCTATTATCCGCCTGACCCATTCAAGGTTCTGCTTTATTTCCCGGAAAGCGATACCTTTGCAGTCAGCCCGATTTATGAGCAGTATGCCTTTGACAGCTATTATCGCATTGATATAGCCAGGGATCTGCAGAAACCTCAGTCTTTTCACGAAGGCACTACCTCAATAACCTCAATTTGCCTTACTGCTGAGCCGAGCTATAACTATAAATGGGAAGTTATTTCCCTGCTTGCCAGAATTGCGATTACGCTTGTTCTTGAAATTGCAGCTGCGCTGGCGTTCGGTTTTAAACGCAAAAACATCTTTGGTTTTATAGTCGCCATAAATGTTATAACGCAGATTCTGCTCAACCTTATCCTGTTCAGCGTGGATATAAACCGTGGCTCAATGGCATTTACCTTCTATTATATCCTGCTTGAAATCGCAGTTTTTGCGCTTGAAGCTTTCCTTTATACGCTGTATATTAAAAAGAAAAAGGTTGATTGCAGCACTAAAAAAGCAGTTCTTTACGCTTTTGCAGCAAATGCGCTTTCGTTTGCTGCAGGCTTAGGTCTGGCTCATATTATACCCGGAATATTCTAAATTACAGTTTAGCGGCGAGTCGCCGCAGACAATGCCGGTGCGAAACGCACGCTAAATGCCGCCTATTGAAAAGTTTTACTAATAATACAAATCCATCAACGGCGGAGATTAAAAAGCGTAAAAGTGATATCAATATAAAAATAGACGATGTTGTGACTTTGAACGGAACAGGCTGACGAGCATAAAACTTAACTTATTTATCCGAGCGAGGGAACCATAGGCGGTAGAACAAACTTAAAAGTCAGATTTGCTTTTATAGCCGTTATGGCAGCAGAACAAAACATTTTTGTTCTGTCTGCCGAGCGGATTTGCTATCGTCAGCCGTAAGTGGAGTGCTTATAACCCCAAAAGTTTTTTTGGTACTTTTGTAACGCATGACAAAAGTAACAATATCTTTACTTTAAAATTCCCCACACAATCCCTCAGTCAAAATCGCTTGCGATTTTGACAGCTCCCTTTACCATTGGCAAACAAATTAAAAGAGCGATAAAATATACTTTGTCGATATGTGAACTAATCGTTCACCCGATATATTTTGCTTTGCAAAATTCGATATGTTTGAGCTGAGGCTCAAACCCGATATGATATAAATCCCTGATGGGATTTATATCGCTACAGTTTATCTGCCAATGGCAGACAAACTGTAATTTACTATATCTTTATTAAAGGTGGGGTTAAAATCCCACCGTACTTGTTAATATACACATTGTCACACGAAGAAATATGTGTTATAATAGTAAAAAACCGAGGAGGTTAAAATATTATGAAAAAAGTTATAAGCGTAACGGTTGCTGCAATTATACTTGTCGTGTCAACACTTTCCCTCAATGCATTTGCCGCAGATACTACCAAAACCGATGCTTTGTTTGACAAACTCAAAACCGCACAGGAGGTTACCGTTTCTCTCAAAGCTGGCGATGTAAATCTTTTTGGCTTCTTGCCGCTCAGTGCAACCGATACAATTTATATCAAAGGCAATAAAATAGCGTACGAATACGGCCTTGGCTTTATTTCTGCACGTGCTGTTTATAACGGAGAGGATATTTACGGATTTTTGCCTGAGCTTCCTTTCTTCTTTGTGAAAATGGATGGCGATATTCTCGGTAAGCCGGATGTTTGGTCACTTATTGAAGGAGCAAGCAATGTCACTCTCGGCATTCTTGACTATCAGAAAAGCTATAACGAAACCTATAACGGAGTTGAATATTACGTAGAGGAATTCAACGACAGGGCACAGGTTACAAGCAAGTTCTATTACAGCGGCGATACACTGAAAATGCTTAAAGTAGAGGATGCGCAGACCGGATCTGTACAGTATACATACTTTGAAAATATCTCTTTCTCAGTTGCGGACAGCGTTTTTGCTGTACCCGAAACAGCATTTGATTTGACGATTATTCTTAAAAACCTTTTCATGTCATTCCTTTCAGCATAAGAATTATAATTATACGGCATCGATAATGATGCCGTTTTTTTGTTTTGCAAAATCTATTAATTATCTGTTGACTGACACACAAAATACATATCTGCGGTTTATTATAGCCTTGAAAGGAGTTGAAACCTGTGTACAAAATACTCGTTTGCGATGATGAACCTAAAATCCTTGAAACTTTTTCTGACTATCTGACCGCAGAAATTGAAGAAAACATCTTGGCTGAATGTAACGCTGAACTGATTGCAATGGCTGTGGATAATTATCTTTCAAACGCAATAAAATACGCTTGTAATGAGAAAAAGATAAACGTTGTTCTGAACAAAAAGGGGAGCGAATTCACTTTTACCGTTAATAATGACAGTAACGGTAATACGATTTTAAATGATAATGTGTGGGATTTGCTCAGCCGTGCTGACAGCGCCCGCAACAGCAAGGACAATTCCGCCGGTATGGGTCTGCCGATATGCCGCCATGTTTTCCGGCTTCACGGCTATAAACATTGGTATGAACAGCACGCAAATACAGTAAGTTTTTGCTTTTCGGGTAAAACGAACTGCTGACAAAACCGATATGCATCTTCAAGGTTGACGGATTAACATGTTTTTGTTACAATCAATTAAAAAAATGGTTGAAAACAAAAGGAGATTTTGTAATGAAAAAATTAAGTAAACCGTTCTCACTTATTCTTGCTGTGCTGATGATTGTAAGCTGCTCTTTTGTTGCTTTTGCTGCAGATTCTGCGGCAGCACAGTCCGTCAGCTTTTCACAGGACGGTTCTTTGCGCATTATGCACATTACCGACACTCACCTTGAAGACGCAAATGCTGAAGCTTCCGTCTGGCTTATTGCCGAGGCTTGCGACCGTGAGCAGCCCGATATTGTTTTTATTACAGGTGACAATGTCGATAACGTCGGTGACCCGGAGAATACAAAAGAGCTTATTGATAAGCTCATGGGCGTTTTTGATGAGCACAACATTCCCGTTGCCGTAGCCTTCGGTAATCACGATTCAGAAAGCGAAGCACCGGATGCTCTGACACGTGAAGAGCTTATGGCTTACTACAATACACATTCAAGCTCAGTTTCCGTTGACGACGGCGATGCTCTTTCCGGCTGCGGCACATACAATATTCCCGTTATGTCGTCAGACGGAAAAAATGTTAAATTCAACCTCTGGGTATTCGATTCGGGAGATTACGACAGCGAGGGCCGTTACGACTGTGTACACAGCGACCAGGTTGAATGGTACAAAGAAAAGTCTGATGAGCTCAAGGCTGCAAACGGCGGCGAAAAGGTTAATTCGCTCGTGTTCCAGCATATAATAGTAGGCGAAATTTACGATGCGCTCAAAAAAGCAAACAGCACGACACCTTTTGCTTTTGAGCATCTTTATAACAGCGGCGAATACTATACGTTTGACCCTGATGCTGTCAATTTCGGTACGCTCAATGAAACACCCTGTCCGGGTTATAATAATTACGGTCAGTTTGATGCTATGGTTGAAAAGGGCGATGTGCTTGCAATGTTTACCGGCCACGACCATACTAACGCATTCGGCGTAAAATATAAAGGTATTGATATTACAAATTCACTCAGCACACGCTACAATGGCGATGCTTTTTCAACCCAGTACGGCTACAGAATTATTGATGTCAAAGAAAGCGATACTTCCGTTTATACAACTAAGGTTGTGCATTGGTTTGAAATGTTTACAATTTCCGATGTTGCAGCACTTAAGGCAGAGGGCGATGATTTTGGCTATAAAACAGCGCTTGACATTATGTTCAAGGGCTTCTTCCAGAATGTTTTTGAGTTTATAATCTATCGCGGACTTGCCAACCTTTTTACAGGCGGACGGGTTACTTACGCTGACTGATTTTAACTCTTGCGAGGTGAAACGCAATGAGAGCTTTGACTAAGGCTTTGCTTGGTGCGGTAGGTGCTGTAGGCGGCTATGCTGCTGCAACGGCAGGTGTTTATATGCCTATGGTTATTAATGAAGCCTTGAAAAAGCATTGGGATAGCTGCGATTATCTTTTGATTCTCGGCTCAGGTGTAATCGGTGCCGAAACGCCGAGCGAGCAGATGGTTTCCCGTATGAAAACTGCGGCACAGTATCTGAAAGAAAACACAAGCTGCGTTGTGGTTCCCTGCGGCGGCTGCTTCAGACCTGAGCAGAAAAAGTCCGAAGCGCAGATTATTGCCGAATATCTTGTGGAATCGGGTGTTGATTCACAAAGAATTATTCTTGAAGATAAATCGGAAACAACCTTTGAGAATTTTGAGTTTGCAAGAAAATTAATTGAAGAGCATTCCGGTAAAGATATCAATAACTCAAATGTTGCATTCTTAAGCTCAAGCTACCATATTTTTCGCTCAAAGAATATCGCAAAATTCTGCGGAATTAAAAATATCGGCAAGGTCAGCGCACCGACAGGCAGGGATATGCCAAAACGTCTGCTGCGTGAATATATCGTTGCGCAGGAGCTGTTTTATAAGACGCTCAAGAGTAAATTATAAAAATTTCTTGACAAACGCTTTTACAGGTGTTATATTGTCAAAAAATAAAAAGAGGTAAATTCATGAACACGTATCGTTTCTCAAAACATGATATGGATATGAATTGGCTTGTGCAGTATGATTATCATTCATCAACTGGCAGGCTTATACCTCTATATTCATTTTGGGATAAATAAAACTATATTTCCATATGTTTATAACGGTGTAGGTTGGCTTTTGAAACTTACACCGTTTATTTTTATATTCAAGGAGTGATAATGTGATTACATACCCGCATTATGACAGAAGCATCTTATCAATTGCTTCGTCTGTTTTAAATCATTTCGGTGTTAAAGACTGCAAACATAAAACATTACCTGAATTTGAAAAATTGCTTGAAAAAAACTATAAAAATATAATAGTAATGCTTTTTGACGGATTGGGCGTTTCGGCAATCAACGAACACCTGAACGAAAATGACTTTCTGAAAAAACATTTTGTGTGTCCGATTTCGTCTGTATTCCCCTCAACAACCGTTGCGGCAACAACAGCAATAGAAAGCGGATATTCTCCCGTCGAAACAGCCTGGCTCGGTTGGGATTTATACTTTGATGAAATAGGCGAAAATGTTGCGGTATTCCGTAATGCTTTACAGAAAAACGGTGAGCCTGCGGCAGACTTTAACGTTGCGTGGAAATATATCCCTTACAAAAGAATATTTGAGCGTATTGAAGAAATAAACGGTAAGGGCTCATCTGTTTATGTATCTCCGTTTTCAAAGCATCATATAAAAAGTGTGCCTCATATCTGCAAAACCGTAAAACGGCTTTCGAGAAGGAGAAAGAAAAAATACATATACACCTATTGGCATCAGCCCGATACTGCAATGCACTATTACGGTGTTAAAAGCCAGCAAGCGTATGAACAGATTTTATTGATTAACAATGAAGTTGAAAAGCTTTGCAAAAACCTTAAAAATTCGCTTGTTATTATCACTGCAGACCACGGACTATGTGACGGTGCGAATGAATATCTTGAGGATTATCCCGAGCTTTCCGCAATGCTGAAACACCCTCCGTCAATCGAAGCAAGAGCCTTGAGTTTTTTTGTAAAAAACGGTATGAAGGATGATTTCAGAAACGAGTTCAACAAACTTTTCGGCGATGATTTCAGACTTATGATAAAAGAAGATGTTTTTGCGGAAAATCTTTTAGGATTCGGCAAGCCCCACAATAAAACATACGGTTTTGTCGGCGATTTCCTTGCTGTTGCAACAGGTGAAAAATCGTTATTTATAGCACGAGAAGAACGCAGTTTTATTGGTGTTCATGCAGGTCTTACCGAAGAAGAAATGACGGTACCGTTTATTGCAATTGAAACAAAGAAAAGGAGTAAAAAATGAATAAAACAAATCAAGAATTATATTACGAAAGAACTCCCGTTCTTGAAACAGAACGGCTGCTTTTAAGACCGTTAACTCTAGAAGATGCTGAAACGGCATTTTTATGGCACAGCGACCCGAGGGTTAACAAGTTTATGTCATATCCTCTTTACACCGATATAAACCAAACCAAACATTGGATCAACGACATAGTTCCGATTGAAGAAGATTTCCATTGGGGAATCGTTTTAAAAGATAACAATGTTCTTATTGGAAGCATCAGCATTGGACCGATGGGAAATGATGACGGTGCATGGGGTTTCGGTTATAACATAAGGTATGAATATTGGAACAAGGGTTACACAACCGAAGCGACAAAGAGAATTATCAAGTACTCTCACGAAGTTCACGGTATAAAGAATTTTACAGCCAGTCACGCCGTAGATAACCCTGCATCAGGCAGAGTTATGGAAAAGTGCGGTTTGAAGTTTGAAAGCTATGGCGAACATTCCAAACGTGACGGCTCTGTGACTTATAAAGTAAAGAATTACAGAATGCATATTGATTGAGGTGCGATAATGTGAAAATAGAAAACATCGATAACGGCAATTCTTTTGACTTTGGTAAAACCTCTGCAGAATACGCAAAGTACAGAGATATTTATCCCAAAGAGTTATATGATAAACTTTATGAAATCGGTATTGGTCAAAAAGGTTGTTCTTGGCTTGATATCGGCACGGGAACAGGTGTTTTACCTCTTAATTTGTACTCTTACGGAGCAGACATAAAAGCAATAGATATTTCGGAAAGTCAGATT
>JAZSND010000023.1:0-8672 GCA_045536235.1 Acutalibacteraceae bacterium | reverse complement strand
ATTATGGAATCAACCACAAGTTATACTTGTGGAAAACACCAAAGCGGAAGCGTTGATTGTTAGAAAAAAAGACCTCCTTTGATATAATAGAAAATGCAACACCAACTGCAAAATCAAAAAATCAAAGGAGGTCGAATAATTGTGGATGAAAGTAGTTTATCACACACAAGATGGAAGTGTCAATATCACATAGTTCTTGTACCGAAGTACAGAAGAAAAGTGGTATATGGGAAATTAAGAAAAGATATAGGAGCAATATTGAGGCGGTTATGCGATTACAAACACGTAGAGATAATAGAAGCACACGCAATGCCAGACCACATACATATGTTGCTGTCGATACCACCAAGTATATGTGTATCAGAATTCATGGGATACTTGAAAGGGAAAAGTACCCTGATGATTTTTGAAAGACACGCACAGCTAAAGTATAAATATGGAAGGCGAGTATTTTGGGCAAAAGGATATTATGTGAGTACGGTTGGAGGAAACAAAGCAGCAATCCAAAAGTACATAAGAGAGCAAGAAACACAGGATATGGTATCAGACCAACTGACATTCAAAGAATATGAAGATCCATTTGCTCATATAGCAAAGTAAAAAGCAACACCATTTGCGGTTGGTGTTGCTTAGATGCGCCTTTAGGCGCCGCTGGTATTGTTTACCCTTATAGGGTTATTATTCAAACCACGTCCTTTCGGGCGTGGTTTGTGATTATGCTTTCACCCACAGTATACTATCTCCAAAACCCATTTTCGACGACGAAAAGACGACGGCAGACCGAGCATAAATATCTCTATGGTCGGCAAGATGTTTCTTAATTGTCGGCAGATGAGTTTTTTCTTCAATAAATATTCAACAGTTTTCTATGCTACATAAATATCCAAACAACTATAAAAAACGGTTAACAATGCTGTATCGTGTAACGCAAGTATCAATCATATCCAATAACAAACACCAAAATCCTTGAGAACTATCAATTTCCAAGAGTTCGCTTCATATTGCATATTTAACTAACAATCATTCCAAAGTCGACGAAATGACGACGTAATAACCAAACCAAGCAAAAACGATTCGGTATTTCTATACTTTAATAATAATTAAGGTTGAATTTTAAATAAATAAGTGATAAACTAATATTGCTACGCAGTTTAATATTGTCCCGAATAGGCATACTTTTGGTGAAAATGTATATCTTTGATGTCGTACCTATTTGGGATGAACTGTGTAGCAACAGAGTCGTAGGTTGCGTTTTTTGTGCGTAGCTTCGGCTGCGCATTTTTTTATTTTACGGAGGTTTTGAAAATGAGGAAAATGAGCAAAAAAATCTTGGCATTTCTGCTTGCGGTTGTAATGATTGCAGGCACGGCACCCCTCAGCGGTTTTGTGGGGCTTGAACTGCCGAATTTTACTGATGTTATTGGCATCAAAGCTCAAGCAACAACTGTTGTATCTAACACGGAGAATTACGGCACACTTACCGAAACAGGCTCTTGCGGTGAAAACGCTTTCTATGATTTCTACGAAGAAACAGGAACTCTCGTTATCCGAGGTACAGGGGAAATGACAAATTGGAGTAGTGCACCATGGTTCGCTAAACGTTCAAAAATTAAAACAGTAGTTGTGAATAATGGAATAATAAGCATAAGTGGTGATGCTTTTTCTAATTGCAACAGCCTCACGAGTGTAACAATCGGCAACAGCGTAACAAGTATAGGTGATCATGCGTTCTTTTGTTGCGATGCTCTCACAAACATAGAAATCCCTGACAGTGTAACAAGCATAGGCACTTATGCGTTCAATGGTTGCAGTAGCCTAATGAGCGTAACAATCGGCAACAGCGTAATAAGCATAGGCGAAGATGCGTTCAATGGTTGTAATAACCTCACAAGCATAAAAGTAGATTCTGAAAATACTATGTATTCAAGTGATAAATATGGAGTGTTGTTCAATAAAGAAAAAACGCAATTAATTCAGTATCCTAACGGAAATGAAAGAACAAGCTATGATATTCCCGACAGCGTAACTATCATAGGTAAAAGTGCATTTCATTCTTGCGAAAGCATTACAAGCATAACAATTCCCGACGGCGTGACAATCATAGGTAATGGTGCGTTCTCCTTTTGCGACAGTCTCACAGGCGTAGTAATCCCTGACAGCGTAACAAGTATAGGCGTTTCTGCGTTCTTTTGTTGCACCAGACTCACGAGCGTAACAATCGGCAACAGCGTAACAAGCATAGATTATTATGCGTTCGGTGAATGCAACAGTCTCACAGATATATATTACACCGACACAAAAGAAGAATGGGAGAAAATTTCCATAGGTTGGTATAATGGACCTTTGATAAATGCAACAATTCATTATAATTATTTCAGTGGTTGTGAAGAACCCGATATTCCTCCGGTTGTAAAAGACACCAAAATTGAATTTGCACAGGCGACATACACCGTTAACCGAGACAGAACAATTGACATTAAGGCAACAATAGCATCAACAGACGATATAAATGATATAACTGTTGATTGGTCTTGCAGTGAGCCAAATGCAGTTGAAATCAGCAATGTTCAAAAAGTTGACAGTGCTGACGGAAAATCAGCAACATTATCTGCAACGGTTGAAGGTCTTGCCGAGGGTACATATGACCTGATAATAACATCATCAGACGGTGCGAGTGCAAAAGCAACTCTTAATATCGAAGGTGTTCTTCTTGACAACGGTCTGAATGTGTTTGTAAATAACACTAATTTGTCTTATGTTGTGGGGGATATGGTTATTTTTGCTGCAAGCCAGATAAGCAACAATAATTTTAGCATTCCGAAAAACATTTCCGTTTCTGTTTCGGATGAATCTGCTTTAAGGCTTTCAAACATATTTACATATGAACAATTATCAAACAGCAGCCTTGCGTTTTTGTTTGATTCAATGCCTGAACAGTTCAAAAACAGCACCTTTGTTTTATTAAAAGCAGAAAAAGCAGGAATTGCAGGTGTGACAATCACCAACACGGCAACAGATGAAAGTGTCAATGTTCCTGTTTATATTTCCGTAGACGAATATGCAACACTTCGTGCGGATAATATACCTGTTGTTGAGTATGCATCAGTCCCTACACTTTTTGGTTTTGCTACTAAAACAGATTATTATAACTACTACATCAACGGAATAACTGTTGCAGACTTTGATTATAAAAAAACAACGGATGGATACGAATTTAGTTTCAACGCATATAACGATAAGCAAAGTCTTGGCGTTGTTGAAATATATCAATCTGACGGAACTCTTATAGGACTTGAAAAAATTGATAAGTTTGAGCCAACGGGAACAAGCATCTATAAAACCTTTGAAGCAGGTTGGAATCTTATTGCAGATACTATAAATAATGATGCTTTATCGTTCCGTGGTTCACAAGTTGCAAAACACACGGCTGTTACAGTTACGGTTCCCAAGGGCGGATTTATCAGAATTACAAATGATTCAACAGCTTCAACACCGTGCTTCCTCGTTAATATTTTTGATGTGATTTTAACATCGTGTGATATTGTGAGCAGTTTCGGTTCTATGCCTGATCAACAAATGGATTTTGATATTCTCGGCGAAAAATTCCTTGAAAAAGTTATTGAAGTATCAAAGCATTTTGCGACATCATCTTATCTGAAAGGCGGACAGATAAAGAAGCATCTGGAAAATTTTGCGATAAAAGAATTCTCTGAAACCGCTACAGTTTCAATAATTTCAAGTATAGGCACAACTGCAAAAGGTATATTACTCGATCTTGATATTGATTTTGGTGATTTGTGCAAAGAAGCGGGTCTTGGTACAGAAAGTGTGGCTGAAGAAGTGTTTAATGCTATGTCAGGACCGGCAGGTGCAACATTGGGAATTCTCTTTTGGGCAAATAAGTGTTTGAACTATATGACGCAGATTAATGACTGGGCAAATACAGCAGACAAACAAGGTTTTATGGGAATTGTTACTCCTGCGGAAGACTACAACACAGGCAATTTGTCCTCTTTTGACGGAATAATTCTTGAAGGTAACGGCAATATTAATCCCGAATCTGTACTTCAAACTATAAAAATACAAGAAACAGGTGAGGATGCGGAAGCATTAAGTAAAATAAAAGGCTATAAAGAATCTGTTTATTATGATATTTCTTTATTGAAAGACGGCGTTGAGGTTCAGCCCGATGGAGAGGTTTTGGTGCATATTCCCGTTCCCGACGGATTCGGAACAAACATAAGTGTTATGCGCTATGGCAACGGAAAGTGGGAAGAGATAGACACAACTATACAAAACGGAATGATTACAATCAAGATTGATCATTTCTGTAAGTTTGCAATTTTATCTCTTGATGTTGATAATGCAGCATTGACTGTGGATATCCGCACACCGTCAACAACCTCAATCAGCTACGGTGACAGCATTGTTCTCCATGCCGATGTGAGCGAAGCTCTTCCTGCAGGTTGGAGCATTAAGTGGGAAGCATCAAACGGCAATTTCTCATACTCTGCTTCCGCAGACGGCACAACCTGCACGATCTCACCATCATCAAATGGTGACACAACCTTCACAGCAACCGTTTATGATGCTGAAGGAAATGAGGTTTCGTCAGATACTCAGAAAATGACCTCAAAAGCTGGCTTCTTCCAGAAGATAATCGCCTTCTTTAAGAAACTGTTTGGTCTTACAAAAACAATTCCACAAGTATTTTGAGTGGTATTCTAAAATTTATATTTAACAGCGGTGACAGATTTCTCATCTGTTGCCGCTTTGTTCTTCCTATATATCCAAATTGAACTATTTGCTTGATGGTCAAAGCAATTCAAAAAACGAGCTATTTTTGTAGGCGACAGGGCGGCACAGGCGGCAACTTTTGAGTTCGTGTTCATTTTTTAACTACACAAAAACTCACGACAAATTGAAAATCTCCCGCCTTCCCGCCTGAATCATTGACCTGCATCAAAACCTGGATTTTTCTCCCGCCCTTTTTTCTGCCTATATCCTGCCTTTGATTGATGTTTGAATACACATCGTTGTAAATGTCTGAATGTTTCAAGGATATATATTTTCACAATTGCTGTCGACCTTAGACGATGAAAGACGTTGATAATGGTACTAAATAGCAAAAATAAAGTTTTATGATAAATTAGGCATATATAAGTATTTAAAGCAGTAGTGTTGTTTATCATAAAAAAATATAAAAGTAGTTGACATAAATTTCCAATATTATATAATTAATATGTATAAAGTTATGCAGATAAATTCGATTGAAATTATTATATGAAATATTATAGATAAGGAGAATATGTATGTTTAAATTCAAAAAAGTTTTAAGCCTAATTCTCTGTTTTGCAACATTAATGAGTACAGTTGTATTCGCTGTACCTGCTGCACACGCTGAAGAAGTTGCAGAACCAACAACATCAAAACCTCACACAGGTTATGAGTCTGTCGTCAAGTCAATGGATCAGCTTAAATCAATGGGCTACGAAGACGGCAGCGGAAATTACTTCCTCTATTTCGGTCTTGATTTCTATGAGCAGGATCCTTCAACCGGCGAATGGAAACTTACTGACCACCATGTAAAGCCCGGCGACACTCTCAGAGGTTATTTCTACTTTAAAACAAATATGTGGATGGGCGCAGGTAACGTTTACTTCATATTTGACAGATCTTTCTTCGATGTAACAAACGGCGCTACAGGTCTCACATACGATGAAACCTACGACCCCGACCACACAAATTATCCCACAGAAAATTACCCTGCTAATATCACAGGTTCACCCAACACAAACCACGCTGATATCGCAGCAAACGGTAACTACTATAATTACTATACAAAGTGGGCAAGAAACGTTCCCGGCTTCACAGAGGTCGCAACAACAAACTTCCATGACGTTCCTCTTGCAGAGTCAGACACATGGGACTTCTGGTTCCTTATCTACGGCCGTGACTCAACAAGCCTTAACGCTTACCGTTTCGATGAAGATGAACATTTCTGTACCTTTGACGTTAAGGTAAGAGAATTTATGCCTGACGGCATAACAAAGCTTCCTGACGGTAAGATAGGTTTTGTTAAGATGGATAAGCGTTGCTACACCATCTGGGATAACCAGGACGGTTCAGGTAACAAGGTATCAAAGAGAACAGTTAACGTTAACGCTCTTACAGCAGAAGGCAAGTACGGTACAGCTAAGAGAATGAACGTTCAGAACTTCTACGACATCAACGACTTTATGGTTGATGACTGCTCACATTCATTCATCATCGGTGAGCCTTATGAGGTTGTTTGGGATTATAATGTTACTTTCCTTGAGAATGATGGCACAGTGATATCATCAAAAGATTATTGTGAAGGCGCTGAAATAAATGTTCCTGCTGCTGTGGAAAATGAAATTGGTTGGGTTAACGTTGTATCAGGCAAGCTTGTTGACTCCGTTGTTTCCGGCGAAACAATCTATGTAACCGGTGAAGCTAAGTACCAGAGAATTCTTACAACTGATAAGTTTGACGTAAGACTCAATTTTGATGGCGGTACTATTGATGGCAAAAGCACAATCGTTGTTAAGGCAGGTTACGGCGAAGAAATCGATCTTACACAATATGCTCCAGTTAAGGAAGGTTACTATCCCGTTTGGGATCCTGCGACTGTAACTGTTGACAATATTTTTGGCATAATTGCTAAAGTTAAATGGATATTACTTCCGAAAGGTGATGGTTCAGCGTTATATCCTTATCAGATTACCAATAAATATGATCTTGATGCGGTCAGAGACGATTTAAATGCTCATTATATTTTGATGAACGATATTGAGTTTACGGAAGCTGATTTTGCTGTCGGCGGTGATTTTTATAATGAAGGAAAAGGGTTTGAACCTATTGGTTCTTCAGATGGTTTTTTCGGCGTTTTTGACGGTAACGGTTATTCGGTCAAAGGCATTCGTGTTAAAAATATAAGCCAGGCATCACTTTTTGGTACTGTATCAGATGGCGGTGTTATCAGAAATCTTGGTGTTGAAAACTGTCTGTTTTCTGCTAAATCAACCGCAGTTTCAAACGGGAACGGTACTGCTGATCTGAAATCGTATGCTTATGCCGCTTCTATAGCAAATGTTAACAATGGCATAATTGAATTTTGTTTCTCTGATTCAACAGTAAGTGCCTCTGCGGTGTCAAATGCAGGCAATCAAATGCATGCCTGTTATTCAACTGCCTATGCAGCCGGTTTAGTTGTTATTAATAACGGAACAATTCGAAATTGTTATAACACCGGTGCTGTTGATTCAACAGCTGCATCATATATTTGGTATACAGTTAATGCTGTTGCAGACACATATGCATGTGGTATTACAGCTTACAACGGGTCAAATGGTCTGGTTGAAAAATGTTATTCGTTAACTGCAGGAACAACAAGTGCTGTTACCGGAAGAATTGATAATTCGCCAAAATATTCTGAAGGTGTAAGCGAACCGATAATTGGTAAAAATTCAGGTTCTTTCAATTGTTGTTTTTATCCTGACGTTTTAAAGAACGTAATATATGGCGAATCTCTTTCTGAGTCTCAGATGAGAGATGAGAAAAGCTTTATAGGTTTTGATTTCGACAAAGTTTGGTTTATTGTAAGTAATGGCAATTATCTGTATCCAAAACTAAGTTCTAATCCTTATACAGCAAATAAAACCATGCATGATCTCAAGGAAATGGGCTACGAAGACGGCAGTGGAAATTACTTCCTCTATTTCGGTCTTGATTTCTATGAGCAGGATCCTTCAACCGGTGAATGGGAACTTACTGACCACTACGTTCAGCCCGGCGGCACTCTCAGAGGTTATTTCTACTTTAAAACAAATATGTGGATGGGCCCAGGTAACGTTTACTTCATATTTGACAGATCTTTCTTTGACGTAACAAACGGCGCTACAGGTCTCACATACGACGAAACCTATGATCCCAATCACGAAAATTATCCCACAGAAAATTACCCTGCAAATATCACTGGTACCCCCAACACAAACCACGCTGATATCGCAGCAAACGGTAACTATTATAACTACACCACAAGGTGGGCAAGAAACGTACCCGGCTTCACAGAGGTCGCAACAACAAACTTCCACGATGTTCCCCTTGCAGAATCAGACACATGGGACTTCTGGTACCTCATCTACAACCGTGACTCAACAAGCGCAAACGCTTACCGTTTC
Organism: Acutalibacteraceae bacterium; assembly: GCA_045536235.1. GTDB lineage: Bacteria > Bacillota > Clostridia > Oscillospirales > Acutalibacteraceae > UBA8612. The sequence continues at coordinate 468 of JAZSND010000023.1, read as the reverse complement.
GATGAAGATGAACATTTCTGTACCTTTGACGTAAAGGTAAGAGAATTTATGCCTGACGGCATAACAAAGCTTCCTGACGGTAAGATAGGTTTTGTTAAGATGGATAAGCGTTGCTACACCATCTGGGATAACCAGGACGGTGCAGGTAACAAGCAGTCAAAGAGAACTGTTAATGTTAACACCCTTACGGAAGAAGGCAGATACTCATACGCAAAGAGAATGAACATTCAGAACTGGTATGACATCAACGACTTTATGGTTGATGACTGCTCACATACCTTCACAATCGGCAAAGCTCCGACAGTAGGTGTTAAGAAGTATAACGTAACATTCCTTGAGAATGACGGCACAGAAATCTCATCAGCTGACTATAAGGAAAACACAGAAGTTAACGTTCCTGCTGCAGTTGCAAACGAACTCGGTTGGGCAAACGTTGCAACAGGCAAGATTGTTGACACAGTTGTTTCC
>JAZSND010000016.1:0-82983 GCA_045536235.1 Acutalibacteraceae bacterium | reverse complement strand
TATAACCCCAGAAGTTCTTTTGGTTACTTTTGTAACGCATGACAAAAGTAACAATATCTTTACTTTAATTTTCCGCACATTGAGGGGGAATCTTCCCTATAATTTCAAAAATGAAATTACGATAAAGGCTCGTTACACTCGCCTGCGATATGATATAAATCCCCGTACGCCACAGCGTATATCGCAAATCTCGTAAGGGATTTATATCGCTACAGTTTACAGATACAAACTATTTAATCTGCGGCTGATGTCAATGCTGCCGTCTGAGCGGATATCTGTAATTGTTACACCCTGCGGCCAGTCCTTTTCAGGCCAGTTTTTATTTTCTCCCATTGTGTAGGTTTCGTAACCGCCGGTTTGGTTGTAAACCAGATAAACATCCTCATATAGTGCGCAGAAACCGTTCAGATGGTCATGTCCGCAGAAAACAGCCTGAGTGCTGCCGAGCTTTTTGATAAGGGCGAACATGCCGCTGTTGAATTTTGATGAGCCTACGGGTTCGTTTACGTTGCCGTAGAGTATTTTGCACTTGTCTGAGAATACCAGATCTCCGTTTTCGGTTTCTTCAATTACGTTTTCATATTCCTTAAGCGGAATGTGCATATACATGAACGATTTTACATCGCCGTACCTCTGCGAAAGTGTGCGCAATTTGTTTTCGTACCAGTTCATCTGGTTGTTTTTCAGGAAATCGTAGCTGCCGTATTCTGCGGGGCAGCCATGCTCCTCACGGTATTCGTCAAGTATATCTCTGCCGGAGTCAAACATAAACAGAGTTTTGAGTATTTCGTTTTCGCTTTTCATGATGTTGATGCAGTAGTTGCAAAGACCGAAAAGCTCTTTTTTACCTTGACGTGTAAGGCAATGCGGGAATGTGGTCTGGCACTTCATCAGCAGCTCCTTGAATCTGCCCTTTTCCTCACGTGCTTCGTGGTTGCCGAAAACGAATGCCCAATATACGCCTACCTTTTCCATAAACTGTGCAAACTGAATGGCGTCGATGTGCTGAAATCTGCCGAGTATTATATCACCTGTGAGTATAACAAGGTCAGGTGTTGTGGTTCTGATTTGGTTCATAAGCATCTGCATGCACTTGTCACGCAGCTTCGGGTCGTCGCCGAAATGCAGGTCGCTTGTTGACAGTATACGGAAGCCTTTGTCAACAATTTTGCCCTTTGCATCTGTTTTGGCTATGGTTACGCTGTCCTCATCTTCAGCTATGATTCGCACATCGGTGCCGATGTGTTTGATATCAACGCTCATAGTGAACATTGATTTTGCAAGTGCACCCTTTGTAGTTTTGTAAACAGCTCTGCCTGCACCGAGCAATGCCTTATCAATTCCGATTCTGAGTTTTTCGTAGATGATGTTCATTTTGTATGTACCTCATGAATTTTAGTTTGTATGCGCAGCATAATTCATTTAAACCGCAATTAATTTATGATAAAATCATATCACAATTATATATGGCTTTCAAGAAAATTTTTACAGTGAAATGTCACCGGAATGATATATCATTCGTTTTATTTGTGAAAGGAGGAAGCTATGAAAAAACGGGATCTCGAAAAAGAATTTGAAGAAAAATATAACCGATACGGTTCAATGCTTTATAAAATAGCATTTTTATATCTTGGCAGTTCAAGCGATGTTGAAGACGTACTGCAGGACGTTTTTACAAAATACCTTTTCGCAAATAAAAAATTCGATAGCTGCGAATATGAAAAAGCCTGGTTTATCAGAGTAACACAAAATAAATGTCTGGACGTTTTAAAAAAAGCAAATCGAAGAAATTTAAATATAGACGATGTATCAATTGCAACGGAAAACAAATGTGATACCGAACAGGATGTGCTGAGAAACGTGCTTGCTTTGCCGGAAAAGTATAAATCAGCAGTAATTCTTTATTACTACCACAGCTGTTCAGCAGAAGAAATTGCAAGCATACTTAAAATCAGCAAGTCTGCTGTAAAAAAACGTTTGCAGCGTGGCAGAGAAATGTTGAAACTTGAATTGGAGGATTACGCACCATGAAAAAGGAAGAGTTAATAAAAGCGATAGATTCTGTACAGCCGGATATACATATGAAAACAAGGCTGCAATCAAAAGTTCTGAGCAACAAAAAAGCATATAAAAATACGCGCAGGTTCGTAAAAAGCCTCGCTGCGCTGTGCCTTGCGGCAGCTGTTGTATTCGGTGCAGGCTTATTCAATAAAGCTCCTATAGCCGATAACGAAAAAAGCAGCGGAACATTAACCCATGATTCTGCACCGGGCATAATTAAGGCTTTTATTGTAGTGGCAAGTGCGGCAGATGCGGTTGATACGCAAACAAATTCCGTGACAAAAACGTTAGAGCTTAATGAAGAATATCCATACCAAATCAATCTGTCAGTTACAGATGTAAGAGGTAAGACGGAAGAAGAAAAGAAAAAAATTCTTGATGAGCTTCATAGAATACAGGAGAGTTATTTTGTAACAGGCAGTTTTTCGGTAGGCAGAGGTATGATAAGCGGCCTGGACAATGTATTTGTTTCGGAATGTTCGCTGAATCAGTTTAAATTAAACATTGAAAATTTAAAACAGCTTAAGTGTATCAATGTCACAAACAGTTCACCCTATGGAGAGGTAGTATATAACAATCAGAAGAAAGCTTCATTTGCACCTGTGCACGGTCACTCCGTTATTGTCAATGCAGATGATTTTGATGCCGAGCGTTGCGGATTTTTATGGCAGCACACCGATGAACTGGAAACGGCAGTAAATAAAAATCCTGATTTGGCGTTTTCAACCTTCGATGATACGATTACGTTTACGGCTGAGTATATTGACGGCTCAAAAGCAACAGGTGTTGTTGAGCTTAAGTTTGACAGCACAGGCAATGCAACAGCTGTATGCAAAAGCTATGAATATCAGAAGGCAGGTGATGATACAAGATAAAGCTTTGACCGGGAAGAGAAAAGGGATAGTGCAGTTGGGAGCTGCACTATCCCTTGTTTATAAAATCTATGGTTTGGTTAACATGTAATGCATAATACGTTTTGAAAAAATTTTGTGCAAATGATTTACTGACAAGCATTTAGTAATGTTACTTTTGTCATGCGTTACAAAAGTAACTAAAAGAACTTTTTAAGTTTACTCTATCGCCTATGGTTCCCTCGCTCGGATAAATGAGCAAAGTTTCAGGCCCGTCAGCCTGTTCCGTTCAAAGTCACAGCATCTTTAATTTTTTAAAGTGATATTTCTTTTACGCTTTTTAATATCCGCCGTTGATGTATTTTTTTAATAAAACTTTTCAACAGGCGGCATATAGCGTGCGTTTCGCACCAGCGTTTGGTGCAGCGTCACAATGCTTCCATTTCCATTTTACTGAATTTCTGGCCCCATGCGTTAGCCCAGGCCTCGCAGTAAACCTTATAGTAGGAAATGTTGTTCTTTTTTCTGTAGCTTTCAAAGCAGTTGCACCATATCACGGATGGCAGGGCTATTACAATATAGTAGAGCGGACCGAGCAGCAGACACTGCCAGGTGTGGCCGTATTCATGTATGCGTGTGTTGTAGGTCCATTTTTTGCTCTTATGCTGGTCTTTCATAAATATAAACAGACCCAATGAAAGTCCGCCGGATTTCCACGGCAGGTATACGATGTACGAATAACCGAAACGCTGCCAACGGCGTTTTTTGATTTTGGTGCAGATAAGGAAAGCGATTCCGCCTGCAATGTTTACGGGCAGACCCCATGTCCACTGTACAAAATAAAACAGAAAATCAAGAATAGTGTTTTTTGCGTTTTTCTCTTTTTTATCGGGTGCTTTTTTAGTTATATCAGCCATTGCTCAGTTTCTCCTTTTCTGCTTTGAGTTCAAGTAAAATCAGGTATTCGCCGTTTTCGTTTGTTTCAAGGTAATGCGGCTCAACACTGTTGCTCTGACCCAGCCATGTGTTTTCGAGCTTTTGTCCCGAAATCAGCTCGCAGCGCAGCTTTTGCTCCGGGGTAAGAGTAACGCTGCCGTATTTGTGTTTGGTAGCAACTGCAGCACGTATCATCGTGTGATCGTCTTTAGTCATTCTGAAACGCTTGAGCAGGAAAAGCGAAATAAGAGCCGCAACAATCGGAATAACCGCAACGCAAATGCGCACACCCGTAACTGCGCTGTCACTCTGCGCAAAAAGCTGACCCGTTGCTTTCTCGTAATTTGAAACGGTGTCGCCTGTAATAAGTCCGAAGCCCTGCAGCGTGAAGCCGACCATTGCTGCCATAACACCGCTGATGCTCTTCTTGATCAGTGTGCTGAATGTGGAAATAACACCTTCTCTGCGGCGGCCTGTAATAAGCTCATCAACGTCTGTAAGGTCGGGGAATATATTTGTTGAAACAAAACCAAGACCCGACATGCCGAATGGATACAGAATCATGCTCAGCATCATCAGCGCAGCCCAGAAGAATGAGCCGCCCGACTGCATTATCAGACCGATTGCAAGGCCTGCAACCATGAGCGGAGTGACGATGTTGCCGCATTTTTTCTTGCCGTGCTTCATTGTGAGTGCATAGTTGAGCGGGAAAGCGCCTGCCTCCGCAACACCTGCAACGGCATTGAAAAGCGCATATTTGCTGTACTGATTGGCAAGGTATTTTATGTAGTAAACCTTGGAGTTAGCATAGAATCCGGTTGCAAACTGATATGCAAGGCTCATGAAAAAATACTGTCTGAATGATCTGTTTTTGAAAACGAGCACATATTCGCGGACTACGTATTTTATATCAAGCTTTTCAACCTTGTTGTCAAGTGAGCTCGGCTCTCTTGTTTTGAAATAGGTGAGGAAAACGGCAACGGCAAAGAAGGCGGAAAGCACTAAGCCGATAACCAGAAACGGAGCTTTTGATGCGGATGTTATATTGTCGCTTGAGCCGAAAAGTGCAAGTACAACAACAACTATACCGAAAGCGGGAACCATACCTGCGGAGTTGAAAAGGTAGCCGACGGAGTTGTACTGAGTACGCAGATTGTATTCGGGTGCAAGCTCGGGGAGCATAGCCGTGTGCGGCACACCGATTATGGTATAAGCCGTTTTATAAAGCATGTAAATAATTACAAAGTAAGCCATCGCCCCGGCGGAATTCCGGGCACCGTTTAAGCCGAATGAATTCCATAGCAGTGTGTAGGATATTGCCATGAGCGGTATGCCCATAAGAAGATACCGTCTGTGCTTGCCTGTTGCTGCGCGTGTACGGTCGGTTATAATGCCCATAACGGGGTCGGTAACAGCATCCCATACAGTAGCGAGCATAACAACTATACCTGCCTGGTTGAGTGAAAGGTTAACAACGTCGGTTAAGAAAACCGTGAAGTACATGCTGATTATGTAGCCGGCGCCGCCCATATATATGTTGGCGTAGCTGTAATTTATCATAGGCAGAATGGTTGTTTTGAAGTCGCCCTGCACACCTATGGCTTTTTTGATTTTTTCACCCATCTTATCAACCTCTTTTATTGTCCGATAATTATTTTTTCTATTTTTTCATAGCTGTTTGTGATATATGTCGGGGCAATTGCAGGATGCGGCTTGTCGGCAAAGTAGCAAGTGTCTATGCCTGCAGCAATGCCGCCTTTTATATCCGAAGTAGGGGAGTCACCGATAATAAGGATTTTGTTTTTGTCTTTTTCTTCAATCTGTTCAAAAACATAGTCGAAATATTCTTTATCAGGCTTCTGGCTGCCTATTTCTTCTGAAACAAAGGTGCGGATAAACACCTTGTCAAGTCCGCTTATCCTCATCCGGTTTGCTTGAATATGCTGTGTGCCGTTGGTAACTGCGTAAAGCAGTACACCTTTACTCCTGAGCCTTTCGCAGAGTTCTATAGCTCCGTCATAGAGTATCCCCATCTCTGCGAGCATAGCCTTGTAAATATCTCCGCAGAGCTTGAAATCCGCCTCAATCGAATATTCGTCAAACAGCATTTGGTAACGCTTTGTGCCGATGATTTCTTTGCTGATTTCTTTCCTTTCAAAAGCCTTCCAGAGGCTGTCGTTAATTGCTGAATAACGTTCGTAAATGGCTTCGTTACAAGGAATACCGAGCTTTTCAAATGTCTTGAAAAATCCGAGCTTTTCCGCTGCTGAAAAATCGAGCAGTGTACCGTCTAAATCAAAAAGTGCAGTAGTATATCTCATGTTTTACCTCACGTTACCAAGAATAACCGGCATAACCTCGGGACAGCTTTCGGAAAGCGTAACAGCTGCTTTGTATTCGTTTACAGCAGCATCAAACAAGCTTTCGTTATTTGTGTGCATTCTGACAAGTGAATCGCCTTTACATATTTTTGAGCCTGTTTTAGCGATAATTTCAAGCCCTGCCGAAGGGTCGATACTGTCCTCTTTAGTCTTTCTGCCTGCGCCGAGCATACATGCGGCGTTGCCTATGCGCTCGGAATTCATTGCGGCAATATATCCGTCAGCATCAGCCTTTATTTCAAGGCTGAATTCTGCCTTTGCCAAAAGATCGGGGTTATCAATATATTCCGTGTCGCCGCCGTGAGCAGCAACACAAGCCTTGAAGGTATCAAATGCTGCACCGCTTTCAAGTGTGTTCAGTGCAAGCGTTTTGCATTCTTCGTAACTGCCTTTTCCGGCAAGGGTGAGCATGCTTGCTGCAAGCTCAATGCAAAGCTCTTTAAGGTCAGCGGGGCCGTTGCCTCTGAGTGTTTCAACGGCTTCGGTAACCTCGAGGCTGTTGCCGACGTTTTTGCCGAGCGGTACATCCATGTTGGAAATAACCGCAGCCGTTTTTCTGCCTGCTGCCGTACCTATATCTATCATTTCACGGGCAAGTGCTTCAGCTTGCTCTTTTGTTTTCATAAAAGCACCGCTGCCGACCTTGACGTCAAGCACTATACATTCAGCACCGGCTGCGATTTTTTTGCTCATTATTGATGATGCAATAAGCGGTATACTCTCAACCGTTGCCGTAACGTCACGAATGGCGTACAGCTTTTTGTCAGCAGGCGCAAGGTTGCCGGACTGACCTATAACGCTCATTCCGCTTTTACTTGCTGCATGGAAAAATTCTTCCTTGCTGAGAGTTGTCCTGTAGCCGGGAATTGATTCAAGCTTGTCAACCGTGCCGCCCGTGTGTCCCAGACCTCTGCCGCTCATTTTAGCAACCTTTATACCGCAGGCAGCAACAATCGGTGCAACAATCAGCGTTGTTTTGTCGCCGACTCCGCCGGTTGAATGTTTGTCAGCAGTAATTGCGCCAAGCCCCGATAAATCTACCGTGTCGCCTGAATTTGCCATTGCTACGGTGAGGTCTGCTGTTTCACGCTTTGTCATGCCGTTAAAATATATTGCCATGAGCATTGCGGACAGCTGATAGTCAGGTATGCTGCCGTCAGCCGCACCGGAAACAAAAAATTTTATTTCTGCTTTTGTGAGTTCAGCACCGTCACGCTTTTTCTTTATAATATCATACATTCTCATACTGTTTACCTCTCAAGCGTAAAACCGTAAGGCAAAAGCTCTGCCAGGGTATGTTCTTTAAAATCGGTTTCGCTCTTTGCAACAATAATCTTAAAATCTTTATCGCAGAATTCGCTGAGCACCTGCCTGCATATACCGCATGGGTAGGGCATATCGGCTTCGTCTGTTTTACCTCCGACTATGGCTATGGCGGTAAATTCTTTATGTCCGGCGGCAATCGCCGAAAAAACAGCGGTGCGCTCTGCACAGTTTGTTGCGCCGTAGCTTGCACTTTCAATGTTGCAGCCGGTGAAAATTTCACCGCTTGCCGTAAGTATTGCTGCGCCGACGCTGTAGCCGGAATAAGGCGAGTATGAATTTTTTCTTGCCTGAACGGCAGCGGAGATAAGCCTTTGCATTTCGTTACACTCCTTGAAATACAGCTGTATTCATTTTATTAACACTATTATACCACTTTACATAAGATATACAAGAGCAGCAGCGGCTGAATTTTCGGCAATGCGCTCAAATTTGAGAAAAGGAGTAATGTTTATATGCGTATGAATGAGCCCAACCGCATGGGCTGCGATATGTGCAACAAGCGTAACGATATGCAGTTTCGTCAGCATGTGCAGCCGTTTCCGGATGATTGGGCAATAGCCATGGCATATGTGCCCATGCAGACGGACACCTCAGTCTATGAGCCCGTGGAGGCGCTGTGCGAAGGTACGCTGTTTCCTGCGCTCAACAAACCTTTCAAGAGAGGGTGCAGCAAATGAACATGAACAAAGCAGAGCTTACAAAAAAGCTTGCTGCAGCAGATTTTGCCCTGTGGGATTTACATCTTTACCTGGATACCCATCCGGGTGACCTCAACGCAGTAGGGCTTCACAACAAGCTGCAGAAAAATGCATTAATGCTCAGGGCAGAATATGAATCCGCCTTCGGCAAGCTCACCGCATTTGACGCTCAGGGCGTTGAATGGCTGTGTGACCCTTGGCCGTGGGAGAAATGTGGGTGTGACGGCTGATGTTTGTTTACGAAAAGAAATTGCAGTATCCGGTTAAAATTGCAACACCAAACGCAAAACTTGCACAGGTAATTGTCAGCCAGCTCGGCGGTCCTGACGGTGAGCTCGGTGCATCAATGCGATACCTCAACCAGCGCTATGCCATGCCCTGGGGCGAACTCAAGGGCTTGCTTACGGATATAGGTACATCGGTTGTACTATGGTCCCTTTGAACATTTTTGCCCTCATTCTCGGACACATTTTCGAAATCTTGTTCGGCTTTGGGATAAAAAGAAGAACCTGCCGCCGTTACAACGGAAGATAATGCAAATTTCCATTTGAACGGCAGCAGGTTTAATTTTACTGTTATTATATTGTCTTTTGATACGGTCATCGACTCAAGTATCTGTTTTATGAACTCATCATTGTTCTCACCCGAAGTGAGTATTGATTTTGCAAACGCTACGCACTCGGCGATTATTTCATCCTTTTTCTCACGATCAAGAGTGTTGGCAACACAGCTCTGAAGCTCGGTTTTAAGGCTTTCGATTTCTCCGTCAAGCTGAACGGACATTTCTTTGAATTCTTCTCTTGTTATGCACTTGTCGAGATACAAATCCACAAGTGCTTTTCTTCGTTCGGTTTTCTTATCGAACTGCTCTTTTTTACGCTCAAAATCATTGTTATCGCTTTGCAAAAACACCTCTTCTAGCTGTTTTTTCAGCAATGAAAGGAATCTGCTTTTATCGGCGGTCATCATTTCAATAACGCTTGCCATAATGTTTTTCAGGTCATCGTGAGCAATATGGTCTATCGAGCAGCCGACTTCTTTGCCTGTCACGGAATCAATATGCTTTGTCTTTCCGTTTTGCCTGCGGTTATAGCATTGCCAGTATTTGAAATAATTACCGCTTCTCAACTTCTTATTATGAAACACAAAGCTTGAACCGCATTCCTCGCAGGTGATTTTACCCGAGAAACAATAACGGTTGCCGAGCTTTTTCTTTTGCTCATCACTCGGCGAACGGCGTTCAAGCTCCTTTTGAGTCAGTTCAAAAAGCTCACGGCTGATAATCGGTTCGTGGTGGTCACGGATAATAACAAACTCTTCTTCCCCTCGGTTGAGCACCTTTTCGTGGGTCAGGTAATTAGGTGTGAGCGTTTTCTTCTGCACTAAATCACCGCAGTATTTTTCGTTGCGTAGTGTGCGGAGAATTACGGTGTTAGTCCAGTTTTTGTTGGTAAAAGTTGGTATTCCTTCTTCTTTCAGCTCTCTTGCGATGGTGCAGGTGCCTTTGCGCTCGATTGTGTACTTATGAAAAATCTTACGGACTATTTCCGCACCTTCGGGATTTATGTAAAGCTTACCGTCACGCACATCATAACCAATCATACTTTTGCCGAAAACAACACCCTGTTCCATTCTGCGTTTCTGACCCCATTTTACACGTTCGGAAGTCTTACGGCTTTCTTCCTGTGCGATTGAAGCCATAATCGTGAGGCGAAGCTCTGCATCGGGGTCAAGGGTAAAAAGATTATCGTTTGCAAAGATAACACCGATGCCGTATTCCTTGAGCTTTCGGGTGTAATAAATGCTGTCGAGCGTGTTACGGGCAAAACGGCTGATTTCCTTTGTAATTATCAAATCATATTTCTTAAGCTGGGCATCAACCATCATACGGTTAAATGCCTTTCTCTTTTTGGTGCTTGTACCCGTGATTCCCTCGTCAACATAAATCTCATAAAGCTCCCACATCGGATTTCTTTCGATATATTCCTTGAAATAGCTCTGCTGACTTGCAAGGGAGTTTGCCTGGTCGTTGCTGTCGGTTGAAACACGGCAATAAACTGCAACTTTTAATATTCTGTCTGGCTTAAAACTTGTCATGTCAACACCTCCTGTGTGAGCATAGTGCCATAGTAACCGATGTATATCAATACGATTACTTACCAAATATTCAGGTTAATATTCTCCAGATATCTGACCTGTTCTTCTGTCAGTTTACCCGCTTGGTAGAGGGATTGACACAGAGCATTTACAACGATTTTATCGAACTCTTCCTGCATGGGTTTATCAAGTTTTATTTCAGGCTTTTCAACAAGTACATATTGCTTCTTCTTTCGTGCCAATCCTTCCACCTCCTTTAGATTTTATGTGTTATCAAGATTAGCTATAACTGCTTGAGTTTTGTTAAAAGCGGATGGTACTAAATTGTGTAAGCAACCATTCTGAAAGGTAAAAAACTTTTTGCCTATTACCCTTAAAACTTTTGCGAATTTATGCGTGAAACCCTGCGCCGCTGTGAAATATAAATAGTCACAGAGATTTTTACCCCCTTATGGGGGCGCCCTTCTTGGGGCAAGCGTGGCAAGTAAATATACTTGTCTTGAAAAATAAAATTCCTATAGAAAAACACATATTCATCTGCCACATTTGCCACGAAGAGTTTTTATCTGTAAATGTACGCACCATCATTCCTGATGAGCTTGTAGCCGAGAAGTACTGTAGTTTTCTCTCCGCCTGACTTCGGACGTTTGCGAACGACTTGACCGTAAGCCTGCAGGCCTTGTTTGAAGTTCTTCATACCTTCGGCGCAGTAACCGTTATCCTTGCACCAATCCTGGTAACGTGAATATACGGCGGAGGTCAGCTCTTCGGCATCCGGCTTTTCTACCAGATTGTCTTCGATGAACATTGCCATCTTGTCGCTGTCGTGCTGATATTCTTTTATTGCTTTCTTTACCGAGAGCGGAGGCGATAAGCCCTCTTTGCGCAGCATACGGTATCCTTCAATCATCCAGTTAAGAATCGCACTCTGTACCGTATCTTCGGCAAACTTTCTTTTGAGGGTAGTGTCACGGGAGTTTTCGTCAAAATGTCTGTCAAATGGTATTGTTATGATGCGGTCACTTGAAAAGAGGGTAGTGTCGTTAATTACCGGCAGAAAGTTTGTGTTAACATAAATTTTGAACTGCGGCTGAAAGTCAAAGCTGTTTTCGTGAAGGAAACGAGCGTTAATCGTATCGTTGCCCGTCATTACTTTAACTTTTGCTGCGTCAAGTACCATACCTTTACTCGGTTCGGGTATATTAACAAATCGCACTCCTGCCAATCTTGCCACATCCTCGCTGGGCTGAGAGCCATTGGTATTGCTTTTCATTGCTATTGTTTCCGCTCGGGAAGAGCAACCGTAATCGCCGACAACCTTCAGCACACTTTCGCAAAGCGTACCTTTTCCGTTACGGGTAGTAGCGCCGTAGAGAATAACCATACATTCATGTCGGGTATCTCCCGTAAGACCGTATCCAAGAATCTTTTGCAGAAACTTTGCCTTTTCGGTATCACCGTTCATGATTTCATTGATGTATGTAACAAAGCGTTCAGAGTATGCGGTGGGATCGTATGTAACGTTACTTTTCTTTGTAAGCAGGTCTGTGCTGCGATGTTCAGTAAATGCGCCGGTATCAATATGCAGTGTGCCGTTTTTGCAGTTGAACGTGTAAATATCAGAATCGAATTCACTGTAAGAAATCGGGTGGTATACCTGCGCATCCTTGAGAAGGTTTACTCTGGTTGAGTGATTTTGCCATCTTGCAGCATATTTCATATATGCCTTGCGTTTGTCCTCGTCCTTTATTTCAAGGGCGATAGTGTACATGAGGTCAGCAAGCTCCATGCAGTATCTCATAGCGTGAATACTACCTGTATCTGCTTGCCATATACCGTTTTCATAAAAGAACCACATTTTGCGTTCGGGTACATATCGCAGACGGTCGGCATAAAAATCTGCAAATATATGTCCGGCACCGATATCGTTCCACGGATATCTGCTTGAATCCATAGGATTCAGTTCTTTAAGTTTGTCCATTTCGGAATTGCTTTCAGAAGTTGAACGGATTACGGGTTTATAGAAGTCAGTCATAGTTGATAAGACTTTTGAAACAGTAATATTTCCGTAAGTGTCAGCACCACGGTTGGCATCCCACTTTTCACGCATAAGAGCGGATTTGCGAAAGAGCCTGTCTATCTGCTTGGTGTCACCACCACACCAGAAAGCCAGAATAGAAATAAGAGCGGCATCAGCTTCACTGCGAGAACCGTAATCTGAAATATCTCCGCCCCACAGCTTTATGAATTTCTCACCGTTTGCGGCAGCTGAAGCTTTGGCAATAACGCTGTCATCATCAAGGTAACTTTCACCATATGCAATTGAAGCAAGCGTAGGAGGTGTTGGGCGACGCATATAAGTTTCAAGTAGCCACATAAGAGACTCTGCTGTTTCGGTTATTTCTTTTGCTCCTATTCCATTGCCCGTCACAGTAAGAAATCGGTTAGTGTAACCGGGAATGTAAACTTCAATGTTGTCTTTCTTGATGTAATAGTTTTGGGTGTTGTAATTTAGATTGTCAGGTAGTAAGCAAAAAATGCGTATTCCTTTCCCTGAAGGACTGACTTCTGCGTATGTTTCACTAAAGCGATCCGTTATCTCTTTTGCCCAGGACAGAAGTTTGTTGTCCTCAATACAGTGGTCAAGGTCGATACCTACGAACTTTCCGCTCACACGAATACCGATTCCGTCATATCCCAATGCGTTTATAGCAGTGTTGAACGGAACAAAAGTGGATGGGTCATTTGTCTTAGCACCGTATCCGGTTACAGGGTTGTACGGCACTTTGGTTTTTCTGCCGTCTTTGTCCTCGCACTTCCAACAGCAGAACTCTCCAAGGTCTTTCATACTCTGTGGTATGCTTTTGATTTGAACTTGCATAATCAATATCCTTTCCGAGAAGCAAGATTAACTCTTCTCGCTATACGGACATTTTTTTGCCATTTTTAAACCTTTTTGCCGAAATGTTCACAGAATGTTTACAAACATTGTGTAAAAAAGGTCTTCTGACCGTATTTTTCACGCAAAAAAGCACACAACTACACTTTTTACGGTATAGTTGTGTGCTTCAATATTTGTTGTTAATTCAGTTTTTAGTCTCTAACGTTTCCCAAATAATCCGGTAGCCTAATTTGAATCCGTAAACAAAAGCGTCTTTTTCAAATTCCGTATGCATAGCGGTTACGACATCATCATATTTTACGAGCAGCTCTTTTTGTGTATCGCTCAAGGTATCAACTACCTCATCCCGATATTTGGTCATAAGAGCACTTAGCTTTTTTACATGCTCGTTTTTCCAGCCCAAGTCCTCCGTAGGAATGATATTCCCGTACCACAGATCTTCAAGTATATTTGCCATTGCCTCATCTCCTTTGCGGTGTATATATCACTCTGCTTCAGAAAAAAAGTCAAGTATATTTTATGGTATTTACAAGAGTAGAACGAGAAGTTTAATTTGTTGAAAAAAACAGAAATATATGATAATATAAACTTAATTTTAAATTATATTGGGTAAATGTTTTATAAAAGTTGAAATGAAGGGGTTGCTTTATGGTAACGCTTGAAGAATTATCATCGTGGATAAAAGAAAACACTTCATTAAGTGATAGTTCAATTTATAAATATTCCCGAGCCGTTAACAACATTTCAAAAGAAATGCTTGCCAAAAGTGTTATCCCTGTAAGTTTGTTTGAACTGTCGTCTCTTCAGCTCGATTGGTATATTCAGATTATACTTGACAATCCCGACTTTAAAGAAAAGAACAGCACTGGAAACAATATGTACAGTAATGCACTTAAACAATTCCGTATGTTCAGAACAGCTAACCCTGATGTGATAACCCATCAACACGAAATAGTTAATGCGATTTCTGGATACTCAACTCTTGGAGAAACCGAAAGAACAGCAATAATAAAATCCAGAGTAGGACAAGGCTTGTTCCGTAAAAAGTTGATAGAAAAATATAACGGTTCATGCGTTGTTACAGGTGTTACAACGCAAAAACTTTTGATTGCAAGCCATATCAAGCCTTGGGCTGCAAGCAATAACGATGAGCGTTTAAGTGAAGAAAACGGACTTTTATTAACTCCTACATATGATAAATTGTTTGATTACGGGTTAATTACCTTTTCAAATCTCGGTAAAATAATAGTATCACCCCAGCTTTCTGCAGGGGAAATTTCTAAACTGAAAATCTCTTCAGATGTTGAATATAACATAAAAGCTACCGCAAAGATGCGAGAACATTTGGATTATCACAGAGACAAAATTTTTGTAAGATCAAGATAAATTATTTGTTAGGAGAGTTTCGCTTTGGATATACATACTCCCGAGCAACGCCGCAGAAATATGCAGGCTATAAAAAACAAAGATTCCAAAATTGAAACAGCACTTCGAAAAGAACTGTGGGCAAGAGGCTTACGGTATCGTAAGAATGCAAAAAACATTTTCGGTAAGCCCGATATTGTTTTTATCGGTAAGAAAGTTGCCGTATTCTGCGACAGCGAGTTTTGGCACGGTTATAACTGGGAAGAAAGAAAAGCGGATTTTAAATCAAATCAAGAATTTTGGATTCCAAAAATTGAGCGTAATATAGAACGTGACCGCGAAGTAACCGAAAGACTAGAATCAAACGGATGGATTGTTTTGAGGTTTTGGGGAAACGAGATAAAAAACAGTGTAGTACAGTGTGCAGATATAATAGAAAAAGCATGTAAGGAGAAATACTAACTATGCCATTAAGAACAATAGACTTATGCGCCGGCATAGGAGGCATAAGAAAAGGATTCGAAATGACAGGACACTATCAAAATGTTTTGTCTGCAGAAATAGACAGATATGCTTGTATGACATATGAGCACTTGTATAACGAAAATCCCCAAAATGATTTAACATCAGAAGAATTCAAAAATTATGCGGCAGAAGTCGAATATGAGGTTTTGCTTGCAGGATTTCCGTGTCAGACATTCAGCCGCGCCGGTTTGGAAGAAGGTTTCAATGACGAAACAAAAGGTATAATTTTTAACCATATAGCTGAGATTATAGAAAGAACCCGTCCAAGAGGGGTTTTTCTCGAAAATGTAGATAACCTTATCAGACATGACAACGGCAATACTATGCGCACCATAATAAACAGATTGGAATTAGAACTGAATTATAAAGTTATTGGTGTGTCATATGATGGAAACGGGCAGCTAATATATGATGGACGTGATTTTGTGCGCAATTCGAAACGATTTGGTGTACCGCAGAACAGACCGCGAACATATATAATGGCGTTTGACAGGCTGCATTACGGGGAAGACCTAACCGGAGCATTGCCGAATTTGCTTCCGGAGCATAATGATTTGCATATTTATGAAAATTTAAATGACTTGCTGGAATTTGGCGCCGAACCAAGACATTATATGTCATCGGGATATCTGGAAACATTAGAAAGACATCGCGAAAGGCAAAAGGCAAATGGTAACGGATTTGGATATATAGTAGTTAATCGACCGGGAATCGAGCATCCAATTGCTAATACCATTCTTGCCACTGGCGGTTCTGGCAAGGAAAGAAATCTTGTTTTTGATCCTCAAGATGGCATTGCCAACATGACAATTTCAACTAAAACAACTCCTCTGAACGCAAAAGGTATTAGAGTAATGACTCCAAGAGAATGGGGTAAGCTGCAAGGTTTTATTGGATATGCATTCATTGAGGACGGAGTCGATACATTTAGTTTCCCCGATGGTATTTCGGATTGTCAAAAATACAAACAATTTGGAAACGCTGTAACAATACCGGTAATTGAAACTATGGCAGAATTTATGACAGAGTGTTTTAGACTTTTAGGCGAAGAAGATTTATAAAAAGAAATAATATTCGAAAATGTAGTCGGTAATACTGGCTACATTTTTTATTTGCAATTCGCCACGTTAGAGCATACACAAACTCAACTACAAAATAGAAATAAATCACTACATTTTGAAATTGTATCGATTTATTATTGACAAATATATTGATGCGTGATAGAATAATGTCGAAGAATACAATAGGAGGTCAAAAACATGGCTACAGAAACCAAAAGAGAGCGATTTGTAAGAATTGCAGAAGCAAGAACAAATAAAATCCTTGAGATGATGAGATTACTCGGCAATTGCTCAAGTAAGGGTAACTACGAATATACCGATGAGGATATTAAAAAAATTTTCGGTGCCCTTGAGAAAGAATTGAAAAACACCAAAAATAAGTTTTTGGGACTTGACGCAAAAGAAGAAAGATTTACTTTAGATTAAGGAGAACGGATATGGGAAAAGTTTGTTGGGATTTTCCTCTGCTTGGAACTGGTAACCAGAGTGGTAACAATATTGCTGCTATAACTATGTTTAAAGGAACAGGCATAATGGATGGCTTGGCACGTGAAGTGTGCCAGAACTCACTTGATGCGAGAAACAAGGCTCTCCCTGCGGATATTCCCGTTAAAGTAAAGTTCGAATTAGTCGAAATCGAAAAAGCAAAATATCCGATGTTTGAAGGATATAGGAAAGCATTAGAGAGTAGCATTGAGTATTGGACAACAAGTCCTCTCAGCACCCCAAAAATCATGGAGTTTCTTAATAATGTAAAAAAGGCTCTTGAGAGTGAAACTATTCCGATGCTTGTTATGAGCGACTATAACACCGTGGGTCTTAATGGTGTTAATGCTTCTGATGATGAAAAATCTTTTTGGGATTTGCTTGTTAATACCGAAGGCATCTCTATTAAACAAGACGATAATAGTGCCGGAAGTTTTGGTATAGGCAAGAATGCTCCGTTTGCCTATTCGGCATTGAATCTTGTTTTTTATAATACTCTTGCCAAAGATGAAGGCCGTGCATTTGAAGGCGTAGCGCGTCTTGTAACAACACAAAGAGAATACAACGGTTCTATGCGTAAAACTCAGCCCATAGGAAAATATTTATACCTCGAAGATGAATATACTGGTCGCCCCATACTCCCTACAGATGATTGTGATTTGGCGAAAATCGATATTTTCAATCGCACAGAAATTGGTACCGATGTAGCTGTAGTAGGTTTTAAGAAAAATGATTACGATGATTGGGAAGAAAAAACCGCAGTAGCAATCATTAAAAACTTTATTCTGTCAATTATCAACGGAAAAATAGATGTGACCATCAAATCTCCGCAGGCGCTATACGAGATTCGTAAGGATACAGTGGAAGATTTGCTGTTCAAAACATTTTCGGAAGATCCCCAACTTAAGTATACTCGCCAAATCTACGAAACCATAACCAAGACTCAACCTCGAAAGGTAAAGATTGCGGAAAAGGATGATTTGAGCATCTATGTGCGCTATGACGATGGCTATTCCCAGTCTCTTTCCCGTTTTCGCTCTACCGGTATGCTTATCAATACTACCACAAGTGATGTTTTGCCCCATTTTTCTGTCGTTATAGTTGTAAATGATGTTGGTGAGATGGATTTAAGCAAAACCCTTAGAGAAGCTGAACCTCCGCAGCATACCGAGTGGAAGGCAAAGAATATTACTGATAACCGTGATCTTCACAACAAAGCCGCTCGCTATATCAGAAATATCGGAAAAGAAATTCAAAAAGCCTTAGATGAATTTGAGAAAGCCGAAATTACCGATAGAATGGATGGCGGTGTTGGTAGTTATTTGCCGGATGCTTCAGATAATAGTGCCACCAATGAGGGCACGGATGGTTTGAAAACCGATGTTAAGATTTCTGAAATCGCATCGTATGATGGAAGAGTATTTTATAATAGTCAGTATGAGAGTGCTGAAAGTAGCACTGGTAAAAACGCTCCTAAATCTGGCATAAAGACTGGCAAGAAAAAACGCAAAAAGAAGACCAATGTAAAAATCCCTGTTGTAACCCCAGGCAAAGGCTCCGAGAAAGGGGTTTCCAGCGGTCCCGGCAAGGTGAAAATCGCTACTGTAAATATTAGCGATCACCGAACCTATTATATGGCTGGAAATAAATATAGAGCCTACATAAATTCTCCCGCTGATTATGAAAATGTGTATATTCAGTATTTTGCTGGCCGTGAAGATGACAAGCAAGATCATTTGACAATTAAAAACGTCAAACTTGAGGGTCTTCCCAGAATGGATGTACACGGAGAAAAAATAGGTCCAATTTCTTTGAAAGCGGGCAAAAATGTGATGTATGTTGAGTTTGAAAGCAACGAAGTAATGGCGGTTATTCCCGTGTTTACCATGGAGGTGTCAAATGAGAAATAAAGCAATAGAGTATCCGCATCCGGTGTTAAATGAATACACCAACGATTTTGCGGAATGCAATTTTTCTATAGAAATAGTTTCTCATGGAGATGCTGGAAAAAATCTTGAATTTGAAATTCAGTACACTCTTGATTGCCCCGGAATGTTACAACTTGTTCGTGACGGCATTGCAAAGATGTATTTGCGTGTGGTGTGTTACAGAACATCGTATCGTACTGTTGAGGAATTAAAAGCAGACGGAAATACCATCATTACCCTTCCAAAGAAGATGGTTACTGATGTTGTTGATTTTCAAGCAATGATTGTTGCAACACAGGATTTTGATAATTACAAACTTGATGAGTTTAATAACGATTACTTTGAAGGTGCATCTTTCAGAATCAGAAAAGGTGCTGTTATAGCTAACGAGCCCGGATTGAAAATCAAGTTAAGCACGATTTTAGAGAAAAATGTTTCTGGCATCGTTCAGATTACAGGTAGCCCATCTGTTACTGAAATGAAGGTTAATTATGCTTCCGTCGAAGAAGAGGATCCCGCATTAACAAATTATATCGTTATCACCTTGCCAGATAATGAGTATAAAAGTTATGCGAAATTACGTACTAAAAAACATCTAAAAAACGGTGTTGAGCGCTTCCTTCAATCCTCGATTATCCTACCTGCGGTAACAGAAGCAATTGCTCTTCTTCGCAAAGAAGAGCTTATCGAAGTGGATGAGGACGAGCCTCATTATAAAGGTACGGTCTGGGCCGATTCTATTATGCACGCTCTTACAAATCTTGGTGTGGAAGAGTTGGCAACGTGTAATCGTTCTGATTTTGAACTGGCAAATTTGTTGCTTGGCAATGTAGTAGGTGATTCCATAAGTAACCTTATGCAAAAACTTACAGATTGGTCTACTATTAGGCAGGAGGACGAATCTTTATGAACTTAATCTATTTCACTAAAGATGCATATAAACTGTTAAAAAAAGATTTGCACCTCAATAAAAATAATTATTACAGTGAGGATCCCTGGTTAGATGAATATTTTGCAACGGCAGGTCTTGACGAATTTTATAAAACATCATCCATCACGGTCCCTAACATAGAACTCATATGCACTGGTGATGATACCGAAACCAAAAATAGCGACGATCTTATTAATATCAAGTCTTTTTACACCGAATACAAAGACAAAATAACTCCTCTCCAGGCATCAGATCCTTTGCTGTGGTCGGCACTTTGCCACATAACATTCAAAGATTATATCCTCAAAAGATGGAAAAAAGCGGACGATACAGTAAGTATCGATAAGCGTTTTTTCGCTACGGAAGGTAGAGGTTCGTTGCTTTATTACAATGCTATTTCTCGTCTGTGGTGGTCTGGTTATCTAACTTATGACGAGGAAAGAAAGAACTCAAATCCCTGGTATTTAACCGAAACGCTCTTTTCGGCACAGCAAATTCAGAAAGATTTGTTTGATCAGCCGTTCAGCATGAATAAAACTATTGTTAAGGGGCTTCTTTCGGCTTTAAAACGTATTCAGGAAGATCAAGGGAATGCATGTACTACACTTTTCAGGAAATGTTGCGATTCTTATCTTAACCATTATGGCGCTGTTACAGTGCTTGATACACTGACAGCTGAGGATGTTGAAGAAATTGCATATAACTACATGAATGGCGAAGCACAAAAATAAAATCATTATAATTTAGTGTTTGTATTTTATATCAAAACAAAAGCGTTGCATTTGTGGCATATTACGCCCACCCTGCAACGCTTTTTTATGTTTGTTATTACGTTTTTTTCGGCTTGTGTTTTTTGTCGTTAATTTACTTGCAATCGCTGATTTATATAGCTTTCGTTAACTGCTCAAAAATTATATGATATGGCAATTATTATTTAAATATATCGAATATACTGAATGTAGTTTTTCTATAAATCTTATTGTAAGCCGCTTTTTTAGGATTTTTAATCCAGCCCATTCCTTTTTTGCCATATCCAGGAATAAGAGCTTTTTTTATGGCACGTTTTGCTATCCCGGTGGTTCTGGCTTTAATTGAGCGTTTAAGAGATGGTTTTCTGACACCAAATTTCATAATACAACCTCATCGGGATTTTTTCTTCTTTACGATACCAATTGCTGCCGCAGCGCCTGCAACGGCAACAACACCAAAGCCAACAGCACCTGCGGAGCCTTCACTTTCTGAAGAAACTTCAATCTCACATTCAGTATTTATTCCGTTAGCTGTGACAGCGGCAACCTTTACAGTGCCCTCTTTTATTGCTGTAAGAACACCGTTTTCGTCAATGGAAGCTATTTCAGTATTGCTTATGTACCAGGTTACTGTTTGGTTAGTTGCATTTGATGGTGTGAAAACAACAGACAGAGAAAGAGTTTCTCCCACCATAACCTTATCTGCACCGCTGATTTTTATTGATTCTGTTTTGATATCATTTACCTTAACCACAACCGAATCAGTTAAATTGTTTTTAGATGTTGCTATAACAACTGTTTCACCGCAAGCCAAAGCTGTAATAGTACCGTTATCAGAAACAGAAACAATATCAGGATTTTTTACTGACCAAGTAACTTCCGGATATGTTGCGTCATCAGGGATAACAATTGCGTTTAAAGTATGAGTATCGCCTAATAACATTTCAATTTCTGTGTCTTCAATCTGAACTGATTCAATCGGCTTTTCTTTTACAGTAATCTTAACACTGCTTTTTTTGCCATTAACAGTCGTTGCTGTGATTGTTGCCGTTCCGGGATTTTTTGCAACAATTTTACCACTATAAACATATATTACCGACGAATCGCTGCAGCTCCATGTAACGTCAGTATCGCAAGCGTTACTTGGGGAGACGGTTGCATCGATTGAAACTTCTTCTCCGATACCCAAAGTTGTTTTAGCAACTTTAATCTTTACGCTTGACGGCATAACGTCAGTGTACGGGCAATACCCACCGTTATGTAAATGAGCCGGATATCCGCCACAGTGATAATGGTAGCTTCCCAGACCACTTTTGTTTTGATTATCTCTGTGTCCACCGCTGCTATCTGTTCGACCGGAGTGTGCAAATACAGTTATTGTTGATGAAATAACAAATAAAACAACACCCAAAATAGCTGCGGCTTTTTTGAATAAAGCTTTAGATTTCATTATAAATTTACCTCCATAAATTTAATGTTTAAACATTAGTTTACAATCTGTGCCGAGAAAAAATACGAATATTCACAGTTGTCTTTTCACTTATAAGTAATATGTCGAAAAAGAGTGAAAAGTTACATAAAAACAAAAATATTTGTATTTAGATAATAAAAATAGAAAAAGCAAGCCGTCCGAAAAAATCGGGCGGCTTGCTCTTATATAATTAAGATTTTATTTATACAAAGTAACTTTATTTTAAAAAACTGCATTTTACTCTCGGCGGCTTTTGCTGTTAAATAACAGGAGGCACGAAGATGTTAAAAGAAGTTTTTTACGATAGTAAACATATGTATGTAGCCGTTCTTGATAACGGCTCTTTTATTATAGCCTACGAAGATGGAACGGCTACGGATTTGCAGGGGCGCAAATACCGCCATATTGCAGAATACGACGAAAACGAAGTTATGATATCAGATGGTTGGGAAATAGAAGATTAACTTTTACAAAATAACAATTACATAATTGATACAGCAAAAGTCGTCTTTAATCGCACCGCTTTCGACAAAATAAAACAATATTTGCAATTTTTGTGTATTTATGTTTATAATAATTATTATAGCTATATAACAATGATTGAGGTGTGCTATGGACCGTTCACTGCAGGAGATATATACTCAGATATGGAACGAACACGTTTCAGAAACCAGAAACTATTGCCATGCAAAACTTAAAGGGAGACCGGATGATGCAGACGATATGCTGCACGATGCGTTCAGGCTGCTATGGGAAAAGTTAATAAACGACGGTGTGCCGTCAAATCCGAAAGCGTGGTTGCTTGCTACCGTAAAAAATCTTGCGTTTACGGAATACAGACACACCGAAAGAGATAAAAACAATCTTTCTTCTGCACCTTTTGATGAAACAGTTTATCTTCCGTATTCTGCGGATGATGTTGCACAAATACTTGAAAAACAGGAACTGAACGCAGAACTATGTAAAGCGCTGCGTGAAGAATTGAGCGACGAGGAAAGAAGATTAATCAAATACGAAATTATTGATGAAATTCCGCAGGCGCAAATAGCCGAATTGATAGGAAAAAACCTGAGTGCAACCAAGACGCAGATATTCAGGCTGAAGCACAAACTAAAGAAGATAAGAATCGAAAAAGAAAAGTTTTAAAATTTTTTATTTTTCTGTGTAACTTTTTTCAGAAAACTGCATTATAGGAGTGTGAGGCAATTATGTCACATAGAATCGAAATCACAAAAGAGATGCTTGAAAAGTACATATCGGATAGTAGTATGGAGCTTACCATTGAAGAAGTTGAAGCGTTGATGGATTCCGAGGTTGAAAAGCCCGAGGATGAAATGGACACCGAGCTTATTGATATGTGCGCCGCTGTGTTGGCAAAGGCGTACAATCCCGACTTCAAGGAAGGCAAGCCGGTAGAAATGTATCGCCCGTGGGAGGCTGAGAATAAAAACGTAGCAGAAAGTACAGAGTCTGCAAAACTCGACAAAAAGAAGGTTGTTCCCTTTAAACGCATTCTTCTTGTTGCGGCGGTGCTTGTTCTTGTGTTTGCCCTGGTATTTGTCGTAGCCCTGCCCGCCGGCGCAAAGCTGTTTGATAACAAAGCTTCGGACAGTATTATTGAGTTTTATAATGATTTCTTCAAAATTAATCTGAATAAGGATGAGCCTGCAATGGCGAGTGAAAACGATGCTGTCAGCGAAATGATTATAAACAGTCTTGATAGTTTTATGTTGCCTGAGGTTCTTCGTGGTGAAGAGTATGAGAAGTCTGCACGACTCGTGCAGGATGGTCATATAACAACGTTTTTGATTGATGTAAAAAATCCTGTTAAAGGAATCAATGGAAATATAATGATTACTCAATATAAAAGCGCTGACCACAATATGACAAACGGTCAAGTTAATGTTTCGGATATGTATAGATATTTTAAACAATTGACAATCGATGGCAAAGAAATAGTTGTATTTAGTAAGGATGATGTATCGTATATAAATTATTCCGATAGTGCGACCAATTATCAGATTACTTTGACTTGTGATTTTGAAACTATGGTTTCAATTGCCGAAACAATAAATGTCAAAGGATGATATGCTTTTATGAAAAAAACTCTCCTCACAGTCATTTCTATTGTTATGGTTATTGTTACTATGGTGCCAACTGCTTTTGCACAGAATGAACAGGTGCCCGAATGGCAGGACTTGATACTGACTCAGGAAGAATTCAACGCAATTTTGGCAAATAATACAATTCATGTAGCTGGCGAAAACGAAAGAGCATCCGATTTGATTAGTGCTTGGGCTATAGCTATTTCAAAAAGCGGAACAAACACATTAAATATCGCTGGCGTGACAACTGGAACTCCTGATGTTGTAAAGTCCGGATTCAAAGAGGTTGTTGTTCAGCGCAGAGCAAGCAGCAGCGCATCCTGGTCGGATTATGTAACATATGAAGATATATATTGGGATGAATTTGCATGTAATCTCGCAAAATCCCTTACCGTCCCCACCGGCTACCAGTACCGTGTAACCTGTATCCACTATGCAAAGAAAAACATCTTCTCTGTTCAGAAAATCGATAACGTTTCAAACGTTATTCAGTTCTGATTGCTAACTCAATAACCGCTTTGCCTTTTGCGGCAGCAGTTTCCTTCAACTTATATGCTCCCGATGATGGGTGCGTAACATACGTCACAACAATATCGGCTTTATCAAGCATCCATTTGTTGCGATGGTTGATCGCAAATCGGCGGGGAACGGTTTCCAAGCCTTCAGGTAGAATTGTATGTTCATCAGGCTCACCATTTTTACCCGGCATATAGGCAAGAACCACGTAATATTTTATCGGGTAAGTTTTTGACAAATCTTCAAGCTGACGCCGCACCATAGCATCAAAATTGCCATGGTTGCCGACGTAAAACAAAGTTGCGTTTTTATTCTCAATCAAATCTAACAGAGTCAGTCGCAGGGCTGGCTCTGTTTCTTTTGGGGCATTTCTGTGACCGAAGAAAGTGCAGACCATAAAACAACACCTCTTTAATGAGTATACTGCAATTATAACACACAAACACAAATTTGTGTTATAAAAGTAATAACTATTGCAACGATAAAAACCTGTTGACTTGATGAATAATTTGTGATATATTGATACAAACTGATACCAATTACTATCAAAGGGGGTAGCTATGGATATCAAGCTTTTTTCAAAGATGCTCAAAGATAAATCCTTTTGCAATTTTGAAAAGATGAAATACAAATACAGTGCGGATTTTGATGCGTTTCTGCAGACACTTTCTGAGCTGTATTACAAAGAACTGCCGCTTTCGGATTTCAATGGGAACAATGTTGTTTTTATCGAAAACCATGCGGCGGTCAGCCAGAATGTGGTCAAACTGCTGCTGAAAAATCAGAACAACTATTACGGTGTTAAGGCGGCGGAGGATGAAATTGTTGCGACTTCAGCTATTGAGAACATTGATTTCAGCCGTGACAGCGTCCGAAATATCCTCAAAGGCTATGCGCCCAAAGATGAGCAGGAAAGCAGGATTCTCGGTGTCAAGAAGGGTCTGGAATTTATTGCGGATACTTCCAACAAAATCACCGAAGAGAATCTGCACAGGCTTTATATGATGACTGTCGGAGATTTTCTTGAGGGTGACGACAGGCTGAATGAGGGCAGTTTTTACCGCCACGATACGGTTTATGTTGTCGGCAACGGTGTTGAGCATTCTGGTGTTGACCACAAGAAAGTGCCCGGATTTATGAAAGCACTTATTGAATTTGTAAATTCAGATGATGATATCAATGACCTTGTAAAAGCGGCAATCATACATTTTTATTTTGCCTATGTGCATCCGTATTTTGACGGTAATGGCAGAACGGCAAGGCTTATGCATCTTTGGTTTTTGATTCAGAAAGGCTACCAGTCTGCGCTTTTTATTCCGTTTTCTGGACTGATTGAAAAAAGCCGCAAAGCATACTATGATGCATTTACGGCGATTGAGGATAACAAGAAATACAGCGGTAAAATTGATGTAACACCGTTTGTGCTTTATTTTATTGATAATGTTTATAACAAGATGAGCAATGGCATAGACACTCTTTCGGCTTATGATGAAGCAGTAAAATCGGGCGAACTGACCGCAAAGGAAACAGCGCTGTGGCAGTTTGTTATTTCCTGCTACGGTACAGATGAATTCTCGACAAAACAGCTTGAAAAAGACTTCGGTAATGCCGCCTACGCAACAATCCGCAGCTTTGTACTCAAGCTCGAAAAGCTCGGACTTCTCACAGCGGTCAAATACGGAACAAGAACTAAATATAAAATTGCAGAATAAGTTGTTTGCAGCAAAGCCGTCCGATTGCTCGAACGGCTTGATGTTTATATATTGATAGTTCTTTAGTCGCAAAGCCTGAAGCTGAAGTTGTTTATGATATCGGCCTTGTTTTATCTTTTTCGAGATTTTTGACGGTCTGGAGATAATCAACGATAACAACATTTTATATCATTCTCACAAAAACACGAAACCACTTCATATCGCTGCCGGTGTCGGTATCGATTGAAGTGGTTTTGAATGTTCTGTTTTTGCCTTTGCCGACGAGGCGGAATTTGAAACGCAATAGGGACCATAGTGTTTCAGATGTAGGTACGGAAGAACTCAGCCATCTGGAAATTGTCGGTGCTATGCTTTATCAGCTTACTAAAAATCTTTCGGTTGACGAAATAAAACGTCAGGGTTTTGACAAATATTTCGTTGACCACACAACGGGTGTTTATCCGGTAGCTGCCAGCGGCATGCCGTGGACGGCTGCAACTATTCAGTCAACAGGCGATACGCTTGCGGATATTTATGAGGACCTTGCTGCCGAACAGAAAGCGAGAAAGACATATGACAACATCCTCCGTCTTTCCGATGATCCCGATGTAAACGAAGTAATCAAGTTCCTGCGTGCAAGAGAAGTAGTCCACTTCCAGCGGTTCGGCGAAGGCTTGCGCTTTGCTACGGATAAGCTCGACAGCAAGAATTTCTACGCCTGCAATCCGTCGTTTGACAAAAACTGCGGTTGCTGAAAATCAAGATAATATACAAAATGGTCGGTGCACAGAAAACGGTCTGTGCGCCGACTGTTTTTATGGCTTTGAAGTAAAGAACATACAATCCATCAACTTTCCCGAATTACTAACTTTTTTGTGTAGGGAAACGTTTTCATCCCCAAAAAATTTGACATGAAAATATTATTAGTATAATATATAAAGTAACTTAATATAACAACTTGCATAATAGCTCTATACAAAAAGAGAGGAAGTACAAGATATGGATTATAAAATATTAATGGAGATTGAAGAATATATAAACACAAGGTTCTGTAATGTTTCGCTTGAGTTACCGGATAATTGTGTAAATGCACCGACGGCTTTTTATTTTATGCCTAATGACGATTTTTACAATGAACTTGATAAAAGTTTAATGAAAAAACAGAAGGGAGAATTCGGATATTCCAAGTTGTATTGCATATTACTTGAATATATTGCAAGACTTGACAGAACGGATTTTTATTTTAAAAGCGGAGATAAAAAAGGTGAACTGAACGGGGCAGGATTCTGTGCATATGCACAGATTGATGACTCCTCATGGAGCAATATCAAGTGGGGTACAGGAAATATCAAAAAGGAAACGCTTTTGAAAATTATAGTTGCTTTGAAACTTAGCGAACAAGATGCCAAAATAATAATGGAACAAGGGTCTAGCGGTTTTAGTGACAGTGATTTCAGGGATCAGCTTATGCTTGCGTTGATTAACTGTAAAGAGTGGAGAGAAATGGATTATATTGTTGTTTATGAAATTATGGAAAGATACCGTAACGACGGGTTGCCCGAGCACAGATTTAAGAATATTTATGATTCTCCGACTTTGAAGAAGTGAAAAGAAAAAATCTTAAAAGTTCTTTTGGTAACAGAAAATATATAATTTGGAAAACGCTATAATAATATCAGCAATTATAAGGGGTGGCCTGATTGTACAATAACTTTAAAATTGACGGTAAAGATATACTTAATTTTGATGAATTGCAAAGTTCTTTTTCATTATGGGAAATTTACTTTCAGCTTGAAGATTTCGTGAAATTTGCAAGGGTTCACTGTAAACCGTTGATAAGATTGAATGATGAGGGCAAGGCCGAAAAAAACGATCATTTCAATAATAAATACTGGTATGCAGTTTTATGTAACGATGCAGAAAATTGCGGTATTCTCAACAAATACTTTACGGATACGGAAAGCTCCTTTATCAGCACAGTAAAAGAAAAACTATTCGGTGCCGAAAGCGTAATAAAAGAAATACAGGAAGAAGCAGTAAAATTATACATAAAAGAAAAATATAATCATATTTTAAAAAATGCTGAAAAGGTTGCAAAAGATTTCAGTAAGCACGATGCCCTGGTGCTTCTGGCAATATGTGAGCTTGCACAGATTGATGCGCTTAAAATAAATGATTTCAGCCTTCCTGCTCCGAAAGCAGAAGAGAAAAATGAAACGGGAATCCTTGCGTTTCCGTCGGAGGAAACATTTATACTTTCTACTTCAAACAAGCCGTACAAATTCTGGTATCACAGCTCGGATTCTCTGAGCTTGGGGGATAAAATAAAAACTGTCATGGTCAAAGCGACAGGTTTAAGCAATAAAGATGCGATTATTGAACTGTACGATGACGGGGACGGAGAAAAAAAGGGACAGCTTGTAAAAACGCTGCATTTAAAGAACAAGGAATACCTTTATTGTAATACAGCCGGCGGAAAGGTAATCAGATTTCTTCCGACCGATGACGGAAGCGAGCATGATTTAAGGTTGGTACGCGATAATTATGAAAAGGCAGAAATTAAAGTAATTCAGGCCGACGGCAAAGAATGGACCTTGCCCGGCGATAATGTAAGCTGCTTTTCGGGAGCAAACCAAAGCACAGGCTTTATAACAATAGAAAAAGGTAAGCCGAAATATCCGTTCTATATTCCGGCAAAAAAATTTGATGCGGTAGAACTGAGATTAAGCAGCATCAGCCAGACCGTTGTTGAGGTCAGGGTAACAGATAGCGGATATTTCGTTCTGACTGAGGACGGAACAGTAATTGATAATGAATCAACCACCCCCTGCAGGGCAGTTTCGCTAGGGCGGTAGTATTCGGAATAATATAAAAGGGAGCGGTGCTGATTGGCTGTAAACAGGAATTTATTTAAAAATATGTTCGATGGATTTGACAGTAAGATTTCATCCGTCAGAGGACTTGTCAACAAAGCCGTTGACCGAATAGAATATGATAAAAAGACCGATAATTTCGTGGGCTTGCGCAATTTGCCCGAAGAAGATACAACGGTTTATGTTCACGAAACAGAAAAATTCAGAACGTACATGAAAAATATTGAAGATATTCTTTCTTTTAAATGCGGTGACGAATTTAGCAGGATACTTGAACGGTGCTATGATGAATGGGTGCGCTGCGAATGCAGCCTGGAGCAATTCAGACGAACCGAATATATACGCAAGGCCTATTACCGTGAGCATAAAATTTATGACCTTATCAAAAAAACAAATGAAACGGTTGCGTTGTTGGATACTATAAAAAATGTGCAGGCTGTTAAAGAGGTTGTTTATAACAATTATATTCTGTCCCTTAAGACCTGCGTTGACGAAATTAAAGAGAAACACGCAGAATACAAAGCTCTGCCGCCGTACAGCATAAATAAAAATATCAATAATGTCATTTCGTTTATAAGAAGTGAATGTTCGCATATTCAGCAGATTGATTGTTTGTATCAGGCGTATAAAATCGGTCTGAATCTGAAAGATGCCTTGGAAATCAAAAAGTGTTTTGGCAAAGAAGAGCTTGATGAATACAAAAAAATGACCGTACTGTTGGAGGAGTTTCGCTACGGTTGCAGAGACTTGTCAGAAATGGAAAAACTTGACGGGCATCTGAAAGATAAAACCGCCTCAAATGCTGCAGAAAACGAAACCAACCGTCGACTTTATGAAAGGCTGACAGGGGCTTTTACAGACAAATGGTTTGAGGCTGCAGATTATACAAAAGCAGACAGCGCTGTGAATCTGTCGCCGTCGGAAAAACTAAAAGAATTTTACAGCAGCCATATGGCTGAAGCTAACAGAATAATCAGAGAATTTGAAAAGCATTGAAGGGGAAAGTGAATTATGAAATCAATGGGTATTGATATTGGTCATTGCGGGTCTGCTGCAGCATATCCGGAATTCCGTACAGATGATGATAACAAAAATTCGTGCAAAACATCGATAATTGAAGGTGCGAATTATCATAAGACAATAACAACACAGATGCTGCTGACAGATGCTCAGCTTGAAGCCTTGAAAGAACATGAGCTGTTGAAAAAACAGGAAGCACTTGAACAAAAAGAGGAAATAGAAAAACTCAGGCAACAGGCGGGTTCAGAATATGCAGACTCACTTGGTTCAACAGACGAGCTTGAACTGAATATTGACAGTGGCTCTTATCCTGATTACAGCTTTTTAAAAACACTCGGCGAAATAAAAATCGGCGAGGATGTTCCCGTTGAAGCTATTGACGGCAGAGCTTTCAGATATTTTAAAATTATCCCCGAAAAATTCGGCGAGCCTTTCGGTGAATCACCTGAAGACCAGAAGAAGCTCGGTATACGCCACGGAACGCTGATGGCGTGCTTCTGCTATGCTCTGCTGAATGACTATATCACATACGGTCAGAAATTTGCTGAGGCTGACAGAGAAAACCTGAAGCTGATTGTGGGCTGCCCCGCAACGGAAAACTGGACCTCCGACATAGCAAAGCTTACATATGCAACACTTATTAAAAACGCTACGGGCGTTGCACAGGTTAAGATTGTTCCGGAATCAAGGGGTGCACTGTTCGGCATTGCAAACGAAAAATGCAGCATTTCCGTTGCTGACGGTGTTATTGTTTTTGACTTCGGCTCGCTGACGGCAGACTGTACATATTTGCTTTCAGGCAAAAGATTGGCAGAATTCAGCTGGCAGCTCGGTGCTTCTTCCATAGAAAAGGAAATGTCTAAGCTCGCACTTGATACAGTTGAAAATAAATGCAGAAACAACGGTATTGTTCCTCGTTTTGATGATAATGTTCGTATCAGAACATACCGCGAACTCAGAGAAAAAAAGGAAAACCATTTCAAAGGAAAATATCCTAAGGGTGAGCCGTATACCGTTATGTTTGATTGTGACGACGGTGAAACCGGAGCCGAACCGGTAATTATCAACCGGAAGTTTATGGATGAGGTTATATACCGGAAGAATATTACAATAGATTGCGGAAACTACGAAGAAAAAACAGGCTCTTGGGCTGAATTGTGCGAGGAATTTTTTATTGCAGCTAAAGAGAGAATTATAAACATGGAGAATCTGCCCGTTAAAGCAATTGTGCTTACCGGCGGCGCCAGCCGTATGGACTTTATCGCCGAAAAATGCAAAAAGGTTTTCGGACTTGAACCGATATGGGATGAAAATGTTGAATACGCTGTTGCCCAGGGTCTTGCATGGGTCAGCGCCTCAGAAGAAAAGCTTCCCGGATTTTTTGAAAAAGCAATGAAGGATTTAAAGGAGATTAATTCTTTACTTCCCGGAAGCCATTGCTTTAATGTTACGAAAGCCTTGACTGATTATATTCTTTCTGCAATTATGCAAGAAGTTGAAAAATGGGCAAACGGTGATGAAGATGCGTCCATAGAGGATCTGAATGAAAAGTGCAACATTTTTTTTAGTAGTAAATCGAACGAAGAAAATATAAAAAAAGTAATAACTGCACAAAATGACTTGTGGAAAGAAAAAATTAATAACCAAATAGTTAATGTTGTTAATAAGTATACAAAAGAATTGTTTACGGAAGATATTACAAACCGTATAAGCTATAATCAGATAGAATTAAATATTTCATTTAATATGGATAAATGGGATATATCTCATTTAGTAAATTCAATTGATATTGACAGTTTGGTCATGAAAACAATAAAGAAAATCGGAGATATACTTGAGATTATTCTGTTCTTTGGTACTTGTGGTATATGGGGTTTCATAAGAGATACTATCGACGATAAAAACCGGTGGAAAAACATAGAAAAAGCGGAGGAAAAGAGAAAAATTAAGTTTGATAAAAATAAGCGACAAAGCATTCTCAGCGGTTTGAAATCTAAAAAAGAAAATAGAAAAATAGAGAGCGAAATTTATAGCATGATAAACAGGAATCTTTCTTCACAGTTTGAAAAGGATGAAACAAATTTTAATAATGTTTTGAAAGAGTCCGTTGAAAAAGCGTTCAGGGTTGCAATGCTTATGGAATTTGAAAAAACAGGATGGAGTGACTGATTATGAGCAAAACTGTACTCGACAAGGTTAAAGAAAAATGCAGAAATGCCCTTAAAGCGAACATCCCCGTTGTTTACATAAAAACAGATTCAGATATTTTTATTCATAAGCTTCTTATGGATTCTCCTGCATTGGTTACAAGAATGTGGAATTCGGAGGAATACCCCCAAAAAGAAAACTGCGCCATAAAACCGGATGATGGTTTCTGCTTTGAGGATATAGGCAACTATTCGCTTGAAACTGCCGACAAACCCATTAACCCTCTTGATTGCCGGAAGCCGCAATATCCGTTTATCAGAGCATTCAAAGTAACCGAAGACCCTTCTTTTGAAAAACTGACGGAATACATACTGCGGCATGAAAACCCGAAAGACAGCTCCTATGAGGTTTTTCAGAACAGTCTTGTTATCCTGTACTCGTCAGTTATTTATGCGGACGAAAACCTTCTTCCCTATATGGATATAATTGAGCTTGATTTTCCCGATGAGGATGAAATAAAAGAAATAGTTGTCACAGAGTCGGAAAATTATTACGATTGTGACGATGCGGATGATTATTCAAATATCCTTCTCGGTTTAACTTCAGAAGAGGTTACCATGTTGACCAAAAGAATGGCGGCTGCCTCAACACACGATGCAAAAAAGCTGAAAAAAATCATATATGATTACAAAAGCCAGAAACTGCACGGAGGCTACCTTGAGCTTTGCAAGGTCAGCAACAATGAGCTCGGCGGCATGGATTTATATACACCGTGGCTGAGCAAGCAGCAAAAGCCTCTGCTTTACTGGTACAGCTACAAAAAACAGTTGGGTATTTTACCCCCCAGAGGTGTGCTGCTCTGCGGTATTCCGGGCTGCGGCAAATCGGCTGCGGCAAACTATACAGCCTACACGCTCGGACTGCCCTTGCTGAGAATGGATATAGGCCGTCTGATGGATAAATATCAGGGCGAAGCAGAAAAGAGGATGGAAGCTGCATTGAAGCTTGCAGAATCTATGTCGTGTGTTCTCTGGATTGATGAACTTGAAAAGGGCTTCAGCGGTGCCGGGGCTGACAATGACGATTCAGCATCCTTCAAAAGAGTTTTTGCACATCTTCTTACATGGATGCAGGTGCACGAAAAGCCCTGCTTTATCTTTGCGACTGCAAACAATATCGGCCCTCTGCCCAAAGAATTTTTCCGTAGCGGCAGATTCGATGAACTGTTTGCTGTGTATCTTCCGCTTGAAAGTGATTGTATAAGCATTTTCAAAGCAATTATGTCAAAATATGAAAACAAAACCGAAAGGAAGATATTTGACAATAAATGCAAAGAGGATAAACTTTTCAAAGAAGTAATCAGAGAATCGCTGATTGAAAACGGCAAGCCGAGAATGGTTATCGGCTCGGACATTGAAAAGGCTATCAGTATTGCATTGAAAGAACTAAAAGATATGGAGATAATAGACTGTGATAGCTGGAAAAATGAGCTGAAAGCGGCATTTGACAGCTGCACGGTTTACGGTGACAGCGAAGAAAATGTTGAAAGTATTGCTGTTTCCTACTGCAGAATGCTACGCAAGGGTATGACTCCTACCTCAAAACACGTATTATTCAAGCCTGAAAACTATCACGTCGGCAACTACGGTAAAATAAAAGAAATCAAAGAGCAAAAAAGTACATTAGAAAAGGCTGAGTATGAAAAACAGCTTGAGGAGAACGCAATTCTGCAGTCTGAATCCTGTCCGTGCGTTTCAGATTATGATAAACTGATCTATGAAGTGTTAAAAGACAAAATTAACGAATTTGCCTATGATATTGAAGAAAACGAGAGATACCGGCTTGTAAGGATGTGATTATATGTTTGAAACCGTTGTAGCTGTCATTGCTATGAGCATAGCTTTCGGTCTGATGAAAGTTCTTGTTGATAAATGGAAATTTCGCAAAACAATGCCGCGGGAAGCCATGGTTCAGATGAACAGCACGGATGAAGAAATGATAGCTGTGTCAAAAAATATAATCCGCGAGTTTTTCGGGTCTGATATCTACGAAACTGTCCGCTGTATGAAAAATACAGAAAGAATCGACCTGATGGCGAGGTTTGCAAACCGTCTGGCAAAAGAATACGGGCTGGATACAGATATTGATGTTGATATTTATGAGCTGGAAAATTGCGGCAGATATATTTTTTCTGAAAACAAAGCAGTTTTCAATATAAGTCTGCTTATGGTAGACAAAAATAATAAGTATTTTGAATATTGTGTTCAGGAAGTAATTGAAACAATTTTTCATGAGCTCAGGCACGCCGTACAGTGGAAAGCAGTAAACTCAAACGATTCCCGGAACTTTGATGAAGAAACGCTGAAAGCATGGTCGGATAACTTTTTCGGAAATTATATTGATCCTGATGTGGATTTCAGCGGCTATAGTAAACAGCCTGTAGAGGCAGACGCTATGACATTTGCCGCACAGATTATGGAAGGGGTGGCTTGAATTGAAAAAAAGACTGACATATTTATATTTCAGAAAGATATTCAGTGATTCTTATTCCGAAAAAGAGCTCGTACAGATTTTCCGTGCTATAAAAAGAATGGATGATGAAAGCAAAAGCTGGGTTGTCGCCTGGATTGAAGGCGAAGGATATCCGGATGTTACCGTAGAAAAAGTTGATATCCGCTTTCTTGTAAATGAATGCAAATTCAAGCCGTTAAACGCCTTCATAATCCTCGACTGGCTGAAAAAACAGCCTGAATACGCAAAATACTGCCTGCAGCGTTATACTCCGGGCAGCGGGATTCCCGCATCTGAGCTTGAAAAAATAAGAAACGGCAACAATACCGTAATAACAGACAGCTTTGACGCCGGAAACGAGTATATCGAATTTTAAAAAAAGCTCTGTTCACAACAGAGCTTTTTTCCCTTTATATAGTTAAAATGGGGCTGTGAGCTGAAATAATACCATGTATAATCAGCAAAAACCAAACTATATTCAGGAGGTAAAATTATGAGTCGCTATTCATTTTATTTTGACCCGATTATACAGTCAATGCGTGAGAAGTTTGCTGATGAAAAGGCAAGGGAAATGCTGTTTGAGAGATGCAGAAAAGTAACCTTCAGAAACATGAAAAAGATTGCTGTATTGACAAGCGGCGGTGACGCACCCGGTATGAACGCTGTCATTCGTTCGGTAGTCCGTACAGCCTGCAGCAACGGTATTGAGGTTGTAGGCATCCGCTATGGTTTCAAGGGCCTTATTGAGGAGAATTTTGTTGAGCTTGATATCCGCAAAGTCTGCGATATCATTCATCGCGGCGGCACAGTGCTTTACACAACCCGCTATCCTTTATTCAAAAACGAGGATATCGTAAGTAAAGCTGTTGAAATCGCAAATAAGCACGGCATTGAAGGGCTTGTTGTTATCGGCGGCGACGGTTCATTCCGTGGCGTACGTGACCTTTCAAACTTCGGTCTTCCCTGTGTAGCTGTTCCCGGCACTATCGATAACGATATAGGCTGCACAGACTACACTATCGGTTTTGACACGGCACTGAACAATATCCTGTATACAGTTGACTGCATCCGCGACACAATTGAAAGCCACAGCCGCTGCTCGGTTATTGAGGTTATGGGCGCACATGCAGGTCATCTTGCTCTTGCAGCAGGTGTTGCAGCGGGTGCTACAGCTATTCTTGTTCCTGAAATTCCCTATGATATTGAGAATGATATCATAGAAAGAATCAGAAGAACAGCAAAAGCAGATAAGCACCATTTTATTATTATGGTAGCAGAAGGTATCCGTTTGCGTGACGGAATCACGGCTGAACAGATCGCTGAAAAAATCGAGACTGAAACGGGCATTGAAACCCGTGCAACAAACCTCGGCTACATACAGCGCGGCGGTTCGCCCACGGTACATGACCGCACTATGGCAAGCCTTATGGGCAACCGGGCAGTTCACCTTCTGCAAATCGGCTGCGAAAACCGTGTTGTGGCATTGCGCAATAATAAGCTTACGGATTTCGACATTAACGATGCGCTTGAAATAAAGAAGGACATTGATATGGAACTTTTTAACTGCGCAATGGAAATATCACTTTAATTATAAAAAATTGCAATAATTAAATTTAAAAGGTCGTATTTAGGGCGGCCTTTTGATAACAGAAACGATTTTATCTTATAAAAAACTCTGTCCGTGACAGAATTTTTTACTGTTTATATAGTGTAGAATGGGGCTGTAAGCTGAAGCAAAGCTGATCAGCAAACACAAAATTATTTTTTCAGGAGGAATAACCATGAAAGCTATTTTAACATCATTCAGACTCGAGGAAACAAGAGTAAAAGCAGAGCTTATTATTAAAAGAATGGACGAAGGAAAGTCATTGAGAGATATTCTCGCAGAAGTTTATGTATCCGGTTTTTCAAACAAATCTATGATGCAGGGCTATTTAATGGCTGACGCCGTTATCGCAAGCGTCGATTCATTTGAGACGGACTATGAAAATGCTAAAATTAACCTTGACGCTTTCCTTGATGAACGTCTTACCAAAAACACAGGTCACTTAACACTGCACTCACGCTGCGAGCTCTGGCTTAAGCTGAAGGAATCCATTTCCAAAGCAACAACAATTATCAATAATAAAGAGCAGGATAAGGTCGATGTAAAAGCTGTTAGCGCAGCAATTGATTCCATTTCTGTTTCACCCGAAGAAGCAACCGAAGCATATGAAGCACACCTTTATGAAGAACTCAAGCAGACTATAAAAGATTCCGGCATTCTTATGAGCGGCATACTTGAAAACATATCCGAACTTAAAATTTCCGACAACACCGAGATGCTTGTTGACACAGGCATCAAAGAATACGACATCAGAGCCATTTCCGCAATGCTTACTTACATTGATCTCAAGAATAACCGCATCAACGGCATTCCCGAAGACACCACAATCGAACAGGTTACACAGATGGTCTGTGTTGCCGCCGCATCAGTCGAAATCATGCAGGCAACCGGTGAAACCGCGACTGAAAAAGCTGTAAGAAATGTTGTTGATGTTCTCGGCGTTCTTGGAAGTATGCTAGTGCTTTCAGTAATATTCACTGTTTCTGCGATCGGCGGACTGGTTATTCTTTTGGCAGGAGGAGGGCTTGTTGCAACGTTGGCGGTTCTGATACCGTATATTGTTTTATGTTGTTTTATAATCTGGGCTGTTACATGTGCATTACTTTGCAAGGTTCTGAATAATCAAGGCAAGGTCGCACACACCGTTTGTGTCGCTTTCAGAGAGCTCAGAAGACGCATTGCGAGACTCAAGCTTTTCCTTACAGAAGGCGAACCTGTTTCCAACGCTGATAAAGTAACTGTTAAAGAAAAGAAACTCATTACAGTATAATAAATCCTCAACTTATGGGGCTGCTGCTACGCACGGCAGCAGCCTTTATTTAAAAGGAGGCAGCGTTTGTTATGAATAAAATCAACGAATCTGATGATCGCTTTTCAAAAATCTTAATAAGCGTTGAAGAAAGTCTGAACACTATGAATTTAAAAAAAATGAATTTTTCCTGCGACCTTGTTTATGAATATCTGAAGATGATGAGATATATTGATTCAGACGAATCTGAAACCGTAAGAGAGGAGGAGAGCCAATGAGAATTACATCAAAAGATGATGCGGTTTTTGATGTAACTTACAAATTGATCAACAACAAAGCAAAATCGAACGCTTTTATCCAGGGGATAAGCGGAATAGCAGGTTTTCCCTCGACGCTTGCTGTTGACTGTGTTGTATTGCTGACCCATTATGAACCGATGATTAACGAAATCAGGATGCTTTACGGAAGACATAAAATCACCGCGTCGGATATACCCGCTGTGTTTGGCAGCCTGATTAAAGAAATACTTATTGACTTAGCGGTAGATAAATTTATAGGCAATATTCCTGTGGCAGGTATATATTTCAATGCAATTTCAGCTAAAGCACTCACGTGGAGGCTGGGAATGCTTACTGCCGTCGTATCTTCAAGAGGTGAAGATTTCAAAAAAGCTAATCTTTCAGAAGTAATAAAGCTTATACGCAATGTCACACCACAGACCAATATACTGAAATTCACAAAGCCCGATTACGAAACATTCAAAAAAATCGTTATATCGGTAAGTGATAACGAAGCTGCCGTATTCAATAACAAGATTCAGATTGCGCTGAAAGCTTTTGAATAACGGATAAAGTATATTAAAAGCGGTTTCCTCGCTGAGTGTGGCAAGGAAACCTTTTTCTTTTTTTGAAAGGAATGAAGCAAATGTATGAATTTAAAAATGCTCTAAAAAGCAACAAGCTTATTCTTATAAGCCTTGCTCTATTCGCTGCTGTTACAGAAGTGCTGCTAGGAATAATGGACTGCAGACTGTATGATGGCGAAATGAATTATTTCAGATTTTCGGGAAATATTGTTTTCAGGCTTGTTATGCTGGCTGTCGGAATCTGCCTTGCATATCTGATTTCAGGTGTGCTGAAATTTGATTTTTTTCCGCAGTTTCTGGCGCCGGTATTTACTGCAATCAGTGTAATATGCAGCTGTTCAGGGCTTGCATATGCTTTTGATACCAACTACAAAGCCTATTCACTGTGCAGCGTTGCGGCTGTGATTACCCTCGCTTTTTACTATGTAAGCCGTTGCGGTGATTCGCTTGGGCATACCTTGTTTTATGTTTTTCTGATAACTGTACTGGCGGTGGGTACACTCGACGAAATCGAAGTTTTTATAGTTTTATCCGTTCACATTCTGCTGTTTGTATACAACTATAAAAATTTCACAAGCAATTCAGTAAAAGCTGTAAATTGTGTTTTTGTCGCTCTTGCTGCAGCCGCATTGGTCATGCTTTTTATATGTCAGATAATAGATTATATGGCTATGCGCTATTTTGAGGGTGAAACAATATTTTACATCGAAAAAATGTTTTTAACCGTACCTGCCTTTGGTGATTCGGAATTTTTCGGTGAAATTGCGGATAAAAGATCCGAGTATAATCTTGCTAAAATTTTCGGCAGTTATGGCTACGTTATCGGTACGTTTACAGTGTTGGTGATAGTAGCTTTTGTTGCAAGCATCAGCATAAAATGCGTTAAGCAAAAAGGAGAGATGAAACCGGCACTTATTGCTGCATCAGTAATTCTTGCCGTACGCAGCATATCGGCACTGTTTATCAATTTCGGAGTTATCACCGGTACACGCTCTGTTATGCTGCTTATTTCAGAAGGACATCACGGATATTTTATAGTCGGACTTCTGGTCGGGCTCACAGTTGCCGCAAGTAAGAATTATTTTTCAGAGGAGGAATTAAAACATGGAAACTACATACTGTATTCAGCGCTTTTATGAAATGCATGAGCTGCACTACAAAACAGCTCTGAACGAAATCCGGGCAGGCAGAAAAGAAACACATTGGATGTGGTATATTTTCCCTCAGCTTGAAATGCTCGGACATAGTTACAACTCTGTTTACTACGGTATTGAAAACGCTGAAGAAGCAAAGCTGTTTTATGATGATGATTATCTTGGCGGAAATCTCAGAGAAATATGCCGCGCTCTGCTTGAATGTGAATCGGACGATGCCTTGCGTGTAATGGGTTTTCCCGATGAACTTAAACTTAAATCAAGCATGACTCTGTTTTATATTACCACGGGGGATAAGCTCTTTTTTGATGTGCTTGATAAGTTTTACGGCGGAGAACGGGATGAAATAACTGCTGTATATCTCGAAAAAATCAACAGCTGATGCCGGATTTGTTTTGAAATTGTTCTGCAGGAAAAATTGAGATTCCGAAAACAGAATCAGGAAACAGCATATTATCATAATAAAACAAACTGTTACAGTGCAGTTGAAGTCGGTGTTATGACAAAAACTGCGGCTGCTGAAAATCAGAATAATATACCCAACGTCGGTGTGCGGAATAATCCGTACACCGATTTTTGCAATGGGATGATTATGCTTAAAGTATAATCCATCGAATGTTTAGTGGTTGCCAGTTTCATGTGACTGTGATACAATGAAAATGTTTATTACTTAATATTACTGAGGTATATTATGATTAAAGATCTCATTCACGACCCGATTTTGTTGAGCATCAAATCGGAGAAGGCAACAAAAGAAGATTTGCAGGTGGCGCAGGATTTGCTGGACACGCTGGTTGCTCACAAAG
Source organism: Acutalibacteraceae bacterium (assembly GCA_045536235.1). Taxonomy (GTDB): domain Bacteria; phylum Bacillota; class Clostridia; order Oscillospirales; family Acutalibacteraceae; genus UBA8612. The sequence continues at coordinate 42,671 of JAZSND010000016.1, read as the reverse complement.
ACGGCTGTGTAGGTATGGCGGCGAATATGATTGGTGTGCAAAAACGCATCATCGCTTTCGATAACGACGGCACGTATACGGTGATGTTTAACCCCGGGATAATAAAAAAATCGGGTCCCTACGATACAGAGGAAGGCTGCCTTTCTCTGCTCGGCGGACCACGAAAGTGCAAGCGTTATCAAAGTATAAAAGTGCAATGGCAGACGGCTGAATTTCAGACACGTATCAAAACTTTTACAGGTTTCCCTGCTCAGATAATTCAACACGAAATCGACCATTGTGACGGAATATTAATTTAAATGAAAGGCTATGAACGTTATGAAAAAAGTAAGAATCGGTGCTTTAGGTGCATATCGCGGAACGAGTATGATAAACTTCTGCAAAAGCAGACGAAGGGAATTATAATGAGATTGATAAATATAATTAAACCGTAATTGAAAAGTGAGATGTATATTATGAAAGATAAAGCTTACTTTCTGAGCAAGGCTCAGGAGAATTATCCCGATCTTATTTACACCGTTCTCACTCCCGATATAACCGAATTTACTGCAACAAGCGGCGACAGCATCCTGCTCGACCTTGGTGAGCACGCTGTGGGACATTTTTCTTTTGCTTTTGATAAGGTTGATGTTTTTGTGGATGCTCCTGTTCGGTTAATCATCAGGTTTGCTGAAGATCTCAGGGAAATCAATGATGATTTTTCTCAATACAGCGGTACACTTTCTGAAACCTGGTTACAGGAGGAGATACTCAATCTTGATTTTCCGCAAACTGTAACTATGCCCCGAAGGTATGCTTGCAGATACATAAAAATAACGGTAGGAAAAGCCTACAGACCTGTAAGGCTGTATGATTTTTCTTTCCGTGCCTCAACAAGTGCGGATGTATCTGTTTTGGAATCTGCAGATACAAAGGACGATTTGCTGAATAAAATTGATATTGTTGCAACCAACACCCTCAAGGAATGTATGCAGACCTTCTTTGAAGACGGTCCGAAGCGTGACCGCCGTCTTTGGATTGGTGACCTTCGTCTTGAGGCGCTGACAAACTACTACACTTTCAAAAATCTTGAAATCGTAAAAAGATGTTTATATCTTTTTGCTGCAGGTGAGTGTAACAATCTCGGATTTCTGCCGTCATATGTTTATGAAACACCGTATTATCATTCGGGTGAAGCACATATTGCAGACTATGCGCTTTTATATGTTGTCAGTGTATGCGATTATTATGAACATACCGCAGACATCGGCGTTGTAAACGACCTTTTGCAGATTTGCAAAGCACAGCTTGACAGCTTTGAAGCAATACTTGATGAAAATCTGATTGTCACAAATCAGGACGGTTGGTTTGCTTTTATCGATTGGTGTCCCGGGCTCGAAAAGCTGACGGCTTTGCAGGGCGTATATCTTTATGCCCTTGAGCGTTTTTCCGGATTGTTGAAAGCAATCGGTGACGAAGATTATAAGAAATATTCATCACTTCTCTCTCTTGTGCGTTCTGCTTGCAAAAAACATCTTTACGATGAAAAAGAAAACGCATTTATAAATGATCCGGATAACAGGCAGTTCAGCGTACATTCGCAGGTGTGGATGATATTGGGCGGTGTGATAAGCGGCAAAGAAGCCAAAAATCTTCTGCTTTTCAGTCTTGATAATGATAAGGCTAAACAGCCTGTCACTCCGTATATGCGCCATTATGTTACGGAAACTATGATAAAACTCGGAATGAAGGATGAAGCGGTGCAATATCTGAAAAATCTCTGGGGCGGAATGCTTGAGCTCGGCGCAGATACATTCTGGGAGGCATATATTCCCGATGACCTTGATTTTTCACCGTACGAGGACAGAATGATAAACAGTCTTTGCCATGCGTGGAGCTGCACACCGTCATATTTCATCCGAAAATATGGGTTGTGAATTTTGGACTGGATTGTATAGCGATAAATAATAATTTATCGAACTGTTTTAACGCTGATATCTAAAAAGATTATATGTCTAAAATATATATTTTAACATAATGGAGATACCATGAATAAAATTACAGAAATAACAGATTTCCGGGCGATGGAGCTGGATGTATATGCACGGTTAACCGAGGTTCAGCTGTTAAACAGAGAGTTCCCCGAAAAAGGCTTGTTTATAGCAGAAAGCCCGAAGGTTATTGAACGTGCTCTTGATGCAGGATACGAACCGGTTTCATGCCTTATGGAAAAAAGGCATATTGAGGGTGAAGGCAAGCAGATTATTTCGAGAATAAAAGATGTTCCTGTTTTTTGTGCGGAATTTGATGTTCTGACGCAGCTGACAGGCTTCAAGCTTACGAGAGGTATGCTGTGCGCCATGAAACGAAAGCCTCTGCCCGACGTAAGAGAAATCTGTGAAAACAAAAGAAGAATAGTTATATTGGATAAGGTTATGAACCCGACCAATGTGGGTGCCATAATCCGCTCGGCTGCGGCACTTGGAATGGATGCAGTAATCCTCACGCCCGGATGTTCCGATCCGCTGTACAGACGTGCTGCAAGAGTCAGTATGGGCACTGTATTTCAGATTGAGTGGACGTTTTTAACCGACGACAGTCTTGATGAAATTAAGGCTCTCGGGTTCAAAACCGTAGCTATGGCACTCAAGGATAATTCACTCTCTATCAACGACCCGAGGCTGACAGAAGAAAATAAGCTCGCCATCATTATGGGAACAGAGGGGGACGGGCTTTCTGATAAAACTATATCCGAATGCGATTTTACCGTGAAAATACCAATGTATCACGGCGTTGATTCACTGAATGTTGCCGCCGCTTCCGCAGTAGCATTTTATCAGCTTGGCAACAAACTCAACAACGTCTGAACCGACGCGAATTTTTATAATCACGGAAAAGCTGATATTAGTTGAGAAAAAGGCGAATATCACTATTGTCCTGTTCTTGACATCTTTTTCTGAATCGCTTATAATATCTTCGGAGCGAGAGGTCAGATAGGGTAGTTTAGGATTGTTTCCCACTACGCCAGACACTTGCTCCGTTTCTGTAACTGAAGATAAATATATGTATTTAACGCTGCTGTTGGGATTGTGATAGTTATCGCTATCAGAATTTACAGTAGCGTTTTTTATAATTTCAGGGAGTTGTCTTAAAACCCGTGATTCAGTGTGACTTCGCTTTGAGTGTAACGGTGAAAGCTTGCGCTTTGCAACTGATAAACTCGACAGCAAGAATTTCTATGCCTGCAACCCGGGGTTTGACATAAACTGCGGCAAATAAGAAAACTAAGCCGTCCGAGCAATCGGGCGGCTTAATGTGCTTTTATTCTGCGATTTTAATTTTTACTCCGAGTTCTTCAAACTGCATTAAGTCATCCTCCGAAGAATCGCCGTCGGTGATAATGTAATTGAGCCTGCTTGCATGGCAAATGCTGATTACAGAATCAAAACCGATTTTCTCAACGGGATATAAACCGTAAACTGTTTTTGAATTGTTTATGATGGCGTTTGTAAGTTCAACACTTCTTGACTTCTGAATGGAAAGACCAAACTTTGCCGAAACACAAGCAGAGGTAACAAAGCACTTATCGAAACGAAGTCTGTTGATTACTGACAATGCAAAGCTATCGTAGAAACAACCGTTTGCCTGCATTTCACCACCGGCAAGAATAACGGTTATGTTTTCTTTTTTGCGAACTTCTTCAGCTATTGAAATTGAATTTGTAACGATGGTGCAATTAACATCGCTAATATTTTGTGCCATAAGATAGCCAACACTTGCGTTTGTGATGTAAATAACATCGTTCTCCTCAATTGTTCTAACAGCTTCTTTTGCTATCGCAAGATAGTTTTCCCTGACTTCAACAACACGCTCATCAGGAGAAAGATTCTTAATTATATTGCCTCCGATTTGTCTTGCAGGAATGGCACCGCCATGAGTTCTTTTCAAAAGTCCCTGTTCTTCCAGAAGTCTTAAATCTCTTTTTGCTGAGTCATAGCTGATTTGAAATGCTTCCTGAATTTCTGTATTTGATATTCTGCCTTTTTCGGATAATATTCTGAGGATCTCCTGATGTCTTTCTTCAATAAACATAAATTTTACCCCTTTCATTAACGGCTGTTAACACTGCTGCTGTAGTTGTAAGCATAATATAGCACAAATGTTAACAACTGTCAAGCGAAACGTGAAACAATTCGAAAAAGCGTGAAATATCGGGGGTCGCAATGATTAACAAAAGCCGCCTTTTGGGCGTTTGGTTTTTAGCTTGCATAATTAATACGGGTTTCTGATTATTGAAAGATTTACAGATGTATGCTATCATATCAACAGAATAAGAGAAAGCAGGAAAGATTTATGAATTATCTCAGATATGTCAATACAAAGCAGGGCTCAAAATCTGTGCACCGGTTCTCACAGGGTAATACTCTGCCTCTGGTACAGCGGCCTTTCGGTTTTGCGGCATTCTGCCTCCAGACGGAAACATCAAGGGGAAGCTGGTACTATCATCCCGAGGATCGCTCTGTTGAGGGTATCCGCCTTACCCGTCAGCCCAGTCCCTGGATAAGTGACCACAGTGCATTTACAATGATGCCCCAGACAGATAAGCCCTATGTGGAGTTTGAAGATTGCTGGTCGGGCTATGACCCCCACGAGGCTATATTGCAACCTCATTACCTTAAGTGTTATCTCAAGAGACCGTTCTGTGATTTTGAGCTTACACCTACCGAATACGGCGCTTGTGTAAGATTAAGCTTCAGGAAGGATTATGACCGTTATATTTCCGTTTTGCCTGTGAATAATAATTGCGAATACGAGTACGATAAGGAAACTAACCGCCTTTATTGCTGGACTGATTGTAACCGTGGTAAAAACAGTCACGACAAAGGTACTGTCAAGGGCTATTATGTTTTTCAGTTCGATAAAGACTCAGTTGATGCGGACAGAATTCTCACAGGTAACAGAAACACCGGCGATACCAAGTGCAGCCTTCATACAGCGGGTGAGGACACAGGTATTCATATTGCATTGAAGAAAAAGGAAGTTACCTTTACCGTTGCCACATCATTTATAAGCTACGAGCAGGCGCTGAGAAACCTTCAGCACGATTCCGTTTATAATAGCTTTGACGAGTTGAAGGAAGAGAATGAGCGTATCTGGAATGAATATCTCAACAAGATTGAGATAGATGCAGATGAAGATACAATGAAGACATTCTACAGCTGTATGTACCGTACCTTCCTCTACCCCCACAAGGCATACGAGCCTGATGAAAACGGCAATCCCATACACTATTCACCAAGTGCCGATAAGGTGCTGCCGGGTGTGAGATATACAGATAACGGCTTCTGGGATACATACCGTACAAACTATCCCTTCTATTCGATAGTAGCGAAGGATATTCTTCCCGAGATTATTGAAGGATACATCCAGGATTATAAAGATGGCGGCTGGCTTCCCCGTTGGACTGCAGGCGATGCAAAGAACTGTATGCCAAGTACTGCAATTGATGCGGTAATTGCCGATGTTGCTACCAGAAATCTGATTTCAAAGGATTTGCTTGAAACTGCATTTGAGGGTATGGAGCATCACGCCAATAAAACCTCCGCTGTACCGGCATACGGCAGGGAGGGCTGCGAGGAATATCTGAAGCTTGGTTATGTACCTTACGACAAATTCTCCGAGAGTGTAAACCTTACGCTTGATGCAGCATACTTTGACGATTGCCTTGCCACCGTAGCAGATATATTGGGCTACAGCGACAAGAGAGATGCATATCTGGCTCGCTCCAAGAATTACAAAAATATCTTTGACAGCGAAACAGGTTTTATGAGGCCCAAGGATTCCAAGGGTAACTTCAAGCCCGATTTTGATCCCATAAGCTGGGGTGGAGACTATACCGAGGCATCCGCCTGGCAGACAACTTTTGCGGTACAGCACGATATTGACGGCCTTGCCTCGCTCTATGGCGGTAAAGACGGTCTTATCAGAAAGCTTGACGAATGTTTCTCTACGCCTGCGGATTACAGAATTGGCGGATACAACTACGAAATTCATGAAATGACCGAAATGGCCGCTTGCGATTGGGGTCAGTGCGCTATATCCAATCAGCCCAGCTTCCATATTCCGTTTATTTACACATATCTCGGCTATCCTGAAAAAACTGAGTACTGGCTTAAGAAAATTTGCAGTGAGGGCTTCTCATGGAAAGATGACGGCTTCCCCGGAGATGAGGATAACGGCTCCATGGCAGCATGGTATATATTCTCGTGCCTTGGTATATATCCGATCACTCCCGGTAAACCCATTTATACCAACTGTAAGCCTATGGTTGATAATATCAGAATACTCGGTAAAAAGGTTGATTTCACAAAATTCGGCAACAAAGTTACATATGATGAAATAATGAAAGAAATCGAAGGATAACAGTCACACTTAAAGGAGAATTATATACTGACTCTTTTGCCTTTGGTGCAGAGGGCAAATTTTCAAACTCATATATGAGATACAATGTATTTCCACGCAGCGTAGGTTGTGATTTTGCCAATGATAAGTTATACTGTAGCCGTAAAGGAGATAGTGTAATGGATAACTATATTACAGGTGCAACAATCAAACGCTTACGTGAAGCAAAAGGAATCACGCAGACTCAGCTTGCCGGGCAGATAGGTGTCGGGAGCAAGGCTGTGTCTAAATGGGAAACGGCAAAGGGCTTGCCCGATATTACGCTGATTGAGCCGCTCAGCCGTGCTCTCGGCGTTTCGGTTATGGAGCTGATGTCGGGCGATACAGTTATCAATAAAAATATTTCGTCAAATATACTGCGCTCAAAGTTCTATGTCTGCCCTGTGTGCGGTAATGTGATCCGCACAACGGGTGACACGGTTATAAGCTGCTGCGGAATCGCTTTGCCGCCGCTTGAAGCGGAGGATGTTGACGAAAATCACGTAATAACCGTCGAAAAGGTTGAGGACGAGAGTTTTGTTACCGTCAACCACGAAATGACAAAAACACACTTCATTTCGTTTGTTGCCTATCTCACATCCGACAGAGTGCAGTTTGTCAAATTCTATCCCGAAGGCAATGCGGAAACACGCTTTCAGCTCCGTGGCAGAGGATATCTGTATATCTACTGCAACAAACACGGACTTATGAAAAAGAAAATATAACTGCAAAAGCCGTCCGGGCGTAAAAACCCGGGCGGCTTGATGTTTATAATATCAATACATTCAGATTTCAGTTTATTTCGCAATATCTGCCGATGTTGAACATCAGTTGCGGATAGGTCAGTTGCCTTCCGAAAGCTGTGATACCGTCAAGCGTTACCTGTACTGTATTTGTGTCGCTGTCGGTACCCGCTATTTTAGGCAGCATATATGATGTGTAGGAAATGTTTTTAAAAACAATGTTTTTAATTTCAAAATTTTCTGCTTCTTCATCATAAATCTTCACGAGAATCGGTCTGCCTTCATCACGGAATATTTCTATGTTTTCAAAGCGAACGCCGTCAATACTGCCCTTGGTTTGCTCCGCAACGACAACGAGTGAGCCTATTCGGTCATTGTCCCATATACCGTCACGGTAAACAACAGCACAGTCACGGAAGGTAACATCGGAAATCTTTTTATTCACTTCGCCTGTGATACCGAAGCACCTTGCATAGCCGCCCCAGGCGATACAGTTTGAGAAGGTGATGTTTTTGCTGTCCATTGTGCCGCCGAGCGCTTTTACCTCAAAGGTATCATCCGCTACTCTTGCAAAGCAGTCGTTTACGGTTACATTGTGGCTGTTGCAAATGGCAAAGCCGTCGCAGTTTCCCCGGTTACCGATGATATCAACCTGCTCGATATTAATATCGGTGCAGCAATAGGAAATAAACGACCATTCGGGTGAATTGATAATCTTGATGCCGCTTATGCTGATATTATTGCAGTTTGTAAAAACCATGCCCCGGCGCTCTCTTCTGTCAAGCCGGGTCATATCTATTACACCTCTGCCGGTAAAGATAAGATTATTGCAGTTAAAGAAATTCAGGAACGGATATCTTGTAAGTCCGATTGAATTATGGTGCGGAGCATCCGGCTCAAAGTATTTGTTCTCATCCTCTGCGCTGTCGATATCGTAAAGGTGATTGGCGATAACATAGGCACCTTCTCTCAGGTAAATTACCTGATTGTTCTGTGCAACGAAATTTACATAGTCATATTTATATACGCCCTTGTCGAGAACAATTACATTCTCTTCGCCGTATTCTGCGATATATTCTGCAATTTCAGCATCTTCATCAATTTTTTCACGGACAAAAAGTGTGTAGCCGTAATACTGGTTTGCACCGTTGAAAAGGAAGGTGTATATACCTGTTTTATTAATTGATGCAGTTACAGTGTTATCGGAGCATTGTGCTTTTACACCGTGAGTTTCGGGCAGAACGATGGCGTTTTTAAGTGTCACATCGGCACCTGTCAGCTCAATGTTGAATGAAAACTCTTCGCTTGTGTCAACATAAATTTCGGAAAAAGAATGAAGTGTTCCCGTATCATCGGCACGGATAAAAACTACTGAAGCGTACACAGGAATTTCAGTACCGCTTACTTTTGCCGTATAATACGGAGAGATTGTAATTCCGTTGATATCGTCATATCCGCCGGATTGAACGTATTCGGGAAGTTCTGCCGAGGCACGGCCGACGAGCTCCTGCTCGGTAAGCCCCGCTTCTTCAAGAGTGATAATTGCTTCGTCGGGGTATTCGAGAAACGAAAAATCAAAGCCCTCACTCTCGGGATAAATTGTAGCAGGAGAAAGCAGGTTTGAACAAAAGATTGAAACTGTGGTGAAAACAGTAAACAAAAATTTAACAAAAGCTTGCATGGGGTTATCCACCTTTCCTGAATAAGAAAATGTAATAATTGACCTTGTTGGAATTTGGTTTTAAATATTATAGCATACCGAATCTGCTTACTCAACCCCATACCTATGAAAAGTTAAGCCGTCCGATTTACTTGTGGGCTTGATGTTTACAGATACCTGATTATATGTTCTGTTTTTTATATAATCTTTACGATATTTCAATAAAGATACCATTTCTTTGAAAGTTCCTGCCATTGGGCAGCTTTTTGCTGTTCCTGTGCAATGAAGGTGTCAGGGTCAAAGTCGGGGCGGAAGATGTCATCTGTGCCGATGAGATTCGCTATAGACGGCTCGGTTTCAAACTCGGGGTGAGTTTTTCTTATGGCATCCAGCATTTTTATTCCTACGGCAAACGGTGAAAAAGAATCCCTGTCGGTAACATGAAGCTGTATGCCGTGGCAGAAGCAGTCTTTATAGTCTGAGAATGTCGGTGTAAATGAGCATTCACGGAGAATTACACCTTCCTGCTGTCCTATTCTGTTGATAACTTCTTTGCTGTCAAGCCAGGGTGCACCTATCATTTCAAAGGGTCTGGTTGTGCCTCTGCCTTCGGAAATATTTGTGTCCTCAAAAATACAGGTTCCGATATAGACAAATGCTGTATCGACGGTAGGAATGTTGGGCGACGGCTGGATGAATACAAGGTCGGTTTCATCATAGTATATTTCCCTTTTCCAGCCTTCCATGGGAATAACCGTCAGGTCACAGCCGATGTTTTCGGTTTCGTTTATCATAAGGGCAAATTCGCCGATTGTAAGACCGCAACGTGTAGGTGTGGGGAATCTGCCGACAAAAGAGGAAAACTGCCTGTCAAGTAAAGCTCCCTCGACTTTCATTCCTCCAATGGGATTGGGACGGTCAAGAACAACAAACCTAACACCGTTCTCGGCGCAAAGCTTCATTGTGTCTGTCATAGTGTAGGCGTAAGTATAAAACCTTGCGCCCACATCCTGAATATCAAATATCACGGTGTCCAGAGATGCAAGCATTCTTTCGCTTTCGGATATGTCGTCACCGAATAAGCTGTACACGGTAAGACCTGTGCTTTTGTCGGTATAAGAGGATATATCCACTCCGGCTTGCTGATCGCCCCTGACACCGTGCTCAGGTCCGAAAAGAGCTGTAAGGTTACATCTTTCTTTGAGCATATCTACTGTTGAAGAAAGGTCACGGAGAACACCCGTATGGTTGGTGATAAGTCCGCATTTTCCCTGCAATTCAAGTCCGTTTTTGGCAACAATGTCAGCACCGCAAAGAACTTTTTGTTTTACTCTGCTCATAGCTTACCTTCCTTCCGTAAATTCCTGAGTTCCTTTAAGTCGAAACCCCGGCTTTTTTGTGCTTTTTTCATTTTACATCAATTGCAGCACGATTGCAATTATAAATAAACCAACATTTAATATTTCTGAGATTGACGAATTTTTATTTTTACTATAAAATTATAGCAAATATTTATAATAAGATTTTTGCAGGATACTCAATTTGTTTTTCAAAAACACAACAGAGCAAAATTGCACGGAGGTTTTATGGCTTTTTTATTGGTTGTGATATATATTGCTTTTATAGGTCTTGGAGTCCCGGATTCTCTCATCGGTTCTGCCTGGCCTGCTATTCATACGGAAATGAACATTCCCCTTGGAGCTGTGAGTATTCTAACCCTTCTGGTTTCCGGCTGTACGGTGTTATCAAGTATGTTCAGCGCAAGAATCCTCAATAAATTGGGAACAGCAAAAGTTACAGCTTTCAGTACAGCTTTGACTGCAGCGGCTTTGTTCGGGTTCTCTGTGGCTCCTTCTTTTTGGCTTATGATACCGTTGGCTGTTTTCCTCGGACTTGGTGCCGGTGCAATTGATTCCGGTCTTAATAATTATGTAGCGCTTCACTGTAAAGCAAGTCACATGAATTTTCTGCATTGCTTTTACGGTGTGGGAGTGACCCTCAGCCCTTACCTTATGTCACAGGCATTAAGCGATGTGGGCTGGCGTGGAGGTTACCGCTATGCCTTTTATGTGCAGTCAGTTATTACGATGCTGCTGATTGTGTCTCTTCCCCTGTGGAAAAAGACTGCCTCAGCTGAACAAACAGAAGAGGAAAAGGGCGTAAACCTCACTCTTTTGCAGATGGCCAAAAGACCAGAAGTACGGTAGGTATGGATTATTATGCTTGCGACAAACGCAATTGAATACGCCTGCGGAGTCTGGGGAAGTACATATCTTGTAACAGAAAAAGGATTTCAGACAGAGCACGGTGCATTTGCTCTGACCATATATTATGCCGGAATGTCTATCGGACGTTTTGTTTCCGGTTTGCTTTCTGATAAAATCAGCACATGGAAACGTATCGGTATAGGCGTTGCTGTTCTTGCTCCCGCTATTGCAATTATGCTTCTTCCCTTGCCCGGGGCAGTTACTGTGGTCGGCCTATTCTTTGTGGGTTTGGGTAACGGTTCTATCTACCCGAACATGATACACCTGACACCGAACAACTTCGGTAAAGAAGTATCCCAATCGATTATGGGTTCACAGATAGCGTTTGCTTACATCGGTGTTATGCTGGCACCGCCTATGGTCAGCCTTATAAGCGGACTGTTCGGCATAGCGGTATATCCGGCTCTGCTTGCTGCACTCTATGTGATAATGGTTATCCCTCTGAAGTGCTTTACAAATCAGTTGAAAAAGCAGGGCAGATACAATACAAATGTCTGAAGCTGCAAGGACGGTTGAATAATGAAAGACAATTATAAATTCGATATAAACAGTTTCATCTTTCCCGATGTTTCCTATGCCCCCATATATATCTGGGTATGGAATGACATCTGTACCTGCGATATTATAGACACTCAACTTGAAGAAATGAAGAATCTCGGCATACGGGCATTTTATATTCTTCCTGAACCAAAGGAATTCCGGCCGGACAGTATGCCGACAAACCTTAAACCTGACTATCTTTCACAGGAATATTTTAACCTGTGTGCCTATGCCGTTGAAAAAGCAAAATATCTCGGTATGCACTGCTGGATCTATGATGAAGGCGGATGGCCTTCCGGAGGTGCATGCGGAAAAGTTATGCAGGATCATCCTGAATATGCCCGACAGGTACTGAAGGTTTATGAACGTTTCTTTTCTGCGGGAGATGTGTATAAAAAAACATCAGCTGATGTTCTGGCAGCTTTTATGCAGGATAAAGAAATGATAGAAGATGAATACAGATTCGCTGTGGATGCTGTTGTAACCGAGTATGTTGCGGAAAGCGAAAACAGCGGCGGTGATTATTATCCCGATTTGCTGAATAAGGATGCGACAGAATATTTTATCAGCATTACTCACGGGAAATATGCATCTGCAATGAAAAATGCGCTTGGCAAAAACGTTACAGCTGTATTTACAGACGAGCCGAAAGCTTCTTTAAGCGCATTCAGAAAAGAGCTTGCAGAGCAATATGAAACCGTGTACGGAGAGTCAGTTTTACCGTATCTGCCACTGATTGCGCAAAGAGTAGCTGTAACAGATGAAAACATTCACATATTGTACCGTTGGTACGATATCTGCAGCCGTATGTTCTGTGATAATTTTCTTCTCACGTGCAAAAAGTGGGTAAACGGTCACGGTATGGCTTTTACCGGACATATGGATAAGGATCACGATCCCCTTGGCTGTGTCATGGGCGGCGGGAATTTCAACCTGATGCGTGCTCTGCGGTGTTTTGATATACCCGGAGTTGATGTTATCTGGCGGCAGCTCTACCCCGAAAATAAAATAACAGACAAGGACGATATGAATGGCTACAACGGATTTTTTCCGAGATATGCTTCATCTGCTGCCGCACAGAACGGCACAAAGCTTGCAATGACGGAAAGCTTCGGTGTAGCGGGGCCGGGTCTGACTTACGATATAATGCGGTATACCGTAGGATATCAGGCAGTACGCGGAATAAACATCTTCAATCTGTTTAATTTTCCTCTCGGGCGCAAAGGTGCATATCTTGCGCAGGAACTGCCGGTTTTTACGGAAAATCAGGTGTATCACCGTTATCTGAGTCAGTTCAACCGTTATATGGAACGGCTGTCATATATATCCTCTCTCGGAGAGCGTGTATGCGAAACAGGACTATATTATCCTGTTTGCGATATTCAGGGCAGACTGAGAGCAGAAACTGTGGCAAAAACATTCGATACCCTTGGCAGAACACTTGAAGATATGATGGTGGATTTTGATATTGTTGACGATGATGTTATACAAGCTGCACAAGGGGCAGACGACGGCTGTATACGCATCGGCAGGGCGGTGTACCGACATATCATCATTCCCGAAGGAGCCTGTATTCCGCATGATACCCGGGAGGCGCTGAATCGTTTTATCAAAGGTGGCGGCAGGGTTTCATACAGCCTTTCAGATCTTGCACCCGTAATTCCGGTTGAGGGTACAGGCTTACGTGCAATGCACAGAAAGGCAGAAAACGCAGAACTGTTCTGTCTGTTCCGGGAAACAGGTGAAAACGCAGATTATAAGATTCACCTGCCTGCGTCAGGTGGCTATCTGCTTGATTTGGAAAGCGGCAATTTGCAACGTTTCAAAACAGATAACGGTATTCTTAATCTCTCTCTTGCCATAGGCGAAACGGCTGTGATATTGCTGACAGATGAAACTCTGAATGCAGAAAACAAAAAAGAATTCACAAAAAAATACGATATTACGGACGGATTCCTGTTCCGCAAGAAAAAAGAGCTTACCTGTAATGAAAACGGATTTAAAAATATAAAACATTCTGACAAAGCAGTTTCCGTCAGCCTTGGTGATTGGGTACATCTGATCGGAAGTGCCTACTCAGGAAGTGGTGTTTATGAAACGACATTTACACTCCCCGCTGAAGGCGTCGGAAAAGAAGGGGAAATTGATCTCGGAGATGTACATTTCACGGCTCAGGTATATCTCAACGACCAGCCTTTAGGAACAGCTCTGATGCCTCCGTACAGATTGAAAATACCTGCCGGTGTATTTGATAAAAAGAACAGACTGAAAGTAGTTGTGACTAATACATCAGCGAACTGGTATATTCACACAGATTACTTTGATAAGTGGAATATCAATGAATTATCTCCGTATTTTGAAGGGGAAAGGGCTTATGCAAAAGACTTTGTATCAGGCGGACTGTACGGTCCGGTTACACTGTATACAGAATGATACTTAATCCCCTATTAACCATCCGCACAAAAACATTAAACCACTTCATATCGGTGCTTTGTACCGGCATCGGATGAAGTGGTTTTGTATGTTCTGATAAGTTGGTTTTATGCAAAGTGTTTTTCGATTTCTTCAAGGCGGCTGTAGCCGTCTGCCTGAGCGATAACACGCTGTGCATCAATATAGGGCTTTACTGCACGGCAGTAGAGCGAATATCTGTGCTCTGCAACCTTGATTTTTTGCTTGATTTCTTTCTTTTGTGCCTGTACTTCCTTAAACTCTGCTTTCAGCTCCTGCAAAATTTCGGTTGAATGGGTTTGCTTTGCAGTACTGAGCGCCTTTGATACTTCAAGCAGCTTTGTCTGTGCGCTGTTTTCGGCACTGTAAAGCTCGTCAAGCAATGCCGTATCAAACGGTTCAAGTCCGTTCTTGTAGTGCTTTTTAAGGGTGCGCTTTGCATTTTTTATGCTTTCAGCACGCATCAGTGCATCTCTGCGGAGGTTGATCTGTACCTGGGTTTCCTTCGGTAATGCCTTGATTTCTCTCTTTGCCGGAAACTCAGCAGTCATAAAGCTTTCGGGTCCGTTTGCGGTGAGCATTTTTGCTTCGCTTAATTCTGCTTTGCCCTCGGGGGTGTTGTATTTGTTGAGCTCTTCCATAACAAAGCGGGCTATTTGTATCTCTTCGTTTTCCTGCTTTCTGATTTTAAATTCTGCTTTATTCTGCCTGAATTCCGCAAGATTATAAGGCGTTTTATTGCTGAGCAGCTGAGCGTTTTTAATTATTTCAACAGCTTCGTTATGGCTTTTATCAGCCTGCGGATTTTTTGCGTAATCCTCGACCATTGCTCTTATTTTAAGGACATTGATAATTGCCTTTTGTTTCGTTTCGGTGAAGTCATAGAAAAAATAGGGTATTACATTCAGCGCCGCACCGATTGCCGAAGCAATAATCAGCACAGAGCAGATTTTAATAAAATAGCCTCTGTCATTTAATACCTCATAAACGATTGAGCCGTCATAGCCAAGGGAAATTGCCGTTTGCTGATTGAGGCCTGTCTTTTCGTAAATTGCAGGAAGAGCAAGGCTTGTTACCATTGTTATGGCATTGCCGATAAGGCCGACAGCAGCAAACATTCCGTCAATTCTCTCACCCGTGATATAGTGCTGATAATCTCTGATATCCGCATTTACGCTCGGGCTTAAAAGATGTCCCAGCGAAGTGATAAACTGATTGATAAAGGTGAAAATAAGCAGTATCCATATCGCACCGGGCTTGCCTGCCTGATAAATTATGGGCAGCATCATAAGGATAAAGACTACGCTTAAAGCGTTGGTGATAATCAGTATTTTCTTTTTGCCGTATTTTCTTATGAAATAGGGGCCGACAAGATTAGGCCAGAAGGATGCGTTGCTCGCGATGGCAGTTATAACCGAATACTGCGCAGCTGAACATGCGTCCTGGTAGTTGTACATCCATTGCATAATGTTGTGGAAACCGACCTCAAGAAAGCCGACCCAGCCCGCAAGGGAAATCACCCAGAAATATTTGTTACGTGCAACCGCCTTGAAGGCATCAATAAATTTGATCTGTCTGCGGTGTGTTTTTGCCTGAACGATTTTTTCTTCGGTGTTAACGTAAATAATAAGCGACACAAGGAAGCCTGCAAAGAGCATGGGCGGATAAATATAGCGGTAAATTCTGATGTCGTAAAGTGTATCCTCACCTGTTATCAGCTTTGCAATCAGGGGGAAAATAATACCGACTATTGACGGAGACAAGTTCTCAATAACATAACGGATTGAAAGCACATCGGAGCGTTCAATGCTGTTAGGCGATAAAACATTTATAAGGCTTTCATAGGAATCGTTAAAAAAGCTGTAGAAAAACTGGAACGCAATATTAAACCCGAGTACAACGGTGCATTTGGTGAACAATGTCATATTCTCATACGGCATCCATATAAAAGCTGAGCCGAGTATAACGGTCGGAATACCCATGGTAACAAGGTAAGGGCGGTATTTTCCCTTCATGCTGCGTGTGTTGTCGATCATCTGTGCACGCAGGGCAGTCAGCGGAAAAGCGGACAGAAGGCTGATTATATATATCGCCTGAAGCGCCATAGGGTCAATGCCTATTGTGTTGCCAAGCAGGGTGTTGCCCGTTGAAATGGTCATCTGCTGGAAGCAGTATGTAATAATTCTGACACCTATTCCGCCGCCTGCAAGTGAGGCGATTTCTTTATAGGTCATGTATCTGCCCTGAGGCGGTGTTGCCCAGTATGTGCGCAGCAGATTTAACAGTGCCGTTAATTTTCTTGCGAAAAACATAGGCTGCTCTCCTTGATGTTTTTATTCAAATACAAACGTAGTAACCGATTCGGGGGTTATGGTAAAGGTTTCATTTGCTGAAACTTTTTTCTCTGTCAGGTTGTTGTCTTTATCCGTGAGTGCAACAAGTGCGTTTTGCGGTACGGTGTATTGCTTTTCTTCCTTTGAGGGATTAGCGGTTATCAGTACGGTTTTGCCGTCTTTTTCAAAGGCGATGAGCATAATGTCCTTATCATCACATTCAGCTTTTATCCGCTTTGCACCCAAAGGAATGTATCTGGAAAAGTTGCCGGTAACATAAAGCCGCTTTGTTGTTTCAAAGCTTTTATTTTCAAGGTCAAGATATATAAGTCCATCGTGGTAATTGTAATGTGAGCAGGCTATCCAGTGCTGCCACGAGGTGACGCCAAGCAGTGTAAAATCCTCAATCATAACCTTTACGGTTTCAAGCGCCGAATCCATATCCGGGTTTTTACCGCCGACCATATGTGTCCATTCGCTCATCTTTACGGGCATATCGGGATAGTGCTTATCCATCCATTTTCTGTAGCGGTTGAGAAATTTTATTCTGTTATTGAAAAACGGAAGCGGCTGATGCAGAAAATACGAGTGCAGGTCAACCGCGTCTATGCAGTTTCTCACTTCGGGATATCTGAGGAGATTTCGTGTGTAGCTTTTGTTGAACCAACGTATATCGCCGTTTTCCACACCTGAAAGTTTAATACCTGAAAGCTTGCTTCTTTTTGCCAGTTCTTTTGCAAAGCAGAGCATAACCCTGCCGGCCTGACGGGGTGAGTAATGGCAGCCCTCCTGACCTCCCGTCCAGATCCAGAAAGGCTCATTTATCGGGGAGAGATACTTTACAGGTAAACCCTGTTCAACAAAATGCTCAGTCACGTCAAGACAGTATTCTGCAAAGGCGGAATAGTTCTTTTTTGCAAGATTTGTTCTGAAAAGCTGATGCTTTTTCAGGTGTGCCCATCCGTTTTTTGTAAGGCGCTCAATCGGGGAATTGACAAAAAGAATAACCTCGTCTGCACCGTCTTTTACGGCTTGATGCATCATATATACGGCGTTGCTGTCACGGGTGAAATCGTAACTTCCGTCGCCTGCATCAAAACTTTCTGTTCTGCGTGCAAAATCAGAATATTCGCCGTTGCCGCTGTGTGCAGAGCCGCCTCCTATATTGTAGCGGTAAATGCTCATACCGATGCCTTCGGTTTTGCTGTAGAGCAAGCGGGAAATAACATTGCGGATTTCTTCACCGTTTTCATTTTTGTTATCCCATCCGCCTGCAATCTGTGCCCACCATGCACCGCTTGCACCGATGCCTTCGTAAAACTGGTATGTTTTTTTACTGTCAAGCTGTATCTTCATCTGATCACCCCGAATTGTTCCTGTTTTGCATTATAGCATATTGCAACACATCGCAACAAGTATTTTATATAAATTAAAGACACTTCGCAAAAAACGATGATATTTTGCACAGCTTTTTCTGAAAGGATGGGCAAATGAATTATCACGCAGTATATGCCGATAAAAATATCGTTATTAAATATCTTGTAAATATATCAGCCAATGCTTTATAATAGAGCCGGATGATCGGATTGCCAAATCTGAATATCTGAAATAAGTTGACAAACTTGAAAATGCGAAGGTGACTGTATGTACCGAAACCCCGTAATCAAATTTTTGCTCGGAATTGACGGTGGCGGAACAAAAACCGAATTTCTGCTGACGGATACCGACAAAAAAGAATTGAACAGAACAGTGCTTGGTGCTTCTAACCCTGTGAACATCGGAATTGAAGGCACAAAGAAAATACTTGAACAGGGAATATCCGCTGTTTGTTCAGGTGTGGATTTGGGCGAGGTTGCTGCTTTTGCAGGTATAGCCGGCGGCGGCACCCCTGATAACAAGGAACAAATACATAACTTTCTGTCATGCCTGGGTTTCGGCTCTTTTGACAATGGCAGCGATACGGATAACGCTTTGGAAACGGCGCTTGGCGGAGAAAACGGTGCCGCTGTCATCATCGGTACGGGAACTGTGGCCTACGGTCAGAAAGACGGTGTCCGTTGCCGTGTCGGCGGCTGGGGCTATCTGATAGATAAAGGCGGCAGCGGCTTTAACTACGGTTCGGATGCGTTGGACTGTGCGCTGAAATATATTGACGGGAGAGGCGGCAGCAAGCTGATTTATGAGCTTGTTCAGCAGCGGCTGGATAAACAGCTGTGTGAATGTATTTCAGATATTTATTCGGGAGGCGCTGCTTACGTTGCCTCTTTTGCAGCAGTGGTTTTTGAAGCCTTTGAAAAAGGTGATAAGTACGCTCAGGAAATTATTGACCGCAATACTTCGGAAACCGCAAAATTAATCTTTGCTGCATGCCACGGAAAGAGTGCAAAAGCTGTGCTTTGCGGCGGATTGTGCAGATTCAGGGATGTGTTGAAACCGTTTATATCAAAGCATCTGGATGAGGAATACTGTCTTGAATTTTCGACTGTGCCAATGGTATACGGCGCAGTATATCTCGCAGGAAAGCAAGGTGTAAAACTATGTTGAAAACAGAAATGAGAAACCCGCAAACATACAATCTGGATAAAATGTCCACTTGCGAAATAATTAAAATAATAAACGAAGAAAACAGTAATGTCATTGCGGCGGTTGACAGGGCTCTGCCTGAAATTGAGCATGCGTGTGATGCCGCTGCCAAAGCAATACAAAACGGCGGCAGAGTATTTTATATCGGCAGCGGAACATCGGGCAGGCTTGCCGTGTGCGATGCTGCTGAATGTCCGCCAACCTTCGGTGTACCGTATGATTTGTTTAACGGAATAATCGCAGGTGGCAATGAATGTATGTTCAGGGCTGCCGAAAACGCAGAGGATAACGCTGAAATGGCAGTTAACGATTTGAAGAACCGCAATTTCAGCAGTAAGGATATATTAATCGGCATTTCCGCTTCGGGATCTGCTGCCTACGTGCTTTCCGCACTTGAATATGCCGGAGGTCTGGGCGCAGTAACGGTATCGGTTACAAATAACCCCGGTACACTTATGGGTGAACTTGCGGATATTAATATCTGTGCTGATACGGGACCTGAGGTTCTTACGGGGTCAACACGTATGAAAGCCGGAACGGCACAGAAAATTATTCTTAATATGATATCTACGGCAGCAATGGTAAAATGCGGCTGTGTATATGAAAACCTGATGATAAATCTCAGACCCACCAACAAAAAGCTTCGCAAAAGAATGATAGGAATCGTTGATGAGATTCTGAATTGCGGTGAAGAAAAAGCAGAACAGCTGCTTGAAGAAAATGAGTGGAATATCCGCAATGCGATATGCTAAGGTATTTACGATATAAATTATGCGATAGAAAAAACGGACTTCTTCATGTCATAAATAAAGAAGTCCGTTAATATTTTTACAGTTTCAGTCCGTATACAATAGTTGTTTCTTTTCTTTCAATAGGTTCAAAACCGTATTTTTCGTAAAATTTTATTGCGTTGTAGTTTTTGTGCCACACGGTCAGCACAATGCCTTTGACACCCTTTTCACGCAGGTGATTACAAAGCGTATCCATAAGCTTCCTGCCAAGTCCCATGCGCTGATATTCGGGCAGAATGTCGATATGCAGGTGTGCAGGGTATTCGCCCTTGTATTTTTCCTGTGACTCTATTGATTTGAGTGCGCTTTTTCTGCGCTTGAATTCCCATGACTGGATTTTTGTGTAGTACTCTTTTAAGAATATGCTGTGAAATCTGTCAAAGTTTTCTGTACAGATTATGTAGCCTATTGCCTTGTCGTTTTCATCTGTGGCTACAAAGCAGTTTTCAGGCTCTTTTTCTATATAGTAGTCGCAATAAACCGCAAGTCCGAAGTTGATTCCTCTTTTGTTTTTTTTGCACGGTCCGTCGCTGTTGAAATGCACAAAGTGCACATTTTCCTTGTCTTTTTCCCGATACGGTCTGACTGTCATTCTGAACGCTCCTTTTAACAAAGGGAATTTTTTATTATAAAAATCTTATCACTAAATCGCACAAAAATCAACCGATATTATTTGCTGTTTTACTAATTGTAATAAAATCAATAATGATGTATTATTAAAATGTTAAGGGGGTTTGCTTATGATAAATTCTGCAGTTTTCAGTCAGCTTTTCAAAAGGCTTTTTGAAGTAAAAGGAATTGAAGTAAGTATTTCGTATGCCGATACAATTCGCACAACATACTGCGAAAAAACGCACAGAATCACCGACGAAAAATATATACTCAGCATTTCGCACAACACGGTAAAGGTTGAGTGCTCAGGTGAAAAAAGTGCATTTTACGCTCTTTGCGATATTGCAAAACGCATTGAAGAAAACAGCCTTTGCGACGGTGAATTTGTCTGCTCTCCGTGCTTTAAAACCAGGGGATATATTGAGGGCTTTTACGGTGCTCCATGGTCTCACGAAAGCAGGAAATCCGTTATGGCAGTTGCGGCAAAAAACCGGATGAATACGGTTTATCATGCGCCTAAGGACGACCCTTACCACCGGGAAAAATGGCGTGAACAGTATCCTGCGGATGAACTTGCAAAGCTGAAAGAGCTTGCCGACACAGCAAAAGATTATTATATGGATTTTTATTGGTGTGTCGCACCCGGGCTTTCAATGAAATATTCGGATGAAAACGAGTTCGGCCTGCTGATGCAGAAAACCGGACAGCTTTACGCAACAGGTATACGCCGCTTCGGTCTGCTGCTTGACGACATTGATGAAGAGCTTGAATATGAAGAGGATAAAGCTATCTACGGAGAAACCGTCAACGCACATATCCGGCTTATCAATAAATATTACAGCGCACTGAAAGAACTTGACAGCTCAATTAAGCTGACAGTATGCCCGACCCTTTACCATGGCAGGGGCAACGAATACTATATTTCAAAGCTTGGACAGAACATACCTCCTGAGGTTTCTGTTTTTTGGACGGGCAGAGATATATGCTCGCGTGAGCTGACAAGCACTGAGGCACTAAAGTTTATTGAAGGCACGAGCCATAAGCCGCTTTATTGGGATAACTACCCTGTAAACGATTGTTCGATGTTCAACGAAATGCACATTTCACCGATTATCAACCGTGATACGGATTTGTATAAATATTCCCAAGGCATTATCGCTAACTGCATGGAGTATGCCGAGTGTTCAAAAATCCCGCTGATTACCTTTGCGGATTTTCTTTGGGACAGCGAAAATTACAATCCGCAGACCTCCTGGGAAAATGCGGTGAAGCAGATTGTCGGCGAGAAATATGCAGAATATTTTATGATTTTTGCAGACCATCTTTATACCTCGTGCTTAAAGGACGCAAACTCCAGGCGGATGTATGCCGAGCTTGACAAAATCGAAAAAGCCTTTAAGTCGGGCGATACGCAATCGGCGTTTAAACTTGCTGAGGAGTACATAGGCAAGCTGAGCGTCTGCACAGAATATCTGAAGCGTGATTTGCCGATTTGCAGAGAGCTTTCCAAGTGGTCGGAAAAGTTTTTTGTCGGTTGTGAAATTATTGAAAAGCTGTTTGGGTTTTTGCGGAGCAAAAACGAAAACACTGCAAAGGAAATCCTTGCTCTTACGGACAGGTATATTGCTATGCCTGCAAGACTTTCAAACGATATTGATATAAAATCCGAACTGAAAAATGAGTTCGGTATAGAATAAAATTTTACTAAACGGAGGTATGTTTATGTCAGTTATTATCAGATGGGGTGCGGCTATACTTGCAGTTTTAACAGGTTTGCCTCTGCTTCTTTCAGCACTTTTACAGAGCCTTGCGATGATAGGCTATGACAGCAGACCGCAGGACAAAATCAGCGCAAATTTCCTTGAAGGCTCTGCAGAATTTATTGATGAAGCAAAAGCCGAAAGCTGGTCTGTCGGCTATGCAAGGGAAGTTCTTACTCCCGACGATGTAGACAGCCACAGATATTTTCTTGGCGGATTTCTCAAATTTCCTGCTCAGGAAGCAACAGGTGTTATTGATGACCTTTGCGTAAGAGCGGTCTGCATCGACGATAATTCGGGCAGAGGTGCAGTAGCCTTTGCATGGATTGATGCTGTAGGTGTTATGAATCAGGATATTAAGGATATCCGTGCAAAGCTCAGCGATATTACCGGTGACGGTAAGCTTATTGCAATCAATGTCGGTGCAACACACGCTCACAGCGCCATTGACACTCAGGGCCTTTGGGGCAATATTCCCAAATCGGGCAGAGATGAAGCATATATAGCTGCTGTTGTTGAAAAGGTTGCAAAAGCAATCAGAACAGCTTACACCAACCGTTCGGAAGGACAGCTTTACTATTCAGCCAAGACCTGTCCCGAGCTGTTTGCGGACGGTCGTGCACCTTATTCCATTGACGAAAAGGTTCACCTTTTCCGTTTCGTTCCCAATGATACGGCAAAAAGAGAAATCTATATAGCAAACTTCGGCGGCCATCCGATTAATCTTGCATGGGAAAATACAGAAATTTCTGCCGATTACCCGTACTACATAGAGCAGGCTGTCAATACTAACGAAAACGCTGAATTCATGTTTATACAGGGTGCAATCGGCGGCGCAATCCATATCAATATGGGTACAGAAAACGGTATCCCCGAGGAGCTTTCAAGCTACGAAAAGATGAAGCAGTACAGCCTTATTATGGCTGATGTTCTCGGAGAGCTTGCAGATAAGGGCGAGCGTGTTGAGCCTATTCTCAACATAAAGCTTGCTCAGGTTGATTTTGAGGTTAATAACTTCCTTTTCAGGCTCGTTGAACGTGCAGGTCTTTGCAATGCAACTGCATTTAAAGAAAACGGTGCAATTTATATGTCAAGCGAAATAGGCTACATTGAAATCGGCAAAAACATCAAGGTTCTTCAGGTTCCCGGCGAAGTTCTGCCCGAAATCGTTTACGGCAACTTCTTCTCTGCCGATGAAGCTTTTAACGGCACAGAATATCCCTATGCCGCACTGAATACTTATCTTCCCGAGGATGATGAGATACTCGTATTCGGCCTTTGTAATGACGCTGTAGGCTACATTGTGCCGGATAACGACTACAGTTCATCGGGTGCTGAAGGTCACTATGAGGAAACCGTTTCAACGGGTTCAAAGAGCGGCTCCGCTCTTTCCAAGGCATTTATTGAGCTTTTTGAAGGTCTTCCGACCGCTGAATGACGGAGGTAACACATAATGGAAATTTTACGCTTTTTTCGTTTGCCCAATCTTGTTAGGGGCATTATTTCGGCACTTTTGTCGCTGATAATTCTTGTTATGCCCGTTTCAACCTTTACAACCGAGGAAGCAACATCGGAGTATATGCGTGCAGGTGACAAAGTGTTTTCTGATCAAGCCGGTAGTGAATGGACTGTCGGCTTTGCAAAGGAAGTGCTTACGCCCGATGACGTTACAGCCGATACATACTATATCGCAGGCTATAACACGAATAATCCCGCCAAGGATGTTCTTGACGATATGTATGCAAAGGCTGTATATCTTGACGATAATACGGGTCGCGGCGGTGTTGTAATCTGCGCAATTGACTGTGTTGGCATAAGCCGCAGTGATATAAACGATATAAGACAAAAGGTAATTGAAAGCGATGAGATACCGAACCTTAAGTCAATCAATATCTGTGCAACCCATACCCATTCCGCTGTCGACACTCAGGGTCTGTGGGGCTCAGCATTTTATTCGGACGGTAAAAATGAAGCTTTTATGCAAAGCCTTAAGGAAAATACTGCAAAGGCAATTATCGCCGCATATAAAGCACGTGAAAACGGCAGACTTTATTTCGGTACGGCTGAGGCTGAAGGCTTGCAGGCAGATACAAGAACACCCGTTGATTTTGATGCAACCGTTACAAGCATCCGTTTTGACCCGACCAACGGCGGCAACGATACATACATAGTCAACTTTGCCTGCCATGCTGAAATGCTCGGCAGTAAGACCACCGTTGTCAGTGCAGATTTCCCTGCATATATGACTGAGGAAATTAATAAGCAGACGGGCGGTGCCAATGTTGTGTTTATAAACGGTGCTGTCGGCGGACTTATCACGGGCGCTGAAATAGACGGTTTCCTCAAGGGCGAACTTGAAGCCTGTATTGCGCACACCAAGGAGTTTGGCAAGAATGTAGCAAACCTTGTTATAGGCATTGCAAACGAAAAGGAGCTTGACCCGTTGGTAAATATAAAATCGCAGACGGTCAGCGTTGCCTGCGACAATACTGCGCTTTTGCTGGCACGCTTTATCGGCGTACTCAATAACGATGTAATCAAACTTGGCAAAACAAAGGTCGGCATCATCTCCGAGGTTTCATATATGGAACTCGGTTCAAAGCAAATCGGTGTCTATATGATTCCCGGTGAGCTGTGTCCTGAGCTTGAAAGCGGCAACTTTATGCCTGCCGATGAAGCTGCAAACGGTACTGAGGCGGATTATAAGGTGCTCAGCGAGATGACAAGATGCGAACACAACTTTGTACTCGGTTTGTGTAACGATGAACTCGGCTACATTATTCCCGATAACGACTTCCTGCTGCACGAGTGGCTTCCGTATTTCAACATTCCTGTAGATGATTTCGGCAGAAAACATTACGAAGAAACCAATTCCGTAGGCCCTGAAACGGCAGGAACTCTGTTGGATGCAATGGATGAACTTATCGCTTCCGTAAAGGGATGATTTCAAAAAGCGTTATACAAATTGATAAAAAATACCGTAGTCAATGATTTATAATAACCCCGGGTGATTAAAATGACAAAATCTGAATATCTGAAACAAATTGACGAAGTAATTGAAAACGGCAGATATAAAGCAAACTTTCAGTCCCTTGCTCACCACAAAACCCCCGATTGGTTTACTGAGAGAAAATTCGGTATTTTTATTCATTGGGGCATTTACAGCGTTCCTGCTTACGGTAACGAATGGTATTCACGGGCAATGTATGACCCGGGCTGCCATGAATTTGAGCACCATGTAAAAACATACGGCAACCAGAAGGATTTCGGCTATAAGGATTTTATTCCGATGTTTAAAGGTGAAAAATTCAATGCCGATGAATGGATTGCCCTTTTCAAAGAATCGGGTGCGAAATATGTTATGCCCGTTGTCGAGCATCACGACGGCTTTGCAATGTACGAAACCGAATTCAACCGCTGGAATGCCGCCGGAATGGGCCCGTGCAGAAATGTTGCGGGTGAGCTTAAAGCAGCTTGCGATAAAAACAATATGGTATTCTGCGCTTCAACTCACAGAGCCGAACACTATTTCTTTATGAACATGGGCAGAACCTTTGAAAGCGATGTCAACGATGAGGCTTATGCCGATTTTTACGGTCCTGCTTATTACTGCAAGGAGTTTCATTCGGGCGATCTTCATGCAACTACCGCTGATACATATACAATCGGTGCAAGTGAAGAATGGCTTGAGGATTGGTTAGTCCGTACATGCGAAATCATTGATAAATTCCAGCCGCAGATTTTATATTTTGACTGGTGGATTCATAACCATTCGTTCAAACCTTACCTCAAAAAGCTTGCTGCATACTATTACAACAGAGCCGAGGAATGGGACAAGGAAGTAACGGTTAACTATAAGCATGAAGCGTTTCCGCCGACTGTTGCGACCTACGACGTTGAAAGAGGAGCATTGACGGGCATATCCCCTGTGCCGTGGCAGACGGATACAGCCATAGGCAAAAGCTCCTGGGGATATATAAAAGACAATAACTTCAAAAACGCACGTCAGATTATATGTGATCTGATTGATATTGTCAGCAAAAACGGAAATCTGCTTCTGAATATAGGTCCTAAACCCGACGGCACAATCACCGATGAAGAAACGCAGGTGCTTAAGGGGATAGGCAAATGGCTTTCAGTCAACGGCGAGGGAATTTACGGCACAACCTTCTGGCGAACCTTCGGCGAAGGCGAAGTTAACGCAGAAGAAGGATATTTCAAGGACTATAACGAAAAAGCATTTACAAGCAAGGATTTCCGGTTTACTTATAAGAACAGTTATATCTACGCTTTTCAGATGCGACCCGACGGTGAAGACGTCGAAATAAAGACACTTGCAAAACGCAGCCGACACGATTTTATTATCAAAAGCGTTTCACTTCTCGGCAGCGAAAGGGAAGTTGAATATGAAAGAAACGAATCGGCGCTGAGAATTAAACTGAGCGAAAAGCCCGATTCCGATTTGCCGCTTTGCTTCAGAATTGAAATTGAATAATTAACGAAACCTGCCCGAAAGCGAATTATAATTTACGTTTTCAAACTGACAAACTGTAATTTAACACCGATAAGGATTAAGTGCCTTATCGGTGTTTTTTCACGGCTATTTGTGAATAATTTGTTAACATTTTCGGCATTTGCCGATTCTGACAACCTTTTCAGGGTGAAAAAACACCGTGTGAGCCTATATAGTGAGAGAAGCTTTTGAGAAAGAGTATGTAAAGGCACTCCGCTTTACATACTTTGTGTAATTTCCGCTGCACACTAAAGCTGCTCTACAAAACACAGGAAGGTGAGAAAATAGCAAAAAAAGCATTGAGCAAAAGAGAAAAGCTCTTTTGCCTTAACTACGTACTGCTGCAAAACGGCAGAGATGCTGCAGCAAGGTCAGGCTACGGCATCAACCCTCAGTCGGCGGCAGCAAAACTGCTCGGCAGAAAAGAAATCACAGCTGAAATTGCTTTGCTTTCGGCGGCCCATGAGCCAAAGCAGAGCGATGCCGCAAATGGCTACAAACGGCTTGCCTTCGGTTCTGTAGCCGATGCGTTCAAGCTGATATTCTGCGAAGAGGCGCCCACCGCACAGGAACTTGAGCAGATGGACCTGTTTAACATTGCTGAAATCAAACGTCCCAAGGGCGGCGGACTGGAAATCAAGTTTTTTGACAGATTGAAGCCGCTTGAAAGGCTTGCGGAGATGAGCACGGATTCGTCACAGTCAGCATTGCCGTTTTATGAGGCACTCAACAACGGCGCAAAGGCATTGAACGGGAGAGATGTGAATGAGTAAAGCTAATAAGCTTTACAGCAAATTCAAGCCATTTTCCGAAAAGCAGCTGACCGCTCTGACATGGTGGTGCCCTTCATCACCGTATAACAGCCGTGATGCCATTATCTGTGACGGTGCAGTAAGGTCGGGGAAGACGCTTTGCATGTCAATTTCATTTATCTTCTGGGCGTTTTCCGCTTTTGAGGATACTTCCTTTGCAATCTGCGGCAAAACGATAGCCTCGCTGAAAAGGAATGTAATAACCTCGCTGCTGCCTACGCTTGGCGAACTCGGTTTTGAATGCAGGGAAAAAATATCGCAGAACAAAATCGAAATTTCATTCAACGGCAGACAAAATAGCTTCTGGCTTTTCGGCGGCAAGGATGAATCCTCGGCTTCATTAATTCAGGGCATGACGCTTGGCGGTGTGCTGCTGGATGAGGTTGCGCTCATGCCCCGTTCATTTGTTGAGCAGGCTCTGGCACGCTGCTCGCTCGATGGCTCAAAATTCTGGTTTAACTGTAACCCTGACAATCCCATGCATTGGTTTCACGAGGAATGGATTAAAAAGGCGAACGAAAAAAACTGTCTTTATCTGCATTTCCTTATGCAGGACAACCCTGCGCTGACTGAGCAAATAATTGAACGCTACCGCAGCCTTTACAGCGGAGCATTTTACGAACGCTTTGTAGAGGGCAAATGGGTTGCTGCACAGGGTCTTGTATATCCGTTCTTTTCTTATGAAAGCCATGTGGCAGCTTTGCCGCAGGGTGAATGTGAGCAATACTGCATTTCCTGCGACTATGGCACGGTCAATCCCGCATCCTTCGGGTTATGGGGTAAAAAAGACGGTGTGTGGTACAGGCTTGAGGAATATTACCACGATTCCCGTGCCACCGGTGTACAGAAAACCGATGAGGAGCATTACCGTGCGCTCGAGGAGCTTGCAGGCAACAGGCACATAAGCGAAGTTACCGTTGACCCTTCGGCGGCAAGCTTTATTGAGTGCATACGCCGTCACGGTAAGTACAAGGTCATACCTGCCAAAAACGATGTGCTCGACGGTATACGTAAGGTGTCACAGGCGCTTAAAGCAGGTGAAATTAAAATCTGCAGCGGTTGCGGTGATACAATACGTGAATTCTCGCTCTACCGTTGGGAGGATAACTGCACTAAGGATGTGCCTAAAAAAACTAATGACCACGCAATGGATGACCTGCGGTATTTTGTTACAACGCTCATGGGCGGCGATGAATGCAGTTTCTTTGCCATTGCACAGGAAAGGAATGATTAACAATCAAACTATTCAGAAAGCCGCAGCAATCTGCCGAGGTCTGTGCAGTACAGACAGGCGGTACAGCTAACCCGTTTTCGCTGCTTGAAAGCTGTGCGATGCTGTCTGACCGGAATATGCGGCTCTATTCAGCCCTGCGGCACAGCATACCCATAATTGATGCCGCAATAATGAAGCTTGTGCGTCTGACAGGCGGTTTTTCGGTGCACTGTACTGACCCGTCAGCGCAAAGCAGACTTGACGAATTCCTGAACAGCGTAAACGTAAACGGTACAGGCTGCGGAATTGAAAACTTTATATCGGGTTATTTTGAACAGCTGCTAACCTACGGCACGGCTGTGGGCGAAATCATAACCGACAGCAGAGGGTATCCGTATGCACTTTTCAATGCACCGCTTGAAAACCTTGAGCTTCGCCGGAATGAAAACGGAATTGATGTTGATATTTATTCACTCGGCTCCGGCTCGGCAGAAAAGGTTAAATACCCTGAGCTTGTTATTCTGTCCGCACTTAACCCCGATGCAGGTGCACTCTGCGGCAATTCGCTGCTTAAAGGGCTGCCTTTTGTTTCGGAAATACTTATGAAAATTTTCAGAACAACGGGCACAAACTGGGAACGCCTTGGCAACACACGCTTTGCCGTAACCTATAAACCGACAAACGATACGCTTGACAGGGCATATGCAAAAGAAAGAGCAATGCAGGTTGCAAAGGAATGGAGCAATGCCATGAGCAGCGGCAGCGTTAAGGATTTTGTGGCGGTTGGCGATATTCAGATTAAGGTTATCGGTGCAGAAACACAGATACCCGACAGCGAAATACCCGTAAGGCAGCTGCTTGAGCAGATTGTTGCCAAAACGGGATTGCCGCCGTTTCTGCTGGGCTTAAGCTGGGCAAGCACGGAGCGCATGTCTTCACAGCAGGCGGATGCACTCACAAGTGAACTTGAAGCCTACCGCCGCATACTCACACCTGCCATAACAAAGCTTTGTGTCACCTGCATGAGGCTGATGGGTTTATCAGGCGGCTGTGAAGTAATATGGGACGATATTATGCTGCAGGATATGGTTGAAATTGCGCAGGCGGAGCTGTATTCGGCTCAGGCGCAAAGCATACTCAATGAAACCTAAAAGGAGGAAAAATGAAACCGCTTTATAAAAACATGTTTAACAGCGTTGACGGTGCTGCACCGCAGGAGGATGACCTTACCCTAATCAACCGCTACACCGTAAATCCCTTGACTTCGGACGAGGTTTTCTGCTTTACCGTTACGCTTTGTGACAATGAGGTTGACCGTGATTTTGAACGCTTCAGCATTGATGCGCTGCGTGCGCTTGCACCGATGTTTGAGGGTAAGACAGGTATTACCGACCACCGCATGCAGGCAGAAAACCAGAATTCACGCATATTCAAAACATGGCTTGAGGAGAGTGAAAACGAAAAAACATCACTCGGTGAAAACTACACCGCACTCAAAGCCCGTGCATACATGCCGCTCACACCCGGGGCGGCTGAGTTTATTGCTCAGATTAAATCAGGCATCAGGAAAGAAACGAGTGTCAGCTGCAGCGTTAAAAAGGCAATATGCTCGGTTTGCGGTAAAGATACAAAGCATGAGGGCTGCAAGCACCGCAAGGGTGAAATGTATAATGGCAAACTCTGTCATACGGTGCTTGAAGAACCGACAGATGCTTACGAATTCAGTTTTGTTGCCGTACCTGCACAGCCACGTGCAGGTGTAACCAAGGCTTTTGCGGCAGAGGATTCAATGACGCTTGAACAGATTGAAAAGCAGTCCGCAGATTTTGACGGCATTACTCTCAGCCGTGCCGCTTTCACCAGACTTACAAAGCAGCTGCACGAGCTTGAAGCACTTTCAAAGGATGCCGTGCTTTACCGTGAATACCTTGAAAAACAGGTGACACGGCTTGGTGCAATGGCTGTCCCGACGCTTGCATCAAGTGAATTTGAGGGCATATGCAAAAGCCTTTCCGCTGCTCAGCTTTCAGTGCTCGGAAAAGCATTTGAGGAAAGTGCGGCAAGGCTTTATCCGCTGCAGCCGCAGTTAGGCACAGCAACAGAAAAAGAAACAGCTAACAACAGTGAATTTAAAATTTAAGGAGGAATTTTTATGTCAATTTCATTTAAAGGATTCAACGAACAGGTACTTACATTCAAAACAGAAGCAGAGCTTGCTGCAGGCACACTTGTAACAATGAGTGACAACGGTACGGTTGCAGCCTGCGCAAACGGCGATAAGATTATCGGTGTTGTGCTTTGCTGCAGGGATAATCTTGCATCCGTACAGGTTGGCGGTTACATAAACGTGCCCTATTCAGGTACAGCCCCCAAGGTCGGCTACTGCGGCATCAGCGCTGCAAGCGCAACAGAAATCAAATCGGACACATCCGGCAGAGAGCTTGCAGTGTTCGATACAGACACAGCGGCATCAACAGCAGGTATCCTGCTCTAATAATAGGAAGGAGTAAATAACTATGGCTAATTTTGATAATATCAGACTCGAAAAAGGACTTTACTGCGGCGGCTCGTTCACAGGTGCACTTGAAAGCATTGACCCCTCTGAAAACTACAAGGGCAGCGCGCTTGAAGGTCTTGATGCATATCAGCGTCAGCTCAAGCGCTTTGATATCAAGGTGAGCGGTGCGGGCAGCGACGTTGTTGAAAAGTTTTTCAAGACATCCGACAGCGCAACACTTTTCCCCGAATACATTGCAAGAGCCGTACATCAGGGTATTCAGGAGGCAAACGTATTGCCTCAGCTTGTAGCAAGCGTTACAAATATTGATTCCCTCGATTACCGCTCAATCACAAGCATTCCTTCAGATGATGACAAGTCACTCAAGGATGTGGCAGAAGGTGCCGTGATTCCGCAGACTGTTGTCAGGACTCGTGAAAACCTTGTAAAGCTGCGTAAGCGAGGCAGAATGCTCGTAGCTTCCTATGAGGCTATCCGTTTCCAGCGTCTTGACCTTTTTACAGTTACTCTGCGCCAGATAGGTGCATACATTGCAAAGGCTCAGCTTGCCGATGCAATTGACGTTATCCTGAACGGTGACGGCAACGGTAACGCAGCAGACACCACTGCTGCTGCAGCTTCCGGTACGCTTGCATATACCGATATTGTCAACCTCTGGAAAGACCTTGACCCGTACGAAATGAACGTGCTTATTGCAAACAATGCCGATGCGGTTAATATGCTCAACCTCACAGAGTTCAAGGATTCTGC
This sequence comes from Acutalibacteraceae bacterium, assembly GCA_045536235.1. Taxonomy (GTDB): domain Bacteria; phylum Bacillota; class Clostridia; order Oscillospirales; family Acutalibacteraceae; genus UBA8612. The sequence goes on along the minus strand of JAZSND010000016.1, from coordinate 10,705 downwards.
AGCAGGCCTTAACTTCCATGCTACAGGCAAGATGATTACACCCATCGGTGCAGAGCTTATACGCTCATCCGCACTTGAAAGCGGCAAGATTATCGGCCTTGACAAAAACTGTGCACTCGAAATGGTTAAGGCAGGCGAAGTGCTTACCGAATACGATAAGCTCATTGACCGTCAGCTTGAAAGAGCTGCAATCACATCAATTGCAGGCTTTGCAAAAATCTTCACCGACGCTTCACGTGTCCTTACTGTTTAACCTGAAACGGGGGTAATGCTTTGGTCAGTATCAACAGCGTTTTAAACAGATTAAGGCAGCTTGTTACCCTTGATGAGCATGGGGCAGAGAACGCTCTGCCCCTTTGCGGGCTCTGCCTTGAGGAAATACGCACTAAGCTGAAAAAAGGTGCCGATGAAGATGATTTGCGTTTGGCTCAGGCTGCTGCAGGGCTTGCCTTCTACCGTATGACGCTTCGCAATGCTGCTGACGGAGACGGGGCAATAAGCTTTAAAGCCGGTGACGTTACCGTAACACGTTCACCTGCCGCATCAATGGAGCTTGCTGTTTCCGTCAGGGATGAGGCACTCGCTCAGGCTGCCGACCTGCTTGAAGACCGTGACTTTATTTTCAGGCAGGTGGGTATATGATAACAATCGCTCTGCTGCAGCAATACGGACGTGAAGTAAGTCTTTGTACGGAAAACAGCGTAAAGCACAGCTTCAAAGCTTTGATTCAGCCGCTGCGTTACAAAAACAAAATGTACCTTGACGGTATATATACCGAAATCGGCTTCAACAGTCAGGGGCACTATCTTTATATAGGACCGCCCGATATTGATCTGACAGTTGCGGCTGACGGTGAGTTTCTCACAGCAGACGGCATAAGCTATCAGATAGACCGTGCTGAAAAGGTTTATAACGGTGATAAGGTTTTCTATATCTGGGCGATAATCAGAACAATAGTAGAGGAGAAATATTAATATGGCTGATTCAATAAGCGCAATGCCGAAAGAAATTGCAGAATGGCTGAATTCTCATACTGAAATTTTCAGCGATATTCTTTTTGTTACAGAGTTTCCGCCTATACCTAAGGCAACTCCGCTTCACAGAACAATTGTTTCCGTCGGACTTGAAACTGTATCGATAACCGACTATTTCACTGAAAACAGTGAGGGTATACTTGTACCTGACGAATACTGCAGGCTTGCAAAAATCAGAGTGCGCTTTTCAGTATATGTTCCGTATTCGTTCGGTGGCACAGCCTGCCACGATGCATTCACAAGAATTGTAGACTGCCTTAATTTCAAAAGCGATCTGAATTTAAAGGAATCAGGCTGCAGTGCAATTACATCAGACCGTGAAACGGATGCCTTTGTTATGAAAAGCTGGATTGATATCGAGGCACAGTTCTGTCCGGCTGAATCCAGCGATATTCAGTATGAATCCTTTTTGCCTAAAACGTTTTTTTGTCAGTCGCATATTACCGATGGCACGATACACGTAACTGCGCAGGAAAAAGAAAAATGGAACACTGCAATGACATTCGGCTCGTATTTCGGCACAGGTACTAATTCACGCAGCTTCAAGCTCGGCTTTCAGCCCAGTGTGCTGATTATTGCACCGTCATCAATGCCTTTGATTTATACCGATACGTCTGCCGTTTCGCACTGCCTTACCGCAATTGCCACAAAAAACGGTCACAGCTCGGGTGTCCAGCTGACTTCAGACGGCTTCAGGGTAGTTCACGATACCTCGGAAAACTACGCCAACACATTTACGTGGCTGAATAAGCAGAATATTGATTATTCATACGTTGCGTTGAAATAATGCATATATTGCGTATAATTTGAAATAATTATTAAAAAAAGCCCTCTTTTGGTTGATTTTTATTTTACGGTGCGTTATACTGTAAAAAAATAATCTTAAATCAGAACCGAGGGCTTTTTTATGTCAACAAAAGATTTCAACAACAAAGGCGTATATTCTCTTCTTCTGACTCCCTTCAACGAGGACCGCTCAATCAACTTTGAAACATATAAAAAATATGTTGAGTGGCAGGCACGTCAGGGTGCACAGCATCTTTTTGCTTGCTGCGGCAGCTCTGAAATGACAACACTTACACTTGACGAAAGAATAAAGCTCGCAACGCTTGCTGTTGAGCATTCAAACGGTATGTCCGTTGTTGCAACAGCTAACCTCGAGCCTACATGGCACGCACAGGTTGAAGAAATCAAGCGTATGGAACAGACCGGTGTTGACGGACTTGTTTTTGTTACCAAAGGCTACTGCGACAACAACGAAAGACTTTTCACATACCTTTCAGAGCTCAGCACTCTCACAGAGCTTCCCATCGTTCTCTACGAGTTTCCCGGCATGCAGCCGCACCTCATGGCAGCAGAGGTTTACGGCAAGCTTGTTGAAACAGGCAGATTTGTCGGTATCAAGGATACAACCTGCCACATCGAAACAATAAAAGAAAAGATTGACGTTCAGGGCGATTCCGCCGTTCTTCAGGCTAACATTCCCTACCTTATGGAAGCATATGAAGCAGGCGCAAGAGGTGTTGTTGCAACACCGACAAGCTGCGGCGCATACCTGTTTGCAAAGATGTATGATGAATTCTTTGTACAGAATGACCGCGAAGCAGCTAACCTCACACATCAGCAGATCTGCGTGCTTGACAACGCTATTGATTCAGGTTTCTGCGCAAGCGCAAAATACCTTGTCAGCCTTTGCGGCAATGACGGTTTCAACTGGTACACAAGAGGTGCACACAACCTCAACGCACAGCGCCTTAAGTCCATAAGGGTATTCTTTGATTGGGCAAAGGCAACAGGCTTTAAATTTTACAACGACTGATTTAAGTTGACAAAGATAAAGGCGGTATAAACATTATGGCTGAAACAATTAGCTTTTCTATAGCAAGAAAAGGCTACGACTGCAACGAGGTAGACAATTACCTTTCTGCCTTCATTGATTCCATGAACCAGCTGCGTGACAGCTATTCACAGCTCCAGACACAGTACGATACGCTTTTTGACAGCAACAGCAAGCTCGTTAAGGAAAATGCACGCCTTAAAAGCGACTGCACCGCACTTGCACTTGCAATTAAAAAGCAGCGTGAAAATGTCGGTGCTGATGAAGCATCGCACGTTGAGGTTATAAGCGAAAGTGATGATGCATTACTTCAGCAGGTTGAAACACTCAAGGCTGAAAACAAGGCAGCTGCAGAAGAAATTGAACAGCTCAAGGCTCTGCTTGCCGAAAAGGAACGTGTCGAGACAGCGGGTGGCAACGAATACGGCGAAACAGCTTCTAAGATGATTTCGGAGGTTGCTGCTGTTGTCCAGAAACTTGAAAAGGATGCACGCCGCAAGGCAGAGGCTATAACAGTTTCCGCAAAACTTGAACAGGAAAGAGCAAACATCATCAAAGAGCGTGTCAACCAGGAGGTTGAAAGCCTTATGACAATGCTTGAAAGCTTTCTCAACCAAAGCAAAGAAAAAACTGATAAATAACAGCTCAAACCGACGGGGCGGCACAGCTTGCTGCCCCGTTTTTTAAGTAATGAGGGTAAGAATATGAAGCACGTACTCATTTCAAAAGACAAAAACCGATATATTGCCAATCTCCACTGTCATACAACCCTGTCCGACGGCAGACGTACTCCCGAAGAAATCCGTGACGCATACAAGGCAGAGGGTTATAGCGTAGTGGCTTTTTCAGACCACGATAACTATTTTGACCACAGTGATTTCTGCACAGAGGATTTTGTTGCAATAAACTCGTTTGAAGCAGATATCAGCGACAATATTGTCAGCAGCAGTCAGTTCCGTCGCTGCTACCACTTGAATGCATTTAACATTAACGGGGATAAGGAAGTAGCTTTGCCGAAAATTCCCGGTTACAGAGATATGGATGCAATAAATGAATATATCTGCCAGCTTAAAGCGCTCGGATTTATTGTTGCGTACAACCACCCCTACTGGTCAATGCAGTGCCTTGACGATTACCGCAATTTAGAGGGCTGCGACATAGTGGAAGTATACAACAACTCTGTTTTTGTTGAGGGCGGTGACAGCGGTCAGGAGCGTGTTTATGATGAGATGCTGCGCAGCGGTAAACGTCTTTACTGCACAATGGCGGACGATAACCATAACGAATTTCCGTTTGGTGATGTGCGTTGTGACAGCTTTGGCGGCAAAACGGTTTTTCTGAGCGACACGCTCAGCTATGAATCAATAATCGCTGCTATGCAGAGCGGCTCATTTTACTGCACACAGGGTCCGGAAATATATGAGCTGACACTTGAAAACGGCAAGGTTCATGTTGAGTGCTCCGATGCTCAGCGCATTGCGTTTTCCACCGCAGGCAGACGCACAAAGGCTCTGCACGCAAAGCCCGGCGAATATGTGAACTCTGCTGATTTTATTCTTGAAGATGAGGATGTGTATTTCAGGATAGAGATAATCGGTCCTACAGGAAAAAGAGCGGATACTAACGCATATTTTATTGAAGATTATGAATAAGGACGGCAAAAGCCATGAGAATGAGAAAGAAAAAATATCTCGATGAGCGTCTTGCACAGTGCGATAACATCATTAAGCTTTTCAGCGATGACCGCAATTTTCAGACTGCTATCGAGAAAAAAGAATACATAAACATGTCAGAGCTTTTCGGTAACAGCAATCCCGTTGTGCTTGAGGTCGGTTGCGGCAAGGGCAAATTTGCCTGCGAGCTTGCAAAGCGTGAACCGGATATAAATGTACTTGCACTTGAAAAAGTGGCAAACGTAATTGTTGCTGCAAGCGAAAACGCAAAGAATGAGAATATAACCAACGTCAGATTCCTTCACGGCGGTGCGGAATACCTTGAAAAGTTTATTGAACCCGGATCAATCGAGCGCATATATCTCAACTTTTCATGTCCGTATCCCAAAAATTCCTATGCAAATCACCGCCTGACAAACGCTCGGTTTTTAAAGAGCTATGCGGTTATCCTCAAAAAAGGTGCAGAGATTCACCAGAAAACGGACAACATGCATTTCTTTGAATACTCAATCGAACAGTTTTCGGATTTCGGATTCACGGTAAAAAACATATCGCTCGACCTGCACAACAGCTCCTTTGAGGGCAACATAGAAACAGAATACGAGCATCGCTTTGCCTCGCAGGGATTCCCGATATACAGACTTGAAGCATATCTTAAATAAAAAGGTGATTGCCATGAAAACAGCCTGGCTTGCAGGCGGCGGAGACTTTTACGCCGAGGGTTTCAAACCTGATGAAAACGATATAATTATTGCTGTTGATGCAGGCTATACACGTTTAAAAGAAATCGGTGTTGAGCCTGACCTGGTTGTAGGCGATTTTGATTCGCTTGAGTATGTGCCGAATCATCCGAATGTTGAGCGGCACCCGAGTATAAAGGACGATACAGACACAATGCTTGCCGTAAAAAAAGGTATTGATCAGGGGTGTACACGTTTTATGATATTCGGCGGCACAGGCGGCAGAATTGCTCATACGCTCGGTAATATTCAGGTTATAAGCTTCCTTGCAGAGCAGGGCTTTGAAGGGTATATAACAGACAAAGACTGTGTCATTACAGCAATCAACAACTGTGCCCTTGCTTTTTCAGCGCAGCACAGCGGTTATATTTCACTTTTGCCGTGGGGTGTAAAACAGGCTGAAATATCAATAAAAGGGCTGAAATATGAGCTTGAGCGTACCTGCCTGCCGCATGACAGGCCGCTTGGCATCAGCAATGAATTTACAGGAACAGCGGCAAAAATAACCGCATATAATGGTACGGTAATTGCCGTTTTTGAAAACCGCAGTATACTGCCCGAAAGAGAGGAAAGCAAATGAAAATAAGCGGCGCAATTTTCGACCTTGACGGTACACTTATAGACTCAATGCCTATCTGGAATGACCTGAGCTTTAACTTTCTGACCTCAATGGGCGTTACACCAAAGCCGGACCTGCGTGACAGGGTTTCAACCATGTTTCTGCGTGAATCTTCACAGTATGTTGTGGACGAATATAATTTGAACTGCACGGCAGACGATGTTTTAGCTTACATGCACGAGCAGATTAATGATTTTTATATCAATACAGTTCCACCAAAGCAGGATGCTTTGCTTTTTCTTGAAAAGCTGAAAGCAGCAGGTGTGAAAATGTGTGTTGCAACAGCAACCGAACGCAGGCTAGCCGTACCCGCTTTGGAACGAAACGGTATGCTCGGATTTTTTGATGAAATTTTCACCTGTGCAGAAATAGGCATCAGCAAGCAAAGCCCTGATATATTTGAACTTGCATTAAAATCGTTGGACACACCTAAAAGCGAAACCTTTGTTTTTGAGGATTCGCATCACGCAGTTGCCACAGCAAACAAAGCAGGTTTCCCTGTTATCTCAATCTACGATGCTTCAGCCGAACATAAGCTGGAAGAAATTAAAGCGTTAAGCACCTGCTTTGTACATAAATATGATGAGCTTAACGGTGTGTTCGGTAACATAAAATAAAAAATTTTAAAAAACTCTTGCAATTTAATTTCATTTGTGCTAATATATTCGAGCGGTCGATAAACCGCACTTTTGCGCTGGTAGCTCAGCTGGATAGAGTGTTTGGCTACGAACCAAAAGGTCAGGGGTTCGAGTCCCTTCCAGCGCGCCAAGCCGCAATCCTTTGTATATCAAGGGATTGCGGCTTTTTTATATTCTTTGGAAAGCCGCTTCAAAACACTGTTTTTCTAACAAATTTCTAACAAGATATGTTCAGACTCAAGCTACACACCGGTTTTGAAGCCTATGGAATTTCCTAAAGTATTTCCGAGAGCCTTTTTTCTGTTCATATCAAGATGACCGTAAAACTTAGCGGTGATATTCACATCGGAATGTCCGAGCCATTCGGAAACGTCATAAAGCTCACGACCTTCAGACAAAAGCAAAGCCGCACAGCTGTGACGCAAATCATGAAATCTTATACGCTTCAAATCATTCTTTTTCAAAAGCTTCTTGAAATGTTTTGAAATATAGTCAGGGTCATAAGTTTTGCCGTTCGGCCATTTGAAGATATAATCGTTTTCAATGTAGTCTTTACCGCAAGCGTCCCTTTCCTCTTCCTCACGAGCCTTAAGCCACTTGAAGAATTCAATCATATCATCCGACAAAGGGTATGTTCTGTTGCTTGCATCGGTTTTGGTTGAATCCTTTGCAATAACCTTGTTGTTATACATTACAACCGTGTGCTTGACGATAAGCATCTTATTTCTGAAGTCTATCGCATCCCAACGAAGTCCGAGCACTTCGCTTCTGCGCATTCCAAAATAGATAGTCGCAAAAATAATGTGAAAGATTCTGTCGTCTTTAATCGCTTCCCAAACCTTCTGAACTTCTTCTGCACTGTAGAAATTAACCTTTTCGTGAGAAAGTGTCGGAAGTTTCACGAACTCCAGACAATCGTCAAAAATGATTTTCTTTTTTCTCGCCAGATTAAAAATCAGCTTAAACACCGTCATATGACTTTTGAGTGTTTTTGGTGAAAGACCGCCTCCGGTTACTTTGTTCCCGGACACCTTCTTTTCGTCGATGTATTTCTGTATTGTTTCATAAGTAACTTCGTTCACCTTTATTTTGTGTTCCTTGAAATACGGAATGATATGAACCTTTGTAATGCTTTCATAACCGCCGAATGTGATTATATCAACTTCGTTTTTGTACTCGACCAACCATTTTTCGGCCAATTCATCAAGTGTGATGTCTGAAGGAACAAGCTTATTTTTTAACTCATATTCCCTTTCGATCTCCTTTCTTATTTCTTCAGCTTTTCTTTTGTTACCTTTAATTTCAAGACCTGTTGCAATCCATTTAGGTTTTCTTTTGCCGTTTTCATCATAAGTGTCTACAACGATATAATAATGGTTGCTTTTGGTCTGTATTGTAGCGCCTATATAAATCATCTCCTTTGAGCGGTTTATACAACGCTGTCCTTTTGGCAACTTAAGAATAGCGCGCAAACCGCTCTGTGTAAAGTAAATTAATTGTGAATTTCCGGCTGAACGAAGAATTTACTCCGTTCAGCCTTTTTAATTATTTCGTGCCGAGCGAATCAAAGATTCTGTTTTTCGGCACAAGAAGCTTTTTGCCTACCTTGAGAGCAAAAAGCTCTTTTTCGGTGATGAGCTTGTAAATGGTTTTTTCACAAACTCCGAGAAACTCTGCCGTTTCCTTAACGGTCAGAAGTTCCTTGTTTTCAAACATTTCTGTTACCTCATAAAAGTATTTTTTGAGGATTTGTATATCTGAACTCATAGTGAGTTATATTCGTGTTCATCCTGAGAATTTAAATAAAAACGGGGGAAATCAAATCTTTCCCGTATCCTCAGCGGGTGCGGTAGTCACACCGCCAGCATATAGTTTGAGACGGTTACGTCGAGTCTCCAGTGAGACAAGTGATAGATCGAAACTGCCATCAGCGACAGTCTGTCATAGACAATCGGCAGTCCTTTTTCAAGTACAAGCTGCTTGTTTTTTCCACGCACGAAATAATTGCCACGAATTTCGTTCTTATCCAGATGCTTCGGTTTCTTTGTTTTCTTATCAATGCACTTTTCGTTCCAACGCTTTATAATCTCATCCTCAAGCTGCTTTCTATAGCCGGTCTCGTTGTTGATTCTGTCAAGATAGTAGTTGTATGCTCTGACTGCCTGTTCAGCTCTCATATGGTGGTAATCGATACTGTTGTTCATTTCCTGTGCTGAAAACACTTTGCTTTCCGTACCGTCAAAAAACGGCTTTACTGTTCCGATATCTTCCGGCAAGATACGCTGATAGGTTTCTTTGCCGCCCTTACCTCTGCGAACAACGATGCACAAATATCCGCACTCATCCACCTTCAGGTCACTGCCACGAAGGTTCTTGAGTTCGTTTCTGCGGATTCCGACACACCTCTGCAGCTCAACCGTTCTTGAATACTTAGCGTTATTTTCATCACCGTCTGAACGGTAATGTTTGCGTTCTTTTCTGGAACGGGTGTTCTCTGCAGCATACCTTTTTGGCAGATTCAACACATTAAGCGAAATCCCGTGGTACAATCCGACGGGAGCCATATATGTATGAATTGTGCTTGCGGTATGGTCTTTTTCTTTCAGGTACTCAATGTAATCCTCAATATGCCCGGCACATTCTTCCTTTGTTTTGCAGTCGTACTGTTCACGGCAGAACTTGATGAATTTGTCATAGTTCTTTATGTATGCTGCCCTTGTTACGTTGTTTTCGTACTGCTTAAAATGCTTTGCGGCATCATTTCTGAGCTTGCCTGAAGTGCTCTGCTTGTAATGTTTCTTTTGCTTACTCAAGGCCTTTTTCTCCTTTCTTTTGTTTTGGGCTTCTCTGAAAACTCATTGCACAAAATCTTGCGTGCCCTTTTTCTGCCATATTGTCCCAAAATACTCGTTAATACACAAAGTATTGCCTGCGTTTTTGAACCAATCTGTCAAAAAAAATTACTACGCAATCTTTGCACCCTGAGTTTTCAGAAAAACCCTATTTGGAAAGTGTTCTGCATAGCAACGTCACTCTCCAAAACGCCCACTAAAAAATTAGTGTTAAACTGTTCGGGGGCTTCATCCTGAAGCGATGACTTTTCTGAATAAGCCATCCGTTAAGGTCGATGCAAACCATAACGCCAAAACGAATTCCGTATATACGGAAACCGTTCATTCGCCCTACTAACTGGTTATTCCGGTTAATAACCTGAATAACCGTTAGTAAGACCGGCTCTTTTCTTTCGAAAAGTTGCCGTGTCTGTGATGAAAACAGCACAACAATTTTCAATATTATCTTTGTTTTGCTGTTTTATCACTCTCAATCCGTACGGTTTAAAGCCGTACGAATTGCATAGGATACGCTGCGGTTATTTTTATCTCATGCCGTTCCAACACAACCACACTATTGGGGCTGAATATCTCAGGGGATAATGCCGCTACCGAGATTTACCGAACATAAAGATCAAACTACCGCCGTGCCCTTGCACTGATTTTCCTCCTCAATTTAAATTCTCCAACCGCCTTCGCAATTTCTATCCCTGACAGTTGAATTAAACTGGGATTTTTGAGAATCACTTGCGCTGTGATTTTTACTCCAAACGTGATTCATTAATCATTCAAATTATGTAAGACTGACCGGCACTACAAATCGCAACTTCAACTTTCCTGCTAAAAGCAGGCGGATTTTCAGTAAAAATCGTGTTTTTATCCATTTTTAGGCATAAATTAACCCCTGAAACGGGTGCGATTTCGTTTCAGGGACTAAAGAGAGCCACCCGACCTGAGTTTTGCTCAAGTCGGGTGGTTTGTGATTTGTATAATGCTTTCTACTGAATATTAAGTACAACCCATTTTATTGCAATATGTGACAGATTATGATAAAAAAGCTCAAAAATAGTTCGGATATGTTAACTGACTTTTCACCATAACTGCACACCTGTTTTGATACAATGCGTATCATCAAGAGTGTGCAGTTTTCTTTTGCCGAAAGGCTTGATATATGGGCGTTTGCGAACACGTTTTATATATCTTTTAACGATCGGTAGTAAGGGTGCAAATTTTTGCCGTTTTTTTACCTTTCGTTAAATTGTTTGAATTGGAAAAATAAGGCGTTTGATTATTTGTTAATTGGTTTATCAGTAACCATTAATACCATATCCAT
>JAZSND010000027.1:0-181493 GCA_045536235.1 Acutalibacteraceae bacterium | reverse complement strand
CATCAGCTCATTTTCCATTTCTAATCGTTTGATATATCTATCCTTGCTTGCTATCTCATATTGTAGTTGTGTCAGTTTACTTAATTGTTGAATTGATGGCGGTAATTCACCACCATCTTTTCTCGGTCTGCCTTTTGGCTTTATTTTTATTCCTGACGCAAGCTTCTTTTGTTTTCTGTTGTATCGATTGAAAAATTGTTTTATTTGTTCTTTTGTTAATCCATATTTTTCCGCTATTTCTCTGTGAGTGAATCCGTTTTCTTTTAATTCAAGTATTTCTTTTTCATAATCCTTTATGTGTCGATATCTTCTGGGCATAAAAATTCCTCCTATGGTAGTTCTTTAATTCTACCATAGGAGGCTCTTTTTTTCATTGTCCGTTTTTACTGGACCTGTTCAAAACATCGGAAGGGATTTAACTTTTATTTTGTTGATTTTAATGTTCGCATCGCATTCAGCACGGCTATTACCGTAACACCGACATCTGCAAAAACCGCAAGCCACATATTCGCAAATCCGACTGCGCCGAGCAGCAGCACAAGCAGCTTTATGCCGAGTGCAAACACAATATTCTGATGCACAATTCGCATCGTCTTTTTTGCTATACGCACAGCGACCGAAACCTTTTCGGGCTTGTCGTCCATTATCACGACATCGGCAGCCTCAATCGCTGCGTCAGAGCCTATGCCGCCCATTGCAATGCCTATATCTGCACGGGCTAATACGGGCGCATCGTTTATTCCGTCGCCTACAAATGCAAGTGCACCGCCTGAAATAAGCTCTTCTGCCTTTGCAACCTTGTCGGCAGGTAAAAGCTCGCTGAAGTATTCGTTTATGCCGATTTTTTCGGCAACGGTCTTTGCCGATTTTTCGATATCGCCCGTGAGCATTACCGTTTTTATGCCGCTGTCTTTAAGCTGCCTGATGCTTTCGGCAGCACCGGATTTAATTTCATCAGATACATTAATACAGCCGAGATAGCTGCCGTCTGCCGCGACGTGTACGGCAGCACCTGTGTGAGCGGATATTGCGGCTGATTTGATGCCCATTTCCTCCATCAGCTTGCCATTACCTGCAAAAACTGCCATGCCGTTAATCTGTGCACAGATACCTTTACCCGGAATTTCGCGTGAACTCTCAATCCTTATGTCCGATTTTTCCTTACATGCCGACACAATGGATTTAGCTATAGGATGATTTGAGCCGCTTTCAGCCGCAGCAGCAAGCTTCAACAGCTCATTTTCTCCTACACCTTGCGGATAAATCCCCTCAACTTCAAAACTACCCTTTGTAAGTGTGCCTGTTTTATCAAACACAACCGTTTTTACTTTTGAAAGCGCATCAATATAGTTTGAGCCTTTGATAAGTATGCCCTGCTTTGATGCGCCGCCGATTCCGCTGAAAAAGCTCAGCGGCACGCTTACCACAAGCGCACACGGGCAGGAAACAACAAGAAAAACAAGCGCCCTTTGCAGCCACTCACGCCAGTCGCCCGTAATAATTGACGGCACGGCAAACAGCAGCACAGCTGACATAACCACAACAGGCGTATAATACCGCGCAAACCTTGAAATAAAGCTTTCCGTTTTTGCTTTGCGCTGTACGCTGGATTCAACCAGCTCAATGATTTTTGACACAGTTGAATTTTCGAATGCCTTTGCTACCTCAATTTCAAGCGCACCGTTCAGGTTTACGCAACCGCTGAACACCTCGCTGCCTGATGCTACGGCTTTGGGTTCTGATTCACCGGTTAATGCGGCAGTGTCAATATCCGCTTCGCCTTTGACTATCACACCGTCAAGCGGTATTCTTTCGCCGGGCTTCACGAAAATTATTTCGCCTGCCTTTACCTTGCTCGGGTGTACACTTATCTTCGCACCGCTGCGTACGACACAGGCTGTATCAGGGCGCAAATCCATTACCGCCTCGATAGAACGGTGCGATTTATTAACGGCATAATGCTCAAAAAGCTCACCGATTTTATAAAAAGCCATAACCGCCACGGCTTCTGCATATTCTCCGATCAAAAACGCGCCCAATGTAGCAATCGACATCAAAAAATTTTCATCAAAAATTTTGCCCTTGAATATGTTTTTTGCTGCTTTACCCAGCACATCGGCACCGGCAATAAAATACGGCACAGCAAACGCAGCCGTAAAAACAAGTGGCGAAAAGCCGATAATCTTTTCCTTGAAAATCATCAAACAAACAGAAAAAATTACCGAAGCAGCAATTCGGATTATCTGCGCTTTTTCTTCGCCTTCTTCACGCTCGCAGCCACAGCTGCATTCACAGCTGTCTCCGCTGTGGGATTCGGCAGCGCAGCAGCCGCATGAGCAGCCAGATTCCTCTTTCTCTATATCTTCATATGACATAAACTCCCTCCTATTCCTCAATATGTTCTATGCCCATGCCGATTATTGTGCGCACATGACCGTCCGCAAGTGAATAAAAAATATTTTTTCCGTCCTTGCGTGCGTTGACTAGCTTAGCTGCCTTTAGTATTCGCAGCTGATGCGAAACAGCAGTTTGCGAAACGCCCAGCAGCGTTGAAATATCGCAAACGCAAAGCTCCGCCTCGAACAGCGCAAACAGAATTCTGATGCGTGTGGAATCGCCGAAAATTCTGAAAAGCTCTGCCAAATCGTAAAGTATTTCATCGCTTGGCATGCACTCCCGAACCTTTTTCACCGTATCCTCATGAACACACAAAAACTCGCACTTTTCATACGCATAATTATCCTCATGATTTCCAAAACTCATATATGAACAACCTTTCATATGAATATCCGTTCATATGTTATTCCGATATTCACCTTTTGTCAATATATTTTTTGAATTTTATTTTACAAATGCCTTTAAAAACATTGTCGAAAGTTTTTTAAAACTTTTTTTGTGAAAACTATTGCTTTTTTCAGAACAATCGGTTATACTTATAAAGCTGTCAGACAGCACAACTAAATATCGCGGAGTAGAGCAGCTCGGTAGCTCGTCGGGCTCATAACCCGGAGGCCGCAGGTTCAAATCCTGCCTCCGCAACCAGAAAAAAGACATCCGTCATCAGACGGGTGTCCTTTTTGTTTCCGATAAACAAAGGATTTGAACCTGAGAAGGTCTGAGCGTTAAGAAAACAGTTCGGTGAACTGTTTTCAGCGAAGAGAGGTGAGGCGGGTACCGAATGCAAAGCATTGGGTCGCCGAGCCATAAGTATGCAAGGCGAAGCCGAAGCAGACGGTCAATCCTGCCTCCGCAACCAGAAAAAAGGCATCCGTCATCAGACGGGTGTCCTTTTTTGTTTCCGGCAAACAAAGGATTTGAACCTGAGAAGGTCTGAGCGTTAAGTATGCAAGGCAATATTTTCCTTGTTGTTGCGTTAAATTCTCGTTTTCCTTACAAAAATTACCTAAAAGGTATTGACAATCGGGGAAAACAGATATATTATTAAGATGTTGTTAGCACTCATTGTTATCGAGTGCTAAAATTAGCAGAGTATCAAAAAGGAGGTTGAACGGATATGGATATGACCGAGCGCAAGCAAAAAATTCTTGCCGCCGTTGTTGAAAGCTACATCCGCACAGGTGAACCCGTCGGTTCAAAAAACCTGCTTAACGAGCTGGATATTTCCGTTTCCTCCGCAACCATCCGCAACGAGATGGCGGACCTTGCCGAAATGGGCTACCTCGAGCAGCCGCACACCTCGGCAGGACGTGTGCCGACAACGCTGGGCTACAGATACTATATAGATAAACTAATGAATAAGCTTGAGCCAAGCGAAGCCGACCGTAAGTCGATTGAAAAATCGGTTTCTTCCGGCAGAGGCGATCCTGAGCAGCTGCTTGAAAAAGCGAGCGAGGTTATTGCAAAGCTGACGGGCTGTGCAGCGGTTTCCACCATGCCGACGGGCGACAAGGCTACCGTACGCAGGGCAGAGATTGTTCCCGTGGGCAGCAGAACGGCGATGATAGTTCTGCTCACCTCCGCAGGCACGCTCAAAAGCAAGGCTTGCCGCAGCGATATGCCGATTACACCGCAGACGGTGGAACGTTTTTACAACGTGTGCAACGCACAGTTCATAGGCAAGCCGCTTGAAGAAATAGGTACGGTAATGCTGCAGACGCTCGTTGCAAGCTTGGGCGAGCATGCGCTTGAAATGTCACCGTTTTTTGTAACGCTTGCCGACCTTGCAAACGATGCACTGAGCAGTGATGTGCTGCTTGAAGGGCAGTCAAACCTGTTTAACCACAGAGAGCTTGGCAGCAGTGTCATTGAGCTTATGGAATTCCTGCGCAAGGGCGACCCCATAGCAAAGCTGATGTCAGACGTCAAGAACGATATAGACATAAAAATCGGTTCCGAAAATGAGTATAAACAGCTTGCAAATTCCAGCGTAATTATTTCCCACTACGATGTAAACGGTTCACGCAGCGGTGCGCTGGGAATTATCGGTCCGACAAGGCTCAACTATGCAAAGCTTATTCCTTATATGCAGTTTGTTTCGGGCCTTGTGGGTAACATATTGAGTGAAACGATTGATGATTAGTATATAAAGAAAGGACGTAAGAAAAGGAAAAATGGCAGAGAACGAAAACGTAATGGAAAACGAAACAGCAGCAGAAACCAAAGAAGAAAAGAAAGAGAAAAAAGCCAAGAAGAAGGACAAGGCAGCTGAGCTTGAGATGCAGCTCGGACAGCAGCAGGAGCAGTACCTCCGCCTTGCAGCGGAGTACGACAACTACCGCAAGCGCACACAGCGTGAAAAGGAAGCACTCAACGGCGATATCAAGGCGTATATCCTCGGCGAGCTTCTCCCCGTAATCGATAATTTCGAGCGTGCGCTGTCCAACAACACAACAGATCTTGAATCCTACAGCAAGGGCATTGAAATGATATTCACTCAGCTCGGCGATATTTTCAAAAAGCTCGGTGTAGAGCCCTTCGGTGAAGCGGGCGAAGCATTTGACCCGCAGAAGCACAACGCAGTAATGCATATCGACAGCGAGGACTTCGGCGAAAGTGTAGTAGCTCAGGTTTTTGCAAAGGGCTACAGGCTCGGCGATAAAATCATCCGCTGTGCAACAGTACAGGTTGCCAACTAATCGGAAGCACTCTCCTAAAACTTACGGCACAAATTCTGTGTGTACTTTTTCAGCCTTCACTGACGAAAAAATTTCTTCACAGAATTTGAACCTCAGTTTCAGAGACCGCTTCTCAGTCAAAAATAAAAATTATAATTAAAGACTATTTACTAAAGGAGTAATACAAATTATGGCAAAGGTAATCGGTATCGACTTAGGTACAACAAACTCATGCGTAGCAGTTATCGAAGGCGGCGAGCCCGTAGTTATCGCTAACGCAGAAGGCGCACGCACCACACCCTCCGTTGTTGCGTTCAGCAAGGACGGCGAAAGAATGGTAGGTCAGGTTGCAAAGCGTCAGGCTATCACAAACCCCGACAGAACAATCGCTTCCATCAAGCGTCAGATGGGTACAGATTTCGGCGTTAAGATTGATGACAAGCGTTACACACCCCAGGAAATTTCCGCAATGATTCTCCAGAAGCTCAAGGCTGATGCAGAGGCTTACCTCGGCGACAAGGTAACAGAGGCTGTTATCACAGTTCCTGCATACTTCACAGACGCACAGCGTCAGGCTACTAAGGATGCAGGCCGCATTGCAGGTCTTGAAGTAAAGCGTATCATCAACGAGCCTACAGCTGCTGCCCTCGCATACGGTATTGACAAGGAAGCTGACCAGAAGGTTATGGTTTACGACCTTGGCGGCGGTACATTCGACGTTTCCATCATCGAAATGGGTGACGGCGTTCAGGAGGTTCTTGCTACAGCAGGTAACAACCGTCTTGGCGGTGACGATTTCGACCAGAGAATTATTGACTGGCTTGCAGACGGCTTCAAGGCTGACCAGGGCATCGACCTTCGTGGCGACAAGATGGCTATGCAGCGCCTTAAGGAAGCAGCAGAAAAGGCTAAGATTGAGCTTTCCGGTGTAACAACCTCCGCTATCTCCCTTCCTTTCATCACAGCTGATGCTACAGGTCCCAAACACCTTGAAACAACTCTTACAAGAGCTAAGTTCAACGAAATGACAGCTGACCTTGTTGAAGCTACAATGACTCCCGTACGTCAGGCAATCTCCGACTCAGGACTTTCCGTCGGCGAAATCAACAAGGTTCTCATGGTCGGCGGTTCTTCCAGAATTCCTGCTGTTCAGGAAGCTGTTCAGAAGTACCTCGGCAAGGAACCCTTCAAGGGCATCAACCCCGATGAGTGCGTTGCAGTCGGTGCAGCACTTCAGGCAGGTGTTCTCGGCGGCGAAGTCAAGGGAATGCTCCTTCTTGATGTCACACCCCTTTCACTCGGTATCGAAACAATGGGCGGCATCAACACAAAGATTATTGAGCGCAACACAACCATCCCCGTAAAGAAGAGTCAGACTTTCTCCACAGCTGCTGACAATCAGCCCTCTGTTGAGGTTCACGTTCTTCAGGGCGAAAGAGAATTCGCAAGAGATAACAAGACTCTCGGTGTATTCCACCTTGACGGTATCATGCCCGCTCCCCGCGGTGTACCCCAGATTGAGGTAACATTTGATATCGACGCTAACGGTATCGTACACGTTTCCGCAAAGGACCTCGGCACAAACAAGGAGCAGTCAATCTCCATCACAGCTTCCTCCAACATGTCCAAGGAAGATATCGAAAAGGCTGTCAACGAAGCTGCAGCTTTCGCAGAGGAAGACAAGAAGCGCCGTGAAGATATCGACACACGCAACAACGCAGACCAGATGGTTTATCAGAGCGAAAAGATGCTCAACGAAAACGGTGACAAGTTCTCCGAGGCAGAAAAGAACGAGCTTACCGCAAAGATTGACGCACTCAAGGAAGCACTCAAGGGCGAGGATATCAACCTCATCAAGTCCCGCCAGGAAGAGCTCACAAAGCAGTTCAACGATATTTCCGTTCGCCTTTATCAGGAGGCAGCCGCAGCACAGCAGGCTGCACAGGGCGGTGCAGCAGGTCCCGATGCAGGCGCTTATGATGCAGGCGCAAACGACGGCTACTACGATGCACCCTTTGAGGATGTAAACGAATAATAAATACTAACTCAGATAATGAGGGGTGGATTGTTCTGCCCCTCATTGTGAAGTTTTGAAAGAGGAACTACCTTGGCAGATAAACGTGATTATTACGAAGTGCTCGGCGTAGATAAATCGGCGAGCGACGATGAAATAAAAAAAGCATATCGCCAGAAGGCAAAGCAGTACCACCCCGACCTGCACCCCGGTGACAAGGAGGCTGAGGACAAATTCAAGGAAGCCAACGAGGCTTATGAAGTTTTGTCCGATGCTGACAAAAAGGCAAAGTATGACCGATTCGGTCACGCAGGCGTTGACCCGAATTACGGCGCAGGCGGTGGCGGCGGTTTCGGCGGCGGATTTGGCGGAATGGATTTTGACCTGGGCGATATTTTCGGCAGCTTTTTCGGCGGCGGATTCGGCGGCGGATTCGGCGGCAGACAGGCTAACCCGAACGCACCACGCAGGGGAAGCGACACTCAGGCGAGAGTAACCATATCCTTTGAAGAAGCTGCAAAGGGCTGCAAGCGCATGGTTGAATTTACCCGTGTTGAAATGTGCCCTGATTGCCACGGCAGCGGCGCAGAGGCAGGCACAAGCCCCGAAACCTGCCCCGAATGCCACGGCAGAGGTCAGGTCAACGTGCAGCAGCGCACACCTTTCGGCGTTATCCAGACCTCAAAGGCATGCGGCAAATGCGGCGGCAAGGGCAAGATTATCAAAACTCCCTGCTCCAAGTGCCACGGCAAAGGCGCAACAGCCAAAAAGGTCAGCGTAGAAGTGAACATACCCGCAGGTATTGATGACCGTCAGGTGCTCAACGTCAGAGGCGAGGGCAACAGCGGCATAAACGCAGGTCCCTCAGGCGACCTTCATGTAACCGTGCTTGTGCGTCCGCATCCGTTCTTTGAGCGTGACGGCTACGATGTATGGTGCGAATTTACAATCAGCTTTGCTCAGGCGGCACTCGGCGATAAAATTGAAGTGCCGACGCTTGACGGCAAGGTGCGCTACGATATTCCCGCAGGTACACAGCCGGGTACGGTATTCAAGCTGCGTGGCAGGGGTATACAGGCTCTCAATTCCAGAGGCAGAGGCGACCAGCTTGTGCGCATCATAGTAAACGTACCCAAAAATCTTTCTTCCAGGCAGAAAGAGTTGCTGCGTGAATTTGATGCTGAATTCGGTTCAAAGACACCGACGGGTAACGGCGAGGATGAAAAGAAAGGCTTTTTCGGCAAGAAGAAAAAATGATTGATACAATAATTTTTGACCTCGACGGCACCTTGCTCAACACGCTTGACGATTTGACCGACAGCGTGAATTACGCACTTGCGCAGCTGGGCAAGCCCCTGCACACAAGTGAGGAAGTGCGCATGATGATAGGCAACAGCGTAAATTACCTGATTGAAAAAGCTATGCCCGAGGGCAGCAGTGAGGAAGAAATAAACCGCTGTTTAGCTGCTTACGAAAAGCACTACCACACCAATATGAACAACAAAACCGCACCGTACAAGGGCATACATGAAATGCTTGCAACGGTAAAGGAACAGGGCTATAAAACAGCCGTTGTTTCCAACAAGAGCGACAGATTCACAAAAGTCCTTGTCGAGCAGTATTTCGGCGAATTCATAACCGTTGCACAGGGCAGAAGTGAATTCTTCCCCCGCAAGCCTGCACCCGACAGTGTGTGGCACGTGATGAATCTTCTCGGTTCATCAAAGGAAACCACAGCCTATGTCGGCGACAGCGAGGTTGACGTTATAACCGCACGCAACGCAGGCGTACCCTGTGTAGGCTGCCTTTGGGGTTTCCGTGACAGGGAAACACTCGAATCCGAGGGCGCTGCGGCAATTATTGCCGCCCCCGACGAGCTTATTAAAGCGGTTGAAACATTATAATTGATAAAAAAATTGTAAGCTGACTGTCGGCTTACAATTTTTTTGCGGATAAGTGAGTAATATTTTGTTAAAACTGTTATTGAATATTATAATGAATTGTGCTATATTTTCGAGTATGAAAATATTTGAAAAAGCATTTATTTAACAGTATTCTTTTATTAGGAAGGTAACAGCTATGGTAAGAATCGGTATTTACGGCTACGGCAACCTTGGCAGAGGCGTTGAAAACGCAATCCGCCAGAATGATGATATGCAGCTTGTTGCGGTATTTTCAAGACGTGACCCGGCAACGGTTAAAATAAATACACCCGGTGTTAAGGTTTTAAGAGCAGACGAAGCCGAAACAATGGTCGGCGAAATTGATGTTATGATTATCTGCGGCGGCAGCGCAACTGACCTGCCGGAACAGACTCCCGCACTTGCAAAGCTTTTCAACGTTGTTGACAGCTTTGATACACACGCAAAAATTCCCGAGCATTTTGAAAACGTGGATAAGGCTGCAAAGGAAAGCGGCAAAACAGCTATGATTTCAGTCGGCTGGGACCCCGGCATGTTTTCGCTCAACCGTCTTTACGGCGGTGCAATCCTCCCCGACGGCAAGGATTATACCTTCTGGGGTAAGGGTGTCAGCCAGGGCCATTCCGATGCTATCCGCCGTGTTGACGGTGTAGCTGACGGCAAGCAGTACACAGTACCTGTACAGGCGGCGCTTGACGCTGTTCGCAGCGGTTCTAACCCTGAGCTTACCACAAGGGAAAAGCACACACGTGAATGCTTTGTTGTTGCAAAGGACGGTGCTGACAAGGCAGCTGTTGAGGCTCAGATCAAGTCAATGCCCAACTACTTTGCCGATTACGATACAACTGTTAATTTTATTTCGCAGGAAGAGCTCAACGAAAATCACGGCGGTATTCCGCACGGCGGCTTTGTTATCCGCAGCGGTAAAACAGGCGCAGAGCTTGAAAACAACCACATTATCGAATACAGCTTAAAGCTCGATTCCAACCCCGAATTCACTGCTTCCGTCATTGTCTGCTTTGCAAGGGCAGCAGCCAGAATGAATAAAGAGGGTATGTCGGGCTGCAAGACTGTTTTCGATGTACCGCCCGCATATCTCAGCTCAAAATCCGCAGAAGAACTGCGTAAAACACTTCTTTAATATCAAAACAAAAAACCGCAGGACAAAAAACTGTCTTGCGGTTTGTGTTTTTTATAGGCTTTTATAAGCCCCAACATATTTAAAATAACATAAATCAATAGCTGTTGTCAATATTTTTCAGAAAAAATAATTGGCAATGTGCCGAATTTCTGCGAAATAAATAATTATAAACTGTTAACTTTGTACAAAATTACATCTTGCAAGAGCGAAAAAACTGTGCTATTATAAAGCCAAGGAAAGGGTGGTACCAATGAACAGGTAAAAACCTAAAGGCTCTTGCAAAAACAAAAACAGCAAAGAACCGGCAAACAAAATTTAAAGTGAAACCGATGTAAAAACAAAAAAACAAAAGCTGAAATGAAAAAACAAAATCGAAAAACTTTAAGTAAAAAAATAAAGCCGGAAAAGTTGAAAACAAAAAATGCAAAAACAAAGAGCCTGCCTTAACAAAGCTTTCAATTAATATAACAAGGAAATATTTTCAGGCACATTAAAGCTAAGTTCAGCTTAAGAACAATTTGATGAGTGCAAAATCAAAAATAATAAGATGCTGCGAAAGTAATTCAGGAATATTAAATGAAAGCAAAAAATTAACAGAAAGACAGAGGTAAACAAAGATGTTAGATACTAAGAACAACCGATAACCCTTGATTGATTTGTGTAAAGAAACATTTCAATCAAGGGTTATTTTTTTATGTCTGCATCTTTTATTACATTACGGGTGAGGTCAGAAAAATGACCTTGCTTTTTTATTTTTATATTGTTAGTGTGCGGGCAAAGTGGTATAATGTTCAGCGGTGATAAAAAATGGAAGTTTTGAAGTTTATTTTTGCTGTGTTTGCCTTGCTCGGTGCAGCAGACAAAATTTTCGGCAATAAATTTAAATTAGGCGAGGAATTTGAAAAAGGAATACTTGCTGCAGGTACGCTTTCGCTTGCAATGGTCGGCATGCTTTGCATTGCGCCGGCTCTGGCAGGTTGGCTGTCGCCCGTGTTTACCCCTGTTGCGGATTTCACGGGGATTGATTTGTCTTTTATCGGTGCATTTATTGCAAACGATATGGGCGGCGCATCGGTTGCAAAGGAGCTTGCAGCTTCGCAGCTTGTCGGCGGCTTTAACGGACTTGTTGTAGCTTCTATGATGGGCGTTACAATCTGCTTTACCGTGCCTGTTGCTCTCAAAATGATTAAAAAAGAATATCACAGTGAAGTGCTTACGGGTATACTCTGCGGTATAGCAACTATGCCTCTTGGCTGCATAGTGTCCGGACTGGTGCTCAGTATTCCGTTCGGTCAGCTTTTGCTCAACCTTTCACCCGTACTGATTATGGCGGTAATAACCTGTCTCGGACTTATATTTGTTCCCGAAATTTGCAGCAGAATTTTTGCAGGCATCGGCTGGGTTGTTTCGGCAATTATTACAGTCGGACTTGCAGCAGGAATTTTCAAGCACATCACGGGTATTGAGCTGATTAAAAATATGCTGCCTGTAATGGATGCGTTTGAGATTGTCTGCGATATTGCGATAATCTTAGCCGGTGTATTCCCGCTCATTTTTGTTATATCCAGAGTTTTCAGCAAGCTTTTCGGTCTGCTCGGCAAAAAGCTCGGCATAAACGAAACTGCTGTGCTGGGCATAGTTTCATCGCTGGCAAACAGCATACCTACATTTAATATGGCGGAAAAAATGGACAAAAAGGGACGTATGCTCAACATGGCGTTTGCCGTTTCGGCGTCGTTTGTTTTCGGCGATCATCTGGCGTTCACTATGGCGTTTGACGAGGGCTTTGTCCCGTCGTTGATAGTCGGCAAGCTGATAAGCGGCATAGCTGCTTTTGTTGTGGCAAACTTTGTATATAAGTTAACCGAAAAAAAGCTGAAGAATAAATAGGGTATAATTTGTTTAACGGTTGTTTGACATTTTCTGTAATTTTATATATAATTATTATATATGTATACTGCACAATAAATGAACAGGGGGCAGCAGACGGTACACGCTGCCATAAGGGCCTTGTACGGTTGTGCGGTAATGAAAGGGAAATATAAGAAAAAGGAGAGGAGAGCTTTTTGAAAAAAACAGCAAATTTTATTGTTTCAAAACGCATACCGCTGCTGATTGTTGCTTTGGTGCTTACGGCTGTGTGTGCTTTAGGGGCAATGAAGGTGGAAGTAAATTCCGACATGACAAAATATCTGCCCGATGAATTTTCAATGAAAATCGGTCTGGATATCATGAACGAAAACTTCCCTGCAATGGATTCGAGCCAGACAATCCGTGTCATGGCTACGGGGCTTGATGAGGGGCAAAAAGGGGAGCTGCTCAAAAAGCTGAAAAAAATCGAAAATGTCAGCAGCGTCACGCATGATGACAGTGCAGATTACAACAAGGGTGAACATACGCTCTATATCCTCAACACGACCTTTGCATACGGCTCCGCAGAGGAGCTTGCGATTGAGCGTGCGCTGGATTTTAATTTTAACGAATACAACATTGTTTACAAAAACGATGAAGTAAACCAGTCAACGGTGCCCATGTGGGTTATGGGGCTTGCTTTTGCGCTGGTGCTTGTCATTTTGTTTATAATGTGCGGCTCATGGTTTGAACCGGTGCTGTTCCTTGTAACAATAGGTATTGCCATAGGCATAAATGCCGGCACAAATATTTTCCTTGGCTCGGTATCAAACGTCACGCAGTCTATATCTGCTATTTTGCAGATGGTTCTGTCAATGGACTATTCCATTATTCTGATGAACCGTTACAGACAGGAAAAGGCAATAGCAGGCGATAAGGTTGAAGCGATGAAATCCGCACTTAAGAATGCGTTTTCATCGGTTTCAAGCAGCGCATTTACTACGGTTGTAGGTCTTCTGATGCTTGTGTTCATGCAGTTCAAAATCGGTTTTGATATCGGCGTTGTGCTTGCAAAGGGCGTATTTATCAGCATGGTCTGCGTGTTTATAGTGCTGCCTGGTCTGATAATTATTTTTGATAAAGCAATAGAAAAAACAACAAAAAAAGAGCTGCATATACCCATGGGCGCAGTTGCACGCTTCAGCAACAAAATGCGCTATGTGCTCACGGCAGCATTTGCCGTTATGTTTGCAGCATTTTATATTCTTCAGGGCTATACGCAGATTGCCTACAGCCTTGAAACAAAGGACCCCGTTGCTGAGGTTTTTCCCACAACGAATATGCTTGTGCTGATTTATGATAATGACGATGAAGATGTTTTTGAAGGGCTTGCAGATGAGCTTGAAAAAGACGGGCACGTGCAGCAGGTTATGGGCTATCCTAACCTTTTGGGTAAACGCCATACGGCAGGGGGCATGGTTGATTCCATAATGGGGCTGAGCAACAGCTTCGGCATCAGCATGGATGCAGGAATCGAGCTTAACGAGGAGCTGCTCAGCATTGTTTATTATGACAGCTTTGACGGCGAATCAAAGCCTGTTACAATGGGCGATTTCCTTACGTTCCTTTCCGATGACGTTATGCAAAACGAAATGTTTGAAAGCTATATCAGCGATGAGATGCGTGAAAACGCAGATGCGCTTGAGCTGTTTAAAACCAAATCAAGCCTGATCCAGAAGCGCAGCGCAAAGGAGCTTGCAGGCTTCCTCGGTGTTGATACTGATACGGTAAAGAGCCTGATGGTTTACTATTTCGGTAAAAACGGCGGAGTTGATTACGGCAAAATGAGCCTGCCGCAGTTTGCTGATTACGTTATAAACGAAGTGGCAAAAAATGAAATGTATTCATCAATGTTTGATGAAGAAACAAAGGCTCAGCTTGATATGCTCACAACCTTTACCGATAAAGAAGAGATAACAAAGCTCAGGGGTTATGAGGAAATGGCAGGCATGCTTGGTGTTGAGCCGAATCAGATGCGTTTGCTCTATTTCGCTTACACAGACGACGGTCAGTCAAATTATCTGCCCAACCTGGACAGCAACCGTCAGCTCAGCCTGCAGCAGGTAATAAACTACGTTGTTGAAAACAGTGATAATTTTTCTTCCATGATGAGTGAAGAAAACCTTGAGCAGCTGCCCATGGCACAAAAATTGATTGAGGGTACGCTCGGCGGCAAAAAGTATTCTCCCAATGACCTGGCAGAGCTTGTCGGTATGGATTCAACTCAGCTTAAGCAGCTGTATCTTCTCTATATTTCACAGCACGGCAACTCAAGCCGTTGGGAGCTGTCGCTCAGGCAAATGCTGAATTTTGTCAGCAGCGATGTTATGGGCAATCCCGATTTTGAGGGTATGATTGACAGCTCCATGACCTCACAGGTCAGCAGTGCAAAGGCAATGGCGGACGCTGTTATTTCGGGCAGAAAGCTCACCGCAAAAGAGATTACAGGTCTTCTCACTCCGCTTGCAGGCGAAGGCATGATGGATGAAAACATGATTAGCCTTTCACTGGTTTACCGTGCAAGCCGGACCGATTATAACGATGAGTGGAAGATGAATATTGAGGAGCTTTTCGGTCACCTTGCAAACAACATGGTAAACGATCCGAGATATTCGGCACTTATCGGCGAAGAGATCAAGGGCAAGCTCGATGAGATAAAAGGCTCACTTCAGATGGGCGTTGAAATGCTCAAGAGCGACGAATATTCCCGCATGGTTTTCCAGACCACCTTACCCGTTGAGGCGGAGGAAACAACGGCATTTATCGACCGGATAAATGAGGTCTGTGCAGCCGATGCAGAAAATCCGGTATATATAATCGGCAACTCTGCGATGAATTACGAAATGTCGCAGACCTTTGACAGAGAGCTTATGCTGATTACGCTGTTGACCTCTCTTGCTATTTTTGTAATTGTTGCGTTGTCTTTCAAGTCGTGGATTATTCCGCTGATTCTCGTGCTGCTTGTGCAGTGCGGCGTTTATCTTACGGTAACCATTATCGGTCTGCAGGGCTTTACTATCTATTTCCTTGCGCTGCTGATTGTTGAGTGCATACTCATGGGCGCCACGATTGACTACGGTATACTGTTTACAAATTACTATATTGAAAACAGACAGAAGCTTGATAAAAAGCAGGCGCTTATTGCAGCGTACAACGGCTCTATTCACACCGTTATGACCTCAGGTTTGATTATGGTGCTAGTTACGGCTACAATATCAATTCTTTATGATGAGCCGACTATTGCGCAGATTTGCCGTACAATTTCAATCGGTGTTCTGTCCGCAATAATTCTGATTCTGTTTGTTCTGCCCGGTCTGCTTGCTGCGTGTGACAGGCTGATAATAAGAGAGAAAAAAAGCAGAAAAAAGAAAAACCAATAAAACTAAAACCGTGAAGATTTTTACGTCTTCACGGTTTGTTTTTTAGCTGTTAAGGAATTTATCAAGTGCATAAAACTGGTTCTTTGCGTGCTTTCGGTGCTGCGTTACATCGCAGATTATGTTGTTATCGTAATTATACAGCACGTCATTTACAGTGAGTTCTGATAAGTTATCTTTATGTGCGTATCTGCCGCTGAAATTTAAATCCGCAAGGTAGTTGACGGTTTTGCAGTTATAGGCAACAGGGAATGTCGGTTTACCGTAAAGGAAGCCGAGAATCATACTGTGAAACCGTGATGCAATAACAAAATCGGACTGTGAAACAAGCGAAAGTATGGAATTCAGGTTGCCGTCATACGAATGGATAAACACATTCTGTTTTTCAGGTAGTGCAGCATAGAGCTTTTCACATATTTCAAGGTCGCCTTCGTTTTTGCAGAAAGAAACCAGATCAACTGTAAAATCCCGTTCAAGCAGCTCATTTATGCTGTCGGTCAGCAGACGGAAATATGAAACCGTATTCAGCGCTCGGGTGCCTTTTTCGCTGTCAGCCGGCGGTGTCAGCGATACAAAGGCGTGCTTTTTGCCGTCAGCCGGTTTGGAGCTGCTCTGTGGATTATACATAAACACTACATCAGGTGCGTACTGAACATTTTCAAGGTTTTTGAAAAGCGCATATGATGAATAGTCACGTACGCTTACGGCGTTTTTTTTCAATAATATATTTTCTACGCTCTGTCTGTAATCTTCATCATAGTACGGCCCGAAGTTTGCATTGATAATAAATTCACCTTTTTCGCCGGGCTTTATTTTGCATACGGGTGAAAAGTCACGCTTGATTTCCGGAGGAAGCGTGAAGTTTATTTCGTCACGTTTATTTGCCGAATGCTGCATAAAAACCGAACCGCCGATAAACACGACCGCATCAAATCTTTCAGCATATTTTTTGTTTATAGATTCAATAAAAAGGTACAGCCTGTGGCGAAGAAAAGGCTTGTCCTTAAGCTTGACCAGCAGCTTGTTGAGTACGGCAAGTACGAGCGAAAGCAGCTTCGGGTTTTGTACGTTTGATGGCAGACCGTCAATTTTCCATTTGGGGTGAAGAATAAATCTGAATTGAACCTCCTTGAAATAATCACCGATTATTTTAAGGAAGAAATCATCGCCGAAATTTATATTTGAGTAAAACTGTAAAAGAACTCTTTTTTGTTTTTTTCTTTTTGTCATACGATTTAACTCCGGAACTTCAAAATTTGGGAAAAGGCATTATCGGTACACTCTTATTCCTGCACGCAGCCTGCCTTTCTTTGTCTGACGCAATTCACCTTCAAAAATAAATCTGCCGCTGCCCCGTACAGATACGGTGTCGTGCGGCTCAAGCAGAGTGTCGGCGTTGAGCGTGACAACGCTGTTGATGCTTACAAGCCCCTTTTCAACAAGCTCCTTTGCAGTGCTGCGTGAAAGCTTGTATACAGCTGCTGCAACCGCATCAACCCTTGGTGAAGCGATTACAAATTCCTCTTCGTCAGGCAGGGCAACGCTCGCAACAGGCGGCGACGAAACGGCAATGCATTTTACGCTTGTGCGGCGTACACCGGTAAGGTTTTCGCAGATGTATTCTGCTATACCCTCAAGGCAGAAAAGGTAACCGCAGTTTTCATAAACAATTATGTCGCCCAGCACCTCACGCTTTATTCCAAGCGCCATCACAGAGCCGAAAAAATCACGGTGATGCAGCTCGTCCGCAAATTTTTGCCGGACGGGCTCAATTTTTATGCAGGTATACGGGGGGTATGCCTCGTAGCCGCAGCTTTCTTCGCTTCCGAAGCAGGCTATACGACGCTCGGCACCCTCAAAGCCTCCGTTAAGCGTTACGGGAGAGGGCAGCCGCATAGTCAGCAGTGCGGACTGCTCAGCAACGGTTAAAAAGTCGGAATAGACCCATATCCCTTTTGCAAAGCTTCGGCTGCTTAATTCTTCAAATCTCTTTTTTAACAGCTGCTCACTGTCGGTCATTATAAAATCTCCAAAAAATAAAATAGGCAGGTATACACCTGCCTTGTAATTTACGCAAAAATCAGAACTGCTTTGATTTGTCAAAAAGCTCTTCAGCACAATCTCTGCATACTTTTTTTCCGCCGAATTCAATTACGTTTTCCATGCTGTCGCAAAAAACACATGCCGGAGAATACTTGCGAAGGATAATACAATCCTCCTGTGTGAAAATTTCGAGATAATCTCTGTTTTCTTTTAAATCAAGCATTTTGCGCAGCTCTTTCGGCAAAACAATTCTGCCGGCAGAGTCAAGCTGTCTGGTTATACCGGTCGATTTCATGATTTTTTCCTCTTTTTTCAGCGTTATTTTCCTTTTAAAGAATAATACCACATAGGAATGATACAGTCAACCGCAAACAGGGCAGTAAATTATAAAATTTATATAAAATAGAATCTGACAGCGCAGTACTGATCTGCCGCTGATACACTAAGGCTGCAAATTATTTTGAGAAAATTTCGTAAAAGTATTCTGCAAGCTTTTTAATATCTTTATCGGTGGTGTTGATGCAAAGGTCGTAGTTGATCGGATCGTTCCATTTGCGTCCTGTGTAGAACTGATAGTACTTTGCACGGTTTTTGTCTATTTCGTTAATGCGCTGTTTGTATTCTCTGTCGGTCAGGGTTTCGCCCTGCGGTGCACGGGATTTGCAGCGTGCAATACGCGAATCAAGCTCTGCATAGATGCGCAGCTTCAGCGGATTAAAATCACTCAGGCAGTAGTCTGCACAGCGGCCGACAATAATACAGTCTGACTTTTCGGCAAGCTCTTTTAAAAGGTTGGTCTGCTCTATGAAAAGTGCATTTTGCTGTTCCCATATGCCGCTTGTAACGGGCGACATTGAGTGGCCTATTGTTATGGGGAAAAGCGGTGCAGGGCGCTGTTCACCGAGGTTGTTTATATATTCTTCTGCAAGGTTTGTGCGCTTTGCAAGCTCTGAAATTATTTCACGGTCGTAATAGGCGATGTTGAGCAAATCAGCAAGTCTGCGGGCAAATTCTCTGCCGCCGCTGCCGAATTCGCGGCTGATGGTTATAACCTTATTCACTCAAAAACCCTCCTGACGGATTTCTATCTGTATTAATTATATATGTAATGTAACCTGTGTTGTCAAGAATATTTTCAAAAAAATTTTGATGTCAGAGTTTTGTCAATTAATAAATGCAAGCCGTTCAACACATAATAATTCTCAACACGGTATAAAAAAGGTTGTGATAGATACGAATACATTGGTTGAAATGAAAGATGTTGTAAAGCGTTTCCCCGGTGTAACTGCGCTGAGCGGAATCAGCTTTGATATACGTGCAGGTGAAGTGCATGTGCTGTTGGGCGAAAACGGTGCGGGTAAATCAACGCTGATGAAAATACTCAGCGGTGTGCACAGACCGACATCAGGCGAAATAATAATCGGCGGAAAAAGCTATGAATACCTGACTCCGCACGATTCGTACAAAAACGGAATCAGCGTAATTTATCAGGAACTCAGCGTAATTAATGAACTGTCTGTTCAGGAAAATCTGTTTATAGGGCATCTGCCAACGAAAAAACTGGGCATATTTGAGGTTGTTGATTATGAAGAAATGAACAGCAGGGCAAAGACTCTGCTGGAGGCTGTGGGCTTAAAGCGTGACCCGAAAACGCCTGTGGAGGAGCTGAGCATTTCAGAAAAGCAGCAGGTTGAAATTGCAAAGGCACTTGCTTCCGACAGTAAAATTTTAATCATGGACGAGCCTACAGCATCACTTACCAACAGCGAAATAAATAACCTTTTTAAAATCGTACGCAGGCTGAAAAAGCAGGGCAAGGGAATAGTTTTTATTTCGCACAAGCTCGGTGAAATCATGGCTATAGGTGACAGAGTAACTGTGCTCAAGGATGGCGGCTATGTCGGTACAAAAAGCATCAGCGAGGTTACCCAGGATGACCTTGTTACCATGATGGTAGGTCGGCAGATTGCAAAAAATTATCAGCACGACGAACGTGACAGCTTTGAAAACGAGCCGGTGATATTTGAAGTAAAAAATTTATCACGCAAGGATAAAAAGGTCAGGGATGTTTCCTTTAAGCTTCGCAAGGGCGAGATACTCGGTTTTTCCGGGCTTGTCGGGTCGGGACGCAGTGAAATGATGAATTCCATCTTCGGTGCAGAGCCTAAATCCTCAGGAAAAATTTTAATTGACGGGCATGAGGTTAAAATCGGGTCACCGTATGCTGCCATTCAGTACGGGCTTGCAATGGTGACTGAAAACAGGCGTGAAACAGGCTTTTTTCACAATTTTGATATAGCGGAGAATATTTCAATCCTGCCGTTTATAAAGGATTCTTCTCTGGGCGGTATCGGCGGACTTGTAAGCAGCGGCGATGAAAAGCTGTGGAGTGATGAGCAGGTGAAAAAGCTGAATGTCAAATGCTTTTCACCAAAGCAGCTTGTCAGCGACCTTTCCGGCGGTAATCAGCAAAAGGTTATTCTTGGTAAATGGCTTGCTGCAGAATCAAGAATAATTATTTTCGATGAGCCGACTAAGGGAATAGACGTAGGCTCAAAAAGCGAAATTTATACCCTGATGCGCAGCCTAGCTGATGAGGGTAAGGGCGTGCTTGTTGTATCTTCGGAGCTGCCTGAGCTGCTGGCTGTGTGCGATACCATAGCTGTTTTCCGTGAAGGAGAGATAGTAAAAACATTTGATTACCGTGACGCAACTGAAGAAAAAATTATTCTTGCTTCAACGGCACAAAAGCGGGAGGATAAAAAATGACAGTTAAAAAGAAAGACGGCGGTGTTTCGTTTTCGCAGCTATGGCAGCGTTACGGCACACTCGGCATATTGGTTTTGCTGCTGATTATTTTA
Organism: Acutalibacteraceae bacterium; assembly: GCA_045536235.1. GTDB lineage: Bacteria > Bacillota > Clostridia > Oscillospirales > Acutalibacteraceae > UBA8612. Next base: position 161,149 of record JAZSND010000027.1, on the reverse strand, counting down.
GCGGTGCTGCGTCCGCAGTATTTTTTCAAGGCGGATACGGTAACACAGATTCTGTCGCAAAGCTCGGTTAATATTCTCATAGCACTCGGCGAATTTTTTGCCATACTCATTGCAGGTATTGATTTGTCGGTCGGCTCTGTTGTGGCACTCAGCGGTATGTGTACCGCTAAACTGATGGTGTCGGGCGTGCCGCCGCTTGCAGCGGTGATGCTCGGTATTTTCCTCGGTGCGATGCTCGGATTTTTAAACGGTATGCTTGTCAATTCAACAGGTTTGCATCCGTTTATTATTACGCTCGGTACACAGGCGATTTACCGTGGAGCAACGCTTATTGTTTCAAATTCAAGCGCAGTTTTCGGTTTCCCTGCAAGCTTCACACGTTTTATGGCGCAAAGGCTGGTTTATATACCCGTTTCTGCAATTATTGCAATTGCCGTGGCGCTTGTGCTCAGCTTTTTAACACGTAAAACAAAGCTCGGCAGAAATATCTATGCTCTTGGCGGAAATAAAGAGAGCGCATGGTATTCGGGCATAAACATCAAATTACACACTCTCATTGTCTTTATTATTTCAGGCATATGTGCCGGTATTGCGGGTGCGGTGCTGCTCGGACGTGTCGGCTCGGCTGAGCCTGCGGCAGCAACGGGCTTTGAAACCTACGCAATTGCTGCAGCAATTATCGGCGGTACAAGCTTTTTTGGCGGTAAGGGTAAAATTTTCGGCGTTGTAATGGGCGGACTTATCATAGGTGTTATCAATTTCGGTATGAACCTGTTGTCTGTTTCAAGCACCTTGCAGCAGGTTGTTATGGGTGCGCTTATCATCGGTTCGGTAACGCTTGACCGCTTTGTTGCAAACCGTAAATAGGAGGTAAAATATGAAAGCACTTTTCAGTCCGTCGCTGATGTGTATGGATTTTCTGGATATAAAAAATCAGGTGCAGATTCTCAATCCACGCTGCGACAGTTTTCATATCGATATTATGGACGGGCATTTTGTAAAAAATATTACACTCTCGCCGTGTTTTGTTGAGGCTTTTTCAGCGGTAGCCGAAAAGCCGCTTGATTGCCATCTGATGGTTACCAATCCGGAGGATTACGTTGCACCGCTTAAAGCGGCGGGAGCGGACACAATATGTTTTCATGTTGAAACCGTCAGTGCACAGGCATTCAGAATCATCAATTCTATAAAGACAGCGGGCTGTAAAGTCGGCGCAGTTTTTAATCCGTCAACACCGGTATCGGCTGCGCAGTATTATCTGCACCTGCTGGATAAAATCACAATTATGACCGTTGACCCGGGTTATGCAGGGCAGCCGTTTATTGAAGAAATGCTGCAAAAAATCGAGCAGGCAAAATCGCTTAAAGAAAAGCACGGCTACAACTATATTATCGAGGTTGACGGCTCGTGTAATGAGCGCACTTTTGCACGGCTTGCCGCTGCCGGTGCAGAGTGTTTTGTTGTCGGTACGTCAGGGCTGTTTTCGCTTGATAATGACCTTGAAAAAGCATGGGACAATATGATGCAGATTTTTGAGCGGGAGGCTGAGTAAATGAACTCGCTTTTAACTCTCGGCGTTGATATCGGCGGTACAAACCTGCGTATGGGCGTTGTTGATTACAGCGGCAGAATCCTCAGCTTTTCACGTGAGCCAAGCTCTGACCTGAGCGGTGAAAATGCGGAAAACAGTCTTTGCGAAAAAATTCAGCAGCACATAGCAGAAAATAATTTCAGCGGCAGAATTTCCGCTGCGGCTGTCGGCCTACCCGCACTTATGAGCAGGGATAAAAAAACCGTGCTTTCGGCTCCAAATTTAAAGGGCTTTGACGGGCTTTGTTTTGATGAGCGGTTTAAAAAGCGGCTCGGGTTTCCTGTTTTTGCGGACAGAGATGTAAACTTTCTGCTGCAAAACGATATTGAAAAGCTGGGACTGCAAAACGAAAAAAATATACTCGGCTTTTATATAGGTACCGGCTTTGGAAATTCAATTCTGCTTGACGGAAAATTTTTTTCGGGAACTAACGGTGCGGCAGGTGAGCTTGGGCACATACCCACAATCGGCAGCGATAAAAAATGCACCTGCGGCAACCGATCGTGTGCAGAAACTGTCTGTTCGGGTAAGCACCTTGAAGAGCTTGCTGCACGCTTTTTTCCGCAGACAGATATAAAACAGGTGTTTAAAGCACACTCAAACAGCCCAATAATAAAAATGTTCGTACAAAACCTTGCTGTACCGATTGCAACGGAAATAAATATTCTGGACCCACAGCTTTGTATAATCGGCGGCGGAGTTGTTGATATGGAAGGGTTTCCCAAGGAGCTGCTTTTTGAGCAGGTACATTTCTACACACGCAAACCCTACCCTGAGCAAAATCTGCGCCTGATTTTTACACGGCATGACCAGCAGAGCGGTGTTTTCGGCAGTGCGGTTTTTGCACAAAAAAAATTGAAATCGAGGTAAACAAAATGAAAATCAAAAGATTGGCTGCGCTTTTTCTTTCCGTTCTTTTTTTGAGTGTTGTTCTTGTCGGCTGCTCAGGCGGTGACAATGGCGGCAACACAACAACAGCCCAGAACGGGGCAACCACAAACCAGACCGGTACCGGCAAGGCAGAATACGCAATTATTCTCAAAACACTCTCAAACGATTTCTGGGCAACGATGAAAGAGGGTATTGAGGCACAGGCTGCCGAGCTTGGTGTAAGTGTTGATATTTTTGCCGCACAGAGCGAAGAGGACACAGCGGGGCAGCTCACAATTCTTGAAAACTGCCTTACAAAGGGCTACAAGGCTATCGGCGTTGCACCGCTGTCACCGACTAATCTTATCAACGGTATTGTTCAGGCAAATGAAAAAGGCATTTATGTTATGAACATTGATGAAAAGATTGACCTTGAAACCCTCAAGGGTGCAGGTGGCAGCGTTATTGCCTTTGCTACAACCGATAACGAAGCCGTAGGCGAAAAGGGCGCAAGGTATATTATTGAGCAGCTCGGTGATGATGGCGGTGACGTTGCAATCATTGAGGGTAAAGCAGGTAATGCATCGGGCGAATCCAGAAAAGCCGGTGCGACAAAGGCGTTCAGGGCAGCTGACGATATTGACCTTGTTGCGTCACAGCCTGCTGACTGGGACAGACAAAAGGCACTTGATACAGCTACAAGCTATATTCAGATGTACCCTGACCTTGATGCGATTTACTGCTGCAACGATACCATGGCACTCGGAGCATTGCAGGCAGTAATCAACGCAAATAAGCTCGACGAAATCATCGTAGTCGGCACCGATGGCTCAGCAGAGGCACTTGAATCAATCAAAGCAGGTCAGCTTTCGGCAACAGTTGCGCAGGACCCTGCGGAAATCGGTGCAACCTCACTGCGTGAAATGGTTGATGCCGTAAAGCAGCAGGTTAAAATTGACCCCCAGGCTGACCCGAGAACCATACCCGTTGATTCATATGTAGTAACAAAGGACAATGTAAAATGAAAAAAATAGCAATCGGCTGTGACCATGTGGGCTATGAGCTTAAGCCCATTATTGTGGAGCACCTCAAATCAAAAGGTATTGAGGTTATTGACTACGGCACAAAGAATAACGAGCGTACGGATTACCCGATTTACGGCAAATCTGTTGCAAGTGCTGTTGTCAACGGCAATGTTGATGCAGGCATTCTCATCTGCGGTACGGGTGTAGGTATTTCAATTGTTGCAAATAAGATGCCCGGTATACGTGCCGTTGTGTGCAGCGAGCCGTATTCCGCAAAGCTTTCAAGGGAGCATAATGACACAAATATTCTTGCCTTCGGTGCACGTGTGGTAGGCAGCGAAATGGCAAAAATGATTGTTGATGCATGGCTTGATGCAAATTTTATCGGTGGCAGACACAAGGCAAGGGTTGCAATGATTGATTCGGTAAACTGAATTATAGTTTATTACCGCTTTACAAAAAAAGAGCAGGCATAAAAACCTGCTCTGAATTTTTATATTTTAAGTAAATCTTTGAATGCTGTGATATAACCTGCGGCTGTTTCGGCGTTGCTGCTTTCGGCAAAAATACGCAGCAGCGGCTCTGTGCCTGAGAAACGGCAGATAACAAAATCACCGTTTTTGAAGTATACCTTACAGCCGTCCTCATAGTTGACTTTTTCAATCTCTGCACCGAAGTCAGGTATAAGCTTGTCCGCAAAAATCATATCCATAATTTTTTGCTTGAATTCGGGTGCAAAGGTGAGGTTATCTTCAACCATTTCATAGTGGCCGTACGTTTCTTCAAGCTCGTCAATCAGATTGGCAGGTGTTTTGCCGGTGACACTTATCATCTCAGCAAACAGGGATGCGGCATAAACCGAATCCTTGCCGTAAATATGACCTCTTACCGTAAGACCGCCGGAAGATTCGCCGCCAAGCACAGCATCAACCTCGTCAATTTTAGAGGATATATATTTAAAGCCTACGGGTACTTCATAGTACTTTTCGCCAAAGCTTTCCGCAATTCTGTCAAGCATGTGCGTTGTTGCAAGGTTGCGCACAACCGGACCTTTCCAGCCCTTGTACTTTATAAGGTAGTAGTAGAGCATGCAGAGAATTTCATTGGCGTTTATATATCTGCCCGTTGTATCGACAATACCGAGTCGGTCACCGTCGCCGTCCATGGCGATGCCGAAATCGTAATCGCCCTTGATTACCATATCCTTAAGCCTTGTAAGCGTCTGCTCTGTAGGTGCAGGCATCATGCCGCCGAAATAGGCATCTTTGTTGAGGTTAATTGTGTCGATTGTGCAGCGTGCAGTATGGAAAATAACCTGCAGCGGATATGAGCCTGAGCCGTGCATTGTATCAAACAGCACACGCAGCCCTCTGTCACGCAGTGCCTGCATATCGAGCACAGAAATAATATCGTCAAGGAAATCGTTGAACGGACTTTTGAGGTATACTATTTTGCCGGCTGCAACAGCATCGTTGAAATTGCAGTATTTTACGTTACCGATGTTATCAATCAGCTGTTCAAGGCGATGAGTTACGTCAAGGTCAGCATCTCTGCCTTCGTTTGTAAAAATCTTGATACCGTTGTAGTTTGACGGGTTGTGGCTCGCCGTAATTTCAATACCGTAGTGAAGTTTATTCCTTTTTACAGTGTGCATAATGAGCGGTGTAGGTGCTGAACGGTTGAGAAACCATACCTCAATACCGTTTTCTGCAAGCACTTCGGCTACCCATTTTGCGGCGCTTTCAGAAAGGAACCGTCTGTCATAGCCTATGGGGATGGGCTTGTCTGTTTTGTTTTCTTCCTTCGCAAGCTCTACAAGTGCAGCTGCGACAAGGCGGATGTTTTCGCTGATAAAATCATCACCGATTATTGCACGCCAGCCGCCCGTACCGAATCTGATCATTTTTTTACCTCCCTTTATTACAGCTTGTAAAACAAACTGCAGCGATATAAATCCTTATGAAAATGAAGCTTTACCGAAATTGTCAGTGTGCCGGATATATCGGGTGAACGGTAAGTTCACATATCGACAAAATATAATTTTATACTATAATATCAAAAAGCAGCAGATACCTGAATAGGCACCTGCTGCTATGTTGTTTGCTTTATTATTCTGCCGATTCTTCTGCTGCAACCTTGTTCTTAGGCTCAATTTTGCCGTAACGTGTTGCATTGGAAAGGTCGGAACGGGGGCTGCGGGCAGGAGCTGCAGGTGCTGCCGATTGTGCGCTTCTGCTACCGTTACCTCTTCCGCGGTTATAGCCGCCTTTGCTGCGGTTGTTGTATCTGTTGCCTCTGGAATCGGGGTTGGTGGGCTTGAAGCCTTCTGCAAGGGTGATAACAACCTTGCGGTCGCTGTCGGAGCCTACAGAGTGTGAATCAACACCTTCGATTTCCTGGATAGCTGTGTGAATTATTCTGCGCTCATAGGGATTCATCGGGTCAAGCACAACATTGCGGCCGTTGCGAAGAACCTTTGCAGCGTTTCGCTTTGCAAGTTCACGGAGCGTATCTGCTCTCTTTTCACGGTAGTTGCCGATATTGATTGAAACACGCTTGTAGTTTTCCTTACCCTTGTTCATGTAAAGGCGTACAAGATACTGGATTGCATCAAGTGTTTCGCCGCGTCTGCCGATTACTACACCGTAGTTTTCGCCGCAGTCAAGCTCAATTGCAATGCCTTCGTCCTCTTCACAGAAGCTTACGCTGCATTCATCAATGCCGAGACCCTTGAGGATGGAACGGATGTATTTTTCTGTTCCTGCAAATGCTTCGGGGTTTGCAACGGGCTTTTTGGGGGCTGCAACAGGTTCAGCTTTGGGTGCTTTTGCCTGCTTTGCGGGAGCCTGCTTTGCGGGAGCCTGCTTTACGGGCTTGGGTGCTTCAACAGGGTCGGGAGCTTCGTAGTAAGCTCTGACCTTTGCGGGTGTTTCTTTACCGAAAATGCCGAGAGTTTTCTTCTTGGGCATTTCGAGAATTTCGCTTTTAACGTCAGCTTCAAAGGGAGCGTTGAGGCTTGCCTTTGCATTTTCATAGGCTTCCTCGGGTGTTTTACCGACGCCGATTGCTTCCTTAATCAAAATTATTTACCACCTTAATATTATTCTTCGTTTTTCTTTGCCGCAATGAGCTTAGTGTTGGCTTCTTTAGAGCGGCGCTGTATGGTTTCTTCAACCATTTGCTTTGCAATAACCTTTTCGGGGCTGTAGTAATGTCCTACAAGGAGAGTCTGGAAAAATGAATATACGTTGTTGATAATCCAGTAAATACCGATAGCGGCAGGGAACATAGTGACAAAATAAAGGGAAATGAGGGGCATACCAAAGGTCATGCAGCCCATAGTCGGGTTCTTTGCCATAGCCGGGTTATTGCGCTTGGAACGGATATGTCCGATAAGGGACGTTGCAAGTGATGTAAGGCAGGAGAATACGGGAATAAGTGTGAGCAGTGTCAACGGTTTGAAAGAGGGGTTCTGAGCCAGTGAATAGCCGAAAAAGTTGAATTCACCGGAGAAATCTTTAATCTGCTCGAGTACGCTTACATCTACACCTGCTTCGATCGCATGGTTCCAGAGCTTATCAATGTTATCAATAATTACAATTTCAATAGCTCTGCTGTTTGTTGTTGCACCGCCGTCTGTGCTGACAACCTTGCCGACAAGTTCGGTAAGTGTTGCAATAGCGGTTGAGGAAATACGGACTGCGTAGGTGAGGGGTTTGTAAACTGCACCGTAAAGACCCATAATGATAGGGAACTGAATAAGAAGCGGAAGACAACCCTGATTCATCGGGTTGAAACCCTCACGCTGATAAAGAGCCTGCTGCTCTTCCTGAATTTTCTGCTGTGCATTCTTATCGCCCTTGTAACGCTCCTGAATTCTGCGCAGCTTGGGCTGAAGACGTGCCTGCCTGGCGGAGCTTTTCTGCTGCTTGACAGCGCTGGGAAGGAGAACAAGTTTAAAGAAAAGCGCAAAAAAAGCAATGGCAACAAAGTAGTTGCCTACGAAATTGTAAAACTGTCCGAGCAGCCAGCCAAAGGGCACGGCGATTGCATCATAAATTCCGGTCATTTATCGTCCTCCGAGTGGTGTTTCTTGGGGGGCACCGGGTCGTACCCTCCGGGGAACAAAACATTGCACCTCAAAAGCCGGCGTATTGCCAGCAGACCGCCTAAGAACAAGCCATGCACCTCTATTGCTTCAACGGCGTACTGTGAGCACGTCGGGTAGTAGCGGCACATCGGCGGTTTGTGCGGCGAGATTTTTTCACGGTAAAAGCGGATTAACCGCAGTACTGCTTTTTTCATCGGTTTATAACACCTGCCTGCTTCAGGTGGGTGAGCATAATTGCTTCAAGCTGAGTACTTTTGAGGTATTTTGTTTTGCTTCTTGCGACAAAAACGATGTCCCAACCGCCGTTGACCTGTTGTTCAACAGCACGGAACGCCGCCCTTATCACTCTTCGCGAGCGGTTGCGCTCAACTGCGTTGCCGATTTTTTTACTTGTTGTTATTCCGATACGACAAATACCTGCACGGTTTTTTGTTACATAAGAAACCAGTGCAGGGTTTGTGTAGACCTTACCGCGCCGATATGCACGGTGAAAATCAGCATTACGATTTAGTGTTGTGAAAGTTATAGCCATAACCGTTCGCCTGTGTCAGCTCAACTTAGTAGGAAAGCTGCTTTCTGCCCTTTGCTCTGCGGCGGGCAAGAACCTTGCGGCCGTTTCTGTCTGCCATTCTCTTACGGAAGCCGTGTTCCATCTTGCGATGACGCTTCTTGGGCTGATAAGTTCTCTTCATTCTGCTTAACCTCCATTCAAGGTGTGATTTGTGACCTAAGCGGAAAAAAGCATATCGGGCTTATACCCCACTTTAGACCTTACATCGAGCTATTATATAACAAAATTGCCCTTCATGTCAACCATTTTTTATATTTAAAATACTAACGCTACATCTTGCGTATGACGGTGTGCGGCAGCACAATACAGGGGTCTGACAAATTTAACTATTGTTTTTTTCGGCGCAGTGTGATAATATAAACAATATATAATTTGTATTTCAGGAGGCTGCAATGTCAAAATCCGCAAAAAATAAAATCGTTGCCGTTTTTGCCGTGTTTCTGATTGCTGTGGCAGTCGGCTTATCCGTATTACTGCTCATGGGAGATGAAAATGAGCCGGAACTCCCCTCAGACGAAATTCTCGGTCTTGAAAACACTACGGCTTTCCCGACATTTCAACAGGATAATGCCGGCCTTGCTTTGCAGGTTGATTCAAAATATCTCTGGGAATACGGTCACCAGCACATTTCCAACGAGCGTCCCGTTGAGTTGAATACCAAGAAGGAAGAAACAACAACATACAAATCTGTACTTGAACTGTACACCTATGTTCAGGAAGTTACAAATGAAAGCGGCGAAAAGGTTACAGATGAGTCCGGAAATGCCGTAACAGAAGTCGGAACATTGTCGAACATCAAGGTGTTTACCGAATTTGTCACCGATGAAAACGGCGAAAAGGTTACCGGTGAAGATGGCGAGCCGATTACCGAGGTGCGCTCCGAATTTGTCACACAGCCCCCTAAGCCCGTATATGTTACCGATGAAAACGGTGAAAATATTACAGATGAAAACGGCGAACCCGTTACCGAAATGCCTACTACAGCTGCGCCCGTCACACAGGGTCCGACTACTGCTGTTGTCGGCAGCAGAGGTGACGGTGATTCCAACGTATGGGCTCAGGGTATGAGCGACGGTGAAGAATATATCAGCATGAAAATTTATATTGACGGCGAATACGATATAAAATCAAGCAGTGTTATGACGCTTACTCTGCGTGAAAATTCAGGCCTTGTCAATATTCCCGACACGCTTACGTATAACCTTTCAAAGGGCACCTGTAACGTTTCTCCGACAAAGAGGCATAACGATATGGCGTATGTTACAAAGAGCGGCGGTCAGACTATAGTCACGCTTATTATTCCCGAAGGCTCACGTCCGTCAGTTGCAAACACAACTACGTTCAGAGCCAAGTCAACCCTCAGCACGTTCAGCCAGGGACGTGACTATCTTGATGAGTTTACAGTATCCGTAAATCTCTCATAATCAGGTGAACAAAATGCATGAGGGTCACAGAGAACGTGTCAGGCAGAAATGCAGGCTCAACGGGCTTGAAAGCTTTGCTGACCACGAGGTGCTGGAGCTGTTGCTGTTTTATGCGAATAAGCGTGGCGATACAAATGCAACGGCACATCGGCTGATGGACGCTTTCGGTTCAATTTCTGCGATTTTTGAAGCACCGTATGATGAGCTTATAAAAATTAACGGTGTTGGCGATGTTGCAGCAACGCTGATTACCACAGTGCCGCAGCTTTTCCGCCGCTATACACAGGATAAAGCAAGAAAAACAAAAGTCATAGCAACCAAAGCGGATGCAGAAGCTTATCTTGTACCGAAGTTTTTCGGCTTGCGGAATGAACGTGTCGGTATAATCAGTCTGGATATCCAGAACAGAATAAATAATTTTTCGTTTGTTTCCGAGGGTACTGTCGGTATAGCACAGCTCGATGTCAGAAAGGTTGTGGAAACAGCCTTGCGTGACAATGCTGACAGCATAATTCTGGCACACAATCATCCGTCGGGTGTGGCTGCGCCGTCACGTAAGGATATTGAAACAACGCAAGCGGTTATAAAAGCGTTTGAGCCAATAGGAATACGGGTTTCCGACCACATAATATTAAGCGATTCGGAAACCTTTTCGATGTTCTCCAGCGAAAGGCTGGCGATTATGTTTATGAAATGAAAAAAGCAGAGAAAAATCTTTTCGATTCTTCTCTGCTTATTTTTTTATATTAAAGCAAATCGTCAAACAGTCTGATGTTAGCAGCTTCAAATTTAAGCTCGCCGGACTGTTCTTTTTTGATTACTTCAACAATTCTGTCATTAATCGGTGTAGGTACGCCGCATTTTCTGCCCCATTCGCAGACAACGCCGTTGATTGCGTCTACCTCGCAGGGCTTACCGTTTTTGAGGTCCTGAAGCATGGAGGGCTCGATATCACGGTGCTTTTTCATAGCGATGGGAACAAGCAGCTGTGCAACGGCACGCTTGATGGGATTTGTGTAGTAGAACAGCTTTGTGATGTCCTTGCCCTGTACGGGTGCAAACTCTGCGCCTGCTGCATGGCCGACGTCGATACACTCCTTCATGCAGCGTACAGCAACCTTTTTTGCGTCCTTGTTTTCGGAAACATCACCGAATCTGCCGCCGACTACTGTACCGAGGCCTGAGAATGTTGCGTTGATAAGCAGCTTTGACCAGCGTGCGCCGAGAAGGTTTTCTTCAGTGTGAACGGGGCACATTTTTTCAAGCAGCTCTTTGACAAGGCTGAACTGAGCATCTGTTATACCGTCCATTTTGCCCATGTGGAAAGAAAGGCTGTCCGGCTCTGAGGTGAGAGTGCATACGCCGGGTGCTGTAAGTGCTGCGCCCCATTCAACGGTGCAGCCCATTGTGTGGCCGTTGCCGACTATTTCGGCAATACCGGGTTCGGGTATACCGTTTTGCAGGGTGACGATTACACCGTCCTCAGTCAGGAAAGGCTTGAGGAAGGTTACAACCTCTTTGTTGAGAAGCTGCTTTGTCATGAGGAAGATGACGTTGTATTCGCCTGACATTTCGTCGGGGGTGATTGCTTTGACGGGTACGGTCATTTCAACCGTGCCTGTAATATGCGCACCCTTTTCGTTCAGGGCGGCAACATGCGCCTTGTTGCGGTTGACAAGCTCAACAGCAACACCGTTTTTTGTCATGTAGGCACCGAGCACCGTGCCGAGGGAACCTGCTCCGTAAATTGCACACCTCATACTTTAATCGACTCCTTTAAAATTTTAAACATTAAATAAAAGCTCGCTGTAAGTGGGATAGGGCCAGTATTTTTCAGAAACGATGGTTTCAAGCTCGTCTGCAACAGTTCTTAACGCATTCATTGCCGGCACAAGTCTGTCACGGCAGTATGCGGAGGATTCAAGGCTGTCTGCGGTGTGGCTGATGCCGTTGACCGTGCTGTCAAGCTCTGCTGTTTTAGCGTACAGCGAATCTGTAAGCTTTGTGAGCTTGCGGCAGAGGCTGAGCGCAGCATCGTTTTCGGAGCAGACACCGATATCTTTTCTGAGCTTTACGTTTTCAGCAACATTGTTTGTGTAGCTGATAACGGCCGGCAGAATTTCCTTGCGTGCCATTTCGAGCATTGTAAGTGCCTCAATGTGAAGTACCTTGCAGTAGTTTTCGAGCATGATTTCACAGCGTGATGTGATTTCACTCTTTGTGAAAATTTTATGCTTTGTGAACAGCTCAACGTTCTTTTCGCTGACAAACAGCGGAACGGCATCAGCTGTTGTTTTAAGCTCAAACAGACCTCTGCGGTGAGCTTCTTTTACCCATTCCTGGGTGTAGTTGTTGCCGTTGTATATTATGCGCTTGTGGGCGGTGATTGTTTCGCTCATCCACTTGTCAAGCTCAGCCTCTATATTTTCGGCAGCCTCAAGTCTGTCCGCAAGGCGGTCAAAAGCGTCTGCAACAGCGGTGTTGAGCACCGTGTTTACATCGGCAATGGAAAATGTTGAGCCGAGCATGCGGAATTCAAACTTGTTTCCGGTGAATGCCAGGGGAGAAGTGCGGTTGCGGTCGGTAGTGTCCTTCTTGAAATCGGGCAGCACCTCAACGCCGGTGACAACCGTTTCAGCCTTTTTGTTTTCACCGTGTTCACCGCGTTCAACAGCATCAAGAATTTCTGTCAGCTCATCGCCAAGGAACATTGAAATAATTGCGGGCGGAGCTTCTGCAGCGCCGAGTCTGTGGTCATTGCCTGCGGAGGCGGAAGCGATTCGCAGCAGATCCTGGCTGCGGTCAACTGCCTCAAGTACAGCGCAAAGGCAGACAAGGAAGGTCTTGTTGTCCTGCGGTTTTTTGCCGGGCTTGAAAAGGTTCTTGCCGTAGTTTGTGGAAAGCGACCAGTTGTTGTGCTTACCGCTGCCGTTTACGCCTGCAAAGGGCTTTTCGTGCAGCAGGCAGGTAAGTCCGTGTTTGTCTGCAACCTTTTTCATGATTTCCATTGTCAGCTGGTTGTGGTCAGCTGCAATGTTGGCTGTAGCGAAAACGGGTGCCAGCTCGTGCTGAGCGGGAGCAGCCTCGTTATGTTCTGTTTTTGCGTAAACTCCGAGCTTCCAGAGTTCTTCGTTCAGCTCCTGCATGAAAGCCATAACCCGGGGCTTGATAACGCCGAAATAGTGGTCGTCAAGCTCCTGACCTTTTGGGGGCTTTGCGCCGAAAAGGGTTCTGCCGGTGATTACAAGGTCACGGCGCTTTTTGTAGGTTTCTTTATCTACAAGGAAGTATTCCTGCTCCGGGCCGACGGTTGTGTTAACACGTGTAACCTGGTCGTCACCCATTAATTTAAGGAGGCGCACAGCCTTTGCGTTGACTGCCTCCATCGAGCGCAGCAGCGGTGTTTTTTTGTCGAGCACTTCGCCGCCGAAGGAGCAGAAAATAGTCGGGATGCAAAGGGAATCGTCTTTGATGAATGCGTAAGAAGTCGGGTCCCACGCCGTGTAGCCGCGAGCCTCAAAGGTTTCACGCAGACCGCCTGAGGGAAAGGATGAAGCGTCCGGCTCGCCCTTGATAAGTTCCTTGCCGGAGAATTCCATTTCGATTCTGCCGTCGGACTGAGGGGTAAGGAAGCTGTCGTGCTTTTCGGCGGTGATGCCTGTAAGCGGCTGGAACCAGTGGGTGTAGTGGGTTGCGCCCTTTTCAATTGCCCAGTCCTTCATGGCTGCGGCAACAGCGTTAGCAACCGTAATATCAAGGGTTTTGCCCTCTTCAATAGTTCTGTGAAGCGATTCGTAAATTTCTCTTGGCAGACGTGCGCTCATAACATCGTCGTTGAACACAAGGCTGCCGAATATTTCCGGGACATCTCTCATTTTGAAAGCACCAAACCTTCTTATAGTCATAAAAATACGTTATGATTTTAACATAATAATACCGTCATTTCAACATCTGTAAAAATTTCTGTCGGTTGCACAAGCGACAGCGCCGGACTGTGTATAAGGTTTGTTATTTTTTCACAGATAAATTACAGTTTATCGCTCTTTTAATTTGTTTGCCAATGAGCTCCCTTGTGTAAAGATTGCGATTTTGACAAAGGGATTGTGTGCGAAAAATTAAAGTAAAGATATTGTTACTTTTGTCAAGCGTTACAAAAGTAACCAAAAGAACTTTTGGAGTTATAAGCACTACACGACGGCTGACGATAGCAAATCCGCTCGGCAGACAGAACAAAAAAATGTTTTGTTCTGCTGCCATAACGGCTATTAAAGCAAATCTGACTTTTAAGTTTGCTATAGCGCCTATGGTTCCCTCGCTCGGATAAATGAATAAAGCTTCAGTTCGTCAGCCTGTTCCGTTCAAAGTCACAACATCGTTCATTTTTATACTGATATTTCTTTTACGCTATTTATTCTCCGCCGTTGATGTATTTTTATTATTAATGATATTTTTCAATAGGCGGCATTGGGTGCAGCGTCACGCTGCTAAACTGTAATTTTCGGGTTGGGGTTCGGAAAAAATGGGCGCAAATTGTAAACTTTTTGTGAATTTTTAAAAAATAATGCTGAATCATACAAAAGATATAACCAAAAAAGTCCTGAATTTTTGTTGAAATGTTATCAAAAAAATCGGTTCAAATTGTTGACACAGAGCCGAAAAACTGTTATAGTAGAACTGTGTCATTATATATAATACTGTATATAGGCGTATTATGCCCAAAAGCCACAAGATGTTGATTTTGCGGCGTTTTTTTGGTACACCAAACCAAGGCGGTAGTATATATTCTGAGCAAAATTTAATTATTTTTTCAATTGTTTATTTGCCCCGGATTGTGGAGCAAAGCCCTGATTTACCGTGTTTTCGGCAGCGACGGGGAGCAGCAAAGAATTGGTAAGGATTCTAATGCGCAAAGAATTCTTTAAAATCGGCTGTTCCGTTCTGCATAAAACGGATGCAGGGGCGGCACCGGCGGGCGGAGGAAGGCGTGTGTAAATTCCCATTCGCACTTTAGCGGCGCACTTTTTCCGTTTTGTCGGCAGGTGAATACGCTTTTTGCCGTATTAATAGGGCAAGGGTAAAATACCATCAAGGTCAGAACGGTATTTTGCGGCTTTAACGGCAGCGACAAAGGTGTATCCGCCACACTGAACTGGCACAAATAAAATTGACATAGATAATTAAGGTACAAACTCTCTTACATTCAGGAGGAATGAACCATGAAAAATTTTAAACGAATTTTGTCTTTGGTGCTTGTGTTTGCAATGCTGGCAAGCTTTGCAGGCATGACAGGCTACGTGCCGAGCATCGTTGCAAATGCAGCGGACGCTGTGATGAGCGGCACAGCACCGCTTGATACAAAAGCGGGAAAGAATACGGCGACGATTGATGTGCCGCCCGTAATGTATAAGGACAGCAACGGTAATTTTGTCGGCACCATCAGCTCTGCCAGCGGCGGTGCTACGCTTGACACTACCGTTGATATCACGTTGCCTACGGTTAAGTCGGCAACGCTCAAGGTTGTCAGCTTTGACAGTGATTCGACTGTTTTTGCCACCTTTAATCTTGGCTCAGGTGCAAACGCAGTTGATTTCAGCGGCAAACCTGCCAACACTTATACTCAGGGCGGCAGAGCGTATATGATTCTGCGTCTGGACTATACGGTGACAGTAGACAATACACCTTATAATACAAAAACCAACAATATTCTCGATACGAAGTTCAGCGAGTTGGATACGAGCAAGACGAGCTATGCTGTTTATGACTCATACGGTGATAAAACCGTTGCAAGAACGGTTGACGTAACATATACACAGTATATGGCTGTTTATGTTACAACCCTGCCCAGATACTATCAGGTTGGTTGGCAGACTGACGCAGCTACAAAATACAACGATGCGGAGCAGTCTCTTGCCGGTGTTATTATGCTTGATATGGCTCCCGCACTTAAAGCAAAGGGTGTTAACCTTTACGGTGCGCTCCGTGTCGGTGAGAGCGATGACCACACCGACGCTGCGCTTAGGGAAAATACACTTGTATCAAAAGGTAATCTTAGCTTAAGCGGTCTGACCAATGCGCTTATCTGGTATAATGACGAACGTAAAACGAGCTGTGGTGAAGGCAGCGGTGTTTACACCAGCGGTCAGTTCTCCAGCTCCGGTGCCAACACATCCAACAGAACCCTGGGCGGTACCATCTATTATGACTCTTACTATTCATCGCTTTCTGTCGATGTCAACATGCAGTATGACTTTACTTCCTCCGGATACGCTTGTGACAATAACGGACTGGATGGTTTCTGGTTAACATGGTCTAATAATAACGTTAAAAGAGCAGGTTATGAAGTTACGCAGGACGGTGTAGCAGGTACATACCTTGCTGACGGTATAACAAGCCACAGCAACAACGATGCTGATGACGCTAACGGTCTTGCCTCCTACAGTGCTAACGGTTACACTGTTTTCACAAAAACAGGCGGTACATACCCTAACAGCGGTATGAACTTCCAGTCCTCCAATACAACAGTCTACTTCAGCTTCAACCTTAAAAACGCAACAGCTTCCGGTAACCCCTACTGGCGCTGCGTTCAGCAGATTAACAGACCTATTTCTGAGGCAGGTTTATACGGTTTAATGAAAACCAACCTCAGAGTTATCTGGGGCTTCCATCTGGATGCTATTGCTGTTCCCCGTGAGACAGAGCATCAGGTTATCAACGCTGCAATCACAAAGAACTTTGTTGAGGCAGAAATGGATCCCACATGGTGGAACAACTATAGATCGGAAGTTCTTTTTGCTTACTTTGATTGCGGCGACCTCCAGAACATTCACGGTGTCAAGCCGCAGTTCGACGGCCTTATGGCAGACGGCAAGGCAACAGATGCCCCCATCTACAAGACAGTAAACTTCAGCGAGCTTGAGGCTGCAATCCTCCGCGCACCCGATTATGACCGAGGCAGCGCACTTGAAGCGAGCACAGGTGTTCCGGATAAAGCTAATGTCGGTGCAAAGTTCTACGATGTAGTCAAATACCAGACAATCAACGAGCCTCAGTACAGAGACCCCGCCGGTAACGACTACTGGAACGATGCTGTATCCGGCAACGGTGTTAATAACTTAACCGATCCTTCACACTACAGATACAGCGGTGCATATTTCTATACAGATGACACATGGAGAACATACGCTACAGAGCGTTACTATGCCGTTAATATAAACAAATATCCCAGCTCAAGTGCCGAGACATTCTGGTACGGCGGCGGCTGGATGATCGGAAACACAAACAAATTTTCATATACTTACCTGCAGAGCCATATTGACGCTGCTACAACCCGACTGAACAACGCATATAATGCACTTCAGCTGCGAAAGCTCGATGCACTGAAAATGCGCGATGACTATAACCTGAACATAGATACCAACAATGACGGTGTTCTTGATAAAAGCGGTGCTTTTGTCTATAACAACGGTACTCAGGTTATAGGTTATGATGCTATTCTTACATACCTGGAGAGCCTTATTCCTTATGATAAGGTTACATTCTATAATGGCGTCGAAGATACAGACGGCGACGGATTTGCAGACAGACTCACCGAGAGTGAAAAGCAGCTTTACGATACAAGCGCACTTGAAAACAAATTAGCAACAATCAGAAGCACATATTCAAAGGACCAGACGGTTGTTGAAGCGGGTATTGCATTTGAAGCTGATATAAAGGATTTCTATAGAATCCTTGCAGAGACAAAGGCTAACCCCGTTGCTTCCGACACAAGTGCATGGGTTGAAATCTACAGATACATCAACCGCACACTTTGCGGCGACCTTATGCCCGAAGGCGGTCTTATTGCATTAAACTTTGTTACAGAAGTTTCAAAAATCTATACACTCACACAGACTGAGAAGAACCACTTCCAGAACCTTATTGATGCCTACAATGCTGCTGCGGCGGCTAACCCGACGGGTGTAGGTCAGGAAGCAATAAACACTAATGTTAACAATTTCTTTGAGGCTCTCAAGGCAGCGTTCCCCTCAACCAGAGTCCAGGAAGCTGCTGCTGCAGCTACAGGTGTAGCAACGAACCCCAACTCAGTATTTGAGGTTTATGCTCCCAACCTTACAGCAAACGACAAATCAAACAGCATTTATCATCCGGACTCTGTTCTGGCACTTGAAGTAGCTGTTGCGGAAGCACTCAATCTGAACAGCTATGTTTTCAAAGATACCACATGGCAGTCACTTGTTGACAGACACGATGAAATTGTCGGTTGGGCAAAGTTTGAGTCTGAAGGCGGTATGCTCAGACCCAGCAAGGCTGTTCTGACATACCTCAATATTGCTCTTTCCAACGCTCAGGCTGCTATAGCAGATGACAAAAATACCATTACAGTTACATCTCCCGACGGTATCACAACCGTCACACACGATAAGTTTACAGCTCAGTCTGTAGCAGAACTTGAATTTGTTATTGCTCAGGCTCAGGGAATCAATCCGAATCTTGAATACACAAGCCAGCTTGAAGTAGATAAGCTCACCTTTGCTCTCTGGGATGAAACAGACGATACAAAGGGTCTTCTTCTCACTTCCGATACCGGTCTTGCTCCCAGAGTATGGAGCTATGATGACAGTGGCAAACCCACCGGTTACACCGACCAATGGGGCGACGTTATCATGAGAGGCATGCTTTATGGCGAGCGTCAGGACGGTGCCAACGGTACAGACGAAGGTCTGAAGTTCAACACTGCTTACTTCGATTTCCTCGATAAAGAAATTACCACACCTTACACAGGTGAAGACGGTAAGCCGAAGGACAGCGGCCTCGTCTGGGACGAAAACGGTGTGCTTCTCGGCGTAACAACAAAGGCTGACGGCACGGTTGAATACACCGGCCAGGGTGCTACAATATTCGACAGCACACTCTGGGGCGAATACTGGGCAGCTTACAAAACAGCTGTTGAGCTTTCAAGAAACCTTACAACAAAAGAGGAGGAGCAGGCAACTGTTAACGCTGCTGCAAAGACTCTTTACGATGCAAGAAACGCTCTGACCCTTCAGGTTAAAAACTTCCCCAGCAATACAGAAGATTTTGCGATAGCTCAGGGCCTTTATCAGGAGCTTGCAAAGTACGCGCTTACAACTCCCATCACCAGATATACTGTAAACGAAAACGGCACAGTTTCAAGCCACGAGGAGAATGTTAACCTCTATATAGGTATTGACGGTGAACACGGCGAAGAATTCCTTGCAATGATCGACGCATTCTATGCCGATTATGCAAGCACTTCATCTACCAAGCCTTTTGATTCACTTGATGATGCTTATGCAGATAAGGCGATCATTGATGCTAAGGCAGAAGAGTTTGGCATCATAATCAGAAAGACTAACGATCCGGCTCTGCGCGCAGGTGCGGAAGATCTTGTAAAGAACTTCATTGCAGGTACAGAGCAGTTTGTAACCGATCTTGTTGACAGCGGTGTTTACACAGCCGGTTCATACGATTCAGATCTTATTGCAAAAACTGCAGACGATTGGACTGCCAACGATGAAGGCGTATATTCATGGACCAACAGCTCACAGGGTTATGCAATAGGTCAGTATCTCGGCTATATCTACAACAGATTCAGCGATCAGACAGATGTTACCGCTGATTTCGGTTCATCTCTTAAGCAATTTACAGATGACCTTTTCACATATACAACCACTACACCTGCTACTGATCTTCAGTTCGCTGTTGAAATGAGAGATAACGAGCTTTACACATACCTCGGTACTTATTTCTACTCAGGCGAAATCAATATGTACGGTACGGATCTCAGCTTCTATTACGGCGACAGAACCGACGATGAGGAAACCGGTTTATCATACAACGTAAAGCAGTATGTATTTAACCAGGCACTTATCGAAGCTGACATTAAATCTGAGGTTGAAAAGTTCTTCAACAAGGCTGAAAGCTGGCCCGCAATCTATCAGGTAAACGGTATGTCGTACCAGATTGGCGATATCTGTGAAATTACCGATTACACATATGAAGACGGTTCATACGTCTATAGCGGTACAGCTGATTCCGATACTTCAGCTAAGATTATTGCTATTCTCAATCAGGTCGGTTCTCACTCATCGTACTATACCGATGTACTGGATTCAGCTTACCTCAACACATATGTAACAGAACACTACACATGGTTTGCTGAAAACATTTTCTATACCGATCCTGAAACTAATAACAAGTATGTTCTTGCTGCTCCCTCTGTTGCACAGGGTGGCAAGCCTGCAGCATACAATATGTCCTATAACGAAATCGAAGGTATCGAACTCTGGTACACAGAAGGAAAGGGCTTTGCGTTTAACAACGGTAATAAGTACTATCTCTACCAGGGTAATGATGCGATTACATCAAGCTCCTATAACAGCTGGTTCACTGACGGTTCGTTTGAAAATGCTGAATGGGTATTCAGCGAGGACGGCGTCATGGAAACCTTAATGAACTTTGGTTTCGGAACCACTGAGCTTAAGAACAAGAAAATCGGTACAGTCATCATGGATGATGTCGGCGGTACAAAGGGTGACTTTGCAAGTATTGCCGAGTTCGGTTGGTCAAGAAGCATTCAGGAAAATCTGGCAATGAATGTTGCTAACGAGCAGTGGATTATCGACTCTGTCGTAACAACACAGTACGGTGCTCTTCAGGCCCTTGAGCTTGTAAAAGCTATAGATGCATACAGAAATGTTGTTAAGCTTTATTACAGCGTAGTAGGTTTAGGCGGTGTACCGAAGGTAGTTGATTATATCGACGGCACTGACCATATCATTCCCGATGCTGATAACGAAATCTTAGATAGCGAGACAGCAGTATTCTACAGAGAGAATGATACTGAAGGCCTTGCCGATATTGATCGTCTTAAAGGTTATGATATTAATCTTATTTCAGGCGCAGACAGCATTACAGGCAGCGAATACCTGAGAGGTGAAACAAATGCACTTCCCACCTGGTATGCTGACGATGCAGCTATGGCAGAGCTTGCAGCACTCTATGAATCCTTCGCAGGAAACCTTGAGAATCTTGTAACTATAGACAGAGCTGATGAAGTTTACGGTACATATACCGAAACTAACCAGAACATCATGTCTCAGTTTATTGATAAGTTTGCAGCACTTAATCTCAGCAGCCTTAACTACGAAAAGCTCAATGCTCTTCTTGCTGCATTCTTTGCAAACTACACAGAAACAATAGATAACGATGGCGGCACTAAGGATACGGTATATCACGGCTTGAGTAAGGATATGTCCGACAAGCAGGCTGATATAAACGAAATGACCGAGTTCAAAAACACTCACGGTCTTGATAACGATTTCTACTCATACGATAAGTATACAACTGAGTCGATACAGGAAGTTCTCAATCTTATGTACCGCATTGAGATTGACGGTGTAGCTGTACCGTTCAGCGTTATCAGCGACGACCTTTACACCGCAGCTTCAGTTGACACATATGTATTCCACACTGTTTACAGCCCCGATAAGATTGAAAATCAGGGCGGTGAGGTTTACACAGAAATTAAGGATCAGAACGTTGTCAACGCAGTACACGATAAGCTGGCTGAGGCCATAAACACCTTGCTCGTGCTTAAACCTGCAAAACTTGATGATCTCAGTAAAAAGATTATTGAAGTCAAGGACGCAATTGCGGAAGATGCGAAAAATGAAATCTACGACAAGGAAGCTGTTGACGCAAACGTCAACAATCTCTGGGATGCATTTATCGCTGAACTTAACGCAGCCTACGGTTACTACACCGATGAAGGCGTTACTCCTGAAGACGGTCTGACAATTCTTGATCAGGACGGCATTGACGATCAGCTTAGAAAACTTAAAGATGCTTTTGAAGCACTCAGGGTTATAGCTGACCGTATTGCACCCACACTTACAGTCGGTACAGCCGTTTCGGATATGGAAATGTTCTACGACAACCAGACAATTGTTGATATGGACAACTCAGTTGAAAACACCGATGACGATCCGTCAACAGGTACATTCATTATTCCGATGTTTGAAGATAATGAATATCAGCTGAGAGTTTACACGAACGAAACCAATCCGAGAATTCTTATCCAGCTTGGTGATGAGGCTGCCAACGCAGCTCTTGTATCCAAGCCTGAAAGACTGAGCATTACCGCCAAGAAGACATCCGGTACAGTAGCTGATGTTATTACAGGTAGTGTTATAGACGGCAGTATCGAAGGCAGCTCTGTTGTAAAAACAGAAAATGTTTCCGCAAGCACTTCAGCATATGTTGAAACATACAAGGCTTCCAATGCTGCTGAATACAATACAAACTCCTCAGTCTTTGCTATCCTCGCACCGCAGTTTGTTTCCGGTAATCAGGAACAGGCTGTCAAGTATGTCATCAACGGCTATGACTCTGCAAGTGCTCAGGAAGGCAGCACCGCCGGTTCTACAAACTTTGACCGTATGGTTGAAAAGATCCATTTCAACACAGTTGCTCAGGATGGCAGCTATGTAGAAGAATCTGTTCCCTTCCTTGATACAGCTCTTGATTCAGATGTAAGCGAAACTGAATATAGAGCTGCATACGAAAACAAGTTTACTGTTTATGTTTACTACATGAACAATATGCCTGAAAGCGGAAACGATGAGGGTATCGTAGCAACAAACAATGTTCCTTCAGTTGATAAGAGTGCATGGGGCGATGCATCCTATGTTTCATACAACGATGAGTTTACTACCTACGACACATGGAAGAGCAATGTTCTCCTTACAAGAAAATTCAACAGTGTAGTAGCTTCATGGGAATTCATTGATGCAAATGTCAACGGTATAATCAATCCCTTCGACATGAAGGCAGAAAACATGATTAAGGGTCCGGTTTATAACGATCCTACATTCGCAGATATGAATGTCGGTAGCTTTATGTATGTGCTTGATCCGACCTTCGATGCTGATATTATCGCTGTATACGAAGGTGCAAAGGCAACCGATGCAGACACTATGGACTATGCCGCTGCAACAGTAGCCAAGAAGGCAATGATTGATGCATTGCTTGACAATCCGGGCAGATTCGATGAAATGAAGAATTCTTCCGGCTACGCAAGATACGGCGCATATACAAACTGGGCACTGACACATGACTTTGATAAGGGCGACCTTGTATTTGTTCACGTTGTTGACAGATGGGGTAACTTTGTCAACAGAATTATTGAGATAACCAAGCTCGATGAAATTAAACCCGTCGTAACAACTTCTGGTGTCGGTATGGCAACGATCGTTGAAGAAGGCGGCGCACAGATTTCCAATATCGGTATCTGGAACTATGTGGACAACGTATTTACAGAGGTTGATGACGTAACAGTTGAAGAAACTGACGGCGTAGCCATTAAGGCAGGTACAGGCTCAGAAGATGGTCTTACAATTGCTCAGGTAAGCGGAAACGTCTTTACTGTTGGCGGACTTATCCCCGGCTACGGTTATGAAGTCGGTTGTGCTGACCGTGCAGGTAATTCATACGGTATTACTGTAAAGGCTGATGATAACGGCTGCATTGAAATTACCGTTAATCCGTCCGAACAGGAAGATGATGAACCGGCTGCTCAGATGACCTTCTCACTTAACAGCTTTGCTATGATTACTCTTAACACAGGTGCCACATCATCTGTAGTTGATGTAATGCTTGAGGGTAATGTAATGGCAAATAAAAACATAACCCACTACATCACAACTCAGGCAGGTGTAACACAGCTCAAGGTTGTAAATCTTGATGACGGCACAGAGAAGATATTCACACCTGACAACACAACTGTCAAGGCAAACGATGACGGCACACTCAAGTGGGCTACAAAGCATAATCTTACTGAAGGCAAACACAACTTCAAGGTTTATGCAATGACAGACGGCAAGTTTGAAACTGTCGGTGTTAAGTTTGAGCTTACAGCAACATCCAAAACCGTTTCACTCACATTTACGGTTGTTGGTGTCGGCAGAACTGTTTTTGAATACAGCGGTGCAGCTCCTGCAACCAGCTCGACATATAAGACAGTTACAGTACCTTACGGTTCAAAGGTTAAGATTACTGCTCAGCAGTCATTTGCGGACAGCAATTTCTACTACTGGCAGAATGATGAAACCAACAGAATTATCACAACTGCAAATACTATGGAGTACACAGCTGTAACAAACGCTGATTACAACGCACTCTTTACTAACAGCGCAAGCCTTGATTCAGGCATGAAGCTTGTTATCTACGTAAATAATGCTAAGAACGTAATCAAGACCTTCGAGCTTTACGAGGGTGACAGCTATACTGTTCCCGCAGGCCCGACTCTTCCCGACTACGCATTCCAGAACTGGTCAATGACTAAGGAAGAGGTTCTCAGCAGCGATAAGGATACAGTCATTGTTGAACCCGTTTACGTACTTGCAGCTGAAAACACAGTTACAATAACCGAAGGTAACTACACAACAAGCGGTGCAGGTGTTTACACCAGCACTGACAATGCGAGAGCTCTCGTTTCAATCAACGCTTCCGCAACAAACGAAGCCGGCGAAGAGTTCCTCTACTGGTTTGATGAAGGTACAAAGGATATCGTATCTTACAGCAGAGCATATGCATTTATCTGCATGAAGAACGTTGTTCTTACTCCCGTTTACGGTGATGCTTCAACAATTACTGTTGAGCCCATCGTTAGAATTACCGAAGTTAAGTTTGATGCAACATCAGGTAAGGCAAACTTCTATGCTGAGCGTTCAATTGATGAGGATTTCATACTTCATAAAACAGGTATTATTCTCACAAGATCAGCAGAAGTAGCCGGCAACGATGATGATTTCGTATTAGGTGCATCAGCAACAGGCGTAGGCTATTCTAATGAAACTACACCTTACGGTACCTACAGCGCAAACATTAAGCTTGCAGCTCATGAAACAGTATGGGCAAGAGCATTCGCTATCTGTGAAACCGCTGACGGCGAATTCATAGAAGTTTACGGCGATGTAGTTTCCTACACAAATGGCTAATCTCTTTAACAAAACATTACAGCGTGTCGAAATTTCGGCACGCTGTATGGCTTTTAACGAAAAAGTAGAAAGTGAGGAATATAGAAATGGCAGCTATCACTGCATTTTTTACTTCTGTTTACAACGGCATTCTGGCAATAATCCTGAGCATTTTGGTTTCTGTCCCGGTTCCAGCACCTATTTATGCTGAGCCGACAGGAGAAACGCTTGATGTAAAAATAATGACTTACAACGTTTATGTTGCAGGCGTAGGCAAGAAGTCACCCGAAAACCGTACTGAGCTTGTTGTCAGAACAATCCGCAGCGAAATGCCTGATTCATTCGGCTTGCAGGAAGCGGATTACGATTGGGTAAAGCGTATTGAGGAGGCTTTCCCTGAGTATGATTATGTCGGTGTCGGCAGAGATGACGGCGAAAACGGCGGCGAATTTTCTCCCGTTTTCTATCTTAAGGATAAGTACAGTCTTATCGACAGCGGTACGTTCTGGTTCTCCAAAACACCCGAAAAGCCCTCCCGCGGCTGGGATGCAATGATGAAGCGCATCTGCTCATGGGCTGTGCTTGAGGATAAGGAAACCGGTAAACGCTACGCACATTTTAATGCACATATGGACCATATCGGCAGTATTGCACGCGGTCACAGCGCTGAGCTGCTGGTTGAAAAGGCAGGCTTAGTCGGCGATATGCCTGTAGTTGTTACCGGTGATTTCAACAGCGATGAGGGAAGTAAGCCGTATAACACAATGCTCAGTGGCGGTTTTGTTGATACAAAGGATGTTGCTAAAGAAACTATGGATATTGGTACATTCCATAATTTCGGCATGAACAATGTTTATAACGGCAGATCACCTATTGATTTCATCTTCGTTTCTGCAGGCGATGCTTCTGTTAAGAGCTACAAGGTGCTTGACGAAAAATTTGACGGCAATTATTCTTCTGACCATTTCCCTGTTGTGTCCGAAATGAGCCTTTGCTATGAGGTGCTTGAAGAGCAGCTGCGTGTTATGTCCTATAATCTTCGCTTCAGCGATCCGCTTCAGCGTATCAAGGATCTGACAGCGGTTATTGCCGATGTCAGCCCCGATATTATAGGTACGCAGGAAGCAACACCCGAATGGATTCAGTACCTGAGCATTGGCTACAAGGATGTTTACAGCTATATCGGCGTCGGCAGAGATAACGGCGTAGATGAGGGTGAATATTCTGCTATTTTCTACAGAAAAGATAAGTTCAATGTTCTTGACAGCGGTACGTTCTGGCTTTCTCTTACACCTGAGGTTCCCTCAAGCAACTGGGATTCAGCCTGCTTCCGTATCTGTACATGGGCAGTTTTTGAAAGAAAGAGCGACGGTAAAACATTTGCTTTCCTCAATACACACCTTGACCATGTGAGCGAAGAGGCACAGATAAATCAGGCAAAGCTTGTTGTTGAAAAGGCACTCAGCTTTGATATCCCCGTAATTATCACGGGTGATATGAACGTAACTCCCAACACATCGGTTTACAACACATATACCGATGCGGGCTACGTTGATACAAGAGTCAGCGCACCTATAACCGATTATACACCTACCTACAACGGCTTTGAAACAATTACCCCCAACAGTCCGATTCTCGATTACTGCTTTGTTGACGGTTTCAAGGCACACAAGTTTGATGCGTATGAAGATTATGCGTCCGACCATTTTGCTGTCTGGACTGAGCTTGAGTTTATCGGAGAAGCGGAATGAGTGACGAACTGATTTTAGCCTCCGCTTCTCCCCGCAGAAAAGAGCTGCTCGGTCTGGCAGGCTTTGAGTTTGAGGTTATAACTTCTTCAGTCAATGAGGTTATTGACCCGGTACTGCTGCCGCATGAGCTTGTTGTCAGCCTGGCAAAGCAAAAGGCGTGCGATGTTGCATCAAAAAATCCCGGCAGAACCGTAATCGGTGCTGATACCGTTGTTGTGCTTGACGGTAAAATTCTCGGCAAGCCCGGGAATAAGCAGGATGCAGAGGATATGCTACATATGCTTTCCGGCAATGTGCATGAAGTATACACAGGCGTGTACATTGTTAACGGTGATAAATGCAAAGGCTTTTTTGAATGTACCAGAGTTAAGTTCTGCAAGCTCAGCAATGAGCAGATAAAAGCCTATGTAGCAACAGGCGAGCCGATGGACAAAGCCGGCAGCTACGGAATTCAGGGCAAGGGCTGTGTACTTGTTGAGGGTATAGAGGGCGATTATTTTAATGTTGTCGGCTTTCCTGTTTCACGCTTTTGCAGAGAATTCGACAGCTTTTGATTGACAAATAAGAATAAAATGGTATAATAAACTACGATTTGAAATTGAGTTTCAGTTTCAAATCGTAGTTTTTGTTAGAAGGAGCAAATGCTCATGACTGAATATAATACAAGGCAGCGTGAGGTGCTGCTGCGTTTTCTTGAAACAAATGGGGACAAGCATTTTACCGCCGGCCAGATCGAAAGTGAGCTTGCAAATTCAGGTGAAAAGCTCGGCAAGGCAACTGTTTACCGCAGGCTTGACCGTTTGGTCGAGGACGGCTTAGTGCGCCGCTTTGTTGCAGATGACGGTAAGGTCTGCTGCTACCAGTATGCAGGCGGTGAAGGCTGCAAGGAGCATTTTCATCTCAAATGCATGAAGTGTGGCGATTTGCTGCATGTCGAGTGCGATTATCTTGATAAAATGCAGCAGCATATATTTGAGCACCACGGCTTCACTGTGGAAAAGGAAAAAATAACTATTTGCGGAGTGTGTGAAAAATGCAAAAGCTGATTAAATATCTGGCGGTAATGCTCTGCGTGTGCTTTGTTTTCGGCTTTGCAGGCTGTACAAAGGGTGAAGAAAATCCTGATAACAGCGGCAAGCTCAGCATAGTCTGTACGCTTTTTCCGCAGTATGATTTTGCAAGAACAGTTGCAGGGGATAAGGCGGAGGTGACTCTGCTTTTAACTCCCGGTACCGACAGCCACAGCTACGACCCAAGCCCCGTGGACATGGTCAGAATTAACAAGTGTGACTTGTTTATATATACGGGTGACCTGATGGAAAGCTGGGCAACAGACGTTGTTGCAGGGCTTGAAAAAAATGTAACCGTGCTCAACGTATCTGAAGGGCTTGTGCTTTCGGCGGTAGAAAACGGACACGAGCATGACGGTGAGGACGAACACGCAGTTGATCCGCATGTGTGGACTGACCCGATGAATGCGGCTGAGATAACACGCAAAATAGCAGCTAATCTTTGCGAAATTGACCCGGAAAACGCAGAATACTACAAAAGCAATGAAGAGATATACCTCAGAAAGCTTGCTGCTCTCGATGGCGAAATCAGCAAAATAACGGCAAGTGCAGGCAACAAAAAAATAATAATGTGTGACCGTTTTGCCATGCATTATTTCTGCAAACGCTACTCGCTTGAATACGTTGCAGCGTTTGATTCATGCACGTCTGATACCGAGCCGAGCCCGTCGGTAATCGTTGAAATAACAAACGAGGTAAAAGAAAATAACATTCCCGCAGTATTTGCTGCGGAGCTCTCAAACCGCAAGGTAGCCGATGCCGTTGCTGCACAGACCGGTGCAAAGGTGCTTGAGCTTCACTCGTGCCATAACCTGTCTGCGGCGGATTTTAATGCCGGCGAAACCTATCTTACGCTTATGCAGAGAAATGCTGAAAACTTAAGAATAGCTTTGGGTGCAGAATAATGGAAAATCTGATTGAAGTTAAAAATTTAACAATGAGCTACGAGCGTACACAGGTGCTCAAAAATGTAAGCTTCACGCTCGGTCAGGGTGAATGGCTGAGTATTGTCGGCGAAAACGGCTCCGGCAAAACAACGCTGTTAAAAGGTATAGCAGGTCTGCTGCCGTTAAAAGAGGGCAGCATAAATTTCGGCTGCGGTGTTACACGTAAAACCGTAGGCTATCTGCCGCAGCAGACAGCTGTGCAGCGTGATTTTCCTGCTTGTGTGCATGAGGTGGTGCTGTCCGGATGTACGGGCGGCAGAAAGCTTTTCGGTATGCATACGAAGGCTGACAGGCAGCGTGCACATGATGCAATACATGAGCTTGGTATAGAGGAAATACATCATCGCCCCTATTGCGACCTGTCGGGTGGTCAGCAGCAGCGTGTGCTGCTTGCACGTGCGCTTTGCGCAACACAAAAGCTTTTGCTGCTGGATGAGCCGGTTACAGGTCTTGACCCGCTGGTGTCAAACGAAATGTATTCTTCAATCCGCACACTCAACCGTAAAAGGGGAGTTGCGGTAATCATGGTATCGCACGATATTAAAGGTGCGGTAAAATATTCTGATAAAATTTTGCATATCGGCAGCTCAGTTGAATTTTTCGGTACAACCGGGGACTATCTGAAAAGTGAGCTTGGAAAGAGCTTTGCAGGCGAATAAAAAGGGGTGGCACAAATGGCAAGGGAAATAATCGCCGATTACACAAGCGGCAGAATAAGCACGCAGCTGCTCAGGTTTTCCGTGCCGTTTATGCTTTCAAACGGCTTGCAGGTGCTGTATTCACTTGTCGATATGATAATTGTCGGCAAGTTTGTCGGCAGCGAAGGGCTTTCCGCCGTTTCGACCGCAAGTCAGATTTTTACTTTTATGACCATGCTTGCCCTGGGCTTTTCAAACGGCGGTCAGGTGTTGATAGCACAGTATATCGGCAAGAACGAGCGTGAAAAAATCGGCTCGGTAATATCAACCCTTTTTTTAATTATTACAGCCTTTGCAGCTGTTATGAGCGTTGTGGGTTTGGCATTGGGCAGGTCAGTTTTAACGCTGCTGAACACACCGGATGAAGCGTTTGAATATGCGCTTGATTATACGGTTGTTTGCAGCATCGGTATTTTCTTTTCATACGGATATAACATGGTTTCTGCTGTTTTCCGGGGTATGGGTGACAGCAGGCATCCGTTTGTTTTTGTGCTGATTGCTTCTGTGATTAATATTGTGCTGGATATTTATTTTATCCGCAGCCTCGGTTGGGGTACTATGGGTGCAGCGCTCGCTACAATTATCGGTCAGGCGTTTTCGTTTATTGCCGCAGTTGTTTTCCTTGTAATTAAGCGGGATACATTAGGCTTTGAAGCGAACAGAAAAACTCTGCGCCCGGATAAGACAAGTGCAAGGCTGTTGGTAAAGCTCGGCGTACCGTTTGCTTCGCAGTCCTGTGCGGTCAACCTTTCAATGATGTTTGTAAACAGCCTTGTAAATGATGTAAGCGTTGCAGCCTCTGCCGTATTCGGTGTAGGCATAAAGGTTGACGATATTGTAAACAAAATCACACAGGGCATTGCCTTTGCTTCTTCCACTATGTGTGCGCAGAATATTGCGGCGGGCAACAAAAAAAGAACAGTTAAAATTTCGCTCACAACAGGTGGCTACTGCGCTGTGCTTTATGCTTTGTTTGCGCTGCTGCTTGTCACACACCACGAGCAGATTTACGGTGTATTTACCGATGATCCTGCTGTAATTGAGCTTTCGTCTGTGTTCGTTTCCGCAATTCTGTGGAGCTATCCGGCAATGACAATGATGCGTACCGGCTTCGGTTTCCTGCGTGGACTCGGCAACGCAAAGCTTACCCTTGCCCTCGGGCTCACAGATGCACTTGTGCTGCGGGTAGGGCTGAGCTATCTGCTCGGAATAGCAATGAATATGGGGCTTTACGGCTTCTTCCTCGGCTACGGACTTGCTGCATTCGGTACAGGTATACCTGCATGTATTTACCTGTTTTTCGGCAAATGGGAAAACTATAAACTTATCAGATAGTGCCGAAAAATATGTTTAAAATAAGGAATTCTTTTCCGGAAAAATTTAGCAATTTTTTTATAAGTAATTGTGTTAAAACTATTGACGACCACAAGGCGTTGTGGTATAATCAGTATGCAAAACGATATTAAATTTGTTTTTTGAAACATATTTGCGAATGGGAACTCAAAAACAGCAGGTGCATGTGGCATCTGCTGTTTTTGTTTTTTACGTATAAACATTCCGATAAATTGTATTCAGCGATTTTTATAATTTATTCAAAAAAATGTTGACAATACAAAACGCTTGTGCTATACTATCAAAGCCGCATATTACGGGTTGCGCTATAATTGCGCCCAAATCTGCCTGCTCACGGGCAGTACCCCTGAATAGCGAGACTTATAAAAAGAGGTAAAAACATGTACGCAATCATTGAGACCGGCGGTAAGCAGTATAAGGTTTCTGCCGGTGACACACTTTTCATCGAGAAGCTCAATGTTGAAGCAGACAGCGAAGTTGTTTTTGACAAAGTTATCGCAGTTGGCTCCGACGATTCCATCAAGGTTGGTGCTCCCTATGTTGAGGGCGCAACAGTTACCGCAAAGGCAATCAAGAACGGCAAGGCAAAGAAAATTGTCGTATTCACCTACAAGCCCAAGAAGAACGAGAAGCGCAAGATGGGCCACAGACAGCCCTACACCAAGGTTGAAATTTCCGCTATCAACGGCTGATTCACATGGTTCGCTTTAAGTTTGTCCGCGACGGCAAAACAAATATCGGCTTTGTTTGCAGCGGTCATGCAGGTTTTGCGGATTCCGGGCAGGATATAGTCTGCGCTGCGGTTTCCTCGGCAGCATACATGGCAGCAAACACAATTACCGATATTTATCACGCAACGGCAGAAGTTGATGTTAAGGACGGATACATGTCTGTTATTTTAACTGAAAACGATGCGCAGAGCGTCAATTTGCTCAACGGACTGGAAGCTCACATCAGAGCGCTTGCGAAGGAATATCCTCGCAGCATAAAAGTAATTTACGGAGGTAACACAAATGCTTAAGATAAACATTCAGCTTTTCGCTCATAAAAAAGGTATGGGTTCCACCCGTAACGGCCGTGATTCCGAATCCAAAAGACTCGGCGCAAAGCGTGCTGACGGTCAGTTTGTTCTTGCAGGTAACATCCTTGTAAGACAGCGTGGCACTCACATCCATCCCGGCACAAACGTCGGTAAGGGTTCTGACGATACACTTTTCGCAAAGGTTGACGGTGTTGTCAGATTCGAGCGTCTTGGCAGAGACCGCAAGAAGGTCAGCGTTTACACTGTAGAGCAGTAATCGCACAAATTAAAACATAAAACGGAGCAGCTTTCGGGTTGCTCCGCTTTTATTTATCGACAGACCTTTTGCAGATATTGATACAGGAGTATTGAAATGAATCCCAAAAAATCAATACAGAATTTAACAAAATTTGAGTGGTGTCTGTGGCTGGGCTCAGCGGTTGCAGTTGCTGTATCATACGTTCTTACGGGAGAGGGCATACTGTCACTTGCAGCATCGTTAATAGGTGTTACTGCACTTATTTTTGTTGCAAAAGGTGATCCGCTCGGTCAGCTGCTGACAGTTGCGTTCAGCGTATTTTATGCGATAGTTTCATTCCGTTTCAGGTATTACGGCGAGATGATAACTTATCTTGGAATGTCGGCGCCTATGGCTGCTTTTTCGTTTGTATCGTGGTTGCGCCATCCGTATAAAGAGTGTGAGGTTGAGGTTGCAAAAATCACAAAGAAAAAGGTTGCAATTGTTGTTGCACTCACTGTTGCCATTACTGCGGCATTCTATTTTATCCTGCGTGCAATGGGCAACAACAGCCTTGTTGTCAGCACTTTTTCTGTTGCAACGAGCTTTCTTGCGGCAAGCCTTTTGTTTTTACGCAGTCCGTTTTATGCCGCAGCATATGCAGCTAATGATGTTGTGCTGATAATTCTTTGGGTTATTGCTTCGGCTCACAGCGCAGCGTTTGCACCGATGGTCGTGTGCTTTGTCGCTTTCCTGGCTAACGATATTTATGCGCTGATAAACTGGCACCGTATGGAAAAAGCTCAGGCACTGGAAAAAGGCAATATCCAATAAAATATTCAAAAAAAAGACACCCCATACAGGATGTCTTTTGGCTGGCGTTGGGATACTCTGCGCCGGCAATTTTTCGACCGCAACGTGCGGTGCCCGAAAAAATTTGCCGTGCTCGAGACTTCGCAGTCCGCAATCCCGCATGATTGCGGCTGCTTCGACGAACCCTTCGGGTTCTCATTCCCGAATATTCAAAAAGAAAAGACACCCTGTACAGGATGTCTTTCTGGCTGGGGAATAGGGATTCGAACCCCAACAAACAGAGTCAGAGTCTGTCGTGCTACCGTTACACTATTCCCCAACGACGAAGTATATTATATCCATAATAATGCAAAATGTCAAGCATTTTTTCAAAAATATTTTGCGTAATTTTTAAAATATAATACATACGTCGGATAAAAATTTATAGATTTTTATCTTGCGATAATAAAGGTCATTCTTTCCTGAAGTGTAAATGAGCCGTGACCTGTGTTGAATCCGCCGTGGTCAGCGGTGATGATGATCAGCCAATCCTCTGTTATATAGGTTTCACGTGCCTCAACGGCATCAACAATCTGTTTGCCCTGTGCTTCAGAATCGGCAAAAGCCTTTGAATAGTCAGGATTGTTCGGGCAGAAGCCTGTGTCATGGCCTGCATGGTCTGTGTGTTCCAGAATTGTGAAAATAAAATCTGAACAGTCGACAGACTGAATATCGCTGAGTGTGTTTGCTGTTGTGCCGTTATCATCGTCAGCATCAAGGAAGGTGATATCAAGATTTTTCTCTGCGATATAGTTTTTTTCCTGAATGTAGGTTGTATCTTCACCGTTGAAGTGACCGTCCCATGAGATATAGAAGGCAGAAGAGTCAATAGTTTCGTTCTCAACAAGTGTTGTGAGGAGTGTGAGATTATCGTTGGATTTTTCAATGCCGTTGTCGGTAATGCCGTGAACATCTGCCCATTTGCCGGTAAGGATTGAGGCCCAACCGGGTGCAGTAGAAGTTGCCTGAGTGTTGAATGCGGGATAGTTTACACCGCCGCAGTAGGCGAGTTCGGCTGTTGCACCGGTTGAAAGCAGGTAAGCAATTGCACCGCTGTCAGCGCCACCTGTGAGGGAAAGTGCATCTGCACGGCAGCCGTCATAGCCGATAACAAGAACCTTCTTTTCGGTTTTGCCCTCGGGCAGCTCTGATTCAAAATGGTTGACGATCATGTTGTGGATAGCAGTCTGAGGTACGGCTGTTTCAATCGTATTTGAATAGCCAACCTTGTCAACATTTTCTTTATAGGCTGAAGTTGTGTCGTTGAAGTTTGTGCCTGCAATCATGCCGTAAAGCATGACAAAAAATGTTGCGATGGTAACGATAACCTGTTGTAAAATAGTGAGCATTTTGTGATTTTCCTCCTTTATCTGAACTGATAATATAATAACACCAATAACACAATTTGACAAGAGTGAAACAAATTACAGATTATCTGCCATTGGCAGATAATCTGTAGCAATATAAATTCCTTACGGGGATTTATATCATATCGGGTTTGAGTTTCAGCTCAGACATATCGAATTTTGCAAAGCAAAATATATCGGGTGAACGATTAGTTCACATATCGACAAATTGTAATTCAGCGATATAAGTGAGGTTTGTTATGTTACTTTTGTCAAGCGTTACAAAAGTAACCAAAAGAACTTCTGAGCTATATGCACTCCACGACGACTGACGAGAGTAAACCCGCTCGGCAGACAGAACAAAAAATGTTTTGTTCTGCTGCCATAACGGCTATTAAAGCAAATCTGACTTTTAAGTTTGTTCTACCGCCTATGGTTCCCTCGCTCGGATAAATAGGTTAAGTTTTATGCTCGTCAGCCTGTTCCGTTCAAATTCACAGCATCTTTAATTTTTTATATTGATATTTCTTTTACGCTTTTTTATCTCCGCCGTTGATGGATTTGTATTATTAGTAAAACTTTTCAATAGGCGGCATCCGGTGTGCGCTTCGCACCGGCATTTGGTGTCGGTCTTACCGACAAACTGTAATTTACATTTTGTTTACTTGCTTTTTGTCAGATATGTAATATATAATTATGGTAATCATTATTAGGGGGATATAAATATGATTTTATCAGATAAAACCATTATGAAAATGCTTGAGGAAAAAACACTCGTTGTTAATCCTGTTGAAAAAGAGCAGATTCAGCCTGCAAGTGTTGATGTCCGACTTGGCAATACTTTTAGCATTGTTGAAGATTCTTCAACGGGCATTATAAATTTAGAAGAAAAAATCAACTATAAAACTATTCAGACGGATACATATATTTTGTTGCCCGGTCAATTTGTTCTGGCAACGACTATGGAATATTTTGAACTGCCGGATAATCTGACTGCTTTTGTTGAAGGTAGAAGCTCACTTGGTCGAATGGGTTTGTTTATTCAGAATGCGGGTTGGGTTGATCCGGGTTTTAAGGGCGAAATTACGCTCGAGCTTTTCAATGCGAACCGCTGTGCTATTGAGCTTAAAGCGGGTCGCAGAGTAGGTCAGCTTGTTTTTGCCGAAATGGATGATCACGCACTGAACCCTTATAACGGTAAATATCAGGGGCAGATGGGTGCAACCGGTTCGAGAGTATTTATGGATACGGATAATAAATAAAAACAGACGGCTTGATTTCAAGCCGTCTGTTTTTAATCTTCGGTTACTTTTTCGGGTACTACTGCGATGCATGCGCAGCAGACTTCTTTGGCGCCTGCTTTAATCAGCGTTTTGCGGCATTCGTAAAGCGTTGCGCCCGTGGTTTTGATATCGTCGCACAGCAATATCGTTTTGCCCTTTACATCAACATTGGTATTGACCTCAAAGACATCTTTCAGGTTTTTAAGCCTTTCAGCGGCTTTTAATTTATGCTGGTCAATTGTGTCGTGCTTTTTTACAAGCGCTTCCTTGAATTCTACTTCAAGATTTTTTGCACAGTCCTTAGCCAGCAGTGCCGACTGATTGTATCCTCTGCTTCTCAGCTTTTTTGCTGTCAGCGGTACGCAGGTGATAAAACTAAAGTCCTTTTCAGGGTACGCTGTTTTAACCGCGGCTGAAATTTCTTTTGCAAAGAATTCTCCGAGATTGGTTTCTTCCCGGAATTTGAACCGCTGTATTGCATATGCCAACTTATCTTTATAAGCAAACGGAGCGACAAGCTGCAGGTTAAATTTAGAGCGTGAGCACATACACTCGTTTTTTGCTCTGCCGCAACCGTGGCAGGGATCTTTTATCCTTTCAACGCTTGTGATGCAATTTTTACACAGGCAGCTGCGCTGCTGAGTTACTTCGTCGCATACGGGACACCGTGCAGGGAAAAACATACTCACAAGGTGAAAAATAAAGTTGTTCTTCAATTATTCGGCTTCAGTGCCCATGCACTTGACCATGACAGCCTTCTGTGCGTGCAGTCTGTTTTCTGCTTCGTCAAATATTTCGTCTGCATGCTCTTCAAATACCTTTGCGGTGATTTCTTCTTCACGGTGTGCGGGCAGGCAGTGAAGCACCATTGCGCCATCGTTTGCAAGAGCCATAACAGCATCGTTGATCTGATAGTTTTTGAATATCTTCTTTCTTTCTTCTGCTTCGCCCTCCTGACCCATGGAAGCCCATACGTCTGTGTAGAGAACATCGGAATCCTTAACAGCTTTTTCGATATCGCTTGTGCAGCAGAACTCGCCGTTTTCAGCAGCCCACTTCATAAGATCGGCATCGGGCTGATACTCGTCGGGGCAGGCGATGCTGACCTTCATACCCATCTTGATGCAGCCTGCGATAAGGGAGTTTGCCATGTTGTTGCCGTCGCCTACATAGCACAGCTTAAGTCCTTCGAGTGAGCCCTTGTGCTCACGGATAGTCATAAGGTCTGCAAGCACCTGGCAGGGATGACAATAGTCTGTAAGGCCGTTGATAATCGGAATTGAACCGACCTTAGCAAGTGTTTCAACCTCGTCCTGGTCAAATGTGCGGATCATGATACCGTCAAGGTAGCGTGAGAGAACACGTGCAGTATCTTCTACAGGCTCGCCTCTGCCAATCTGAAGGTCACGTGAGCTTAAGAAAAGTGCGCTGCCGCCAAGGTCGTACATACCGACCTCGAAAGATACACGTGTTCTTGTGGAGGATTTCTGGAAAATCATGCCGAGTGTTTTGCCGGCAAGGTATTTATGCTCAATGCCGTTTTTCTTTGCATATTTGAGCTGGTCTGCAAGATCAAGAATTTCCGTGATTTCCTGCTTTGTCAGGTCGGAAAGTTTAAGTAAATGTTTCATGGATTAATACTCCTTTATGTTATGTTAAAGCAGCTCTACACCGTTTTCTTTGCAGAGAGAAACGGTAGCATCGTCCCAGACGGAAACCTGAACTTCGCCGACGTGCGCTTTGCCGAGCATGAGCATACAAAGGCGTGACTGACCTATGCCGCCGCCCATTGTAAGGGGCAGGGTTCCGTCAAGCAAAAGGGAGTGGAACATGAGCTTTGAGCGTTCGGGGCAGCCGGCTTTTGCAAGCTGTTCACGCAGGGAATCTGCATCAACACGTATGCCCATTGAGGAAATTTCAATAGCACAGCCGAGAACCTTGTTATAGAAAAGTATATCGCCGTTGAGCTTCCAGTCGTCATAGTCGGGGGCTCTGCCGTCGTGCTTTTCGCCTGATTTAAGCACATCGCCGATCTGCATGATGAAAACGGAGCCGTATTTTTCAGCCGCTGCATTTTCACGCTGCTTTGAGGTGTAGTCAGGATACATTTCCTCAAGCTCGTAAGTGGTGATGAATTTTACATCTCGGTTGAGCTCAACATCAATTCCAGGGTAAGCCTCCTTGACCTCGTCAAGTGTGTCACATACTGCACCGACAATGGCGGAAACAGTTTCCTTGAGGAATTCCACGTTGCGCTGCTCACGGGTGATAACCTTTTCCCAGTCCCACTGGTCAACGTAAATTGAGTGGAGATTATCCATTTCCTCGTCACGACGGATAGCGTTCATATCGGTAACTATACCTTCACCGGGCTGAAAACCGTATTTGTAAAGCGCATAACGCTTCCATTTTGCAAGAGAATGGACAACCTGAGCCATTGAGCCGGTTTCTTTAATATCAAAAGCAACTGCACGTTCAACGCCGTTCAGGTCATCGTTAAAGCCTGTGGATGCGTCGACAAAAAGCGGTGCGGAAACACGGCTGAGATTCAGCGCCTTGCAAAGCTTTTTATTGAATACGTACTTGATAAAGCCGATGGCAAGCTGCGTATCGTGCACGGAAAGCGTTGATTTGTAGCCTGCGGGCAGAATTGATTTGCTCATAAAGCTTATACTCCTTATCAAATGAGTAATGCGATGCGGAACAGATGCCCCGCATCGCACAAAACTGCATTGTTCACAATATTAAATTATAAAATTACAACAGTATTTTGTCAATATGTTTGAGTATTTATTTTATTATAACCCGTTAATTAAACCAATCGAACAGGCCTTTTCTGTCATCCTCTGCTTGCGTTGTAGTTTCTTGTGGTATAGCAGTAGTTAGTACAGCGGTTGTAGGGGTAGCCATATTGAATCTGACAGTAGGAAACTTATTATCATAGATATCGTATTCATCTGTTGGATAAAGCTTGTCCCACTGTGCTTTTGTTCCTTCGTAGTATACCTCTATAGTTGGAGATTCGGTATCATCCATTTTGTTGATGTAGGCGATAAAATTATAGGGTTCTATAACTTCAACGTTTGTACCTACATAAATACGTTCTGTCTTTTCAAGCCCAAATATTGCTCCAAATCGTATTGTTTTCACATTTTCCGGAATACTATAGTGTTTGTCGCTTTTTGAATAGGGGTAGAACAGAAGCTGTGTTTTATCTTTGCTGAATAAAACACCGTTCTGTGATGAGTAGTATGGATTTTCTTCATCCACACATATTTCCTCTATGGATTCGCAGGATATGAGTCCCCCTGCGAACTTAACGTAGTTTTCGCTTAAGGTTATTTTTTTTAGCTTATGGCAGTCAAAAAATGTTTTTGGGTCAATAAAAGTTATCCCAGAACCCAAAGTGATTTCCTCCAGATGTACGCAGCCCATAAGAGCGCTTGAATCGATTTCCGTTACACTGTTAGGCATTATATAAGAGCTACTGATATTACCAGTGGGGTATTGAATCAGTTTTGTGAATTTTTTATCATAAAGCACACCGTTATGGCTAGCGAAATGCTCGTTATCTTCCGATACGGTTATGCTTTCCAACTGATAACAACCTACATATTCAGAAGAGTCAAAATCTTGAAATACTGCTGTTCCCATATGTTCGACACCGCTGCCGATGTATACGTTTTTTAATTCGTAACAATAACTGAAAGCGTGATCTCCAATGCTTGTTACTGAATTAGGAATTTTAATGCTTGCTAAATTAAAATGATTAACAAAAGTTCTATCATCGATTGCTGTGATGCTGTCTCCGATGACAATATTCTTTATATAGTCTTCGTATCCGTACCAATCACAATACACTGTGCCTGTACCACTTATTGTAAGCGTTGCAGTAGTTTCATCAAAATCCCATGTAAAAGTTTTAACATTTTCTTCAACTGTTAATTCAGATTCATTTTCATCCTTGGGTACTATAGCTGCAGTCACATTCTCAGTTTTGATTTCATCTGTTACCTGAACTGAGGCTTCGGTAGTAGTTTTATCAATTGTGTTGCCGCAGGCTGCCAGTGCAAACACAGCCATAAACAAAAACACAGCAGCCGAACTTATTTTGAAAATCGTTACAAAATTAAGCTTTGTCATCTTAGTAACCACTCCAATT
The DNA here is from genome assembly GCA_045536235.1 of Acutalibacteraceae bacterium. Lineage (GTDB taxonomy): Bacteria > Bacillota > Clostridia > Oscillospirales > Acutalibacteraceae > UBA8612. Next base: position 121,837 of record JAZSND010000027.1, on the reverse strand, counting down.
ATTTTTTAATCTGCCTTACCGCTCATAATGTGTTCAAGCAAATCGGCAACGCAGCCGTTGTTGCAATGGCAGGCAACGAGCCTGCATATTTCGTGGATTTCCTTCGGTGCCTGACCTGCGCATGCGGGGAAGCCGACGGTTTTGAGCATATCCCAGTCGTTAAAATAATCGCCGATAGCAGCAGTGTGTTCCCGGTCTACGCCGAGCATTCCTGCAAGCTCCATAACGCCTGTGCCCTTGTGCGTGCCGGGGGCAAGCATTTCGAAAGAAACAACAGATGAGGACATGAAGTTGCCGACATCGGGAGCTTTTGATGCCTCTTCCTTTATTTTCTTTATAGCCGGCGGAAAACCCCAGAAAATGACCTTGCACCAGTCATCATCCGGCACATTTTCAAAGCCCGTTACAATATGCGGCACTTTGTCGAAAATAACCTGACACATTGAAAATGTGCCGGGCTTTACGATATAGGCTGTTTCTGCACCGAAAACACCTACATCAACAGAATAAAGACCTTTGTATTTTTCAGCTATCATACGGACGAAATCTCTGCCTGCTTTGCCGATGCTGTTTTTCTTTATTACCTTGCGTTTTTTGAAATCGTAAATCAGACCGCCGTTGAGTGCTACTGCCGGGCAGCTTGTCTGTACCGTTTTCCATGCACGCTCAAGCGAATTTATCGGTCTGCCGGAAGCGAGGGTAAAATAGCCGCCCTGTGCTATAAACTTGTCGATGGCATCGCTGTTGCGTTTCGGGAGCTTACGTGCCTTGGAATTGAGCGTACCGTCAATGTCGGAAGCGACTAACCATTTTTCCATTTTCATACACCTTTTTCTGATAGTGAAATGATTATAAGCCAATACAGTATGCTTTGTCAATAAATATAAGCGTACCCGTGCAGGCACGCTTATAAATTAACTTAGTTTTTCTTTGCCTTGTCAACCTTGTCAAGCACGAAACGCTTGATTTTCTTGGAGGTTGTTTTCTCGAATTCTTTGTCACGGATTTTGACGTTTGCAATCTGCTTGTAAATGGGCAGCTCCTTGCATGCGTTGCGGATTGCGGACATGACCTCTGCGGCGGATTTGTTTTCGCTCAGGAAAACTTCGGCAATAAGTGCCTTTGCGTTGCCGCTTTCGCTCTTTTCACCCATAACAATAACTTCGCTGATATAGTCAATGCTCTGGATATATCCCTCAATTTCTTCAGGGTAGATGTTCTTGCCGTTATCAAGAACAATGATGTTCTTCTTTCTGCCGCAGATGACAAGCTGCTCTTTGTCGTTGATATAACCGTAGTCACCTGTGTAGAACCAACCGTCTTTTATAACCTCAGCGGTGAGGTCGGGGCGGTTGTAGTAGCCGAGCATGACGGTATCGCCCTTGATGCAGATTTCGCCGATGCCCTCCTCGTTGGGGGAGTCAATACGCCAGTCGATGCAGCGCAGCTTGATACCTGCGGTGTGGTAATCGTTGGCGGCGTCGTGGTTGGCACAGACGAGCGGTGAACACTCGGTAATGCCGTAACCGTTTATAAGGCTGATGCCTATGTTGTCAAAAAATTCACCGACCTCGGGACGGATTGCAGCGCCGCCGCAGACGATTTTGCGAAGCTTGCCGCCGAAGGTTTCGTGAATTGTTGAGAAGAACAGTCTGCGCTTATCAATACCGATTTTGCGCAGCATGTTGCTGAGCTTGATGAGCTTGCCAAACATTGCAGCCTTGCCTTTGTTGGCAATTTCTCTGTTGATTCTGCTGACGAAAAGCTCAGCAATTGCAGGAACAATATATACGTATTCGGGCTGATATGTCTTGAAGTTTTTGAGCACAGCCTTGAGGCTTTCGTTAATGCAGAGTGTTGAATGGTGATGGAAAGAAACAAGCAGGTCAGCTACACTTTCGTATGTGTGGCTGTAGGGAAGAACTGAAAGACCGACATCGAAAACAGTTGAAACCTGCAATCCGTAGCACACGCAGGAAACAAGGTTCTTTTCGCTGAGCATAACGCCCTTTGACATACCTGTTGTGCCTGAGGTGTAAACAAGCATTTTCATTGCGTTCGGGTCGCTCTTGCAGGCGAGATATTCGCTCTTGTCGAGGGCTGCACCTTCGTCAAGAACCTGTGTGAAGGAATAGAAATCGCCCTCTGTTGCTTCACGGTCAAAGCCTATAAAATATTTTACACCGCTTATTGCTTCGCGGTTTTCCTGAAGCATTTTTTCATAGCGCTTGTCGTAGAAGAGTACGGTAGCATTGCTGTCGTTGAGCAGGTGGATGATATCCTTTTCGGGCAGCTCCTTGTCCATGGGAATGTATACACCGCTGCTGCGAAGTGCGGTAAAGTAAGCGGTAATCCAGTTGATGGAGTTTGCACCAAGACATGCGATGTGACCTGCACTTTCACCCTTTGAGGTCAGGTATGCACCAAGTGCATATACACGGTTGACGAATGCTTCATAGGTCATGCTGCGTATTTCGTCGCCGACTTTGTATTTGTAAACGATTTTGTTGGGGCACTCCTTGAGTGCAAGGTTAATCATTTCCTCAATGGAGGAAACCATGTTAACCTCATAGTAATCATACTTGACTTTTGACATTTCAAATTACCTTCCGTGTTCCTTTTGTTTTGTGCTCGGCTGACGGATTTTTTTCAGCGGACGCACCGTTAGGTATATTAACCCAAAGCACTCATATTGTCACCCTATTAATATGATTTAAAATTCTACCGTTGAATCTTGCTTCAGTAGAGTTGAAAAAAGTTGTTCTACCCACAGTAGAGCCACGCTGTTTCAACAAATTCTGCTTGATTTTTCTTTTTTTGTGTGCTATAATAAATCGTCAGAAAAAGCCGGGGAGGTGAGGTCGTGACCGAAGAACAACTCAAAAAAAATATCGCAAAAAACATTACAGAGCTGCGCAAAGCGTCTGACCTTACTCAGGCACAGCTTGCAGAAAAGCTGAATTATTCCGACAAATCCGTTTCAAAATGGGAGCGGGGCGACGGTGTGCCCGATGTAATTGTTCTGCAAAAAATTGCTGAACTTTTCGGTGTTACACTCAATGATTTAATCAGCGAAAACACACCCAGACTTCCGAAAAAGCTGCCGTATCTGACAAACAGAATAATGATTCCGCTGCTGAGCGTAGGCTTGAGTTTCCTTGTGGCAAGCGTAATATTCTTTGTTTTGCGCCTGCTGAATGTCTGGAACAACGGTTCATGGCTGCTGTTTGTGTATGCGGTTCCTGTGTCGTTTATTGTGCTGACGGTTTTTACGGAACTGTGGTGGAACCTGCTTCTGAGGTTTATTGCAACAAGCGGAATAGTATGGTCGATTGCAGTTTGCCTTCGGTTGACTTTTCCTGTTTCTGAACTTAATTTCATCTTTATTATTGCTGCTATTCTGCAGGTTCTGGGAATTCTGTGGTTTGTTATGCGTTACCGTAAGCAGAAGCGCAAAGAAAAGCAAAAGGAAAATTTATAAAATTTCCGGTCAGCCATTGGGCTGACCGTTTTTCTTTGTTGAAAACCACAAAAACAAAATCCATTTATTTCTTATTTTCGCTTATTTTTTTCTTGACTGTAAAAAGCGTTAGTATTATAATAAAATGCGTATATTTATAAATCTATATTATATATAGGAGATAATATTATGTTTGAAAAGGTTGACGCTCAGTACAATTTTACTGCCAGCGAAAAAGAAGTACGTGAGTTCTGGAAAGAAAACCACGTATTTGAAAAAAGCGTTCAGAAGAACGAGGGTAAGCCCGAGTTCACTTTTTACGACGGTCCGCCTACGGCAAACGGTGTGCCGCACGTCGGTCATATTCTGACCCGTTCAATAAAGGACCTTATTCCCCGTTACCGCACGATGAAGGGTTACCACGTCGAGCGTAAGGCAGGCTGGGATACACACGGTCTTCCCGTTGAGCTTGAGGTTGAAAAGGAGCTCGGCTTCAGCGGCAAGGCTGATATCGAGGGCTACGGCATTGTTCCTTTTATTGACAAGTGCCGCAAGAGCGTATGGAAGTATAAGGATCTCTGGGAAGATATGAGCGAAAGAATCGGCTTCTGGGCTGATTTTGAAAATCCGTATATCACTTATGATAATAACTATATCGAGTCCGTTTGGTGGGCATTCAAGCAGCTTGATGCCAAAGAGCTGCTCTACCACGGTCACAAGATTGTGCCTTACTGCCCCCGCTGCGGTACAGCGCTTTCTTCACACGAGGTTGCTCAGGGCTACAAGACAATCAAGACACGTTCAATCTATGTCCGTTTCAAGCTCGTTGACGAAGAGGATACCTGCTTCCTTGCATGGACAACCACTCCGTGGACACTTCCGTCAAACGTCGGTCTTTGCGTAAACCCCGATGCTGAATATGTGAAGATCAAGGCTGAGGACGGCTGCTATATTCTTGCCAAGGCACTTGTCGGCGGTCTGTTTGAAGAAGGTAAGTATGAAATCGTTGAAGAATACAAGGGTACAGACCTTGAGTACAAAAAGTACGTGCCCGTTTTCCCGTATATTAAGGATAACTATTCTTACGATGCATGGTTTGTTACATGCGATGACTATGTAACGCTTGACAGCGGTACAGGTGTTGTTCATATTGCACCTGCATTCGGTGAAGATGACTCCCGTGTAGGTAAGAAGTACAAGCTTCCCTTTGTCAGACTTGCTGACGAGCGTGGCTGTTTCCCCGAAATTGTTACAGATTATGCAGGTCGCTTTGTTATCGACTGCGATCCCGATATTATCACAAAGCTCAGCAACGAAGGTCCGCTGTTCAAGGTTCTTCCCATGGAGCACCAGTACCCCTACTGCTGGCGCTGCGACAGTCCGCTGCTCTATTTCGGCAAGCCCTCATGGTTTATTGCTATGAGCACGCTGCGTGACGAGCTGACAGCTGACAACGCATCCGTCAACTGGCTGCCCGAAACCTACCGTGACGGACGTATGGGCAACTTCGTCAGCAACGTTATTGACTGGGCTATCTCCCGTGACCGTTACTGGGGTACTCCGCTTCCCGTATGGGTTTGCGATAAGTGCGAAAAGCACCACGTAATCGGCAGCGTTGAAGAGCTCTGTAAGCTCACAGGCGCTTCACCCGATATTGACCTGCACAAGCCCAGCGTTGACCCGCTTACATTCGAGTGTGAATGCGGCGGCACAATGCGCAGAGTTCCTGAGGTTATCGACTGCTGGTTTGACTCAGGCGCAATGCCCTTTGCACAGCAGCACTATCCCTTTGAGAATAAGGATTTGTTTGAAAAGCAGTTCCCGGCTGACTTCATCAGTGAGGGCAGCGACCAGACACGTGGCTGGTTCTACTCACTCCAGGCTATTTCAACCGCTATTTTCGGCAAATCACCCTATAAAAACTGCGTAGCACTCGGCCTTGTCAACGATAAGGACGGCATCAAGATGTCCAAGCACAAGGGCAACGTTGTTGACCCGTGGGAGGTTATGGACAAGCACGGTGCAGATGCTATCCGCTGGTATTTCTATGTTTCCTCTGCTCCCTGGATTTCCACAAACTTCGACGGTGACGCTATCAATGAGCATCAGCGCCGCTTTATGGGAACAATGTGGAACACATTCCACTTCTACAACCTCTATTCAGGTATTGATAACTTCAATCCCAACAACTATAATCTTTCCGACTGCAAGCTGACCATGATGGACAAGTGGATTCTCGGCACACTCAACTCCCTTATCAGGAAGGTTGATACAGAGCTTGACGGCTACCACATCACAGAGGCTGCAAGAGAGCTTGTAAACTTTGTTGACCTGATGAGTAACTGGTATGTCCGCCGTTGCCGCCGCCGTTTCTGGATGAGCGAGCTGACAGAGGATAAAATTGCAGCTTACATGACACTCTACACAGTTCTTGATAACCTTATCAGACTTGCTGCTCCCTTTGTACCGTTTGCAACGGAAACAATTTATCAGTCACTTGTCCGCAAGAACAATCCCGAGGCTCCCATCAGCATCCATATGTGCGACTACCCCGTATGCGATGAAAGCTATATTGATGAAGCACTCGAGCGTGATATGAAGCTCGTTTACGATTCAGTCGGTATTGCAAGAAACGCAAGAAACCTTGCTAACCTCAAAATCCGTCAGCCGCTTGCACGTCTGCTTGTCTGCGTAGAGGGTGAGGAAGCACACTTCAATGAGGAGATGCTTTCCATCATCGCAGAAGAGCTCAACGTTGAAAAGGCTGAGCAGGTTACTTCTACCAAGGGCTATATTTCCCACACAATCAAGCCGCAGCTTAAAACACTCGGTCCGAAGTACGGCAAGGTGCTCAACGCTATCCGCGAATATTTCGCAACAGTTGACGGCGACAGCGTCATTGACGATATTGAAGCCAACGGCAGCCACAAGACCAACCTTGGCGGTACAGATGTTGAGTTCACAATGGATGACCTGCTTATCAGCACAGGCTACAAGGAAGGCTTCATGAGCGCAGCTGACAGAAACATCACGGTTATTCTTGATACTGTTCTCACACCCGAGCTTATTCAGAAGGGTTACGCACGTGAGTTCGTTTCAAAGGTTCAGAATATGCGTAAGTCCTCAGGCTTTGAGGTTATGGACAGAATTGAAATCACATACGCAGGTGATGACGAGTTTGAACAGCTTCTTGCTCCCAGCGTAGAATCTGTTTCCAAGGAGCTGCTTGCTGACTCTATCGTAAGAGCAGCATCACTTGAGGGTGAAGAACTTGATATCAACGGCAAGAATGTCGTTATCTCTATAAAGAAAGTTAATTCCTGATTAACGGAAAGGTGCAAAAATAATGCTCGAAAAGAAGTATGATTTTAAAACGGCTGAAAAAGCCATGCAAAAGCTCTGGGCTGACCAGGACGTTTACCGTTTTGACCCTGAAAGCCCAAACCAGATTTACTCTATAGATACTCCGCCTCCGACCGTCAGCGGCTCGCTGCACATCGGCCACATCTTCTCCTATACTCAGGCGGAAATGGTTGCACGTTACCGCAAGTTCATGGGCTACAACGTTTTCTATCCCTTCGGCTTTGACGATAACGGTCTGCCGACCGAGCGCCTTGTTGAAAAGGAAGAGGGTATCAAGGCTAAGGACCTTTCCCGTGAAGAACTTTACGAAAAGTGCATGAACACCACAGCAAAGTACGTTGAAGAATTTACCGAGCTGTGGAAGTCACTCGGCTTCTCTGTTGACTGGAACCTCCGCTACGAAACAATCAACGAGCGCAGCCGCAGAATTTCACAGAAGTCATTTATCCGTCTTGCAAAAGAGGGTAAGGCTTATGTTAAGGAGTCTCCCGTTCTGTGGTGTACAGAGTGTCAGACATCTATTGCACAGGCTGAGCTTGACAGTGCAGATATCAAATCAACATTCAACTACATCTACTTTATGGTTGACGGTGAGCCGCTTACCGTTGCTACAACACGTCCCGAGCTGCTTTACGGCGTAGTTTGCCTTTTTGTCAACCCCGAGGATGAGAGATACAAGAAGTACGTCGGCAAGAAGGCTGTTGTACCCGTATTCGGTTACGAGGTTCCGATTCTCACCGATGAAATCGTAAGCCTTGAAAAGGGTACAGGCGTTGTTATGTGCGCTACCTACGGCGACCAGACTGACGTTGACTGGTGCGAAAAGCACAACCTGCCCTACCGCAAGGTTATCACAACCGAGGGCAGAATGGATGAAAGCGTACCCTTCGTTGCAGGTATGAGCGTTTACGGCGCACGTAAAGAGCTTGTCCGTATGATGGAGGAGCAGGGCCTGCTTGAAAAGGTAGAGGATATTGTTCACCCCGTTCAGACTCATGAACGCTGCGGCAAGCCGATTGAAATTCTTCCCTCACGCCAGTGGTATATTGATATTCTTTCACACAAGGACCTCTTTGTTGAGGCAGGTAAGAAAATCAACTGGTATCCCACATTTATGAAGAGCCGTTACGATGTATGGGTTGAAAATCTCAAGTGGGACTGGTGTATTTCCCGTCAGCGTTATTTCGGCGTTCCGTTCCCGGTATGGTACTGTAAGAAGTGCGGCAAGCCGATGTTTGCAGACGAGAGCATTCTCCCTGTAAACCCGCTTGAATTCACACCTGAGGCAACCTGCGAATGCGGCTGCAGCGAGTGGATTCCCGAATCCTCAGTTCTTGATACATGGGCAACCTCATCAATGACTCCGCAGATCAACGCACACTGGGAAGAGCCCGACGGCACAGATATTTCTGACAAGATTGCTCCCATGACAATGAGAACACAGGCTCACGAAATCATCAGAACATGGGCTTTCTATACAATCGCAAAGAGCATGTACCACACAGGCAACATTCCGTGGCAGGATATCATGGTCTGCGGCTTCGTTCTTGCAAAGAAAGGCGAAAAGATTTCCAAATCAAAGGGTAACGCAGTCAAGTCACCCGCACAGCTTGTTGAAGAGTTCGGCGCAGACTGCATCCGCTACTGGGCTGCTAACACAAAGCTCGGCACAGACACATATTTCTCCGATGACGAGCTGAAGATTGCAAACCGTTTCCTCACAAAGCTCTGGAACGCTTCCAAGTTCACACTCACTCACCTTGAGGATTACAATAAGAGCGATGCTCCGGCTGAGCTTCTTCCCGTTGATAAGTGGATTGTTGAGCGCTGCAAGCAGACTATGCGCCGCTGCATCAAGCTGCTTGACGAGTATGAAATCGGCTCCGCAAGACATGAGATTGACGATTTCTTCTGGAAGGATTTCTGCGACTACTATGTAGAAATCAGTAAGGAAAGACTCTATCAGCCCGAAGTACACGGCTATGCCGAGCGCAGAAGCGGTCAGTACGCTATCTACTACTGCCTGCTCAACATCCTCAAGATGTACGGCATTTTCGTACCGCATATGACAGAGTTCATCTATCAGGACGCTTTCAAGGATAAGGAAGGCATTGACTGCCTGCACATGAACTTCTGGAAAGTTGACGGCGAAGACGATGCAGCCGCACTTGAATTCGGCGAGCTGGTTAAGGACGCTGTTTCCGAGGTCAGAAAGTACAAGAGCGAAAACAACATCTCCATGAAGGCTGATATTGACTCCATGAAGATTGTTACACCCGAAAAGTACAAGGCTGATTTTGATAAGACCCTGGGCGATATCGTAGCTTGCTGCCACGCACAGAAGGTTGAATTTGAAATTCAGTAATTAAATGTGATTAATCACCGCTTATTGTGAAATAGGCGGTGATTTTTTTGCGTGTTGCGGCATATATTTTTATTGTAAAAAACATAACAAGTCCGTTTTATGGGACATCATGTCCGGTATATTAATATCAGACAAAGCAATGACAGCAAGGCAAAAAACTTGAAGTCAGTAATTAAAATTTGCTCAGAGTACGATTTTTCGTACTTACATCATAAAATTTGTCGAACATTTGTATTGACATTTGCAGAAAAGATGATATAATCATAACTGTAAAGAACAAACGTTCATCAATTGCTTGGTGTGAAAATACGAAAAGCGTTCCCATAAAGAAAGGAAGATTAAATATGTTCGCAACAATTATTGAAATCGTTCTCGTCGCACTTGTACTTGCAGGTATAGTTAAAGAAGAAAAGCTCATTGAGTTTGAGGATAAGGTTCTCGATTCAATCGCTAACTCTATTGCCAAGGTTATCGTAGCCCGCCGCAGAGAGCAGCTTGAGCAGGAGCGTGCCGCAAGAATCCAGCGCGCAGCCGAAAAAAGACGCAGCAGAATGCACGTAGTGCGTGACGAATATTCTGCACCCGATTATTCCCTCTACAGCGCATAAATTTTTGACCGTTTCTTATTGTTTTATAGCTTTTTCATTTTGATTTCCTCATCACCCATTCTTTGCGAAAGGCGACACCGTTTAATTCCGGTGCCGCCTTTTTGCGTCATAAGATGCCGCCGAATGCCGCTTATTATAAGTATTATATACAATATAAATACATCAACGGCGGAATTCTGATGTTTTTCAAAATTCCGCCGCTGAGCAATTTTTTTTTTAATTACACCTTAAAAAGGCGGCATTGTCGGCAGCGTCACGCTGCTTATTCTGCGTCTGCCTTGATAGCCTTGAGGCGCTTCATAACGTCGTTGCCGCCCTGGCCGAAGTAATCATGGAGAATCTTATATTCTGCATAGAGCTTATCATAAACATCGGAATTCTCCTTGATGGGCTCATAAACAACGTCCTTGACCTTGCCCATTACGCTTGCAGCCTCAAACGCATCGTCGTAGCCGCCTGCTTTGCTGCCTGCAGCAACTGCGCCGAATATAGCTGAGCCGAGTGCACCGCCCTGGTCGGAGCCTGCGATTTTGATGGGCATCTTGATGATGTCTGCATAAATCTGCATTGTCATCGGGTCTTTCTGTGAAATACCGCCCGCAGCGTAGAAGGAGTTAACCTCAACGCCCTGCTCACGGTAGTTTTCTATAATCATACGTGTGCCGTATGCTGTAGCTTCAATAAGTGCACGGTAAATTTCCTCGGGCTTTGTGCGGAGGGTCATGCCGAGAATCATACCTGTAAGGTCGACGTCAACAAGAATTGAACGGTTGCCGTTCCACCAGTCGAGAGCTACGAGTCCGCTTGCGCCGGGTTTTTGTGCCTCGCACTTGGAACGCAGGAACTTGTGGATATTCATGCCCTTTTCTGCTGCCTCTTTGTAGTAGCTTTCAGGCAGGCAGTTATCAATAAACCAACCGAAGTGGTCGCCGACACATGCCTGACCTGCTTCATAGCCGTAAAGGCCGGGCATAATGCCGTCTGCTACAACGCCGCAGATTCCCTTTACCTTCTTTTCAACGTCAGCCATCATCATGTGGCAGGTTGATGTGCCCATGATTGCAAGCATTTCGTTGGGCTTGGAAATACCGACTGCGGGAACGAAAATATGTGCATCAATAATACCTGCTGCAACAGCTGTGCCGACAGCAAGACCGGTAAGCTTTGAAGCCTCTTCTGTTATGTAGCCTGCACATTTGCCGCTTGCAAGAACCTCTCTGCCGAATTTTTCGTCAATTACGTTTTCCATTCTGGGGTCAAGCGCCTTGAAAAATTCGTTTGAGGGATAGCCTGTGTTCTTGTTCCACATGTTTTTGTAGCCGGCGCAGCAGGAGTTGCGTGTTTCAACGCCTGTAAGTTGCCATACAACCCAGTCTGTAGCCTCGATAAAGCGTTCAGCCTTTTCGTAGATTTCGGGTGCTTCGTCAAGAATCTGCCACAGCTTCGGGATAGCCCATTCGGAGGAAATTTTGCCGCCGTAGTTTTCAAGCCAGTCTTCGCCCATCTCGATTGCAATTTCGTTGAGGCGTGTTGCGTGTGCCTGAGCTGCGTGGTGCTTCCAGAGCTTTACGTATGCGTGCGGCTCTGATTTGTATTCGTCGAGGAAGCAAAGGGGAGTGCCGCTTTTTGTTGTGGGGAGAATTGTACATGCTGTGAAGTCGATACCCACACCGATAACGTCTGCTGCGTCAATACCGCTCTTTTTGATAGCATCAGGTATAGTGATGCTCAGTACATCTATGTAATCCTGCGGATGCTGCAGCGCCCAGTCCTGACCGAGCTTTTTGCCGCAGGGCAGCTTTTCGTCCATAACAGCATGCGGGTATTCATAAACGCTGCTTGCAAGCTCTTCGCCCGTTTCAACGTTTACTACAAGGGCTCTGCCCGAAAGTGTGCCGTAGTCAAGACCGATTGCGTATTTTGCCATTTTTTCATCAACCTTTCGTTTTATGTGAATTTAATTTTAAACTGTTAACGATGCTATGATACCCGAATAGAGTTTTATCGGGTCCTCATAGAAGTTGTTTGTTACCGTTTCAACCTGCATTTCATCAGCAACGTAAATTGTCAGCTTCATCATTTCTTCCATAGTGAAGGTGACGTGGTAGCCGCCGCTTTCAAGTTTTTCAACCTCAACCTTGTTTTCTCTTTTTCGCTTTGCAAGGGTGAGCATTTTGATAGCTGCGTTGATTGCCTTTTCCCTGACTGAACGGGGAAGCTGCATTTCAAGCGTTTTGGAGGAGGAGCGTCCCTTTTCGGTAACGCTTAAATATTCCTCACACTCGATAAAATCCGAAATAACCGAGCCGTTTTCGATTAAATCGCTGACTGCCTGGTTTATTTCAAAGTAGTTTGCCAGTCCCTTATCAAGTGAAATTTCGCAAAGCTGGGAACGTGTAATACGTTCATCTACGCTTGAAAGCAGATAGCATACAAGCAGCTTTATTTCGTTGCGTGTCCTCAGACCGCCCGGCTCAATGCCGTCATCAAAGGTGAAGCTGTCCATTTTCATTATCCTCCAGCAAAAATTGTTTCAGCGCAGAATAGCGCCGTGCTTTTTTATCATTTCTCGCCATGCGGTAAACCTGGTTGTCACTGCCGACGATGATTATAAGCTTTTTGGCTCTTGTAACAGCCGTGTATAAAAGGTTGCGGTAAGCAAGCCTGTCAGGTGTGAAAAGCAGCGGAAGCACAACCGCTTCAAATTCGTTACCCTGGCTTTTGTGAACTGTTACCGCATAGGCAAGCTCCAGCTCACGCATATTGTCGGGGAAGTAGGTGCTTTCCCTGCCGTCATCAAATTGAATCTTGCTTGTGCCGTCGGGACGGATGGAAATAATAGTACCTATATCGCCGTTGAAAACTCCCGATCCCTCTTCGCCGTCAGGCTTTTTCCACATTATATCATAGTTGTTCTTTATATGCATTACCTTGTCGCCTTCACGGAAGCGGAACATACCGACTGTCTGCTCACGCTTTTCCTTAGCAGGGGGATTGATTACCTCCTGCAAGCGGCGGTTTAGGTTGTAGGTGCCCATTTCGCCCTTGCGTGACGGACAAAGCACCTGAATATCGTTAACGGGAGATAGCTTGAATGCCTTGGGTAATCGCACAGCGCACAGCTCGCATACCGTTTCGGCAGCACGCTGTGAATTCTGACGGTTTAAAAAGAAAAAGTCTGAATCCGTGCGGTTTAAATCGGGCAGCTCACCGCTGACTATTTTGTGTGCATTTGTGACAATCAGGCTGCGTTGCGCCTGACGGAAAATTTCTTTAAGTTCAACTACGGGCAGTATGCCGCTTTCTATCATGTCGTGCAGTACGTTGCCGGCACCGACGGGCGGCAGCTGATCTGAGTCGCCTACCATAATAAGGCGGCAGCCAAGCGGCAGCGCATCAAGCAGGCTTGAAAAAAGCTGAATATCTATCATCGAAAGTTCGTCAACAATCAGCACGTCTGCTTCAATGGGATTGCGTTCATTGCGTGCAAAATGTTGGTTTTCGCTGTCGTCCCATTCAACCTCTAAAAGCCGGTGTATGGTTTTGGCAGTCATGCCGGTAATTTCGCTCATGCGTTTTGCTGCTCTGCCTGTAGGTGCAGCAAGCGAAATACGCAGCTTGTCCTTTTTGAAAAGCTCAATCATGCCGTTTATCGTGGTGGTTTTGCCTGTACCCGGTCCGCCGGTTAAAATCAGCACACCCTTTTCAACGGCTGTAATAATTGCAAGCTTTTGCTTTTGCTCGTATTGTATGCCGAGCGTGTATTCAATATTCTCAATATCCTGCAAAAGCGTGGGCTTGCCGGCAGGCGGAAATGAGCAAAGCACCTTGATGCGTTTTGCCGCATTTCTTTCAGCGCGGTAAATTGCAGGAATAAATAAAAACTCTTTGTCATTTAGTTTTGCCGATTCAAGCTGTCTGTCAGCAATTAAAGAATCAATTGCGTTTTCGATAGAATCTGTATCAGTCTGTAAAAGCTGAGTTGCTGGCTCAGGCATTTTTTCTCTGGGGCAGCAGGTGTGTCCGTTGCCAAGGTTATGTCGCAGAATGTGCAGCACACCTGCACGGATTCTGTATTCCTCAGGCGGTGAATCGGGCAGGCTTGCAGCAATTGCATCTGCACGCTCAAAGTTTATTCCTATACCCTCAGCACAAAGCAGATAAGGGTTGTTGCGCACTATTTCAACGGCATTGAAGCCGAAAATTTTATATGTGTTAAGGCTTTCCCTCGACGTCATGCCGTATTTTTCAAGGGCTATGAGCGTTTGCCTTACTGCAAACTGACGGGTGAATTCCGTGCAGATAGTGTTTGCCTTTTCACGGGATATGCCCTTGATTTTGCACAGCTTTTCGGGGTGGTTTTCGAGTACGTCAAATGCATCTTCGCCGAATTCTGCTATTATTTTCTGTGCTGTTGCGGGGCCGATTCCTTTTACTGTGCCTGCGGAAAGATATTTGTACAAATCCTCAGAGCTTGACGGCATGGAGCGTACACATGAGCTTGCACGCAGCTGCCTGCCGTAGAGCGGATGCGTGTCGTAGCTGCCCCTTACTGTCAGCTTTTCGCCGACTGCAATTTCGGGCATAACACCGACTACCGTAACAAATTCGTCATCGCTGCAAAGCTCGAGCACCGTGAAACCGGTTTCATCTATATGCACCGATATATCTTCAACTGTACCGGTTATTTCAACTTCGTTAATTTCGGTCACTCGTTTCTTCCTCCGTGAGAATTTGCGGCAGCTCATCGGGGCTGCACAGCAGTACATTACCGTATTCACAGCATATTTCGGTGCAGGCTTGCTTTTCTTTATCGCTCATTCCGCAGTCAACGGCAACAATCGTTGTGTTGATTCCCGTAAACAGCGGCAGCCTTATCAGCATTGCGCTTATAAGTCCCGCACAGTTTTTTCCTTTGCTGCAGGGCAGCACAAGCAGAGCCTTGTTATCTGTCCCGTAAGAGAGCGCTTTATATGAAACAAAATATATCAGCTTTACCGTACACAGCAGTATGAATGCAAAACCCGATATTTCAAGTATGAGTTCAAGCATAAAATCTCCTCCCGATATTATTTTATTCGGAGGAGAGGTATTTTGTTAATTGGATTTAAGCTGCTTTTTTGTGGGGTTCTTTTCAAGAATAACAAATATCAGCGTTGTGATAAGCTCGTACGGAATCGGGCAGAATTCGCCGGGATTGACAAGCGACATCATTGTGATTCCGAGGAAGGAGCAAGCCATAATCGCCGTAAAGAAATCAAAGCGGCTGAAAATAATTTTAAGGCGGATAGCAAGCCTTGCGGCAAAGCAAATTATACCTATAACGCCAAAACTGCCGATAATCTGGAACGGCGAAGAATGGTACCAGCAAAGTGCAAACCTTGTTGACGGATGAAGGTCACGGTTTTCCCAGTTTGCAAGTCCGCTTCCCGTAATCGGATTAGCTTTGAAATCCTCAATTGCACGCTTGAAAAGTCCGAGGCGGACTTTGTTTTCATCGTAATCAAAAAGGCGTTGAATAGTGTAATAACAGAATTCAAAAAGCTGTTTTGAGAAACAAATTACGACGCAGAGAATAGCGCCGACAACCGCAAGATTGCGCTTGCGGTGATTCTTGTCCATAAATATCAGCACGGCAATGCAGACAATAAGCTCAACCGTACCGAAAAGCATGCCGCCCCTCGAGCCTGCAAGCAGCAACGCTGCGTAGCCGAGCAGGCTGATGAATATATTCCCCCATTTTTCACGGGAGAGATAAAAAGGAAACGGCAGGCTGAACATCAGAAACGTTGAAATGTTGTTGCGCCACTGAAAGGGGATAATGCCCGGATCAGTTATAAGTTTGCTGATATTTTCAAGGTAATGCTCAAAAATCATAAATGAACCGAAAACGGTAACAATGGTCATTGCCCGGGCAAATCTTTTGCCGAGCGTGTTGTTTTCGTTGTTGTCAAACCAACTGCTCATTATCAGATAAATGAAAGCCATGCCGAAACCCAGACCTACTGTATAGTAAACCGAAGTCAGGCTGAAGTAGGCGCGTGAGCTGATTATGCCTGCGCCGCCGAGCGTTACCGCAACGGCAACCGCTATAATGCCCCAGAAGCTGTTGCCGATTTTCAGCCGTCTTCTGTGTTTTACAAAGTAGTATATCAGCGCAGCAGCGGGAATAACCGCACACGGTGCTATAACAATAAACGTGTTGAAAGAATCATAGCATTTGATAACGGTCATACCGCACAGCATAAACGGCAGGAAGGTATGAAAAAGGTCGTCGCAGGCAAACAGAATCAGCGAAATAAAGAAACCGAAAAAGAATACGCCCGCAACTTCCAGGTCAAAGCTTGTTATAAGGCAGGCGACAAGCGTCTGAAGTATGATGCTGTACTTCGATTCAAAAAATCTTTTTAAAGCTGATTTGATTTTTATCATTTTTGCCGCCCTCCTATATATTAATACTTTATTATTTAATTGCAGGCAGAATCAGCGGCTTTTTCTCGCCGATGTCTGTCATTTGCTTTATGAGCTTTTCTTTGAGTTCGGCCCTGATTTTTTTATAAGCAGGGTCCTTGACGAGGTTGCTTTTTTCAATCGGGTCTTTTTCCAGATCATACAGGAAATCTTCAAAATATACCGGCGAGCTGTGACGGACATAGCCCATGCCGACAGCCTTTACCGAGTATTTGTATTTTTTTGTGCGTATGCTTCTGCCGACCTGTGATTCACTTATCTGGATAAATACGTGGTCACGCTCGGTGCTTTCCTGCAATGGGTTTCCCTCATAAGTTTCGGGGATATTTATGCCTGCTGCACGCAGCAGAGTCGGCGGCAGATCAATCAGGCTGACAAGCCTTTCGTCAGGCTTTCCGTCCTCAAAGCCGCAGCCTTTTATAATCAGCGGAGTGTGCGTGCACGAATCGTGGCAGCTGCGCTTATATTCAAGGTTTCTCGTTTTGAAATGCGAGCCGTGGTCGCTCGTGTAAACAATCAGCGTGTTTTCGTATTCGCCGATATCCTTGAGCTTTTGTACGAGTCTGCCGACGTTTTCATCAAGCCTGTTGATGGCTGCGATATAGTCGGGATAGCTCTCTTTATAGTCGCCTTTCATGAAGGTCAGGTCGTCGGGGAGGGGATAGTCACGGTAGTTTTCAACAGTTTCCTTAGGACCTTCGTAGCAGTGGCGGTCGTTCTGATGGTGGGGCTCAAGCTGCGAAATGAACATGAAAAACGGCTTATCTTTATCCCTTTTGTCAAGGTATTCGAGCGCATAATCATTTATGCAGTCTGCTCTGTAGCCCTTGAATTCAAGCTTGTTGCCGTTTTCGTCAAAAACATAGCCGTCGTAGCCGTGCGATGTGAATTCAAGCACGTCTGCCGCACGCCAGTATCTGTAGCCGCCCTGCTTATCCTTGGGTACGGCTGTGCTTTCACAGTGGAAGCCTATACCCGGTAACCTGTCGGAAGCTAAGTGCCATTTGCCGATGTAGGCAGTATCATAACCCGCTTCGTTAAAATACTCAGCCAGCGGCTTTGTATCTGACGGCAGGGGAATACCGTTCCAGTAGCACTTGTTCTGCGTTGCGTAAACTCCTGTTTGCA
This sequence comes from Acutalibacteraceae bacterium, assembly GCA_045536235.1. Lineage (GTDB taxonomy): Bacteria > Bacillota > Clostridia > Oscillospirales > Acutalibacteraceae > UBA8612. The sequence continues at coordinate 104,442 of JAZSND010000027.1, read as the reverse complement.
GGCATGCTCTTGCGGGGCCGCAGACAGGCTGGCAGGTAAAGGAGTTTGTGAATTTTACACCTTCGCTTGCAAGTTTTTCAAGGTTGGGTGTCAGGTCGGGTGTGACCGTGTCCCAACGCTGCTGATCGCTGAAATAAAAAATTATGTTCGGCTGTTTCATGTTTATTTACCCAATCTGATAACGTTCCAGCTGTGCTTGCCTAAATTTGCGGTGAGGATACCGCCTTCAACCTTTGAAACACCGCCAAGTGTGGGCGCAACGTTATTCGGATTTTCTTCTGTGTTTATAGCTTTCATATCGTTGTTTGTCATAACAATATGCTCTTTGACCTTGAAGCCTGCATACTGTCTTAAATCGCAGGTGATTTCAATATCTTCTATCAGGTCCTTGTTGACTGCAAAAACGGTAATGTTTTCATCATCGTTTTCAACAACAATTGCATCAACAAGGTTTACATCGCCGTACTTTCGGCTTTCATAAATCGGGGATTTGATGAGCGTGTTGAGTGCCGTACCTCTGCCGTAAACACTTGCGTGCATGTAGGGGAAGAATATTGTCTGACGCCATGCACCTGTGTCGGATGTCATAATGGGCGCAATAACATTTACAAGCTGGGCAAGGCAGGCAATTTTAACTCTGTCTGCATGGCGCAGCAGCGTTATGAGCATGCTGCCCACAAGCAGAGCATCTTCAAAGTTGTATTCATCCTCAAGCTTTCTGGGGGCTTCTTCCCAGGGCTTGCAGAGTCTGTCCTTTTCGTGTGAGTGGTACCATACGTTCCATTCGTCAAAGGAGAGCATGATTTTTTTCTTTGAACGCTTCTTTGCCTTTACGTAATCGCAGATTGAAACAACGGAGGAAATAAAGCTGTCCATGTCTGCGCTGTGGCAGAGGAATTCCTCGGTGTTGTTTTCGGAGTTGTTGTAATATGTATGGAGTGAAAGATAATCCACATCGTGGTAGCAGTGGTCGAGTACGTCTGCCTCCCACTGGGCAAAGGTGCTCATGCCGCTGTTTGATGAGCCGCAGGCAACAAGCTCAATATCGGGGCTGACCCAGCGCATGACCTTGGCTGCCTCATGAGCGGCTCTGCCGTATTCGTGCGAGGTTTTGTGGCCTATCTGCCAGTCACCGTCCATCTCGTTGCCAAGGCACCAGAGTTTGATGTTGTGCGGCTGCTTGTGGCCGTTCTTTATACGCAGGTCGCTCCAGTAAGTACCGCTCTGCATATTGCAGTATTCAACGATGTTTCTTGCATCGTCAGCGCCTCTTGTACCGAGGTTTATAGCCATCATCGGCTCTGTGCCTGCGTCCTTACACCAGTCAACAAATTCGTCAAGTCCGAACTGATTTGTTTCGGTGGAGTGCCACGCAAGCTCAGCTCTGCGGGGGCGAAGCTCCTTCGGACCGATTCCGTCTTCCCAGTTATAGCCGGAAACAAAGTTGCCTCCGGGATAACGCACAACCGGGACCGCTGTTTCACGCACAAGGTTTAAAACGTCCTGTCTGAAGCCGTTTTTGTCGCTCAACGGGCTGTCCGGCTGATAGATGCCGTTATATATAGCTCTGCCGAGGTGTTCAAGGAAAGAGCCGTAAATTCGTTTGTCGATTTCACCGACGATAAAGCTTTTATCAATAATGAGCTGTGCTTTTTTCATTTTCTGCTACACTCCGTTTTCATTTTAGTTTGTATCTACATAGCCTGTAATTTCTTCACGTGTTTTGAATATATAACCATGCTCTGAAAGCATATCAAGATCACCCAGGGCTAAGCCTATGCCCTTTGCAACGCAGTTTTGCGGGTCAGTTGCAAGGCGGGTTTTAATACCGGTTTTGAGTGTTATCGCTTCGCTCATTTCCTTGAGCATTGCGCCGCCGCCCGTGAGCAGAATTCCGCTTGTGCCTATATCGCCGACAAGCTCGGGCGGAGTCATTTCAAGTACGCTTCGCACTGCTTCGCCTATGGCTTCAATGTGTTCACGCATTGCAAGGTAGCAGTCAGTTGAGGTTACCTCGACCGTTGCGGGGAAACCGTTTGTGTATCGTTTGCCCTTGATGGTCATTGCAAGCTCTTCTTCCCTCAGCACGGCACAGCCGATTTGCTTTTTGATTTCCTCTGCGGTGCGTATGCCGATTACAACGTCCTTTTCACGGCGTATCTGTCGGGCGATAGCCTCGTCAAACAGGTTGCCTGCAACCTTGACGGATTTTGAAATTGCTATGCTGCCTAAGGTGATGACGGCTATATCAGTTGTGCCGCCGCCGATATCTACAACCATGGTGCCCGTAGCGTGTGTTATGTCGCAGCCTGCGCCGATAGCTGCTGCAAGCGGCTCTTCCATAAGGCATGCCTTGCCTGCACCTGCGGCGGTTATCATGTCAAGAATTGTTCTGCGTTCAAGGTTGGTAACGCTTGAAGGCGTGCAGACAATTATATTGGGCTTGAAAACAGCGTTGCCGCAAACCCTGGCAAGGTAGCGGCTGAGCATCTGACGGGTTGCGGTAAAGTCGGAAACTACACCGTCCTTCATCGGGCGGACAACTCTGATTGAGTCAGGGTTTCTGCCGAGCATTTCATATGCCTTTTTGCCGACGGCACACATTCTGCCCGTTTTTGTGCTGTAGGCTACAACGGATGGCTCCGTGAGGACTATTCCTCTGCCCTCGGCATATATTATTACCGACGCTGTGCCAAGGTCAACGCCTATGTTTTTTCCGAGCAATCCGTTTCACCTCCGGAATGTGAATTTTTATGTTTTACAGTGCAGAAAAAACGCCGAGAATCGGGTTGAAAGTAATTTCTGTTTTTTCCTTGACTTCGCCTTTGGAATTCAGCGTTTCTGTGGTGATAAGTACCTGTGACCTGCTGTGAGCAGTGAGTGTGGTTTTTATGTTTTCGCCTATGAGTGTTGCAGGGGCTTCAATGAATGTATTTATATCAGCCAGTGATTTTGTATAGCTGCTCAGACTTCCCTGTGCGAGGTTGACAACGTTAATCTCAGTTGCTGTTGCAATAAAGCCGTAAGGATAAATTTCAAAGTTGTCAGGCACGTTGAGCATTATGAAGTTGCTGCAAGGAGCACTTACGATGCTCAGAGCCATTTCGGTAGGAATGAAATATGCTTTAAGTGATCCGTTTTCCGTAAAATAAATATAGTTGCCGCCTGCTCTTTCGGTTGCCTCGTCAAGCAGCTCGCAGCCTGCACCCAGCTCATACATGGCTTCAAAGTTGCCGCTTCTGAGATGCTTTGCGATGTACTGCTTATCTTCGTATTTAAGCAGGCAGTAGTTATCCTCAGCCTGTACGGAAATATCCTTGATTTTTTCGTACAGCTTTGTATTGTCCTTTGAAATAATAAAGCTTTCAAATGCTGTTGTTGTTTCTTCAACCGTTGTTTCTTCGGGCGTGTCTGTGCCGTTGCAGGAGCATAGCGCAAAAAGCGAAGCGGCAGCAGTGATAAGGCAAAGTACTTTCCTGAACATATGATTTACTCCTTTTCCTTGTTTTTGAAAATTATGAACTTGCTGAAAACGTAGTTCATAACAACAACAATTACGGCAAGGGCGATTTTGACCATCATTTTGCCGCCGAGTGTAAACAAGCCGAAAATATCAAGCTCAAAGCGGTCAAAGCCGAGCCATGTTATGAAAATGAGAAGTCCGAGTTCTTCCACACCAAGCGAAAAAACTCTCGCACCGACAAAAGAGGGAACTTCTTTTTTGAGCACATCAAATTTCCAGCTTTTGCTTTCAAACACCCAGAGCTTGTTTGTAACGTATGCAAAAACTACGGCAAATACCCACGCAATGAAATTTGTAAGCAGCGTCAGGTCGGCTTGTGTTGCTGCGGTGAATATAGCATCGAATACTTTAAATACAGCAAGGTTGACAACAGTAGTCAGTACGCCGAAAACAAGGTAGGTTATTGTTTCTTTGTTGACTAATTTTTTGATTATTTCTTTCATTTACTCTTCACTCTTTTTTATTTATTTTACAGGGTAATCACCGGTAAAGCAGGCATCACAATAGGTTTTGCCGCATGCGCCTATCAGCTCGCCCAGACACTCACGGTCAAGGAAACCGAGCGAATCCGCACCGATGATTTTGCAAAGCTCATCAACATTGTAGCGGTTTGATGTCAGCTCCTCACGTGTGGGTATATCCGTGCCGTAGTAGCAGGGATAGTGCAGGGTAGGCGAGGAAATGCGCACGTGAACTTCCTTGGCGCCTGCGTTTTTGAGCAGACGTACTATATCTGCACAGGTTGTGCCGCGGACAATTGAATCATCAACCATAACGATGCGCTTGTCCTTGATATTTTCGGCAAGAACGTTGAGCTTTATGCCTACGGATGATGCACGCTGCTCCTGCGTCGGCTTGATAAATGTTCTGCCGACATAGTTGTTGCGCACAAAGCCCATGCCAAACGGAATGCCGCTTTCACGTGCATAGCCTGTTGCAGCGTCAAGTCCCGAATCGGGCACACCGATAACAAGGTCTGCTTCAACAGGGTGCTGCTTGGCAAGCAGTCTGCCTGCGTTCAGGCGTGATTCGTGAATTGAAACACCGTCCATAACGCTGTCGGGGCGTGCAAAGTAGATATATTCAAAAATGCAGATTTTTCTTTCGCAGTTTTCTTTTTTGTAGTAAGTTCTTGCGCCGTCACCGTCAATTATCACAATTTCGCCGGGTTCTATGTCACGCACAAATTCCGCACCGATTGCGTTGAGTGCACAGGTTTCGGAAACAACAACGTAGCAGCCCTCCGGCATTTTACCCAGCACTAACGGACGGAAGCCGAACGGGTCACGTGCCGCAACGATTTTTGTCGGGCTCATAACTACCATAGAGTAGGCGCCCTTTATGTTTTCGCAGGTCATCTTGACCGCTTCTTCTATTGAGTGGCAGAACATTCTTTCTTTAGCAACAATCTGTGCAATAAGCTCTGCATCGGAATTTGAACGGAACATTGCACCGTTTTGCGCAAGCAGGTCACGCAGCTCCTTGGCGTTTACAAGGCTGCCGTTGGTTGCAACGCAAAGTCTGCCCTTACCGTAGCGCATAACTATAGGCTGCGCTGACTGCAGGTTTGAAGAACCTTTTGCGGAATACAGCACGTGTGCAGTAATATTCTGTCCGCTGAGCTTATTGAGTTTATCTTCGTTGAAAACTTCGCTGACAAGTCCCATGCCTTTTTCACAGTCAATAACACCGTCGTTGCTCACGGCTATACCGCAGCTTTGCTGACCTCGGTGCTGCATTGCATAAAGGGCAAGATAGGCATATTCGGCAGGGTTTTCAATCAGTCCGTTACCGTAGAAGGCAAAGACTCCGCATTCCTCGTGCATAGTAATTATTCCTTTCGCTGTTAAAGAGATTTCGCTGTTTAAATAAAAATAATTTTACTCGTATATATTATAATAAAAATATGAATTTGGCAACACAAATTTATAAATAAAAAGTGATGAATTGTTTATTAATTCAGCCCGTTTGGTCCGACGGAGTTGAACAGCTCAAGCACTGCGGCTTTGAGCGGAGCATTTTTTTCGCTGCGCAGAGCAGGGTCTTTGCCGAGCGTTTCCTTAGCCGCATTCTGCGCCTGCTTTAAAAGCTCCATATCGCTTGAAAGGTCGGCTATTTTCATTTCGGGCAGACCGTGCTGCCTTGCGCCGAAGAAATCGCCCGGACCGCGCAGCTTTAAATCCTCGTCAGCTATCCTGAATCCGTCGGTTGTTTTACACATTGTTTTAAGGCGGTGCTGTGCGGTGTTGCCCTTGGCATCGGAAATAAGTATGCAGGTGGATTTGTGCTTGCCTCTGCCTACTCTGCCTCGCAGCTGGTGCAGCTGTGACAGTCCGAACCGCTCAGCGTTTTCAATTACCATAATTACGCTGTTGGGTACGTCAACGCCGACTTCAATAACCGTTGTGGAAACAAGCAGCTGAATATTTCCTGCGGCAAACTGTGCCATGACATCTTCCTTGTCCCTGGCTTTCATTTTGCCGTGCAGCAGACCGACCGTATAGCCTGCAAACTCTTTTTTTGCAATTCTTTGGGCGTATTCCTCCGCTGCGGCAAGCTCACCTGTTTCGCCCTCTTCAACAAGGGGGCAGACTATGTAGCCCTGTCTGCCTTCATCAAGATGCTTTCTGACGTAGTTGTAGGCACGCTGACGTATTGAGCCGTCAATAGCGTAGGTTTCAATTTTCTGCCTGCCTGCGGGTAATTCGTCAAGCACGCTCACATCAAGGTCGCCGTAAATAATCAGCGCAAGCGTGCGGGGAATAGGCGTAGCGGACATGACGAGCGTGTGAGGGTTTTTGCCTTTTGAGCCGAGCGTGCTGCGCTGACCGACACCGAAGCGGTGCTGCTCATCGGTAACAACCAAGCCCAGATTACTGAAAATAACATCCTTTTGTATGAGTGCATGTGTGCCGATAATTATATCGGTTTCTCCGTTTTCAAGCTGAGTTTTAATACGCTTTTTTTCCTTTGCAGGAGTTGAGCCTACAAGCAGCTCAACATTCAGATCCGTTTTTTTAAGCAGCTTTGCAAAGGTCTGGTAATGCTGCCGTGCAAGTATTTCAGTCGGTGCCATTATAGCAGTCTGAAAGCCGTTTTTTGCGCAGGTGTAGCTGAGCGCTGCGGCAACGGCAGTTTTACCCGAGCCGACATCGCCCTGCAGAAGTCTGCTCATAGGCACGTCGCCCGTCATATCGCTGACGGCTTCGCTGACGGCACGCTGCTGTGCGTTTGTAGGTGTAAAGGGGAGGAGCGAGAAAAACTGCTGCGTATAATCCCTTCCGATGCGGCAGCCTGCTTTTTGACGGCTTCTGCCACGCAGCAGCATAAGCCCCGTCTGCAAAACGTAAAGCTCCTCAAAGCTTAAGCGCCTTCGGGCTGTGAGCATATCGTTTTCGGTTTCGGGGAAGTGAATGCACCTGAGTGCGGTTCTGTAATCACAAAGTGCGTAGCGGTTCCGTATATCTTCGCTCAATACATCGTCGGGCAGATTTTCAAGCGATTCGAGTGCACGCTTCACACAGCCCTCAATCACACGGGATGAAAGTGACTGTGTCTGCGGATATATCGGACGGATTCTTTCGCCCGTGGTTGCATATTCAATCTGCGGCGAGGTCATTTCACGTGTAAAGCCGTGGGACGAAATTTTACCGAAGAAAAGGTATTCTTCGCCTTCTTTCAGCTTTTCGGCGGCAAAGCGGTTGTTGAAAATGGTTATCTTCATTATGGTTTTGCCGTCAGTTGCCTCCGTTTTGTAAACGGTCATTCCCTTGCGTATGAGTGCATGCGTTACGGGCGCACAGACTGTAGCTTTAATGCAGCATTGCTCACCCGGCACGGCATCAAGAATCGGAACGGTTTTGCGCCAATCCTCGTAAGCTCTCGGATAAAGGCGCACAAGGGAGCCGACGTCAGCCACACCAAGCCGCCTGAACAGCTTGGCGCGGGCTTCGCCGACTCCCTTTAAATATTGAATATCGCTTGAAAATTTAAGCATAATTTATTCAACCGCAATGGTAAAGTAGTATATAGGCTGACCTGCGTTTATAACCGCAATTTCTGCATTCGGGCAGCGTGAACCGATGAGTTCTGAAAGTTCTTCTGCCTGGGCTTCGTCTGCATCTGCACCGTAGTAAATGGTAATCATGGATGCACCCAGCTTTCTGTAAAGCCGTCTTGCAACCTTGTAGCCTGCCTTTATCGGGTCTTTTTCGAGTACGGTAATCTTGCCGTCCTCCATACCGAGGATTTCGCCCTTGCGTACACGCTGATTGTTAACCTCGCTGTCACGTGCGGCAAAGGTGACAAGGCCTGTGCCTGTCCTGCCGGCAGCCTTCATCATTTCAAGGTGGTTCTTGTCTGCGGATATACTTTCGTCAAATGCGAGCATGGCGGCAATACCCTGCGGCACTGTTTTTGTGTGCAGCACGCTGATACCCTTATCGCACATGGGTATGACCTGCTCTGCAGCCATGATGATGTTTTTGTTGTTCGGAAGTATGAAAACGTGCTCTGCCGGTGTGGCAAGTACGGCACGCAGAATATCGTCTGTGCTGGGGTTCATTGTCTGGCCGCCGCTGACTACCATATCTGCACCGAGCTCGTAGAACATCTGCTCAAAGCCATCGCCTGCACAAACCGCAACAAAGCCGAACTGCTTTTCAATTTCCGCTGCTTTGGGCATGGGTGCTTCTTCTGCCGGTGCTTCAGGCTGTTCAACAACGCTGTTATTGTGCTGATAGCGCATGTTATCAATTTTGATGTTTACAAGTGCGCCGTATTTCAGACCTGCCTGAATTGCGTTGCCGGGGTCGTTTGAGTGAACATGAACCTTGATTATTTCCTCATCGTCAACAACCACAACGCAGTCGCCGATGGATTCAAGGTAGCCTCTGAGCTTGAGTGCATCCGTGTCGTTCGGATTTACACGGTTTACTATAAATTCTGTGCAGTAGCCGAATTTGATTTCTTCGTTTACCGTTGCAGCTGCTACGGGCTTGACTGCCATTACAGGGTCGTCCGTTGAGGATGCAATGATTCCGTTGCCCTCAAATACGCTGAGCATACCCTCAAATATGAGCATGAGTCCCTGACCGCCGGCATCAACAACGCCGGCTTTTTTGAGTACGGGAAGAATTTCGGGCGTTTTGTCAAGCGCAGCCTGACCGCATTCACAAGCCTTTTTCCAGAGCTCTGCTGCTGAAATACCGCTGCCTGCTGCTGTTGCTGCGCCTTCGCCTGCCTCTCTTACAACGGTGAGAATAGTACCCTCTGTCGGCTTCATAACTGCACCGTAGGCAGCCTTTGTGCCTTCTGCAAGTGCCTTTGCAAGTGCAGGTGCGTCAACCTCCTCAAGCCCCTTGAGAGCTTTAGAAAAGCCACGGAAAATGAGGGAGAGAATAACGCCCGAGTTACCTCTTGCACCTCTTAAAAGTGCTGAGGCAGCCTTAGCCGCAACGTCACCTGCGGTACTGCCGTTTGGCAGTATGGCAAGCTCTCTTGCAGCGGCCTTGATTGTCATGGACATGTTTGTACCCGTATCACCGTCGGGTACGGGGAAAACGTTGAGTGCGTCAACCGCTTTACGGCTGTTGTCTATATTATTCGCGGCGGAAATGATTGCGTCGCGCAGAGTATTACCGTTTATCACTTATATTTACCTCAGCTTTCTGCCTTCATTCCGTCAACATAAACCTTGATTTCGCCGACCTTCATGCCGGTTGCATTCTCAACGGTATATCTGACCTTGTTTTCGATGCTCTTACAGATTTCTGCAATGTTAAGTCCGAAGGTGACTATTATGTGCAACTCAATATTGAGCCCCTTTGAGCCGCCGTGAACAATTACACCCTGGTCGTCAAAGGACTGCTTTCTGATGAAAAATGAGCGCAGCTGCTGACGCTTGTTGCTGTTTGCCATTCCTGCAACGCCAAAGCAGGATGCGGCAGCACGACCGATAAGGTTTGAGAAATATTCCTGAGAAATATCGATTGTGCCGAGATGATTTTCATGCCTTATCATTTACTTTTCCTCCGATTGAGTTTTTAATTGCCAGGTATTTATATCGTAAAAGTTATCATAGCAGGTGGGTTTGATTTCTGTCTTGAAATCTCTTGAATAGAACATTGCAGCCGTGCGGTAGCACAGGGGTACAAAGGGCATTTCGTTTTCAAAAAGCAGACAGAAATCGGATAATGAATATTCACCTGCACGAAGCTTTTTATATGCATCGCACGTTACGTTTATTTCGGCGTTTCCTTCGTCAAGCACTTTTGTAATAACTGCGTTTGCAGCACCTGATGTGTTGAAGAAAGCGCTCATGTCCATATTTGCGGGGATTTTGATTTCGCCCAGATACATTTCAAAATTCCCGTTTTCTATTGCCTCAACGTATGCGTTATAATCAAGCTCGATTATGTTTACGTTGAAATTGACGGCTGCAAGCTGCTCTTTGATTTGCTGTACAAGTGCGGTTTTGAAGCCGTTGCCCTTGCACACAGTCAGTGTGCAGTTAAGGCTTTTTGTGTTGCTGCAGCGGTAGCCGTAGGTGTTGATGTTTGTGTAGCCTGCATTTTCAAGCAGCTGTAACGCCTGATCCTGTGCAGCGGTGAGTTTACCGTTTACGGCTATGTTTTCCATGGTTGACCATGCAGGATTAAAGGGTGTCAGAGTCGGTGTTGCGTGACCCTGGAAGCTGATTGCAGCTATTTCTTCACGGTTAAGCAGCATTGAAACTGCACGGCGCACCTCTGCCTGCTGGAATATGGATTTATCGGAATTGAATGCAAGATATACAAAGTTGTTGGTGGGAACAACATACTGACTTGCGCTTACCCGTGAATATTCACCCGAAGCAAGGGTGTTGTACCAGCAGTCGTAGTTGCCTATCTGCAGTCCGTATGCCATGCCTTCCGAGTTGTTGATTTCAAAAAGATTTATAGTGGAAACGGAAAGATTCTGTTCACGTTCGTTGGAGGGGTTTGCAACAAGCGTTGCGTTTGGAAGCGTGCCGTTGAGAGTGTATCTGCCTGTGCCGATTGGCGGAACGATTTCGTAAAGCTCTGTACCCGGATATTTTATCTGTACGGTACCGCTTTTCACAATCGGGAAATCCAGACAGGATGAGGCGAAAATATCGGCGGATTTGAGCGTGAAAACAATACTGCTGCCTGTGACCTCGGCTTTGCTGAAGTTGGACAGGCGGGCTGAATAGTATTCACTCTGTCTGGCTTGCTCGTATGAATATACAACGTCCTGTGCGGTAATTGCACTGCCGTCGCTGAAGGACGCTGAGCGGAGCGTTACGCTGAGCTCCTTGCCGTTGACAGAGCAGCTTTGCGCAAGCAGCTCCACCGGCTGAAAGTTTTCATCAATATACACAAGCGAATCATATAAAAGGGGAATGAGTGAGCGGTTGATTTCGCTGACAGCCTTGAACGGGTCAAGTGTATCGTTGTGTGCAATTGGTAAGGTTATACTGTAATGCGGCTGCTGCGGCTGTATCTGGTCGCCTGATGACTGATCTGCTTCAGGTTCCTGCTGAGTATCTCCGCAGGCACACAGACCCAAAAGCATCGCAAACAGAAGCATCAATATTAAAGCCCGGTTCTTTTTCATTTTCTCATCCTCTGATGTTGATTCTTTCAACTGCCGTTGTTTTACCGCTTTGTTTGTCTGTTTCAAAAATACATGCGTTGAGCATACACTCACCGCTGTTGTTTTCAAAGCGTACGGGCATTCCCGTTTTGAGCCTGGTGATAATGTTATCCGGCTCAACCCCGAGTACGGACTGTACTGTGCCGACCATACCGAGGTCTGTTATATAGCCCGTGCCTTTGGGCAGAATCTGCTCGTCAGCTGTCTGTACGTGGGTGTGTGTGCCGAATACAGCACTCACTCTGCCGTCAAGATAAAATCCGAGTGCTCTTTTTTCGCCCGTAGCTTCGGCATGAAAATCGCAGAGAATTATTCTGCAATCCTCCAATTTTTTTAAAACCTCATCAGCTGCGGTAAAGGGGTTGGAGCCCTCCATAAAAGCGTTGCCGGCAAGATTGAAAACTCCGATTTTTACGCTGCCCATATCAGCAACGGCAAAGCCCTTGCCGGGGTTTCCGCCATAATAGTTATACGGGCGGATAATGTTGCGGTCTGTGTCAAGCCTGTCGTATATTTCGCGTCTGCGGAAAACATGGTTGCCCGTTGTTATCATGTCAACACCGCTGTCAAACAGGTAGTCTGCCGACTGCGGCGTAATGCCGTTGCCGGCAGCGGAATTTTCGCCGTTGACTATGCAGAAATCAACACCGTACAGCTTTTTTAAAGCGGGCAGCTTTTTGCGCAGATATTCGCAGCCGGGCACGCCGACAACATCGCCAATAGCAAGAATTATCATTCGGCTGCCTCCGGTTCATAAAGATTAATTATAACATCGTTGTAAAGACCGACCTGCTCAAGCAGCTCGATGTCGTCTTCGGCAATCTGTCCGTCACAGTTTGCATCGTATGCGGGTAAATACATTTCGTCGGGTTCAATTATACCGTTGACGCAGAGGTTTACAAACATTGCATCCTCACCGTCAGCGTTGCCGTCGCCGTTGATATCGCCTACGGCAACGACGGTGTAAACAATACCGTCGGCATTGTCGGGGCTGCCTGAAAGTATAACCCTGCTACCGGTTGAATAAGTGCCCGAAGCGTTTGCTTCGAACGATACGGTGTATGCACCTGCATCAAGGCATCTGAGCATCGTGTCAATTCTTTCCGGTGAAATCACCACAATTTGTTTAGCATTGTCGGGAACGATTTCGGAATCGGTTGAGCTGACAGTACAGGCAGGTTCAAGTGCAGCAATGGCATCCAGAATATCCTGAGCCATTTTATCTACCGCAGCCTGCTCGTCTGCCGGTTTGCCGTAGACTACTGCATTCAATGCGTTTGTAACAGCGCTGAAATTAACATAATGCTTGGGGTCAAGCGCATTTGCTTTGTTTACTGCCTCGGTGACTTTTGAATAGTCGGCAGGTATTTTATCTATGAGCTTATCCATAGCAGATATAAGCTCAAGGGCTTTGGCGTCAACCTTTGCCTGCTCGTAAACGTAGAGATTATATTCTATACTGCTCAGAACATTCTGAACAATTTCATAGTTTGTATAGTCATCGGGGTTAAGACTTTGTGCGGCAGCAACTATCATGTTGAGATAGGTGTAGCTTGCTTTTTTACCTGTTGTTCTAAGTGCAGCTTCGGCACAGAGCTTCATGCTTATGACGTGGCCGTCGCCCTCAAAGGGGTGATAGTCCAGCGTTGTTCCGTCTGCAATAAGGGAATAGTCATAGGCGATATGTGTGGAATTGGCAGAGTTACGGATTATGTCCCTGACCTGCTTGCCGGTAAGATTGGGATTGATTGAAAAACACATTGCCGCAACAGCTGTAACAATGGGCGCAGCCTGGGATGTACCGCTGAGCCGGAAATATTTTACAGCGGTTGTACTTATCGGTTCACTGGTGATAGGGTGTTCGGTAACTCCTGCCAGCGGTATTGTGCTGAAAACATTGACACCGGGGGCATAAACGTCAACTCTGCTGCCGCCGTTGCTGCGGTGCCACATGTAGAATCTGGCTCCTCTGTTTTCTGTGCTGTAATTTTCTACGGCGCCGACAACGATTATTCTCTCATAAACCTGCTGAATCTCACTTTTTGTGAGTGAACCGTAGCTTTCGCCGGTTTTTACGGCACAGAACAGTCCGTTCTGAACGGCGTCGTCGCTGCGGAAGCTGTTTGAACCGATTCGTGTATCGATAGTACCGTTACCTGCTGACTGGACAACTACAAATTCTTTTCCTGCCTTTATAAGTTCGCTCATGGCGAGAACACACGGCTCGGCAGTTCTCTTGAGCCGCGCATCGGAATATACGTTGAGGTACGGGTTGCCGTTTGTGCCTTTGGACAGACCGAGTGAGAGGTTGATTGCTTTTACATCAACTTCGGCAAGATATGCAAACTGGTCAGCAATGTAAGCAATGGTTACATATAAATCGTCGGAATTTGATGCGGAATAGTTGACACCGTATATTGTTACGTTGTTAAGCAAACCTGAAATGCCTTTGCCGTTGTTTCTTTTTGCGCCGATTATTCCGGCAACGTGCGTGCCGTGTACGTCTGTAATCGGGCTGTTCGCAGCTTTGTGTTCATTGGTTGCAAACGAAATAAGGTTTGAAAAATCTTCATGACCGGTATCGATTGCGCTGTCTATCATGCCGACATTTACATGCTCGGTAAAATACTTTTCGTATTCCCATGCGCTTGGTGCTTCGATTGCTTCAACGTGCCAGTTTATACCGTTCGGGATTTCTTCGCTCCAGGTTTCGGTATACGGGAATTTGTTGGGTTCACACCAGGGGTCGTTCGGTGTGCTGTTGAGCTCTATCTGAAGCAGTTCTTCGATCTGTGCAAGAGCAACCTCGCTGTAGGCTTGAATATCTGCACATTTTTGCCGGAGCTCATCAAGGTTTCCGGCAGCGGCTCTTACCTGAATCAGGTTGATACTGTTGGATTCACCTATCTGTGCCAGCTTCTGCTCGGCAAGGATTTCGGCTATACGCCCGTCTGTTACATCTGATTCAAAATAAATGTCGATTACGTTTTCAACGTATCTGGTGCCATCCTCTTCCCGGACTTCTTCGGGAGTGTATTGGTAAAGCTCGCCCCTGTTATAGGTAAGCTCATACACCTGTGTCTGTGTTTCGCCGTTTTCAAGCTCAGCTGTAAATGTGATTTCGTTTTTGCCGGGCTTAAGGGCAAGCTTATCAACGCTCCAGTCGCAGCCGTCAAGTGCGGCTTCGCCTGTAACGGTTTTTTCGTATCCGTCAACTTCGCTTCTGATTTCGTAGGTTACGTTTTTAACGGCTTCGTTTGCCGTGGCTGTACCGCTGAAACCGGTTGTAAGGGCAGTGACGGTCTGTCCGTCTTTTTCCGAATCTTCCGAAGCTGTGCCAAATTCAAAATAGCTGTTTTTTGCCGTGCTTGCGGTGTAGTTTACTTTTACGGAAAGGGGATATTCCTTGCCGTCAACGGTGACGGTTGCATCAAGCGTAAAGCTCTTTGCTTCATCAAGTCCCACGGCGTGTACCGAAAACATGCCGGCAAAGGGCAGCATTATTGCAGCCGCCAGCATGAGTGCGGCAGCTTTTCTGTTTTTCTTAATAAATATTGCTGCAACGGCTGCAATTGCAATCAACGCCGCTGCAATGAAAGCTGTGTTGTTCTTCTCTTTTTCCGGAACGGTTCCGGGCTGCGGAATTTCTGCGGCAACCTGTTCGGCAGCAGGAGCTTTGAGGGAAAGTGCTGCTTTGTACGTGTCGCCTGATTTGAGTGTTCCTATGTCGTCAGCCGTTTTGCCTGAAACAAGCTGCAATCCGTCGGGCGTACCGTAAACAAGGGAGATACCGTCGACGTCAAAGCTGTTTGAGTTTTTGAGTTTTATATCAATAAAAGTGTTTGAATCCTGCTCCTGACAGTCCACTGTCAGACCGAGTCCGTACTCGTTTGCACTGAGTGCGGATGAAGAAAGGCAGAATACGACTGAGAAGATAATGCAGCATACAAAGGTAAGCAGCCTCTTTATGCTTCTTTTCATTGTCTTTCGCCGTCCTTTCGCAAGCCGATATTATTTCAGTATTTATTATACTGTATTTATTTATAGCTGTCAAGCGGCATAAAATCATAGCCGGGGATTTTCGGATGGATAAATTTATTTTATGCTGATATGGTTATATTTTTATACATGAATTATTCACAATTTACTTGACACGATTTTAATATTTTAATATAATTTTATCATATGGGACAAAAGCGTTCCCAATTTTAATTGAAGGGTGTGTACTTGAAAATTATGGATCCTAAGTACGAAGCGTTGTTTACTCCGTGGAAGATAGGCAACTGCGAAATTAAAAACAGAATTGTTATGTGCCCCATGGGCGGTACATCTTTGTTCGGTTGGTTTGAACTCGGTGGCTGCCATTTCGACAAGGAAGCTGCAAAGCTTTTTATTGAAAGAGCAAATAACAATGTCGGTCTTATCATTCCCGGTATTGCTCCTCTGCGTGATACATTCTGGGGCAAATGGCTCTGGCAGAACCCCAAGATGTTTGAAGACCTTAAAGTGTTTATGGACGAGATTCACAAGACAGGCGCAAAGCTGTTTGTTCAGCTTACCGCAGGTATGGGCCGTTCCTGGGCTATTACCGAGCTTGTTGCACCTCTCCACAGAAACAAGTTCACACGTGCACTTGTAAAGCCGATTCTCGATACATCACATGAGCTGGCATCTCCCAGCCCTCAGCCCTCACGTTGGGCTCACGATATCATCTGCCCCGAAATGACCAAGCATCAGATTCACGAAATTATCGAAGCATTTGCAAAAACAGCAAAGCTCTGCCGTGATGCAGGCGTTGACGGTGTTGAGGTTCACGCCGTACACGAAGGCTATCTGCTTGACCAGTTTGCTATCGAATTCTTCAACAAGCGTACCGACGAATACGGCGGCAGCTTTGAAAACAGATACCGCTTCGCAGCCGAGATTGTAAAGGCAATCAAGGAATCCTGCGGCAATGATTATCCTGTTTCACTCCGTTATTCCGTTGAGTCAAAAATGAAGGGCTTCTGCGAAGGCGCAATGCCCGGCGAAGAATATACAGAAGTCGGCCGTAACATGGCTGAATCCGAGAAGGCTGCAAAATATCTTCAGGACGCAGGCTACGACATGCTCAATGCCGACAACGGTACTTACGATTCATGGTACTGGGCACATCCGCCTATGTACATGCCTCAGAACTGCAACCTTGACGATGTTGCACACATCAAGGAATTTGTTGATATTCCTGTTGTCTGTGCAGGTCGTATGGAGCCCGATGTCGGTGCTCAGGCTGTTGCAGACGGTAAGATTGACGGTGTAGGTGTTGCACGTCAGTTCCTTGTTGACCCCGAATGGATTACAAAGATTATTGATGACAGACTTGAAGAAATAAAGCCCTGTATCTGCTGCCACAGCGGCTGCTTCAACTTCTCCTCCTCCAAGGGTCACGCAAATACTCAGGATCTTAAGGACACAATGGGTCTTGCACGCTGTGCACTTAACCCCAAGACAATGCAGTCCAAGAAATATAAGATTGAACCCGCCAAGAAGAAAAAGAATATTGCTGTTATCGGCGGCGGTATCGGCGGTATGGAAGTTGCTATCGTTGCTGCAAAGCGCGGTCATACAGTTACTCTCTACGAAAAGTCAGACGTTCTCGGCGGCGTATTCATCGCTGCTGCTGCTCCCTCTTTTAAGGAGAAGGACCGTGACCTTATCGCATGGTACAACCGTGAAATCAGGAAATACCCCTCAATTACAGTTAAGATGAACACAGAGGTTAAGGATATCAACTCTCTCGGTGCTGACGAGGTTGTTGTTGCTACAGGTTCAGTAGCAAACAGAATCCCTGTCAAGGGTGCTGACGAATTCGGTATCCAGGCTGTTGAATATCTGCTTGATGAGAAGCAGGTCGGTGAAAACGTTGTTGTTATCGGCGGCGGTCTGACAGGCTGCGAAATCGCATATGACCTTTATCTCAAGGGTAAGAAACCTGTTATTGTTGAAATGATGGATGACCTTGTAGTAACTCCCGGCGTTGCTCTTGCAAACACAAGCTTCCTTC
Source organism: Acutalibacteraceae bacterium (assembly GCA_045536235.1). GTDB lineage: Bacteria > Bacillota > Clostridia > Oscillospirales > Acutalibacteraceae > UBA8612. The sequence goes on along the minus strand of JAZSND010000027.1, from coordinate 87,220 downwards.
GTGACTTCTTCAAGACAAACAAGGTTCCTGTTTATCTTGAGTCAAAGACAACCGAAATCCGTAAAGACGGCGTAACAGTAGCAACAAAGGACGGCAAGACAGTTGATGTTCCTGCAGACAGCGTAATTCTTTCCGTCGGCTACAAGCCCGCACCGCTCGCACCCAAGGCTAAGAACGTACACATTGTCGGCGATGCAGCCAAGGTCGGCAATCTGCGTACAGTTATCTGGCAGGCTTGGGATGTAGCAATGAAGCTGTAAGTTCCTTTTTTTGATTTTGTTTCAAATGGTTACAAAACGGTATCAAAGCAGTAACAGCTATTGAAATTTTATTCACAATGTGTTAAAATCTTAATCAGCAGATAACTGCAAATGCTTAAGAAACAAAAATTCAGAAGAAGGAGGAAGAAAGAGATGAGTTTCCAGGAAATCATCAACGGTTTCTTCGATTTTCTTGAATGGATACAGAATTTCCTTTTCAATTTCGGAGACATCGCACAGAAATTCTTTGACGCTCTTCCGTAAACAAAAATTACAGTTTACGAACTTCACGGCTGCATCGTAACCAAGCGGTGCAGCCTATTCTTTAGTATTTGAATTCAAACCTTTACGAAAGGGGAAAATATAAATGAACTACAAAATGCAGCTCACACCCGATGAGATAGATATTCTCAACGGTAAAAAGGGCGAAACAATGGCAAAGGTTATGAAAACCCTTGTCATGTACGGTGAAGCTTTCGGCGCAACCAAAATGGTTCCCGTTGAAAGCAAGATGGGTCACCTTGTTACCAGCTTCGGTCTTAAGGTTATGAGCCCTGTTTACGATCTTATGGATCAGCTTATCGCAGGCGGTGCTCTTTCCGGACAGTTATTCTCTGTTGACCCCAAGCCGCTTGATCCCAAGGTTCCCGCAAATTTCCTCCAGAAGCTTATCTTCAACAAGTTCATGTATTCAAAGCAGGATCAGTACGATGCACAGCTCAGAGAACTCGGCCTTATCGACGATAAGTCCTACACCTGCACATGCTACATGGACGAGGTCGGCAACATCCCCAAGAAGGGTGAGGTTCTTTCATGGGCTGAATCCTCCGCTGTTGTTTATGCTAACTCCGTTATCGGTGCAAGATGTAACCGTAACTCCGGTATCCTTGAACTGTTCGGTTCAATCGTCGGCAAGGTTCCGTATTTCGGCCTTGTAACAGACGAGGGCAGAAAGGCAACATGGATTGTCGAAGTCAGGACAAGCAAGAAGCCCGAAGCACAGATCCTCGGTTCTGCTATCGGTATGAAGGTTATGGAAGACGTTCCCTACATCAAGGGTCTTGACAAGTGGATCGGCACCGAGCTTGACGGCGATACAAAGGCATACCTTAAGGACTTCGGTGCAGCCACCGCATCAAACGGCGCTGTCGGCCTTTACCATATCGAAAACCTTACTCCCGAAGCTGTTGAGCAGGGCGAAGGCATTATTGCAGAGGGCGCACAGGTTTACGTTGTTGACGATGCTGAGCTTGCAAGAGTTCAGGCTAACTACCCCGTAATGTGGAAGGATAAGAGCGCAACACCCAAGCTCTGCTTTGTCGGCTGCCCGCATCTTTCACACGCACAGCTTATCGAGTGGACTGACAACGTTGTTGCTGGTCTTAAGAAGAACGGCCTCAAGAAGGTTTCCGTTCCCACTGTTTTCACAGCAGCACCTGCTGTTGTTGACGAATTCAACAAGACTCCCAAAGCTAAGGAGCTTGCAGCTACAGGCGTTATTCTCAGCTACATCTGCCCGCTTATGTACATGAATAACCCCCTTTGCAAGAAGATGCCCGTCATCACAAACTCCAACAAGCTCAGAACCTACACAACCTCTCGTTACTACAGAAGCGATGAGATTCTTGATATCATCACAAAGGAGGTAAAGTAAGATGAAACAGTTTAAAGGACGCCCCGTAGTTCCGGGCAAATGCTCCGCTGCCGCTCTTGTTTCACACGGCGGTTTCAACACTCTTGCTTCCTTCCAGAACGCTCTTCAGTTCGGCGATAAAGAAGCTAAGTGCGGCGACCAGAACAACGCAGACCTCTACCAGAAGCCCATGGTCGGCACAGCACTCTGCCTGCCTCAGACTATCGGTTCAACAACCGGCGGCATGGTTCTTTACTGTGCAAAGGTTATGGAGAGAAACCCTGCTTGCATGCTCTTCTCCGAGCATATTGACTCCCTTGCTTGCGCAGGTGCAGTTCTCGGTGCAGTATGGACCGATTCTCCCATGCCCGTTATCGATTGCCTCGGTGATGAGTTCCTCAACTACGTTAAGGACGGTATGAAAATTACCGTTGCAGAAGACGGCACAGTTACAGTTGAATAAGTTAAACACATAAAAAAACAACAGACCGATTGTGAAAGTCGGTCTGTTGTTTTTTTGTTGGTTATTGATTTTTTAAAGCGGATTTTTCCGTTTCATCCTCAACGCAAATTTGTTTAAATTGTGTTATTATACATTGCTGTCGCCGAAAACTTTTTCTATGTTTTCAGTATCTTCAAGCCGCAAGCGATCTTCGATGCTATCTGGATCGTAGTTGTACTTTATATTCTCATTTTTAAAATATTTTGCAACAAATTCTGCCATTTCTTCTTCAGAAACATCCTTATCGTCAATTGTGCGTTTCTGAAGAGCGGGGTCTTCTGTGGCACCGGATGTGTCGATACCCAAATGGATTCTGGTACATTCGCCGTTTTTGATTTCATATACGTCATAACTCTGATTGCCGCGACTTGAAGTGTTGGAACATACAAAACCGCTTTTTTCCATGTACTGTATTGAACCGAAGGCGCCGCCGGTACAGAGGAATTTTACTTCACCGTTGCTGTAGGTGAATACACTTACACCGGTCGGGCGAACATGGCCGTTTGATACAAAAAGTTCAGGAATATCGTCGTTGTCTACATAGCCAAGAGAAAACGAAACAGCAAATTCATCCATAACTGCAGCCTCTACATTTTCGTAGCCTTTGTCCAGAAGGAAAGCTTTGTATGCTGCTTTCCATTCAGCTTCGCTGATTACCGGTTCGGCTGTTGTTTCGGCTGTTATTAATGTTTCAGCCGGGTCTGTGGATTCGGGCTCGCTCTCCTGAGCAGAGCATGCTGCAAAAGAAACTGTGCAGAGCATGGCGAGTGCGGTTAATAATAATTTTTTCATTTTTTACCCTCATGTTTTGTATGTATTGTAGCATAGAAATCATTGAATTTGTACTACAAATTATTACAATTTTTTGTAACTGTTTGCTTTTTCGGAACCTTTATTCTGGCTGAGTAATATTTTCAGTTTCGTTGTTTTGAGCAGCAGTTTCCGAACGGTCAAGGTGTTCTTTTAGCAGCTTGTAAATTGTTGCCGCAAGCGGAACTCCGAGCAGCATACCGCCGATTCCCATTACGCCGCCACCGACAGTTACGGCTGCAAGCACCCATATGCCGGGCAGACCGATTGATGAGCCGACAACCTTCGGGTAGATGAGGTTACCCTCAAGCTGCTGAAGAACGATAACGAAAATAAGGAAAATGAGAGCTTTCATCGGGGATTCCATAAGTATCAGGAATGCGCCGACACCTGCGCCTATAAATCCGCCGACGATGGGGATAAGTGCGGTGAAAGCCATAAGTGCACCTATCATAGCAGCGTATGGTATGCGCAGAATCATCATACCCAACGCACATAGCGAACCGAGTATTATCGCCTCCGTGCACTGACCGACTATAAAGCGGCGGAAGCAGCCGTTTGTAACGGATAAAACATAGCGGAGTTTACCGTAAACACGTTCGGGTATAAAGTGTGTTGCTGCACGGTTGAGCTGGACAAGAATCTTATCCTTTTCAAGCAGCAGATACAGCGCAAAAATAATACCGATAACAACATTTGAAACAACAGAGAATACAGAGGTTACCGCCGTAACAGCAATATTCATAACACTGCCCAGTCCGGATGTGAGTGCCTTTGCAATGTCACCGATTCTTGATTTCCAGTCGATTGATGAGAGCGATTTGAGCAGGTCGTCTGAAATGAATTCAAAGCTGTTGAGCTTTGTGATTACTGCCTCTATAGCTCCGGGCAATTCGGCAACAAGCAGCTTTACGCAGTTGATAAGCTGAGGAATAATCAGCACGGAAACAAGGGCGGTCAAGCCAAGTATTGTTATAATTGCGCTGATAAGGCTCAGCGGTTTTCTGAGCTTTTGGGTCGCCTTTTTCTTTGATTTCGGAAAGAGATGCCGCTGGTAAAAGCTCATCAGAATGTTGAGCGGATACGCTGTAATCAAGCCGAACAGCAGCGGCGTTGCAGCGGAAAATACGGTTTTAATTATTCCTGCGGCATTCGGCCAGTAGTGGATAGCCAGGAAAATAAGGAAAACGCTGACAGCCAGGTGCAGCACGATTTTCCAGTTGAACTTCTTCATCTTTCAACCTCCTTCTATGATTGGTATTATATAACTGTTTTAATGTAAAATCAATATAAAATACATTCAGCAGCGTGACGCTGCACCCAATGCCGGTGCGAAGCGCACACTAAATGCCGCCTATTGAAAAATATCATCAATAATAGAAATACATCAACGGCGGAGATTAAAAAGCGTAAAAGAAATATCACTTTAAAAAATTAACGATGCTGTGAGTTTGAACGGAACAGGCTGACGAGCATAAAACTTAACTCATTTATCCGAGCGAGGGAACCATAGGCGGTAGAGCAAACTTAAAAGTCATATTTATTTTAATAGCCGTTATGGCAGCAGAACAAAACAATTTTTTGTTCTGTCTGCCGAGCGGATTTGCTCTCGTCAGCCGTAGTGTAGTGCATATAACCCCAGAAGTTTTTTTGGTTACTTTTGTAACGTATGACAAAAGTAACATAACGAACCTCATTTATGTCGCTGCAGCAAAAAACACAGAGCAGATCAGCTTTTTCAAATCTGCCCTGTGTTTTTATTTTATCAGCCTATAAATTTGATTGTAAGAATCTTTTTGCCTGTGATTTCAAATTCTGCAAAGCCGTCCGCATCCACTGTAAGCGGTGCTTCGTCAAGCTCTTCAAGTGTTACGAGCTTAACTTCCTTCCATTTCTTGCCGGAGTATGCGGGAAGCTCGAATTCAGCAACCTGTCTTTCAACGGGGGACTGAACCTTTTCAATCGGAGCGATTCCGCCGTTGAGACGGATTGCGTTCCTGACAGCCTTATCAGACGGGTTGAACAGTCTGACAACGTAGCCTTCGCCGTCCTCGCTCTTCTTGATTGCGCTGATGTTGAGGTTTTCGTCCTTAAGCTCCAGGAATGAGTGAACAAGAGCGTTCTTGCCGTGAGCCGTGGGAGCAATCTGAGCAGCTGTGCAGTAGAGGTTGAAGCGTTCGCTCTCCTGCCATACGTTGGCATCTTCCCAGTTGCCCTTGTGCGGCATGAATGCATAGCGGAAAGTATTTACGCCGATGCACTGTGAACCCTTATCCCAATCGCTGTAGTTCTGCATATCCTTTGTAACGCAGATACGAAGCGGATAAGCACGGATGAGGGAAAGGAGAAGTGTGCCGTCCTCATCGTCGGCTGCTTCATATGCCTTAAGACCTGTGTTGAGCAGTGCGGCACCGTTTGTGCCGTCAGAAATGCTGACAAAGGAGTTCATCGGATGCTCTGTCATCGGGGGCTCATCGTAAAGTGAGTAATCGGGTTTTTCAATCGGACGGGATACAACGTCGAACTGACCCTGTGAATCAGCGTGTGTTGCCTTGATACCTGTCGGGAAACCGACCTGGAGGTAGTGGTCCTCACAGCGGTTGTTGATTGTTGTTTCGATTTCAACAAACTTTGCACCCTTGCGGAGCGTTACAAGGCTTTCGATATCAACGGGAAGCTTGTGCTCGCTTCTTGATTTTTCGTCGAATGCTCTCTTTTCGGGAAGCTCCCAGCGCATTGCAACCTTGTAGGTTGTTTCAAATTCGCCGTGACGCAGGAGAGTGACCTGTGCCTGCTCGCCGAGAGTTGTGAATGTTTCGTCACATTCGGGGGCAACATGCTGCCAGGGGTTGCCGATTTCGCCGCTGTCCTTGAAGTAGCCAAGGTTTTTGAATTCCTTACCTGTATCCTTTTCGATAACGTTGAATGTACCGTTGTGGTTGAAAGAAACCTTGAGGTATTCGTTTTCCATAACATTTGTTGTCTTTACAAGTGTTACGGGAGTTGTAGCACGGACATTGTAAAGCGGACGGATTTTGAGTGTCTTGTAGCCCATTGCGGGAACATCTGCAACTTCAGCAGCGATATAATACTGCTCGGTGTGAAGAACGTTTGCAGTGTCGTTGGGGTTCTGGATAATCTGTGCGTTTGCCTTGTTTGTGGAAAGTACCTGATATTTGACTGACTTTCCGTCTGTGTCAAGGATTTCAAAGCTGTCAGCCTTCCACTCTGCGGGGATTTCAACTCTGAGATTGACGGTTTCCGTTCTCTTGAACGGTGCAGGGTTGAATACTACAACCGCAACATCGTCACGGCTGAAGGACTTGAGGTCGATATCGCCTGCAATATCCATAAATGCACGCTCAAATACGCACATGGACAGCTCTCTTGACTGTCTGTAGCGGGACATAACATCCTCATAAACAACGTCACGTCCGCAAGCACCGATGCTGTCATGGCCGTGGTTCTGGAGAAGATAGTTATATGAAAGGTCAATGAAATTCTGCGGATAGGGTGCACCTGAAAGTGATGCGAAAACAGCGAACGGCTCAGCGTAGTTGATGAGTCTTCTTTCTGTATCGAAGTTTTCCTGTTTGATATATGTACGTGCGGAAAGAATCCAGCCGCAAAGCTCGCTTACGCTGCCCTTTGTGTAGGGGTCACGCATTTCGCCTCTGAGTACAGGGGAGTTGGGGTCAAAGTTGTCGATGATGCCCTGCTCCATTTCACGCAGCGTGCTGTGGAATACGTTTGCATCGGGAAGAGCCGCATCGAGGTCTTTGATAAGCTGAACCTCACGTGCGTCGGGGCAGGATGAGTCGTGACCTGCTGACCAGAAGCGGTGGCTTGTAGTCCAGTCATTGTCCTGTTCCTTAACAGCCTGCTCTGCTCTTGCCTTAACGTTTTCTTCGTGGTACTCGTAGAAGGGGTGTGTGTACTGGTAGTCGAGCTTCCAGTCGCGGTCAATCAGCTTGAATACACCGTTGTTCTGGTTCCAGAGCATGTCGCGGTTGTTTTCGTCTGACTGGTTGAAATATACGGGGCGCTGAACAACGTACCAGATGTTGTAACGGGGACGCTTTGCAAGACGGGATGCAAAAATGCGTGTGCCGTCGGGGCTTTCCCAGTAGAATTCGGAGTTGGGAGCCTTGTATTCGTTAATGCCTCTGTAGAAGGAAGCGAAGTTGATGCCGAAGCCTGAATAAATCTGCGGCAGCTGTGAAATCTGACCCCAGCCGAAGGGGGAGTAGCCTGTCTTGCTGATGCCGCCCATTTCCTTGCCGATTTTGTGACCGAGCAGGAGGTTACGGATGAGCGCTTCGCTGCCGACTGTGAATTCATCGGGCAGGCAGAACCAGGGACCTACAGCAATTCTGCCCTCTTTTATGTACTTCTGAAGCTTTTCTTTCTTTTCGGGATAAACCTCAAGATAGTCCTGGATGGGCATGGTCTGTGAGTCGAGGTGGAAATGTCTGTAATCGGGGAATCTGTCAAGAATATCAAGCAGCATGTCGAGCATATAGCCGAGCATGTACTGTGTACGGCGTGCGGAAAAACGCCATTCTCTGTCCCAGTGTGTGTTTGAAATAAAGTGACACTGGAGTTTATCGTTTTTATCCATAATTGACCTCCTCAGCCTTTAATAATTTTCATGATTTCTTCAAAGTTATTGCAGAAGTGTGAGCAGACAGCCTTTGTGCCGCTGGATTCAATGTTGCCACCTGCAATACCTATTGTTGTGTAGCCTGCAAGACGGACTGAGCATGCACCTGCGCCGCTGTCCTCAATGCCGATAACCTTGTTTCTGTCAGCAAATGCTTCGCCAAGACCGACAATAGAGGTTTCGGAATACAGCCACGGATGGGGCTTGGGTGAAAGCTCGCCGAGTGTGCCTACGCTGCCCTTGCGCAGCGGGAAGCCTGCGGAAATAATAGCATCGTAAAAATCCTTGGGATCGCCCATACCGAGGGTCTTGAATGCGGAAAGAATTTCGGGCCATGCCTTTTCGTAAAGACCTGATGTTACAAGGCCGATTTTGATGCCCATGCTCTTGAGCTCAAGCAGGAAATCCTTAACACCTTCTGTGGGTGTGAAAGCACCGTCCTTGCCTCTGCCTGCCATAATTTCTTCCATTTCACGGTGTGTGTGCTCAAAGTAGAAATCACGGGCCTTTTCAAGTGATTCACCGGGGCAGTACTTGTCGATACAGTACTGAAGATGCTCGGATACGCTGTGGCCCGAAACAAAGGGAAGGTCAGCATCTTCAAGCTCAAACTTCGGATTGCCGAGCATGCTTGCGGTGCTCATCTGGATAATCCATACCCAGAAATCCTCGCTGCGTACGGTTGTGCCGTCAAGGTCCATAAGTACAGCGTTGAGCGGGTACTCGGTCTTAACAGGGTATACGGGGTAGTAAACGGGGTAGGCGATAGCCGATTTTACGCAGGCGAGTGAGTGTGAGCCGAAGGACACAAACTCAACCTTCTTGTCGCCTGTGGCAACAATGCAGTCTACGCCGTTTTTGCCGGTGATGAACTTGCCGTCTTCTGTTGTTTCAAGAAGATGAAAACCGCTCTCGGGGCCGACAACACCGAGGTCGGGGATAATAACTTTTTTGTCGAGAAGCATTTTTATTTCCTTTCATTAAAATATAAAATTACAGTTTATTTTAACATATTTATACTCATAAGTAAATCATAAAAATAAATTTTAAAATTTATTTTATATTGAAATATCTCTATGTTGATGATATACTATAGAATAATGGAAATATATTGGTTTTCCAAGTTTACATAAAGAAAGGACGATTGGTTTGGCAGAAATCAAAAATCTTGACGCTGTCGCAGCACTTGACGCAATGGATGCTCATGTTGACGATTGGCGCGACGCTACCAAAGGCAAACAGAGAGGTATCTTCTCGTTTGATGACGTTGTAAACGTCAAGCTCAAGACCCTCAAAAAGAGAATTTATACCGATATCGAATCTCTCCCCGCATGGAAGATGAAGGAATGCATCTACAAGGGCGTAGGCGATTACGAATATCTTTATGACGAGTGGAAGGACCTCAACGTCGGTGACCGCTGGGGCAACAACGGCTGGAGCGCATTCTTCAAAAACTCCTTTGATATCCCCGAGCGTTTTGCAGGCAAGAAGGTAACACTCAATGTCTATTTCGGCGGTGACTCCCTTCTTTCTCTCAACGGCGAGCCCTACCAGGGTCTTGACCCGTTTCGCAACAGCGTTCTGCTTTCCGACTGCGCAGAGGCTGGCAAGCACTACGATGTTGATATCGAGTCTTACTATGTATGGCACTCAAATGAGTCTACAGTCAAAACCCTTTCCTGCTCATTCATCGGTGTTGTTGACCCGCTTGTAGAAGAGGTTTACTGGGATTTCAAGGCTGTGTTCAATGCACTGTTCATGCCTGTACTTGATACGGGTCTTGCAGAGCTTATCCGCTCCGCACTGAAAGAAGCATTTACTCACGTCAACTTTGACGTTGAGGGCGACGAATTCAAGGCAGGTCTGCTCAAGGCACAGAAGGTGCTTAAGGACAGAGTTTACAACAACCCCAACTACAAGACAGAGGGCACACTTGCCCTTGTCGGTAACTCCCACCTTGATATCGTTTTCATGTGGGCATACAAAGAGTACGTCCGTAAGCTCGGCAGAACTCATGCAACAATGCTCCGCCTGATGGAACAGTACCCCGATTTCATTTTCTCACAGAGTACTGCACCTACATATATCGAAATGGAAAAGCGCTATCCCAACCTCTACAAGCAGGTTCTTGACCGCATTAAAGAGGGCAGATGGGAATACATCGGCGCAATGTGGGTTGAGCCCGACTGTAACCTTGTTTCGGGTGAATCCTTCACACGTCAGCTTCTCCACGGTGTAAGATTTGCTGAAAAAACCTTCGGCATCACACCCAAAACCTGCTGGGTACCCGACGTTTTCGGTAACGGCTACGCAATGCCTCAGATTCTCAAAAAAGCAGGCGTTGAATATTTTGTAACCCACAAAATGGGTATCTGGAACGATACCAACCCCTGGCAGTACAACACCTTCTGGTGGGAAGGTCCCGACGGCTCCAAGGTATTCTCAATCGTTCCCCCGACTCACTTCATCGGCACAGTTGAGGCTGACTCGCTCAAGATGAACTGGAAGAAGTACACCGACAAGGCAACTATTGGCGAATCCATGTACTGCTACGGCTGGGGCGATGGCGGCGGCGGTGTTGACACCGAAATGCTCGAATACGTCAAGCGTTATAAGAACTTCCCCGGTCTGCCCGCAACACAGACCAGCAAGATTGAGGATTCACTTGCACGTATGAAGGCTAACGCAACCGCAACAAACATCCCCACATGGAAAGACGAGCTTTACCTTGAAGAGCACAGAGGTGTTCACACCACAAAGGCTCTGCTCAAAAAGCTCAACAGATACAGCGAAAACCTCTACCGCCAGGCAGAAATTTTTGCATCTGTCGCAATGAGCTACGGCTATAGCTATCCGCTTGAAAAGCTCAACGAAGGCTGGCAGATGATACTTACAAACCAGTTCCACGATTCTCTGCCCGGCTCACATATTACAGAAGTTTTCGGCGACCTTTGCGCTATTTATGATGATATCATCAGAATCGGTGAAAGCGTTCGTGACGAGGCACTCAACATTATCGCAGGCAAGGTAAACGGCGAAGCTAAGTACGGCAAGCCCTTTGCTCTGTTCAACTCCCTCGGCACAGCAGCAACCTCAAAGGTTGAGCTTCCCTATAAGGATGTTGAAATCTACGATGCTGACGGCAACAAGGTTCCTGTACAGGCTTATACAAAGCTTGACGGCACAAAGGTACTCGTATTCGTTGCTAAGGACGTTCCTGCAGTAGGTTATAAGGTTTACTACACCAAGGATGCAGCTGTTCCCGCAGCAAAGGCAGTGGACTGCGCAGATATTGAAAACGCTAACTTCAGCCTTAAGTTTGACGCTGCAGCAGAGCTTGTTTCAATCTTTGACAAGAAGAACAACCGTGAAGTCCTTGAAGGCAAGGGTAACGTATTCCGCATTTATGAAGACCTTCCCGGCAAGTACGATGCATGGGATATCGTTGCAACCTACACAGACCGTGAATTCGATACAGAAGCCGGCAAGGTTGAAAGCGTTGTAACAGGCGATGTATTTACCTGTGTCACAATTACAAAGAACATCATGAAATCAACTCTCAAGCAGAACATTATGATTTATAATGAGCTTGACAGAATTGATTTCGATACCTTTATCAGCTGGCACGAGCAGGAGAAGCTCCTCAAGGTCGGCTTCGATGTAGATATCAAGGCACAGAAGTTCACAAGAGATATTGCATATGCAACAATCGAATCCTCCAACTACCGCCACAATCCTTATGATAAGGCAAAGTTTGAGGTTTCTGCCCATAACTTCATTGATATGTCAGAAGACGGCTACGGTCTTACAATCCTCAACGATTGCAAGTACGGCTACGAGGTAAATGAGCAGAGAATGATTATCACTCTCCTCAAGGCTCCGATGAATCCTGACCCCGCATCAGACAGAGGCGACCACTATTTCACATATTCCCTCTATCCGCATGCAGGCGGCTGGAAGGATGCTGAAACTCTCGTCAGAGGACTTGAGTTCAACAACCCGATGCTTCCCGTTGAAATTGCAGCAGATGCAAAGGGCGAAACAGCAGCTTCCTTCATTAAGGTTGACGGCAGGAACGTAACACTTGAAGCTGTCAAGAAGTGCGAGGATGAGGATGCATACATCGTCCGCTTTGTTGAAAAGTCCGGCAGAAGAACACAGGTCAATGTTGAATTCTTCGCTGAAATAGCAAGCGTTACAGAGTGTAACCTTCTCGAGCGTGAGGACGTTGCAGCTGATATCGCAAACGGCAAGACCATGAGCTTTGAAATCAATCCGTTTGAAATCAAGTGCTACAAGGTTAAGGTAAAATAATAATACGCAGTACAGAACAAGCCCGATTTGCTTTTACGAATCGGGCTTGGTTTTTTGTGTCAGTTTTATTGACAGAATGTTTTCAGCAGCTGTTTTCTTGGACAGTCCGCATCATTGCAGATGCCGCAATCGGTTTCGCTGTTGCAACATAGTTGATAGGTGCATTCATCACAAAATATTATCTGCTTTCCTCTTTTGTCGCAATGCTCACCGTTACCCGGACAGTCATCTCCGTTGTTGCCGGGAATAAGCGTAATTTTGTTTATGTCAATAATCATTAATATCACCCGAAAAGATTTTAGATAAAATCTATCTAAAAGTCAATAGATAAAATTTATCTAAATATAATATATTTGGTGATAGAAATGAACAACAGGCTACGCGAATTGCGTGAGGATAACGACCTGACTCAACAAAAACTTGCTGAAAAACTCGGAATAACGCAGCGAAAGTACAGTTATATTGAAACAGGTACTCAACAGCTTACTGATGATATTCTTATAAAACTTTCTGCATTTTACGGTGTCAGCACGGATTATATTCTAAGGCTTACAGATAAAAGGTAAACGCAAGACGGTCAACAGCGGCTATCTTGCGTTTGTTTTTTATTGATGTTGCAATTGCTCTGCATGGTGTGGTAAACTATAAAAGTAAAACACTTGTAAAATAAGGAATGGTTGGCTATGGATAAATTACTGTCGGCATCGCTGATGTGTGCAAACCTTATGAACCTGCGTGATTCTGTTTCGCAGCTTGAAGAAGCAGGTATTGACCTGCTGCATATTGATATTATGGACGGCTGCTTTGTGCCGAATATAACGCTCGGCTTTGACCTGGTAAACGCAATTAAATCAATAACCGATATGCCGCTTGATGTTCATATGATGGTAAATGACCCGTCACGTTTTATTGATTATATGAACCTTGATAAAAACGATTACCTGTGCATACACTATGAAGCAGACGTACATGCACAGCGTACGCTTGCAAAAATCCGTGACAAGGGCTGCAAAGCAGGCATTGCGCTCAATCCGCAGACACCGGTCAGCTGCCTGGAATACCTGACGGATTATATTGATATGGCACTTGTTATGACAGTCAGCCCCGGCTTTGCAGGACAGAAAATTTTTGCTGCAGCCGAGCGTAAGGTGAAGCAGACACGTGCTCTGCTTGACAGCCTTGGCTGCAAAGATATCCCGATTGAGGTTGACGGAAATATCAGCCCTGAAAACGGCGCAAAATTAAGCCGTTGCGGTGCCGATATATTTGTGCTGGGTACAAGCAGTCTGTTTATAAAGGATAAGGATATGAAGCAGGCTGCGGCAGATCTGAGAGCGATACTTTAATTCAAAGGAGAAACACAGATGTACAGTAATATTCGTGCGGCTGTTGCAGGCAGCATTAATATGGATATTATTCTGAATATGGAGCGTGTTCCCGGGGTTGGCGAAAACGTACTCGGCACAGCTTACAGCTATGCCTGCGGCGGCAAAGGCGCAAATCAGGCGGTTGGCTTAGCCCGTCTTGGTGCAAAAACAAAGATGATAGGCAAGGTTGCAGCCGATGCAAACGGCGAAAAGCTGCTTGTGAACTTGCGCAAGAATAACATTGATATATCCGATATATCAACCTCCGGTACGCAAACGGGACTTGCCGCAATTATTATTGACGGCGAGGGTAAAAACCGCATTGTCGTTTACGAGGGCGCAAATGCCGAAATGAATCCCGCTGAAGCGGCAGCAAGTATTGACAAAAATATTGATCTGCTGCTTATTCAGTTTGAAACCCGTGAAGAGGTTGTAATTGAATGCGTGAACAAAGCCATAGAACAAAATATTACTACAGTTATCGACTGCGGACCTGCAAAGCAGTTTGCGCTTGAAAAAATGCAGGGCGCAACAATTGTTTCCCCGAACGAGAGTGAAACAAAGGCACTTACCGGTATTTCACCCGACGATGAAAGCAGTATACTTGAAGCCTCAGAAATTCTTATGGAACGCAGCAAGGCAAAGTATATTGTATTAAAGCTTGGCTCAAGGGGATGCTCGGTCTGGGACGGAAAAGAGCTGCGCATAATGCCGACGTATCCGAGCAAGGTTGTCGATACAACCGCAGCCGGCGATTCATTCACTGCCGCAATGGCGCTTGAATTCAAACGTAGCGGCGATATTTATGCCGCCTGCGATATGGGCAATAAGGCAGGCAGCATAGCGGTCAGCCGTATGGGTGCGGATGTGTCTATGCCGGATGTTGACGAGCTTCTGAATTTCAAAGCATAAAAGAAAGCTGTTTGTATGAACCTTCATACAAACAGCTTTTATATTGTTTTTTTATATTCTTGCTACGCCGGATTTACGTGCAGCTTCCGCAACTGCTGCTGCAACCGCATCTTTGACTCTGGGATCGAATGCTTTGGGCAGAATGTAGTCTGCGGAAAGCTCTTCGTCAGAAATGAGGTTTGCAAGTGCATTTGCTGCTGCAACCTTCATATCTTCATTGATGTCGCTTGCTCTTACATCGAGTGCGCCACGGAAAATACCGGGGAAGGCAAGCACGTTATTAACCTGGTTCGGGAAATCGCTTCTGCCTGTGCATACAACTGCTGCACCGGCTTCACGGGCGAGGTCAGGCATAATTTCGGGTGTGGGGTTAGCCATAGCCATAACAACAGGGTTTTCAGCCATAGCCTTAATCATATCGGGTGTTACAACGTTGGGTGCGGAAACACCGACAAATACGTCAGCACCCTTGAGTGCATCTGCAAGTGTACCGCTTATCTTGTCGTTGTTTGTGTATTCAAGAATTTCATGGCGTGGCTCGTCAATATCGTCCTTGGTTGCGATGATACCCTTCTTGTCGCACATGATGATGTTCTTGACACCCATCCACTTGAACAGCTTTGAAATGGCTACACCTGCTGCGCCTGCACCGTTGAAAACAACGGTAACGTCCTTGATTTCTTTCTTGACTATTTTAAGTGCGTTGATAAGCGCTGCGGAGCAGACAACTGCTGTACCGTGCTGGTCATCGTGGAAAATCGGAATATCGCAGATTTCCTTGAGCCTGCGTTCAATTTCAAAGCAGCGGGGTGCGCCGATATCTTCAAGGTTTACACCGCCGAAGCTGCCTGCAAGCAGGGAAACGGTTCTGACAATTTCGTCAACATCCTTTGAACGGATGCACAGCGGAATTGCATCAACATCGCCGAATTCCTTAAAGAGAACGCATTTGCCTTCCATAACAGGCATACCGGCTTCCGGACCTATATCGCCAAGACCGAGAACGGCAGTACCGTCTGTAATAACGGCAACCGTGTTCCAGCGGCGGGTAAGCTCATAGCTTTTGTTTATATCTTTCTGAATTTCAAGGCAGGGCTGTGCAACACCGGGAGTGTAAGCCAGTGAAAGAGATTCCTTATCCTGAACCTTTGCACGTGCTGTAACTTCTACCTTGCCCTTCCACTCGTAGTGGAGGCGCAGTGATTCTTTTGCGTAATCCATTTTTATCGTCCTTTTATAAAATTATTCTTCCCACGGGAATTTATAGTCAAGCTTGAGGTCGTCACGGACCTTGCAGAATTCTGCCTGAACGGATTCGTTGATCGGAACACCGCTGTCCTTACGTTCCTGCCATACAAGCCACTCTTTTTCGCCTGCTGTGTAGATGCGTTCTGCACCGGGAGCCTTCTTGGATGCACGGATTGAGCGGATGATATCGCCTGACTTCTTGCGGCAAAGGTCTTCGCCGAGGAAGTGGTTTGTATCAATAGCAATGAAGAAGTGACCCAGGTGATAGGGGCGGATGTTGCCGTTTTCGTCCTTGCCGTCAAGTGCTTTGCCGTACCAGCCGTCCTGCAGAACAGCAGAGAGAAGCTCAACAACCATAGCGTAGCCGAAGCCCTTGTAGCCGCCGAGCTCTTCGCCGATACCGCCGAGAGTTGTAAGGGCAGCTGTGCCGTTGCGTATCATCTTGAGCGCAACGCCTGCATCGCCTTCAACAGGCTCACCGTTGAGGTCAACGATAGTACCGGGGTGAACATCTTCACCGATTCTCTCATAATATTCAACCTTACCGTTCTGTGTGATTGAGGATGCACAGTCAATAAGGAAATCAAATTCTTCATCTGTGGGGATACCGATTGTAAGAGGGTTAGTACCGAACATACCCTCAACGCCGAATGTCGGTGCAACGGAGGGACGTGCGTTTGTACCGGTCATACCGATGCAGCCTTCCTTGCAAGCCATTGTGGGGTAGTAGCCTGCAATACCGTAGTGGCAGGAATTGCGTACAACAACCATACCCATACCGTACTGCTTTGCCTTGTCAATAGCCATTCTCATAGCCTTGTAGCCGATAACCTGACCCATACCGTCGTGTCCGTCTACAACTGCTGTTGTGGGAGTTTCCTTGATTATTTCAAAATTTGTAACGGGGTTCTGGATGCCTGCGTTGATTCTGTCGATATAGATGGGCTTGAAGCGGTTGCAGCCGTGGGATTCAATACCGCGTCTGTCAGATTCAAGCAGAATATCTACAACGATTTCAGCATCGTCCTCAGGGACACCTACGCCCATGAATGCATCCTTTGTGAAATCGTGCAGAGTTTTCCAATCAAGAACAACCTTTGCCATTTTTATACACTCCTTAATAAAAGTTTAATCGTTTATTTATTCTTCGGGGTTCTCCCAATTCTTAGCTCTTTCAACTGCACGCTGCCAGCCCTTATAGAGTCTGTCACGCTCTGCCTTCTGCATCTTCGGCCAGAATACGGTGTCGACCTCACGGTTGCTTTCAATTTCCGCCGTGTCTTTCCAGTAGCCTACGCAAAGGCCTGCAAGGTATGCAGCACCGAGTGCTGTTGTTTCAACGGTTTTGGGTCTGTCTACAGTTGTGCGTATCATATCCGCCTGAATCTGCATCATGATGTTGCTGACGCTTGCGCCGCCGTCAACACGCAGCTCGCTGAGCTCAATGCCTGAATCGGCAGTCATTGCCTCTAACAAATCCGTCATCTGGTATGTGATACTTTCAAGTACCGCGCGGCAGAAATGCGCACGGTTTACGCCACGGGTCAGACCGACTATGCAGCCTCGTGCATACATATCCCAATACGGTGCTCCAAGACCCGTGAATGCAGGAACGAGGTAGATGCCGTTTGCATCGGGCACTGTTTCCGCAAGCTCGTCGCAGCGGCGTGCGGTATCGACCATATGCAGCTCGTCACGCAGCCATTTGATAACCGAGCCTGCGTTGAAGGCTGAGCCTTCAAGTGCGTATTCAACCTTATTGCCTATACCCCAGGCGACGCCTGAAAGCAGATTGCTTTTTGATTCAACTCGTGTTTCACCCGTGTTCATCAGCAGGAAGCATCCAGTGCCGTAGGTGTTTTTTGCCTGACCGGGCTTAAAGCAGCCCTGGCCGAAAAGTGCTGCAGGCTGGTCACCGATTGCGCCGCAGATAGGTACACCGGCAAGTGCTTCAAGACCGAGTATGCCGCCGGCAACATCACCGTAGTGCATGCTTGACGGTACAGCCTTGGGAAGTATTGACATTGGTATGCCCATTTTTTCGCAGAGATATTCATCCCAGCAGAGCTTGTCAACATCAAACAGCATAGTGCGTGATGCGTTTGAATAGTCTGTTACGTGTGCTTTACCGCCGGTCAAGTTCCAGATAAGCCAGGTTTCAACCGTGCCGAAAAGGAGCTTGCCCTCATCTGCAAGCTGACGTGCAGCAGGAACATTGTCAAGTATCCACTTGATTTTTGTGCCTGAGAAGTAGGCGTCAATCAGCAGACCTGTGTGCTTTTTGATGTATTCATCCATACCGTCTGCCTTGAGCTTTTCGCAGTAATCCGCAGTACGGCGGCACTGCCAGACGATAGCGTTATAAACAGGCTTACCTGTGGTTTTGTCCCAGAGTATGGTGGTTTCACGCTGGTTGGTAATGCCTATAGCGGCAATCTCTTCGGGTTTTACCGTGCCTTTTGCAAAAAGAGAAGTTATTGAATGGAACTGGCTGAAAAGAATTTCCATGGGGTCGTGCTCAACCCAGCCTGCCTGAGGATAAATCTGGTCAAATTCATTCTGTGCGCTTGCAATGATTTTGCCCTGCTTGTCAAAAGCAATGGCACGTGAACTTGTAGTGCCCTGGTCAAGGGCAAGAATATATTTATTTGCCATAGGTCTTATCCTTTCCGTTCCTTATTTTACCATTATTTATAATACTACAAAAGAGCGAAACAGTCAATTGAGTTTCGCTCTTTGTAAAAATTATTATTAAATTTATTCGTACTTTACAAGCAGAGGAGTTGCGGTAATGCCGCTCCTGCGGACATTGTATTCATAAGACCAGCGAGCGCCTTTTACTCTCCACTTATCCGGGCCGTACCAGCGTGCGGCTTCATCGTACATATGCAGCGCCGCAAAGGTGTTGAAGCGGTTGCCGAATGCTGTTATTTCAACGGTATGCTCGCCTTCACCCAGCTTGCCAAGCGGTGCACTGTAGGGAGAGAGGGCAACAGTGCCCGTTCTCTTGCCATCAACGCTGACTGTACAAACAGGCTGTTCAAAGTGCGGAATCATAACACTCAGATTATCATCGCCGCCCTGAATTTTCAGCTTGTAGGTGACATTGCCGCCGTAGAAGGGCAGACCCTGACGTGTCCAGTCACCGAATTCAAGCTCACGTACGGGTTCGGTTACCCTGATTGATCTGCCTTTGAGCTCTACGCCGAAATCACCGAGAAGGTAGCATGCCTCAAGCGTTGAAACCTTGCCGAATGCACGGCTGAGAACAATAACATTTTCGCCCTTTTCGAGCTTGCCGAGTGTGACAATATCAATAGAATCGTCAACATATTTGCCTGTGCTTACCATTTCAACAGGCTTGCCGTTGAAGGTAAGGGTGCTCTTGTCCATATCCTCAAGTGCAAAACTGACACTTTCAACCTCAATATCGGAATTTACAACATATCGCAGGTCAACTGTTTCTGTTTCCTTTTCAACACCGAACAGCCACGGCTGTGCACCGCCTGCAATGGCATTTTCCATTTTGAGCTCGTCCTTGAGCGTATCACCTATGCGGAGGATTTCTTCGTTTGCTCTCCATTCACCGCCGTTGAGTCTGTATTCGGGCATATCCAGCAGAACAACATTGGGTTCTGCAAGCTCAATTTCAGCCTTACCGGGAAGTAAGCCTACAATTGTTCTGCCTTTTACCTTTTCGGGCTGTACATCCGACTTGCCGGGGACAAGCCTGAGAAGTATGCTGTCCTGAGGATAAAGCTCAAAATCAATAAATGTATCGCCGTACATGTATTCTGCGGCAAGCGGTTTTACAGAGCCGTCCAATGTGTTCCACAGCTCAGGTGCATACTCGCCCTTGAGGCGAAGGGTATACTCCTCGCTGTTACAGCAATAGTGATCGTCCGTATGATTTATCGGTGCAACAAACAGCCAGCGCAAGCCGTCTTCTTCACGAAGCTGATACATATGGTTGGTTGTTCTTTCGCCGTCATCATCACGCAGGTCGATTTCACGGTTTTGTTCAAGTGCATTTATAAGCTGAATCTTTGACCAGCCGACTGTTGTCGAATCTGCCGCAAATGCCTTTGCTGCACCGCTTTCAATGGCATCGACATACTCAGGCAGGCTGCCCGCAAAAATGACCTTGCCGCCGTTTGCTTTGAAATTCTTAAGAAATTCGAGTGTTGTTGAGCGTACGGTTAAAAGGTTGGGAACAATGATGGTATCGTACTGCATCTGACCGACCTTTGTGCCGTTTGCCAGTGTGGGCAGGTTGGCTTCGCAGATATAGTTGTAATCAACAAGGCTGTAAAGCAGCCAGTCTGCAAGCTGCATGAACTGCTCGTTCATCTCCTCACGGATATCCGCAGTCTGCTCACGCGGGCCGAAACGCAGCCAGTAGCTTTCAATCGGGTGAATAACGCCGACACGTACAACGGGCTTACCCCTTGTCATAGCCGTATTAACTCTTGCAAAGTGGTCTTCGATATAGGGATATTCCTTATACCACGGGGACTGATGACCGATACATGCGGGATAGTCACGCTTTGCCTCGCCCTTCATGGAAACCCAATAAAGGTGCGGTACACGTACGGTAACACCAAGGACAGCCTGCCAGTCACCCTGAAGCTTATGACCTCTGAAAGTAAAGTTCCAGCCTGTTACGCCGTAAAGCTCGCTGAGCATGCCTTCTCTGCCGTACTGATGAACGGCGGACTGACACTGCTTTGCAGTTGTGAATTCCCGCCAGTCACACAGCATATCAATACCCGGCAGCTGGAAACCTCTGTAGGAACGCATGCAGTCGCCGACGGAGGCATTCTGGCTTTCGAGCGAGGGCTCTTCCATCATGTGGCCGGTGAGCATGATGCCGTTTTTGTCGCACCAGCCGCCGATATTATCGGCAAAGGCAGAAGCAAAACGTTCCGCAACATGGTCGTGATAGTGGTAGCGTGTTACGGAAACCTTGCCGTCGGGCAGCTCCCAGAAAAGTTCGGGCAGCTTGTCAAAAAGCTCCTCGCCGTACATAGCCTTGTATGTATCGGCAAAATCGGTCGTATAAGGCAGGAAGGCATCTGTATCGCCTGTAGCCTTGCCGAACATTTTTTTGCGTGCAACCTGCGGCTCATCGGTGAAAATTGCAGGAACAGCCTCGCCGAAATCGTCACCTATGCACTCCTTGTATCGCTCGTGGGTTGTGTTGATGAAATCGTTTATTGCAGCGGGAGAAAGGGTATCGACATATGACTGAAGGTTGAACCATGCACTTTCACCCTGCGTTTCGCAGTAAGCATACCAGCAGTCAGCGCAATCCTCGTTATCCGCAAGGCGGCGGTAGCTTTCAAGGCAGCCGTTTTTGTCAAGCTTTACCTCATATCTTGCAAGCAGTACACCGTTTTCCTCGCGTACTGCATTTGCGGAAGAATCGTTGGAGAAATTTTTGCCTGAGCCGTAGCCCTTGCGTGTAAACAGCAGGTATTTTTCTCTGTTTTCTTTTTTCTTTGTAACAAGTCCGCCCGCAAAGCCTGACGGCCATTTATCCTCGTCATAGAGCCATGCAAGCATTTTTTTATCCTTTGCGGTTTCAACGCTGCCTTTGATAAGGCTCATAAAATCGTCGGACAGATATTCGGTTGACATACCCACACGAACGTGCATATGGAAACCGCCGAATCCCATATCCTGCATATAGCCTATTTCACGGTCAAGCAGCTCACGGTTAAGCTCGCAGTTCCATGCCCAGAAGGGGGTGGCACGGTATTCGCTTGTGGGATTTTCAAAAAGCTCACGGGTCAGCTTTGCCGAGTTCTTTTTGTAAAGCATAAATTTACCTCCTGACAAAAATAATATTCATTGACAAATGTATTATCTTATTTTATACTTTAATGTATATAGTTATATTAGGGTATTACGAGTCAAAAGTCAACCACAAATTTGGTGAGTTTTACCATAAAAGTGTTTTTTTGAGGAAGTGAAACAATGAAGGAGAAAATAAGTCTGATTGTTCCCTGTTACAATGAGCAGGAGGTGCTGCCGCTGTTTTATGCAGAGGTCAGCCGTGTCAGTGCCGAAATGCCCGAAAACGATTTTGAATTTCTTTTTGTCGATGACGGCTCAAAGGACTCCACGCTCGAAATTCTCAAAAGCTTTGCCGCAAACGATGAAAGGGTAAAATACGTATCCTTTTCACGCAACTTCGGCAAAGAGGCTGCGATGTACGCAGGCTTCTGCGAGGCAG
This sequence comes from Acutalibacteraceae bacterium, assembly GCA_045536235.1. Taxonomy (GTDB): domain Bacteria; phylum Bacillota; class Clostridia; order Oscillospirales; family Acutalibacteraceae; genus UBA8612. Next base: position 65,273 of record JAZSND010000027.1, on the reverse strand, counting down.
ACGGAGATTACGTTGCGGTTATGGATGCTGATTTGCAGGATCCGCCGTCACTTCTCCCTGAAATGATGAAAATTATCAAAGAGCAGGATTACGATTCTGTTGCAACACGCAGAGTAACCCGTGAGGGTGAGCCGCCTGTACGCTCCTTTTTTGCACGTATGTTCTACAAAATCATCAATAAAATATCAGATGCCGATATTGTCGACGGTGCAAGAGATTTCCGCCTGATGAAAAGGGATATGGTCGATGCGATTGTAAATATGTGCGAATACAACCGCTTTTCAAAAGGCATTTTCGGCTGGATAGGCTTTAAAACCTACTGGCTGCCGTTTCAGAATGTCGAGCGTGCAGCAGGCGAAACCAAATGGAATTTCTGGAAGCTGTTCAAATATTCCGTTGAAGGTATAATCAATTTCTCGCAGGCACCGCTCAATATTGCTTCGTGGATAGGCATTTTCTTTACCGTTATGTCTTTTATCGGCGTTGCTGTCGTCTTTGTCCGCAGGCTTTTCTTTGATGATCCCGTACAGGGCTGGGCATCAATCGTCTGCTTCATCTGCTTTATCGGCGGCATACAGCTTTTCTGTATGGGTGTCATAGGGCAGTACCTTGCAAAAACCTATATGGAAGTCAAAAAAAGACCGATTTATATAATCCGTGAAACCAATAAGAAAAAAGAGGATGAAACAAATGGAAGCAGCAAGTAAAAACATCCGTCTGAAAAACACAAACGTCACCGGCGGTTTCTGGCAGAAAAAGCAGGAATTAAACCGCAATGTCACCATTCACAGCGTTTATGACCGTTTTGCCGATACAGGCAGATTTGAAGCATTTAAGCTGGAATGGAAAAAAGGCGACCCCAACAGACCGCACATTTTCTGGGATTCGGACGTTGCCAAGTGGCTCGAAAGTGCCGCATACATAATTGCAAAGCAGCCTGATCCCGGGCTTGAAAGTATCGTTGACGGGGTTGTTGACCTGATTGACAAAAACCGTTGGGATGACGGATACTTCAACATCTGTTATACCCTTTTTGAGCCTGATGACCGTTTTACCGCAAGGCACAATCACGAGCTTTACTGTGCAGGTCACCTGATGGAGGCGGCTGTTGCCTACTACAATGCAACAGGTAAGGATAAATTCCTCGGAATCATGTGCGACTATGCTGATATGATAGAAAAGGCATTCGTTACCGAAAAATGGGCAGAATTCGATTCACCCGGTCACGAGGAAATCGAACTCGCACTGGTTAAGCTCTACCGTGCAACGGGCGAAAAGAGATATCTTGAGCTGAGTAAGCACTTTGTAGATGTGCGCGGCAAAACCGAGGACGAAGCCTATTCCCAGGCACATAAGCCTGTCAGGGAGCAGGATGAAGCCGTAGGTCACAGCGTACGTGCGGTTTATCTTTACTGTGCAATGGCAGACCTTGCAGCAGAGTACGGCGATGATTCTCTTTTCAATGCTGCTGACAAGCTGTTTGACAATATGGCAAAGAAAAAGATGTATATTACGGGCGGTCTTGGTCAGACCTGCGTGGGCGAAGCATTTTTGCCCGAATATGATCTGCCCGAAACATCATCCTACTGCGAAACCTGCGCAGACATCGGCTATGTGCTTTTTGCAAGCCGCATGAGTGCCATCAGACCCGACAGAAAATATGACGACGCTGCTGAGCTTGCTCTTTATAACGGCTTCCTTTGTGGCTTATCGCTTGACGGTAAAGCGTTTTTCTACGATAACTCAATCGAGGTTGACCTTATCGGTGTAAAGAATCCTAAAGATAACAGACATAAGCCATTCTATCCGATAACGCAGCGCCTTGAGGTTTTCGATTGCTCGTGCTGTCCACCCAACGTTACAAGGCTTATTGCAAGCGTGGGCGAGCTTGCCTGCTCCGCAAACGAGGATACACTCTGGCTGCACCACTTCATCAACGGCGATTTTGAGGCTGACGGCAAAAAGATAAGCGTTGAAACCGCCTATCCCGAAAACGGTAAGATGAAAATTACCTGCTCAGGTAATTTCAGGCTTGCACTTCGTCTGCCTGCATGGTGCAGAAGCTACACATTGAACGGCGGTAAAAATGCAGCGCTTGCAGATGACGGCTTTGTTTACGTTGATGTTGCCGACGGCGATATTTTAGAATACAGTCTTGATATGCCCGTGCGCTTTGTTCAGGCGAATCCCAAGGTTCGCCAGTGCTGCGGCAGAGTTGCCGTACAGAGAGGTCCGCTTGTCTACTGTGCAGAGGGCGTGGATAATCCGCTTCCGCTCAAAGCGCTTTATGTTGATACAAAGGCTGAAGGCAAGCTGATTAAAAACGGTGAGCTTGATTTTTACGGTATTGAGCTTGACGGTTTTATAAGACCCGAAACAGACGAGCTTTATTACGATTATGATGAGAATTATGTTGAGCAGAAAATCAAGCTCATTCCCTATTATGCTTATGCAAACAGGGGAGAGAGCGATATGCTGATCTGGCTCACAAAAAAATAAAATTTATTAAAATAAAGAGGTAAAAAAACTATGCTTCACAACTCCGAACACAACCGTGACGTAATGGAAAAAATCGGCTTCCCGCAGGAAGCACAGGTCTGCTTTACAAAAATGTTCAAGCTCCTTGATGAAAACAAGGAATGGGGCGATGAATTCGATAAAATTTATGAGGACTATATGTTCCCGTGGGCAAACGAGCTCGGCGAAAAGCTTGAAAGAGTAACAGAGCTTGCAAAGAAAATGAACAAGCCCGAGCAGACAATGCATATGGTATTCCTGCTTTGCTGCAGCGAGGAACTGCTCAAGCGTTACCGTGAAAAAGGTCTGTCTGACAAAATGTATTACGACCTTATGTGCGACCTTAAATACAAGCTTATTGAGTGCCGTGACTGTGAAAACTGCTGGGGTACATTTGTTGGTGGCTGGTTCCACGGCCAGTATGAGGTTGACCGTTTTGCACTCGGCAGATTCCAGTTTGAGCTGCGTGAACTCGGCGAAAAGGTTGACGGCATGGTGCTGTCAAGCGGTCACGTTGTACACACAGGCGACAAATATGTCAATTTCCACATCCCGTCATCGGGTGTTCCTCTGACTGATGAGGTCCGTATGGATTCCTACCGTCAGGCATATGAATTTTTCAAGGATGAGTTCAACGGCGGTCCCGTACTTTTCGGCTGCGGTTCATGGCTGCTTTACGATAAGTATCTTGACTTCCTGCCCGAAAAGAGCAACACAGCAAAATTTATCCGTGATTTCGAGCTGCTGGAACAGGGCGAAAAGGAAGAATTCAACGACGGTTGGAGAATTTTTGAACGTTTTTCAGACCTGCCTGTTGAGCAGTGGCCGCGTGACAATTCACTGCGCCGTGCCTTTGCTGAATTTGTTGAAGCAGGCGGCAAAACAGGTCACGGCTTCGGTGTAATTCTGTTTGATAAGGACCACATTGTAAGATAAAATGAAAGTTCTTAACCTGAAAGCAAAAAGTTACCGCAACCTCGCCGGGCTGGATTATACCCCCGGCGAGGGTGTCAACATAATCTGTGGCGAAAACGGCCTTGGTAAAACAAACTTAATAGAAAGCATCTGGCTTTTCACGGGCTGCCGCAGCTTCAGAAGCGTTCGGGATAAGGATGTTGTTATGTTCGGTCAGCCGCAGGCGGAGCTTGAAATGGAATTTTTTTCAGGCAGCCGCAACAAAACGGCAAAGCTGCTTATTGACGAAAAGCGCCATGCTCAGCTCAACGGAATTTCACTTGCTTCGGGCAGAAAGATGATGGGCGAATTCACCTGCGTTGTGTTTACACCGCTGCATCTTTCAATCGTCAAGGACGGACCCGAAGAAAGGCGCAAATTCCTCGACATTGCTTTGAGCCAGCTGAAGCCGAACTATGCAAAAACATTGCTTGAATATAATAAAATTTTAGCTCAGCGCAATGCCACGCTGCGTGCTGCAAAGAATAACCCTGCATACCTTGCAATGCTCGATATATGGGATGAGGAGCTTGCGCAAAAGGGTGCGGTTATAGTGGATAATCGCATGCGCTGTCTTGAAAATTTGAAAGAATATGCCTATCCTGCCTACGATGAAATATCCTCGGGTAAGGAAAAGCTTACACTTCGTTACAAGGAATATGCCCGAGAAAAAGCACAGGGCAGAGAACAGATATATCAAAGCCTTCTCAATGCGCTTAAAGAAAAGCGTGAAAGCGATGTTGAACGCTGCATTACAGGTACAGGCGCACACAGAGAGGAGTTTTCAATAGAGTTATCAGGCAAAAGCGCACGTCTTTTCGGCTCTCAGGGTCAGCAGCGCAGCGCTGCACTTTCGCTGAAGCTTGCCGAGGCAGATTTAATCGCAAAAATTACGGGGGAAGAACCCGTAATACTGCTTGACGATGTTTTCAGCGAGCTTGACCCGCAGCGGCAGAAATATGTTGTAAGCCGTCTGCAGAACCGTCAGGTTTTCATAACCTGCTGCGATGAGGAAAACCTTGTTCACATGCAAGGGCTTGATGTAAAAGTAGAAAGACTTGAACAAATAACAACGGAGTAAATGATATGTACGAAAATTGGGAACAGCTAAAAAATGACTGCATGGGCTGCGCAAAATGCGGCCTTGCAGCAACACGCACAAAGCTTGTGTTCGGCGTCGGTAATGAAAACGCAAAGGTTCTTTTTATCGGCGAAGGTCCCGGTGCAAACGAGGACTTACAGGGCGAGCCCTTTGTCGGCAGAGGCGGTCAGCTGCTTGATAAATTCCTGGCAGCGGTTGACCTTGACAGAAAAAAGAATATTTATATAGCTAACATGGTCAAATGCCGTCCGCCGCAGAACCGTGACCCGCTGCCGGAAGAACAGAATGAGTGCATCGGCTGGCTGCGTGAGCAGACACGCTTGCTCCGCCCGAAAATAATCGTCTGCCTTGGCAGAATTTCAGCAACAAGATTAATCTCTCCCGATTTTAAAGTAACCAAACAGCACGGTCAGTTTATCGACAAAAACGGCACACTCATGATGGGTACCTTCCACCCCGCAGCACTGCTGCGCAATCCGAACCAGAAGCCCGCAGCGCTTGAAGATTTCATTGCGCTGAGGGAAAAGATTATGGAAGTTTGTCCCGAAACGTACGAAATGTAAATTCGCAATGCGCAATTAAATTTATTTTGAGGCAAAACCAATGTCATTCTTTACAACAGTATCAGAAATATTTTCATATTCGTTTTTGCGTATGCCGCTGATAGTCGGCATACTTGTTTCGCTTTGTGCGGCACTGCTCGGTTCGGTGCTTGTGCTCAAGCGTTTCTCAATGATAGGCGACGGACTTTCCCATGTCGGCTACGGTTCGCTTTGCGTTGCCGCAGCGGCAGGAATAGCTCCGCTTCAGATTGCCATACCCGTTGTTATAATCGCAGCATTTTTTCTGCTGCGTATCAGCCGCAACAGCCGCATCAACGGCGACAGCGCAATAGCCCTCATTTCGGGCACGGCTATAGCAATCGGCGTACTTACCGTCAAACTCGCAGGCAACGTAAATATTGATGTAGGCAGCTACATGTTCGGCAGCATCGTTGCCGTAAACAAATCTGATGTTATAATCAGCATTGTTCTTTCCGCCGTTGTGCTGCTGCTTTATGTGATTATGTATAACGGCATTTTCAGCGTGACATTTGACGAAAGCTTTGCAAAGGCAACAGGCACAAAGGTTTCGTTTTACAATACGGTTGTCGCCATTCTCACCGCCGTCACAATAGTTGTCGGCATGAGATTAATGGGCGCAATACTCATTTCATCCCTGCTCATTTTCCCCTCGCTTACGGCTATGCGCTTTTTCCGCAGCTTCCGTGGTGTTGTTATCTGCTCGGCTGTTGTTTCAGCTCTCAGCTTTTTCCTCGGTTTTGTTGCGGCATACCGCTTCGATTTGCCGACAGGTGCAAGCGTAGTTGCCGTAAATGCGATAATGTTTATACTGTTCAGCATTGCAGGAAAAATAAAACAAAGAGTAAGTAAGAAAAACTGCTGTTAAAATAAACCATCAACGAAAGGAACGTTAATTATGAAGGTTTCCGAAATTATGAAAGTTCTCGATGCAGAGCTTGTTTACGGCGAAGAATTTCTTGACAGAGAAGTTCATTCAGCCTGCGGCAGCGATATGATGAGCGACGTGCTTGCATATGTTAAAGAGCAGGCTGTACTGCTCACGGGTCTTGTCAATCCGCAGGTTGTCCGTACCGCCGAAATGATGGATATGAAATGCATTGTTTTTGTGCGTGGCAAAAGCCCTGACCTTGGTATGATTGAGCTTGCGGAGGAAAACGGTATTCCGCTGCTTAAAACAAAGCGTGAAATGTTCACTTCCTGCGGTATCCTTTACGAAAACGGTCTGCGCGGCGGCGCACACAGACCCGAATAAGGAGGCTGCGGTATGAATGAAGCAATAAAGCTGCACTATGATGTTGACGGCAGCGACTTCACCCGTGCAGGTGAAGCCTCGGGCAAAATCAAAAAGACTCTTAAGGATATCGGCTATCCGCCTGAAATTATACGCAACACTGCAATTGCCGTTTACGAGGCCGAAATCAACCTTGTAATTCACGCAGGCGGTGGCGAAATAGATGTTGAAATAACCCCCGAATATGTTCACGTTGTGCTGACCGACCACGGCCCCGGAATCGAAAACGTTGAGCTTGCAATGCAGGAGGGTTATTCAACCGCACCCGATCAGGTGCGTGCATTGGGCTTTGGCGCAGGTATGGGTCTGCCCAATATTAAAAAATATACCGATGAAATGAAAATTGATACCGTCCTCGGTGAAGGCACGGTAATGACACTTAAAATTTATGTGAAGTAAATTACAGTTTATTGCTCTTTTAATTTGTTTGCCAATGAGCTCCCTTGTGTAAAGATTGCGATTTTGACAAAGGGATTGTGTGCGAAAAATTAAAGTAAAGATATTGTTACTTTTGTCAAGCGTTACAAAAGTAACCAAAAGAACTTTTGGGGTTTTGCGCACTCCACGACGGCTGACGAAAATAAATCCGCTCGGCAGACAGAACAAAAAATGTTTTGTTCTGCTGCCATAACGGCTATAAAAGCAAATCTGATTTCTAAGTTTACTCTACCGCCTATGGTTCCCTCGCTCGGATAAATGAATAAAGCTTCAGCTCGTCAGCCTGTTCCGTTCAAATTCACAGCATCTTTAATTTTTTATATTGATATTTCTTTTACGCTTTTTAATCTCCGCCGTTGATGTATTTTATTTTTTAATAAAACTTTTCAATAGGCGGCATTTGGTGTCGGTCTTACCGACAAACTGTAATTTACAGGAGGTTTCTATGGCTGATTTTTACCATTCCGTTCGCCTGGACTCGGATAAATGCCGTGGCTGTACCAACTGCATCAAGCGATGTCCGACGGGCGCAATCAGAGTACGTGAAGGCAAGGCACACATAATTAAAGAGCGCTGTATAGACTGCGGCGAATGTATACGTGTCTGCCCGTACCATGCTAAGTATGCCGAACACGATTCTCTTGAACAGATACATAAGTTTAAATATAAAGTTGCTGTGCCTGCACCTGCACTCTACGGTCAGTTCAACAACCTTGACGATGTGGACTATGTGCTTACGGCGCTGAAAGGTCTCGGCTTTGACGATGTAATGGAGGTTTCAAAGGCTGCAGAGATTGTAAGCGATGCAACAAGAAAACTCTTTGAACAGGGTATGCTCAAAAAGCCTGTTATTTCCTCAGCCTGTCCTGCGGTTGTGCGACTGATAAGGGTCAATTTCCCTAATCTTATTGAGCATGTTGTGCCGCTCAATTCCCCTATGGAAATTGCAGCAGCTATGGCAAGAGAAAAGGCAGCTGCCGATACGGGGCTGACCGATGAAGATATAGGCGTATTCTTCATATCTCCCTGCCCTGCAAAAATAACCGCAATAAAATCGCCCGTATGTCTTGAAAAATCCGCTGTCAACGGTGCAATAGCAATCAAAGATATCTATCCTGCACTTGTGCACGAGATGAATCACCTGAACGAACCGCAGTCTGTCAGGGATTCGGGCATAATCGGCGTTGGCTGGGCAACAAGCGGCGGCGAAGCAAATTCTCTGCTCAAGGATAACTGCCTTGCCGCAGACGGAATTGACAACGTAATAAATATTCTCAACGAGCTTGAGGATGAAAAGCTGCCCGATATTGAGTTTATTGAGCTTAACGCATGTACAGGCGGTTGTGTAGGCGGTTCGCTGACGTACGAAAATCCCTATGTTGCAAAGGCAAGAATCAAGCGTCTGCGCAAATATCTGCCTGTTTCCTGCAACCGTCTGGATACGGAGCAGGTACCCGATAAAATGTTCTGGCACAAATCGCTTGTTGCAACAGACGTTATGAAGCTTGCCGATACCGTGCCCGAAGCTATGCGCAAAATGGCAGAAAAGCGTGAGATACTTGAAAAGCTGCCGGGGCTCGATTGCGGCACCTGCGGTGCACCGTCATGTGCTGCGCTTGCCGATGATATAGTCCGTGGTTTCGCCTCGGAAAAAGACTGTGTATTCAGGCTGCGTGACCAGCTCAGCGGTGTTGACCGTGAGCTTATCCCTGCACCTTACAGAGCAAAAGAAAAGGAAGAATAAAAATGACAGTAAAAAATTTGATTGATGAATTTTCACTCGAAGTAATATGCCACGGTGAGCTTGCTGAAGAAAAGCAGGTTACCGGCGGCTACAGCGGCGATCTGCTCAGTTGGGTTATGTCCCGTGCAAAAGAGGGCGACTGCTGGCTTACCGTTATGGGCAATGTTAATTCTGTCGGTGTTGCTGTGCTTGCTGATGTTGCGTGTATATTGCTGACGGAAAATTCCGCCTTTGATGACGATGCCCTGCGCAGAGCAGAGCAAAACGGAGTAATTGTTCTCCGCAGCGATAAAAACGCATTTGAACTTGCAGGAAAGATTGCTGATATGTTATGAGTCTGTTTTACGATTTTCATATACATTCCTGTTTGTCACCCTGTGCAGAGGAGGAAATGACACCGTTTAACCTTGTCAATCTTGCCGCAATAATGGGGCAGGAGGCAATAGCACTGACTGACCACAATTCATGTCAGAACTGCGCTGCTGCAATGAAAGCAGGGGAGCAGGCAGGCATTACCGTAATACCCGGTATGGAGCTTTGCACCTGTGAGGAGGTGCATGTAGTCTGCCTTTTTGAAGAACTGAAGGCGGCTGAAGAATTTTCGGATTTTGTGCTGTCGGGTGTTCCGAAAATCAAGAACAGACCTGAAATTTTCGGTACACAGCTTATTATGAACGAGGAGGATAAAATCCTCGGCACACAGGAGCTTTTGCTGACAACCGCAAGCAGCATATCTATAGACGACGTTGAAAAAATAATTGACGGTTACGGCGGAGTGTGTTATCCTGCACATATAGACCGTAGCTCATACAGCGTTATTTCAAACCTCGGTATGATAACAAAAGAGATGGGTTTTGAGATTGCGGAAGTTTCGCCGAACGGCGATATTGATGCGCTCAAGGCGAAATTTCCCATACTCAATGAGATGAAAATTCTTACTTCATCCGATGCGCACCGGCTTGATTCAATGCGTCCCGCAGAGCTTTGTCTGCACACGGAAAACAACATCAAAAGCATAATTAACCATTTAAAAAACAGATAAAGGAAGGAAACAAAAATGAAAAAGGCACTGTGTATTCTACTCACTTTTGCGGTAATTTTCACATTTGCCGCATGCAGCAGAAACAAGGGCGAGCCCTATGTTGAACCCCCTACGGAAATCCTCAGCTTTGAGGATGGCGAAACTATGGTTTACGAGGTCGTAACCGATGCCGCAGGTGAAGCCGTTACAGATGAAAACGGCAAAAACGAGGTTATACCCTATGATCCGCCCGTAACTGAAAAAGGCGGCTACCTTGTCACCGACCCTGAGGGCAGCACAATCAAACAGTCGGCAACAACATTGGCACCGGATGCGGACGAAACTGCAATTGTCGAAAATGAAGATGTTGACCTTGATGATGAAACGCAGAATGCAAACGCTGCTACCACCAAGCCGTCTGTATCGGGCTCAACAACAAAGCCCGGCAGCACTACAGCCAAAAATGAAACTACCATATCAAATCCGTCAGCAGGTTCAGAGCTTATTCCCAACCGGCCTGAAGCTACAACTAAAAAGGACGGTTCTGACGTAATCATCGTACCGGACCTTCCCGAGGATCAGACAGACGAATTCGGAACAGCAATATCAAAGGCTGATGCGCAAAAGCTTTACGATATTCTCGATTTTGAAAATACCTTTGACATGGCACTTTGCGATGCTGATTACTATAAAGCAGAAGCAGAATTAACCCGCTATATATCAAGCATTGAAAGCGCAATTTCTCAGATCAAGGCGGATAAAACCCTTTATCAGCATGTAGGTAATAAAAATCTCAATCTCTGGATTTCATATATGAACGAAGCCAAAGAAAAATATGCAGTCTTTATGGGCATATACCGTGGCGTTGAAGGATATGACGAATATCCGAACTCGTTCTATTCAACATATAATGATTTTCAGGATAGCTACCGTGATTCGCTCAAGGTTTACTACGCAATGCGAACAGGTGCTGAAGCAATAATGTATTCATAATCAAATTAATAAGGAGCTGTTTCACTGTAAAAGTGAGGCAGCTCCTTTTTCTGTGCATGAGCACAGACCGATTAATTTTATAATCGGTTGTTATCTCATATTCTGTTCGTAGGACTGGATCATCTTCTTGACCATCTGACCGCCGACAGAACCTGCTTCACGTGCAGTGAGGTCGCCGTTGTAGCCCTGCTTGAGGTTTACGCCGACTTCGCTTGCAGCTTCCATCTTGAATCTGTCAAGTGCTTCACGTGCCTCAGGTACTACGCTCTTGTTATTGCTCTTAGCCATTTCAAATACACTCCTTTGCTAAAACTTTTTCGCTTGCGTTTGCCTTATTATTATTGATTTGCAAATTTAAAATATTATTGTTAAGTTTTGTAAACGGATTTTTCATAAAACATTTTCTGATTTTTGTGCAAATGCAAAAATTTAATATAATAAAAATTTAATATAATATTTATAAAAAATAGGTTTTAAAAGTATATTATATATTGACTTTCAACTCCGGTTGCATTATAATATTTTACGATTATAGTGGAGTATTGTAGGGGAGTGTTTTTGCTTGGGGATTTTGCCGACGTTTGAGTTATGAAAAAAATTTACTGTATTTGTAAAAAAATAATCTGTATTGAAGCGACTGACTTTCCGGGTGACAACCCTTTGTGGAAACAGTTTGAGGAAACGCCTGACAGATCCGATGCAGATATAACTATTCAATGCAGGATTTGTGAGCCGTTCCCCACTATGCCGTTGGAAAATCAACGCACCGCAGGCGAATTTATTGTTTCTGTTGATGGTGATACTGTTTGCCGTGCGCTGCCTATGGGAAAATTCAACGGTGCATTAACCAGATATATCTATTACAATACTTCCCTGAGCGAAACATTTTTCACTCCGCAAAGCTTTCCGATAATGATGGACAGCAGATATATGTGGAGTTCGGTTTCGTTGCCACAGCTTCTGCTGCCGTGGAATGTATTTTTTATCCATTCATCATATATTTCCGTTGGCGGCAAGGCTATTCTTTTCTCCGCACCGTGCGGCACAGGTAAAAGCACTCAGGCTGCTCTGTGGAAAAAGTTCAGAGGTGCGGAAATTATCAACGGCGATAAAGCCGGTGTTCTTGTTGAAAACGGAGTTTATGCTTGCGGCGTTCCCTTCTGTGGAACAAGCGGAATATGCAAAAATAAAGTTTTTCCGCTCGGCGCAATTGTTTTGCTCAGTCAGGCTGCCGGAAATTCCGTCAGACAACTTACAGGAATTGAGGCAGTCAAAGGAGTGTTGCAAAACATATACCTTGATCTGATTGCCCCGAATGAGCAAACTGCCATTGTTGATTTGCTGATTGAGCTGCTGGAAACAGTTCCTGTATACTCATTCGGCTGTACGGCAGATGAAAATGCGGTTATCACGCTCGAAAACGAACTGCGAAACGGAGGTGTTCTTTGATTGGGATTGGAATATGATCTTTTCATATCAAAGATTTTCTCGGAAGCAGATAAAAGGTTTATTCCTCTGTCAGGTGCGTTTGAGTTGACATCACGGTGTCCTCTGGATTGCAAAATGTGTTATGTTCACCGAAAAGAAAATGACTGTGAAGCCATAAAGCAGGAAAAGGATACGGAATGGTGGCTGCGGCTTACGGAAGAAGCAAAAAACGCAGGTATGTTTATGCTTTTGCTTACCGGCGGCGAGCCTCTGCTGCGAAGGGATTTCGAAAAAATATACCTTAACGCGAAAAAAAACGGATTACTGGTTTCTGTAAACACAAACGGTTTGCTGATAGACGAAAACAAAGTTAAATTTTTTACAGAGAATCCGCCACAAAAGCTCAACGTTACAATTTACGGAGCTTCAAAAGAGACTTACCGTGAGCTTTGCGGTAACGGTGAAGCTTATGAAAAAGCAACTGATGCGGTAATCCGCCTCAGAGAAGCCGGAATAAGTTTACAAATTAACTATACGGTAACACAATATAACCGTCACGATGCCGAGAAGATATACAAATTCGCAAACGAACTGAAAACACCGGTTCAGACCGTAACATATATGTTCCCGCCCGTCAGGTCAAGCGGCGTAGCAGACAGGCTTTCACCCGAGGAAGCGGCAAAAGCTCAGTTTGACTGTCATATGCTTGATTGGGGTAAAGAAAAATTCAGGAAACACCTTATTGCAAAAGCAAACATAGTCAGAAGACCGGATGAAATTGAAGCTGACGGTGAAATCATTCCCTGCAGAGCGGGGCGTAGTACCTTTTGGGTAACCTGGGACGGCAAAATGTCGCCTTGCGGAACAATGTCAACCCCGATGGTTGAAATCCGGAATTTCAACGATGCATGGAACGAAATAAAAAAATCAAGGGAAAAGATATTTCTTCCTTCTGTATGTCACCGCTGTGAATTAAGAAACTATTGCGATATGTGTGCAGCAGTTTCGCTGGCAGAAACAGGCGAATTCGGCAAAGCTCCCGGATATGCTTGTAAAAAAGCTGCTCAATACAAAAAATTGTGCGACGAATTTATCAGAAACGATAAAAATAATTATCCAAGCAAATAATTTGGATTTGATATAGATTACTAATTTTTTCAGGAGGCTTTTTTATGAAAAAAATTGTTAAACCGTTAATTGCCATGCTGATGGTAGTTACATTGCTTGCTCCGACTATCGGAACACTTTTCTCGTCGGCGGCAAGTATGACCTATCCTGTTGAGCTTGGCTTCAACAACCTCTTCATTTTTGAAGAGTGGGCAAGCGACAAAAATTCAACAACCGTTGTTTTCGGTGGCGAAATAGCCGGTGAGGTAGATGCAGATATTCCCGACGGCAGCTTCAGACTCACCAAAACCAATACGCAGGTGCCTCAGGCTTACACCGGTCACGGTGAGAGTAAAACTAATTCTGTGAGCAACACAGATTATTACATGATACCCGTTGAGCCCAATACAGCCTACAACTTCTCATATAATCTCCAAGGTAGTGTTCCGGCTGAGAACTTCTCTCCTTTCGTGTTTATGTTTGACAGCAACTCCTTGTTAAAAACACAATACGATATTCCGGCGACCGGCAAAGGTGATAACAGCTTTATGTTCATCACCCCCGCTGATGTTACTCAGGTCCAGTTCCGATTCACTATCACAAACGACGGTGTACCTTATGCTGATGTTAAGAACATTACGCTTACAAAAAGTGAAGTTGTGCTTGACCCTGCCAACCTTTTTAACTTTGATTCATGGGCAGACAATGCAAAATCCCGTGTCCCCGCAGCTGATTTCGGTTATGATGACGGTACTATCGAAACGAACAAATCAACTAAAACCATCACCATGACAACGAACACCGGCAGTTCCGCTTCAGGTAATCTTTTCTCTTCTTTCTCATTCAACAACAACTCCGGCTATTATAACATTGATGTTAATCCGAACACATTCTATGTGTTTAACTATAATATTGTCGATAATTTAAATAGCGAGTTTGTACAGTTCACTCCCTATTTTGTCAGAAACAGAGCAGACGGCAGCTTTATAGATTATATTCCCGGAAGCGCCGCTTCGGGTTACGGATCAAACTCCTGTATAATAACTACCACAGCCGATACTGAATATATTTCGGTTGTATTCTCTATCGCTCACAGCAACACTAACTGGGTTTGTACACTTAAAGACATTGAACTCTTAAAAGCAGTGAGTGTTACAGACTCCAGAATGACCCCTCACCGTCTTTCAAAGACATACGGTGTAGACGGAACCTATGGCGCACTCCCCACACCCTCTGCTCCCGCTAATTACGTTTTTGCCGGCTGGTACACAGGCGAAAACGGCACAGGTATGCGCATTGCTGCCGACACACCTGTTCAGCCCCGAAGCTATACCGTTTATCCCATGTTTGAACCTGCGGTTGACAGTCTTACGGTTGCTGTACAGCCGACCAAAACAGTTTATACCGTTGGCGAAAAGCTGGATACAACAGGTCTTGTTCTCAAGGCAACCGTCCTCGGTAACACCGATGCTGACGGCGACGGCGTAACAGACCCCGGCACAACATTCGATATCACTTCTGGATATTATTGCACACCAGAAACTCTTAACACCACAGGAACTCAGACAATTACCGCCCACTACGGCGGAAAAACCGCAACCTTCAACGTTACAGTTAAGGCAAGCGACCCCGGTACGGTTATTGTCAACGGTGCTTCAACAAATGTTACGATAGCAAACAAAGAATACACCTTCAACCTCAGCACCCCGGCATTCAACCGTTATGAAGTAACATATAAATCTGATTCATACGTAAGCGGCATTGCCACCTTCAATGACGGCAAAACAGAAGAATTCTTCCTTGAGCCCTCCGACAACGGAAGCTTCGCTTCTTACATTGATAATTTCCTTGACGGAAACACTTACAATCAGATTGTTAAAATCAAGTTTACTACTCTCGATAAAGAGAACGGTAATTTTGAGCTTTACTCACTTAACACAGTTAACGTTGCAGATCCCGGAGACACAATTACGTACATTAGCCCAACAGAAAAATATGAGATGGGTATTTCGCTTAAAAACGGCGGTGTTGTTTCCGAGCTTTATGACCTTTCCGCTGATATTTATGCACGTACTTACGCTAACGGCCCCAAAGACATCACTCAGATTGACTACCTGGATAAGCTGAACGAAAACTATGGTTCAGGCTACAAGCAGCAGAGCGATAAGGTTAACCTTATCAACACTCTTGACCGAGGCAGATATCTTCAGCAGTCATATTACGGCACAGGTGACAAGCCCTATGTTCAGAGTGAATATAACAATGCTGACTGGCCCTACAACCCCGTTCAGGGCGGTAATGTTATTGGTGAAGCCAGTAAGATTATCGACTACAAGATAACCAGTGACTATGTTTATGTTAAGGCACGTCCCCTTGACTGGGCAAAATGGTCGGATGAGTATGCCGCAGGCGACAGCAGATATGAAGCCATCTGGGGCGATGATTACATTACCGACACCTATGTTGAAGCCTGGTACTATTTCCAGGGCGACACAATCAAGGTAACCAACAGAAAGGTTGACTATTCAGGTCTTCCCGAAGCATCTCACTCTCAGGAATTCCCCGCACTTTACCTTGTTGAGCCGCTTAACCACTTTGTTTATAACAACGTTTCCAAAGAAGATGCATGGAAAACAGAAACCAGTGAACTCTACAATAATAATTATCAGTTCATAGACTATACGGACAATAACAGAGCAAATCACTGGAAAGCAACGCACGATGCCGGCAAGCTTATTAACTATGAAGAGCCCGAATACTGGGGCTTGACCGAGCTGTACAAGACCACGCTTGAGATGAAGGATTTTGAGCCCTGGGTTACTGTTAACGAAAACTGGGCTGCTTTCACCGCCAGCGAAGATAGCGACAGCTTCGGTGTTGGTCTTTATACAGACGTCACAACCAAGTTCTACTACGGTGTACAGCCCACAATGTACGTACAGACTGCAGGCGACACCGAAGGCTCGGTTGGCACAGTTGATAAAAACACTCCGGAATACAGACACGCCCAGACCATTAACCCCGCACCCGAGCTTCCCACCTCGTATATCGCACCCACCGACACAATGATCTTCAGAAGCTTTGAACCCACCGAATTTACCTATTACCTCACAACAGGTACTACAGAAACTATCAGAAGCGAATTTAAAGAAATCGCTGATAACAAAGCTGCAGAAGAGGCCGGAAAGCCCAAAATCGCCGTTCCCGAAACTGTTTACCTTAAACCTGACGCAGACGGCATGTATACAGACGGTCAGTATTACGTAAACAACATAATGAACGAGAACAATTACTACAACATTGAACCCATAGCAGAAAAAGACTATATGTATTTGGGCTTCCATGTTGAAGGTGCTGAGCACTTCAGGGTTAACCTTACAAATGTTGACGAACCCGGTAACGATGTTTTTGTAAGCGACAAAGTCAAAGGCGGCAGTTACGAAAACATCCAATTTGACTTTGATGATACCGGCACGGTTGAATTTTATGATAATATCCCACTGGGCTTGCATTTCTCCGGCGAAGGTCTTGCACCCGGCGAGAAAGCTACTGTCAGATGGGATATAACAGTTATCTATAAAGACGGATCTGAGGAAGTTTTCACAGCATATACCGTTATGTATGCTCCCCAGCGCACCGTCGGTGCCGTTGCGGAAGCACGTCAGGTTAACGCTTCGCAGAACGAAATTTCTTCATGGATTACCGGTGCCAACGGAGTTGACCACAGTCAGAGAGCTCCCTTGGGTTCCTACCACGGTGACTATCACGATTCAGGTTATTTCAGACAGGATCCCCTGGTTTACCCCAATCCTCCGACAGGCGGTTCAGGCCAAAGTGAAGAAGACTACATTGTAGTAGACGGAATAAACGGACCGGGTACATCAATTGATTATACTGAAAATTCATACGTTCTTCAGACCGCAACCAACGGCCATGACTCTTCAAGATCACAGAGCTATCTCGGCTTGCTGACAGTCGACAAATCCCGTTACACAAACACAAGCCAGATTCCGAACTTCAAAATAGGTTGGGATGCTCTGAGATGCGGTTCGGATTATCCGAACAACTCATTTGAAGCGTATACCACTTATTACACTTTAGGTACAGCTCAATCCTATACGGCTACAAGCCTTTCTGCGGCACCCAGCGGCTGGACTACATACAGTGATTACGATCAGCTTGTAAAAGTGCTGGGCGGCCAAAATAAACTCCCCTACAGAGAAACTTATGTTCCCGAATACAAGGTTTCTGAAATTGACGGCAAATATATCCACGCATTGAATCAGGCTATGTGTATTCAGACTGCCGTTGCAGCAAGATACGCAACTGCAGGCACATCGGTTCTTTGCTCCGTAACAGATAAGAGCGCTCTTCGTGACTCTGTTATGGACGGCTACGGTGTAAAAAACCCCAGCGACGAATTCCTTGAAAAGCTTGAAGAGGCAGCAACCATTCTCGGCACACCCGGCGCATCTCAGGAGCAAATCGACAATGCTGTTGACAGCATCGAAGAATACATCACTATTTTCTATGCATTGAAATATGATAACATCTTCAGTGCTTATGAGATGTCACAGTATCCCGAAAGCATGAAGGTTGTTTCCGACAGAGGTACAGCTACCTACAAAGACGGCAAAATCACTCTTGTTAACGGCACAATCACAGGCGGTGAAGCATACACAACATACGGTTCAGCAAACCATTTCTATAAGGTTAAGCTCAGCCCCAACACAGAATATGTATTTGAATATGATGTCACGACAAACGGAAAATCTCAGGCATTCATGTTCTTCTATAATGCAAGCGGCGGCGCAGGAGATGTACCGACCAATATGTCTGTTCAGACAAACGGCGGAGCATGGGCATCAAAAACCGAGGGAAATGCTTGGTGGGGTAATTACGGTAATGCAGGTACCTACCACTATGTCATAAAGTTCACCACAGGTGCCAATACAACCCAGGCTTCCTTCCGCTTCGGTAACACAACCAACGATCCCTGCGAATCAACCTTCTCCAACATCAAGCTGATTGATGCAGAACGTTACTATGCAGATGCCGTATACGAAAAGACCGAAGATGTTTATAAGGAGTATACTTACTATGGTGCTCTTCAGGTTCCCGTCAGACCCGGTTACACCTTCAAGGGTTGGTTTGATGAGGCAGGCAACTCGATAACCGCTATAGATACTGCAACAGAGCACAAGTCAATCTACTCGAAATGGGACCTCAACAGCTACACAATTACTTATAACGCAAACGGCGGTAGCGTTAGCCCCACAAGTCAAAACTATACTGTTAAAGACACCCTCACCATTCCCATGCCCGCACGTGATGGCTATACCTTCCAGGGCTGGCTGGTTACCGCATCTGAAGGTAACTGGGAACTTAACGGAATCTGTTCGCCCGGTGAAGTCCCCATAAAAATGTACGGTAACGTAACGCTTACCGCACAGTGGGCGCTTGGCGAAATCCCCGTTTATTTCGATACTATTCTCGATTTCGACGATTGGAACACCAAAACAGCAAGCAACGCAACCATTTCTGCTGTTACCTCTAACGGCTTTACCCTCACATCAAATGAAGGTGTAGGCGAAGGTACATCGGAATCTCCCTCATTCCCTGTTACTGCAGGCAAAAAGTATAAGATTGATATCGATATCACAGGCAGCGGTTGGGACGTTTATATCTTCTTCCGGAGCGAAACCGTTGGTGGAACAGGTATTGAGTTCAACGATTCAACGAACAGATATTCTTCAAACGGCGGCGGAAATCAGACGCAGATATTTACCGCTCCCACAGGTGCAACAAAGGCTATTATCCGTGTTGATGCCAACGGCTCAAGCAATGCAGTAACCTTCAGCGATATCAGAGTTTATGAGGCAGGCACACGTGCTGCAAATGTTACCGTGCCCGATTCAAGCAAAACATTTGAATACGGCGACAGCTTCGACATTCTTCCCGTTCCCACTAAAGAAGGCTTTGATTTCGTCGGTTGGTTTGACGAAAATGGCAACCAGGTAAAGGATAATGACACTGTTGCTTATACTTCTCCCGTTTACCTCAAGTCAGAATGGGTTATCAATGACACTGCTCTTGCGAGCGACAATGTTGTTGTTGACTTCGACGCTCCCATTGATATAACACCTCTTGATAACGACAAAATATTCAACGAAACCGCAACAGCATACAACGCAACACGCTCCATTGTAGGTATTTCAACTGACGGCGGTGCATACGCTTCAACTGTTGACGGAGAATACGGTAAATTCACAGTCACAAACAATACCGTTGTCTATACTCCCGATTCTGTTGTTAACGGCGTAGAGACCGTTTACTATCATACTCAGCTCAGCGAGGTTGATCAAACTGTTGTCAAGAGCAAGGTTACCGTTGCTCCCGCATCGAACGTTCTCTATGAAGAATCAGTATTAACTGCTTCAGGCACGGGTGTTGAGTGGAAACGCAACACCGGCTTATTATCAATCGGAAAACAGAATCCTTCAACGGAAAACGATGTTTACGGCTATGATAGCAACACCGGTGGTTATAACAAAATTTCAAATTATTCAAACGGTTTAGCGTATATTGCAAAAGTTGATGCAACTGACAAGCGTTCACAAAACCTTAAATTTGATTTTACCGGCGAAGGTTTCGACCTCAACGGTGCTTGCGGTCCGGATACAGGTGTTTTGGTTGTTTCTCTCAAGAAGAATAACCCCGACGGTACAAGCAAGATGCTCAAATCCTATATCGTTGATACTTACTACAACGATACTGACAGTGAAGGTGCAAACAGATACGGAAGTACGCTTTATCAGGTTCCTCTGATCAGTGAAAGCCGTATTATCAACGGAGAAGACGATTCCTACGGCAACTACACAGTTCAGATTATCGCTTCCTATCTTCCTTCTATGTCAGGCGCTCTCAATGCCACGGTTTCAACCCAGTCAGTTGACGGTATAACAGTTAACACTGTTGCAAATGCAGATAAGGGAGTTCTTCGCAAAGCTCTTGCAGAGATTGGCATGGAATATGTTCTTGATGCAGAAACAGTTGATGTTATCTGGTTTGACGATGATTCAATCCTCAACGGCGGCGAAGGCGCAAACACAGTTGAAGAAGGTATGCTTGAAACTCAGTCAGTAACCGAACTCATTAATGTTATTGACTCCGTAAGAGTTTACAAGCCCCTCGCTGACGACGATTCATACTACATTCCTTCTGAGAAAAATGCACAGTATTACAATGTTATAGATAACCTTGTAAATGTGAATGAAGGCAACATAATCACAGGTTCAGGCAACTTTGCATACGTTACAGGCAATGATAAGGAGACAATCTCCTTTGATACCTATAATGAAATCGGTCCGAAGGATGAGCTTTACCTCGCTTCCGGTACCGGTGCGGTTGTATTCTCAATCAAAGATTTTGACAAAGGTACAGGAAGGGTTATGATTAGCCTCAGAGCTGCATCGGGTACTCCAAAAGCTAAGATTGGCGGAAAAGACTTTAATATCGATAGTAATACCGAAATGTATTATGATATTACAGATTACATCGGTGAAAACAATACCGTTACAATCCAGAACCATGAAGTTGGCACACTTCTTTCTGTTGGCTCGGTTAAGATTACAAGTGAGCTGAGCAATATCGCTCTTCTTTCAACAGACTTTGACCTTGTTACCGTAAGCGCTATGATGTTAGCTTCCTCAGAAACTGTCGTGCCCAACAATCCTGTAGTACCTGAAGATCCCACAGAGCCTGAAGACCCCACAGATCCCGAGGATCCTACAGAGCCCGAGGATCCTACAGAGCCCGAAGATCCCACAGATCCCGAGGATCCTACAGACCCCGAGGATCCCACAGATCCCGAGAATCCCACAGAGCCTGAAGATCCTACAGAGCCCGAAGATCCCACAGATCCCGAGAATCCCACAGAGCCTGAAGATCCTACAGAGCCCGAAGATCCTACAGACCCTGAAGATCCTACAGACCCTGAAGATCCTACAGACCCCGAAGATCCTACAGACCCCGAAGATCCCACAGATCCTGAAGATCCCACAGAGCCCGAAGATCCCACAGAGCCTGAAGATCCCACAGAGCCTGAAGATCCTACAGAGCCTGAAGATCCTACAGAGCCCGAGGATCCCACAGAGCCTGAAGATCCTACAGAACCCGATGATTCCGTAGGCTGCTGGCTTTTAAGAGTGCTCAAATGGATATTTGATTTGTTCGATAAAGCTTTTTCAGCTATGAACAAACTTCTCGGATTTTAAGAAAGGAGTAAGATAATGAGCAAATATACAAAACCTACAATTTCTCTCATTTCTTTGAATGCAACTCCTGTTGCTGCTTCAAACTGCTCCACAAGCACAACTGATGCCAAGGAAATCAAAGAGATTCTCGAATCAATGGGCTATGATATGGCCTATGCTTTCGGTGCATTTGAAGGTTGTGATGAACCTGTTGCTTTCGAAGATTACTGCAAGTTTTCATCAAGCATTCAGGTGTTCTACTCCTGATCTGAATTAACAAACGCCTGTACGTTTCATTGCGTACAGGCGTTTTTCTTTTTTGTCTGTTAACCGTTATTGTCGTATAATAAGGAAAATAATAGAAAATAAATATATATTATTGACTTTATTATTATTAATTAGTATTATATAAATCGTATAAGTATGTATTGGTGGAGGTGCGCCGTGGTTGATATTCACTGCCATATTCTGCCCGGTCTTGATGACGGTTCAGATAATATAGAAGAGTCTGTCAGAATGGCTCGTCTTGCCGCAGAGGGCGGTACAACAGCAATTATTGTCACCCCTCACAGCAATATTCCCGACTCATATCAGAACTACTGTGACAATGTTTATATCGAAAAATTCAAGGAACTGAACTCGAGACTGAAAAATGAAAATATTCCCCTCAGGATATATCCCGGTCATGAGATTTTTGCTTACGGAAATCTTGTTGAACTGATAAAAAAGAAAAAACTGCTTACTCTGTGTAATTCGGATTATCCGCTTATTGAATTCAGCTTTAATGAACACTCAGAATCGGTCTATGAAAAGCTGAGGATTCTTATTAAAGAAGGTTTTACACCGATTATCGCACATCCCGAAAGATACGCTTTCGTTGCAGAAGATGAATCTGCACCGCTCAGGCTTAAAAATATGGGCTGCCTGATTCAGATTAACAAAGGGAGTCTTAAGGGCAGCTTTGGCAGAGATGCTTATATGGTTTCCCACAGCATTATCAGACATGAAATTGCCGATTTTGTCGCCAGCGATGCACACAGCCCGTATATGAGAACACCGTACCTTACGGATGTTTACGAAAACATCTGCGATGTTCATTCGGAAGAATATGCCAATCTGCTTTTTAGCATTAACCCCGATAAAGTTCTCAAAAACAAAAAAATCCATTGATTATCAGGTGAACAAAATGAAACCGTTCAGAATTATTGTTTTAATTGCATTTGTCCTTATTTCAATCGCTTCGTTGGTTGTTTATATAGGCGAAAAACTTTCCACAGACAAAACCGCTCCCCAGATTACGGTTGAAGGAGAAATGATAGAGGTCAGCCTCAATGCAACCGACGAGGAACTGCTCAGAGGTGTTACCGCCTACGACGAAAAAGATAAGGACCTCACTGAAAAAATAATTATTGAATCTATTTCAAGATTTACCGAAAAAGGCGTAAGCAAGGTTACATATACAGTATGTGACAGCGATAACAATGTTGCTAAAGAGACAAGAAAAATCAAGTTTGCCGGTTACCGGTCACCCAGATTCACTGTGACAGATAATTTGTGCTTTTCTCTTTACGAATATATCGACCTTAAAAGTATAATTAAAGCCACAGACAGTCTTGAGGGAAATATAACAAGTAAAATCATAATTACTTCAGAAGATTATTCAAGCTCGAGTGCCGGTGCATATTCTATTGATGTTTCAGTTACGAACAACAAAGGTGACACTTCGACAATTCAGCTGCCGCTTATTGTTGAAGACCGACCGAATTCCGTTCCGATAATTGAGCTCAAGGATTATCTTATTTATATCCGAAAAGGCGAAACTGTAGATTTCAGCACTTATATTATTGATGCGATGATGGGTGAAATAAGCCTTAAAGATAAAGTTACAGTTGAATCCAATGTTGATTTTAACCAGCCCGGCACATATCAGGTTCATTATTTTGCAACAGACGCCGGCGGACTCAGAGGTCACAGTGTGCTTACCGTTATTGTTGAGGAATGATAAATTATGAAAAAAAACAAAATTACAATTGAATGGTATAGCCTTATAAAAGATATCATCAGAAACATCTGGGTTGTTATACTTTGTGCACTTATGGGTGCAATGGGCTTTTTTCTTGTTACTCATACAGCCTATGACCCCGTATACACCGCATCGGCAACGCTTGCCGTCAATGGCGGCGGCAATTCTTCAGTTTCATATTCAACATTCAATGTTTCAACCGAAAAAGCAAACATTCTTGTCAATATATTTACTGAGCCTTCAATAAAGGATGCTGCGGCAGAATATCTCGGAATTGACGGCTTCGACGGTACAGTTTCTGCATCTGTAATTGAACAGACAAACTTTATAGAACTTAAGGTTACATCAAAGCATCCCGAAAAAGCCTACGAGCTTCTCAATGCGATAATTAAATCTCATCATAAGGTTTCAAATAAAATATTCCGCAATGCAGGTGTTATTGTTATAAAATCGCCGTCTGTTCCGGCTTTTCCGTCAAACAGCATTTCAAGCACAAACCGCAATATTGTTGTTGCAGCTTGTGCAACTGTGGCTCTGGCAATAATAATCACATTTTCACTAATGAGAAATACTGTGAAAAAAGAGAGCGATTTTAACGAAAAAATAGAATCAAAGCTCATCGGAACAATTACTCATGAAGATAAAAGAATATCATTTCAGGATATCAGGTTGAAAAAGAAAAAAGGCCTTCTTATCCACAGCAGTGCATATATCAGCCTTCGTTTTACCGAAAGCTTTCATAAAATTGCCGCAAAACTTGAACACAAGAAAAAAAAGGACGAGGACAAGGTATTTGCTATAACCAGCGTTGCCGAAAATGAGGGCAAATCCACTTGTGCAGCAAACATTGCTGTTTCACTTGCAGACAGAGGCAACAAGGTTGTCCTTCTGGACCTTGATTTCAAGAAGCCCGCTCTTTACAAAATTTTCAATGAAAAAGAAATGGAAAACAGCGAGCTTTCAGATTTGCTTACCAGGAAGATTCTGTTCAAAGAATACAATTTCAGGCCGTTCAAGAAATCTACACTTTCACTTGCAATCAACACTAAGCCCTACTCTGATTACCGTCGTTTCATTGAGAACAACAACATTGCAAAGCTGATAAGAAAACTGAAAAAGCATTATGATTTCGTTATTATTGATACGGCACCCCTTTCCCTTGATTCAACTGTTACGGATATTATTAAAATGGTCGATAAAACCATACTTATCGTCAGAACAGATACAGTAAACGTAAACACACTGAATGATGCAATCTCAACAATCAGCAAAATAAGTTCAAACCTTGCAGGCTGCATTCTTAACGATGTTCATCTGAACATTCTTCCGTTCAGCTTTAACGGTAATGACGAAAGCAATAATTACGGCAGATACGGTTACGGCTACGGAAAATATTCTTATTACGGATATTACAGTCAGCATAAAAAACGCAAGTACAAGGCAGAATCCGTGTCGGATTATGCTGCAGAAGAAACCGCCGCGCAGTAAAAAGCCGGACAAAATAAACTGAAAGAAAGATCTGAAATGAATCAAACCTCAAAAAGTACTCAGACAGCTGAAAACAAAAAAGATATTTTCATTACGGTTTATCTTAACGATATCATCAAGGCGTTGTACAGATTCTGGTGGGTATGTGTTGCAGCCGCAGTATTGTTCGGCGGATACAGCGTATTAAACAGCAAAATCAACTATACACCTGAATACAAATCCTCTGTAACGCTCACCGTCAACACTCAACACGCCAATACAGCTGTAAACGGCATTTCCGTTTACACATTCTATTATGATTCTACCACGGCATCCTTGCTTTCTTCTACTTTCCCGTATATCCTTTCCTGTAATCTGCTTCAGGAGGTAATATGTGAAGACCTTAATTTGGCTTATATGCCTGTAAGTCTCAGCGCCGCTGCAGTTTCAGGTTCAAATATGTTCACTTTGACTGCAATAGGCGGAGATGCTCAACTGACATATGATGTATTGGTTTCAGCGGTAGAAAACTTCCCGTCTGTTGCTAAATATGTTGTCGGTAACATCACCTTTGATATCCTCAAGCAACCCATGGTTGCAACATCTCCCTACAATGAAGGAAATTATTTTAATGAGGCTGTCAAAGGCGCAATAGTGGGTATATTTTTCGGCCTGATATTTATCTTCATATATATTCTGCAACGAAAAACAGTTAAAACAAAGAACGATATCCAAAAAGAGCTTAATCTTGAGCCGCTCGCAGTTATTCCCCGGGTTGTTTTCAAAAAGAGAGCAATGCCCGGTGACAGGTCTCTGCTGTTTACTAACCCTGATATAGGCAGCGGATTCCCCGAATCATTCCGTGTACTCAGAAATATTTTTATTTCGTCGCTCAATGAAAACGAAAAAATCATTATGGCAACAAGCTCTGTACCGGGTGAAGGTAAAACAACAATCATAACCAATCTTGCCATTGCCCTTGCAGAACACAACAAAAAAATTCTTCTTGTTGACGGGGATATACGTCACCCCAGCATTGCCCCTCTGCTCGGTGTAGATACTGAAAACGTTGAATATGAAACCACTACCCCTCTTTACAAAATAGCTTATCTTAAAAAATACAAGTTCCGTATTCTTATTCCCAATGTGACCGAAGAAGGAGAATCAGGATATTTCAGTTCAGAAAATATAAAGCAGATATTTGATGATTTCAGAGAGTTATATGATTATATACTTGTTGATACACCACCCTGCGGTCTCATTTCCGATGCTTTGTTCATCGCTCAGCATGCTGATGCTGCTTTATTTGTAGCATACCAGGATACCGTAAGAATCTCCCGTATAAAAAGCACTCTTGATAATCTTATGTCAACAGATATTCGTATCCTCGGCTGCACTCTCAACGGTGCTGCACAAGGTCTTTCAGGTTATGGCTACGGTTACGGATATGGTTACGGCTACGGCTACGGAAAATATGGTTATGGCTACGGAAAGTATGGCTATGGTTACGGCTACGGGGAAGATCACAGCACGAGAAAAAAGAAACGCACTAAAAAAACGAAACAAACTGAAAATCAATAAATCGTAAGGGGGCAGGAAAAGGTTCCTGCCTGCAAAGAAAGAGGTTCATTTATGGTAAATATACCGTTCAGTCCTCCCGACATAACAGAGGCAGAGATAAACGAGGTTTGCGAAGCTCTCCGCTCAGGCTGGATAACAACAGGACCGAGAACAAAAGAGCTTGAACGCAGACTTGCCGAATACTGCGGTACTGATAAGGTTGCCTGTCTCAGCTCAGCTACGGCAGCACTTGAGCTGAATCTCCGTATCCTCGGTATAGGGGAGGGCGATGAAGTAATTGTTCCTGTTTACACATATACGGCTTCTGTTTCTGCTGCAATCCACGTCGGTGCAAAAATCGTGTTTGTTGACAGTATGCCCGGTTCCTATGAGATGGATTATGACCTCATGGAGGCGGCGATAACAGAAAAAACAAAGGCAATTATTCCTGTTGACCTTGCCGGTATTATTTGCGATTACGACAGGATTTTTGCCGCTGTTGACAAAAAGAAGCATCTTTTCTCTGCTCCGTCACCCGAAAAGAATATTCAGCGTGCGTTAGGCAGAGTTGCGGTTGTTGCTGACTGTGCACATGCCCTGGGTGCAACGCAAAACGGAAGGCCTGCCGGATCAATTGCCGATTTTACATCCTTTTCTTTCCATGCGGTTAAAAATCTGACAACTGCCGAAGGCGGTGCGGCAACCTGGAAAAGCATTGACGGAATAGACAACGAGGAGCTGTACAACAAATATATGCTCTACAGTCTTCACGGACAATCAAAGGATGCTCTGGCAAAAACCCACGCAGGGGCATGGGAATACGATATTATCGGCCCGTGGTACAAATGCAATATGACTGATATAACCGCTGCAATCGGATTAAAGCAGCTTGAAAGATATCCCTCCCTTCTTGAAAGAAGAAAGGAAATAATCGGCAGATACGATGAGCTGTGCGATGCGCTCGGAATTGAGCATCTCAACCACTACGGCCCGACGCATTCGGGTTCAGGTCACCTTTACATAACAAGAATTCCCGGCATTTCAGAGGAAACGAGAAGTGAAATCATAACCGAAATGGCTGAAAAAGGAATTGTCTGCAATGTTCATTACAAGCCTTTGCCTATGATGACAGCTTACAGAAATCTCGGATTTGATATCAGCAATTTCCCGAATGCATATAATTTTTACAAAAATGAAATCACGCTTCCGTTGCACACAAAGCTTACTGACAGCGATGTTGAATATGTTACCGAAAGCTTTGCAGAAGTTGTAAAAAAATACATCTGAAGGAGCATCATATGATACTGCGAAAATGGGAAGATCTGCCAAGTGAAATGCAGATACCCGAAGTAAAGCAATATTATGATATTCTTGAAAAGAAAAAAGCTGCGCTTTTTTTTAAGAGGGTTTTTGATGTTATTGCATCATTCCTTCTTCTTGTGATATTTTCGCCCGTATTTATTGTCATTGCTGTCGCAATCAAGCTGGATTCCAAGGGACCTGTTTTTTACAGGCAGACAAGAATTACGCAATACGGCAAAGAATTTCGTATCTTCAAGTTCCGTTCAATGGTTACCGATGCGGACAAAGGCTCTCAGCTGACTGTGGGCAACGATTCCAGAATAACAAGAACGGGAAAATTCATCCGTAAATATAAACTTGATGAACTCAGCCAGCTTATTGATGTTTTAAGAGGAACCATGACCTTTGTGGGTATCCGCCCCGAGGTTCCGAAATATGTTGAAAAATATACGCCCGAAATGATGGCGACGCTTCTTATGCCTGCCGGTATAACGTCGGAAGCGAGCGTTTACTATAAGGATGAAAACGAGCTTCTGGATGCAGCTGAAGATGTTGAAAAAACATATCTTGAGGTTGTTCTGCCGGACAAAATGAAATACAACCTTGCTGCAATGCGAAGCTTCAGCCTGATTGACGATATGAAAATCATGGTGCTGACCGTTCTTGCAATTTTGAAATAACACACTATTTGATTGACGGAGTTGAAACCAATGAAGAAAGCAAGGGATAAACACCTTATTGCGCTTCTTACAAACAACGATGACGATGTTTACTGCTTTCGCAAAGAGCTGATAGAAGAAATAATTGATGCCGGATACGAAATGCTGATATCCTGTCCTGACGGTGAAAAATTCGAGCTGATGAAGTACCTCGAATACCGTTACGATGACCCTGTGATTGACAGACGGGGAACGAATATAATTGCGGATCTGAAGCTGTTTTTTCACTATTTTCTGCTTTTGCTGAAAAACAAACCGTCAGTTGTTCTTACATATACGGCAAAGCCCAACGTATATGCCGGTATGGCGGCATACATTCTGGGAATTCCGGTTATAAGCAATGTTACGGGTTTCGGAAGTGTATTGAATGAAGGCAGCTTCAAGCAGAAACTGATACTGTCGCTGTTTAAATTTTCGTTCAGACGTTCTGCCTGTGTCATGTTTCAGAATTCTACAAATATGAAGCTTGCGGAAGAATCTGGTATGGTAAAAGGGGAGCACCTGCTTATACCGGGCTCCGGAGTCAACACGGAAAGATATCCGCTTCTGCCTTATCCCGACGGGGGTAACGGTATTGACGGCGGTAAGGTGGTATTCAATTATATCGGCAGAATCCTTCATGACAAGGGTGTTGACGACTATATAGAAGCTGCAAAAAGAATAAAGCTTGAATATCCGAATACTGAGTTTAATATGCTGGGCTTTATTGAGCCTACGGAAATGCACTATGAAAAGCTGCTTTCAGAGCTTGAAGCAAAGGATATCGTAAAGTATAAAGGCAGTCAGAAAGACGTGAAACCCTTTATTGCGGCATCTCACGCAACAATCCATCCCTCCACCTACGGTGAGGGTATGAGCAACGTTCTGCTTGAAAGCGCATCAAGCGGAAGACCTGTTTTAACAACAGATAATCCCGGCTGTATGGAAACGCTTATTGACGGCGAAACAGGCTTTATATACCACGGCGGAGATGTTGACGCTCTGTGCGCACAAATCAGAAAATTCCTCTCCATGCCAAATGATGAAAGAAAGATTATGGGCGAAAATGGCAGGGAATATATAAAAGAAAATTTCTCACGTAAAAAGGTAACTGATTCATATCTTGAAAAAATAAACAGTTTATGTAAATCGGATAAGGACGGTAGAAAACATGTATAAGCATCTTTATGAAAAAATCCTTGCAAAGGAAGAAAAAATTTCTCTTGTAGGTCTCGGCTATGTCGGTATGCCTATAGCTGTTGCCTTTGCTAAAAAGGCTGAGGTTATCGGCTATGACCTTAACGAAAAGAAAATTGAGCTTTACAAAAGCGGTATTGACCCGACACTTGAGGTCGGCGATGATGCAATCCGTGAAACAACGGTTGAGTTCACTGCTGATGAATCAAAGCTGCGCGAAGCAAAGTTTCATATTGTTGCGGTTCCCACACCCGTAAACGATGACCATACTCCCGACCTTACACCGGTTGAGGGTGCATCAAGAATTCTCGGCCGTAATCTTACAAAGGGTAGCATAGTTGTTTTTGAATCAACAGTATATCCCGGAGTAACCGAGGATGTTTGTGTGCCCATTCTTGAAAAAGAATCAGGACTCAAGTGCGGTGTTGATTTCAAAATCGGTTATTCACCGGAAAGAATCAATCCCGGCGATAAGGTGCACCGTCTTGAAACAATAGTCAAAATAGTATCCGGTATGGATGATGAAACACTTGATACCGTTGCTAAGGTTTATGAGCTTGTTGTTGAGGCAGGTGTTCACAGGGCTGAAAGCATCAAGGTTGCAGAAGCTGCAAAGGTTATTGAAAACAGCCAGCGTGATATAAACATAGCTTTCATGAATGAGCTTTCTATCATTTTCAACAAGATGGGTATAGATACAAAGGCTGTTCTTGAAGCTGCCGGAACAAAGTGGAATTTCCTTAAATTCTTCCCCGGCCTCGTCGGCGGTCACTGCATAGGTGTTGACCCTTACTATTTAACATACAAGGCTGAACAGATAGGCTACCACAGCCAGGTTATTCTGGCAGGCCGCCGTATTAACGACGGTATGGGCAGGTATGTTGCCGAAAACACAGTCAAGAAGCTTATATCTGCAGGTGCAAACGTGCGTGATGCAAAGGTAGCAATACTCGGCTTTACATTTAAAGAAAACTGTCCCGATACAAGAAACACACGTGTAATTGATATAGTCGATGAGCTTCGTGAATACGGCATTGCTCCCGTTATAGCGGATCCCGTTGCGGATTGCGATGAAGCTAAGCACCATTACGGTGTCGATTTCGTTGATATTAACTCTGTTAAGGACATGGATGCTGTTATCATTGCCGTAGGTCATACCGAATTCACAAAGCTTACTGCTGACGATATAAATGCGTTCTTCAAAAATGCTGATAACAGCAGCAAGGTTCTCGTTGACGTTAAGGGTATACTTGACAGAAAGAATTATTCCGAAGCAGGATATCAGTACTGGAGGCTGTAAAATGGGTTATAAGCACCTTGTGTTTCCCGAAAATTCATTGTTTTTGGTTACGGGCGGCGCCGGATTTATCGGCAGCAACCTTTGCGAAGCTATACTTGACATGGGTTACCGTGTACGCTGCCTTGACGATTTGTCTACAGGTTCTCAGAAGAACGTGGATTTATTTCTTTCAAACCCGGACTATGAATTCATAAAAGGCGATATAAAGGATTTTGATACTTGCGTCAAAGCTTGCGAGGGTGTTGATTACGTGCTGAATCAGGCTGCATGGGGCAGCGTACCGCGCAGCATAGAAATGCCGCTGTTTTACTGTGCCAACAATATAACAGGTACACTTAACATGCTTGAAGCAGCAAGAATAAACGGCGTCAGAAAGTTTGTTTATGCCTCTTCATCATCGGTTTACGGGGATGAACCCAATCTCCCCAAAACAGAGGGCAGAGAAGGTAACCTGCTTTCACCCTATGCGCTTACAAAGCGCTGTGATGAGGAGTGGGCAAAACAGTACACAAAGCACTACGGACTTGATACCTATGGCTTGCGTTATTTCAACGTTTTTGGCAGAAGGCAGAATCCTGACGGTGCATATGCCGCAGTTATCCCGAAATTCATTAAAATGCTTATGAACGGCGAACAGCCCACCATCAACGGTGACGGCAGACAAAGCCGAGATTTCACGTATATAGAAAATGTTATCGAAGCAAACCTTAAAGCCTGCCTTGCACCGCATGGGGCAGCAGGAGAAGCGTTTAACATTGCTTACGGTGGCCGTGAATACCTGAACGATATTTACACAGCCCTTACCAAAGCACTCGGTGTTGATATTAAGCCGAATTTCGGCCCTGACCGTGCAGGCGATATAAAACACAGCAATGCCGATATATCCAAAGCAAAAGCAATGCTCGGCTATGAGCCCGGGTACGATTTTGAACGTGGACTTAAAGAAGCAATTGATTGGTATAAAGAAAACTTATGAGCAAAGGAACAATAATTTACTACGGCGGATTTGTTCTGCCGGATAAAAGTGCGGCGGCAAACAGAGTTGTTTCAAACGGTAAAATATTCAATGCTCTGGGTTACAACACCGTTTTTATAGGTGCTGCTCCGCACGGCGAGGTTTTTGACGGTTTGAGAATGATTCCGGGAAATGAAAATATGTTTGAATATTCTCAACCCCGGTCAACCAGGCAATGGTTAAAGCATATGATGAGCGTTGACCATATTGCTGAAATCACCGGAAAGCACCGTAATGTCCGCAAGATAATCCTTTACAACGTACCGATGTTTACCCTTTTAAAAGCAAAAAAAGTTTTTTCAGAGAAAAACATTGAAGTGTGTTATGACTGTACCGAGTGGACAAAGGATACAGACGGCTCGTTGCCCAAAAGAATTTTCAAAGCTTTTGACGAAATTCTTATAAGCAATTTTGCCCATAAAGTTGCCGACGGTATGATTGCCATAAGCAGAAAGATGGAGAATAAATATAAAAAAAGCAAAAAGCTGATTATTCTCCCACCGCTTGTTGATACAAACGATAAAATCTGGCATCAGACCCCTGAAAAGAACGATGGAATTTTTGAATTCTGCTTTGCAGGTGTTCCCGACGGAAAAAAAGAAAGCCTCGATAAAGTTGTTGAGGCTTTCTGTAATATCAACAAAAAAAATACCTGTTTACGCATTATCGGCATAACTGAAAATGATTTTATGGAGTTTTATCCTGATTGCCCTATACCCCAAAATGTATGCAATAAAATTATATTTATGGGCAGGCTACCGCACGCAGAGACTATAAAATATATCCTCGGATGTGACTGCTACATATTTATCCGCCGTTCTGACAGACGAAACAATGCCGGCTTCCCGACAAAGTTTGCAGAAAGTTATACTTGCGGTGTACCGATTATAACGACCGATGTCAGCGATGTAGGCGAATATATCAGGAAGAGCGGCAAAGGCTGTCTGCTTAAGAATATGACAGCCGAAAGTATATCTGAAGCTATGCTCTGCCAGATTCAGAACGGAGCTGTACAGAAATCAATTGATAACACCTTTGATTATAAATTGTTCATTCCGCCAACTGAAAACTGGCTGAAATAAAACAGAAAGGAGGAAGAATATGCTCAAAAACGGATTGTCACTCGGTCTTTTTCAGAAAATTGCCGTGCTCTATCTTATTATCTGGACTATTTCTCCTCCTTTTCAGGTAGATCTTATTTACCGACTGATTGCCCTTGGTTGTGCGGCAATCTGGGTGGTAATTTGGTTCATCAGGGAAAATCCGATAACCCTTGGTAAAAAACAGGTTGGTTCAATTTTCTTTTTGATAGCAGTAATCATCGTTGTTTATTTTGAAAAGTACGATTTTGAAAGCATAGTCAAACAAATTGCTCTTATTATGTTGGTTATCTGCTATATGATGACTTATTTCTATGACGATAAATGGGATGAGCTCAGTGGTATTGTTCCGATTGTTATTGTTCTTCTGACAGTCTGGAATTTCAAAACGCTGGATGTTCTTATAGAAGATCATACAATCGCCAGGTTGCTTGTGCGTGACGATGAAATTACCTACGAATATCTCAGACAGGGTATAGGCGGCTACAGCCTGATTTATCCTCAGGTGTGTATCAGTCCGCTCATTCTTGCATGGACTTTCAAAGCGTTCAGCCACAATAAGCTTTATTTTGCTATCGGTGTAGTATGGGCATATGAATTTATAAGACTTATTGAATTAGCCGGATATTCCATTGCCCTGTTTGCCAGCGCTATAGGTCTGCTTCTTTTGCTTTTCTACAGAGGCAAAAGTGTAATTGCAGCCTTTATTGTTGCAATTCTTGTTTTTGTAGGAATAATGGCATCCATACTGTATATTGCGCCGTTCAGAGAATGGATACTTGAAACATTTGACGGCACAGCTGTTGCCAATAAAGTCAACGACCTTATATCTTCTTCCGACTCAGGCGTAACCGGTGACTCAATTCAGCTCAGAATAGTAGCTTACTCAAACAGTCTGTTCAATATTATAAAATATCCTGTCATAGGTTCACTCTGGCGCGAAAGTGGCGGAGGACACTCCGCCCTGCTGGATATCACATCAAAATACGGAATTCTGGGCGGATATGCATTTGCAATGATGATTTACCATGTGCCGCAACATTACAAACATCATTGCAATGATAAATTTATAACGGTTACAGCAAATGCCACACTTGTAACACTGATGTTTGTTTCTATTCTTGACTCATTCAACTATTCATTCACTTGTATGATTATGTTAGTTTCTTCGTTGTTATTTGAAGATATTATAAAATGGACCGGAGCTAAAAAATTATGAGAGTTTTGTGGACAGTAAATTTAATACCTGCTGCGGTTTCTGTTAAGCTGGGAATGACGGCTGAAGTGCTTGGTGGCTGGGTTGAGGCGATGGCTGCACAACTTGTAAAAAACAGCGGTATTGAGCTTGGAATTGTATGCAAATGTGAGGGAAATCTGCATTTTTGCGAAAAAATTGACGGTATAACCTATTTTAGTCTTTATTACACACCTTCGACAGATATTTCAGAGCTTGAATCGAAGTGTGATAAAATTATTTCAGATTTCAAGCCCGATATAATAAACATTGAGGGTACCGAATTCATTCATGCAAGAGCCATGCAGTGCGCTGCTGAAAAACACGGTGTTCCGTCTGTTATTTCTCTTCAGGGAATACTTAACGGACAGTATGTATATCAGTGCGGTCAATTGCAGATTGACGACATGATGTTTTCAAAATCGCTTACAGAGATTTTTGCATCATGGATTATGCACCTTCGCAAAACTAAATGGTACAAGCCCCGCATGAAATCAGAAAAGGAAATTATCGAGAACGCAGACTACATTCTCGGGAGAACAACGTGGGACAGAGCACATGCCTATGCCATAAACCCACGTGCGAAGTACTATCCCTGCAGCCGTATTCTGCGTGCACCGTTTTACACCGAAAACTGGAACATCGAAAATATAGAGCGGCATTCGATTTATGTCGGAAACGGCTATAATGCACTCAAAGGACTCCATTTTGTTGTTATGGCACTGCCGCAACTTGTCAGGGAATATCCTGATGTAAAGGTGTATGTGGCAGGATATAAGCCTTATCAGGAAAAAGACAAGCGTTCCGTACTGAAAAAAGGTTATGCCGCATACCTCAAGAAACTTATTTATGACCTCGGAGTGCAGGACTATATTGAATTTACCGGACCTCTTAAAGCTAACCAGGTGGCAGAAAAGCTTTCAAGGGTCAATGCTTATGTTTTGTGTTCTGCAATCGAAAACAGCCCGAATACTCTTGGAGAAGCAATGATGGTGGGTACACCTTGTGTTTCGGCCTATGTAGGCGGAGTTTCAGATATGGCGGAGGATGGCAGAGAGGCTCTTTTCTACAGAAACGATGATCCCAGGCTTCTGGCATGGAACTTAAAACGTATTTTTGATTGCGATGAACTTGCAATATCGCTTTCTCAGGCAGGAAAGAAAAAAGCACTTGTAACCCACGATCCCGAAAGAAACGCTCAGTTGCTTATTGACGCTTATACAGATATTTTAAAGGAGAAATAATATGAATTACGCACCGATTGTAATATTTGTTTATAACCGTGCAGATCATTTTATTCAGACGTATGACGCGCTTGCTGCCTGTAAAGAGGCTAAGGAATCTGAACTTTTTATTTTCTCTGACGGAGCCAAAAATGAATCGGGTACCGCAAAGGTCAACGAGGTTCGTTCTGCTGTTTCAGCCATAAAAAATGCGGGCGATTTCAAATCTGTAACCGTTACAGAAAGTCCTGTCAATAAGGGGCTTGCCGCATCGGTTATTTCCGGTGTTACTGAAATAATCAACAATTACGGCAGAGTTATAGTTGTTGAGGATGACTGTAAGGTTTCGCCATATTTTCTGGATTACATGAACAAAGCACTCGGTTTTTACGAAAACAATAAAAAAATCGGTTCAATCGCAGGCTACACTCCTATGATAGATTTCCCCGGATATTATAATGATGATATTTTTGCAGCTTACCGTTCCTGCAGCTGTACATGGGCAACGTGGAAAAGAAGCTGGCAAGGAGTTGACTGGGAGCTCAATGAAATAAAAGACTTTTACCGTTCTCCCGCTCTTATAAAAAGGTTGAATTCCAACGGCAGTGACAGATTTATGCGTCTTTACCGCCAGACAAAAGGGAACGGCAGCTCATGGTCGGTTCGTTTCGGTGCGCACCTTGTTAAAAACAATCTGCTGACGGTTTATCCCAGATATTCCTATAACAGTAACATAGGCTGTGATGAATCGGGTGTACACAGCAAAACCGATGATGCTGAAAAAATGCGTGTCGATTTATCGAAGGCTATAGAAAATCCCGTTCTGGCAGATGTTGAAATTGACAGAAAAATTCAGAAGATTCTGAAAAAACACTATTCCTATGGCTTTGTTTCTGAAGTTAAGAAATTCATCGCAACGGTTCTGATTGTGATAAAAGAGAGATTAAAGGGTTGAGTTTTATGGAAATTCAGGCTCTGATAAGCGTAATTATACCTGTATACAATGTTGAAGAATATCTACATGAATGTGTTGGCAGCGTGATCAACCAGACATATAAAAATCTTGAAATAATTCTTGTCGATGACGGGTCAACCGATTCCTCGGGCAGAATCTGCGATGAATATGCAAAACGGGATACCAGAATTACTGTCATTCACAAAAAGAATGACGGACCGTCAAAAACCAGAAACGTAGGCCTCGGGCATGCAAACGGAAAATATATCTATTTTATTGACAGCGATGATTTTATAGAAAAAACGGCAATAGAGGCGCTTGTTTATGCTGCAGAATCAAATCAGGCAGATCTGGTTTTTTTTGATGCAGCTTCGTTTGCTGATGATGGTTCAGAAGTTAAGCAAGGCTATATCATAAAAGGAACATATAAAGTCTGTAACGGATACAAAATGCTTGCTCAATTGCATAATAATAATGATTACCACTGTGCAATTTACCTTTTGTTTATTAAGCGTCAGCTGCTTTTTGAAAGCAACATAAACTTTCTTGAATCCGCATATTGCTCTGAAGATATGCTCTTTACCTATCAGGTATATTGCTGTGCCAAAACTGTGGCTCAGTGTAAGCAATCGCTGTATAACAGACGGTACCGTCAGAATTCCATTGTTACTTCCTCTAAAACACAGCGCCATTTCCACAGCTGCAAAAATGTTTTTGAAGCTGTCAGGGACTATTCGGAATCAATAGGTAAACTTAACGATAAAACTGCCAACCGATACACAGTGCGTTGCGCTTTCAATGCACTGGATGTTTATAAAAAGCTTACAAAAGCAGACAAACTCCTTTGCAAAAGCGAATATAAAGCGCTAAAAAAAGATATACTGTCCGATTCTGCGTTCGGAAACACAGCGCTGAAAATGCGCTGTTACGGAAAGCTTTTCTGGTTTGTTTATAAAATATATGAAAAAACCGCAGGCAGACTGCTGAAAGGGAAAAAATGAACGATAAAAAACAGCTCTTGTTTGTTATGCCCGTTATGAAAGGCGGCGGAGCAGAAAAGGTTGCCACGCTTCTTCTTAATGAATTTCATAAAAACGGCTATGAATGTGAGCTTGTTCTCACAAATTCCGAACGCAGTGAGGTTGTTGATCGCGGACTGGATAAGGATATCAGGCTTACGGTTTTGCGTGAAAACTATCCGAAAACCGGTGTTTGTATCAGGGTCGGCCTTTGGCTTTTTCGGCTTTTTGCATCACTTGTCTGTAAAATCCCCGAAGCATTCGGAAAAAAAGTTCCTGCAATATACGCATATCTTTCATTCAAAGCTCAATATTACGATGAGCTGAATGCTCTGAAAAAAATTATAGAATCCAGAAAGCAAGCAAGTATTATTTCCTTTCTGCAGCCGTCAATACCGATGGTTTTGCTTGCTTCACGGGGGCTTCCCAATAAGGTTATTGTGTCTGAAAGGTCAGACCCGTACCGTTTGTTAAAAAAACGCTACGGATATAATTTTATCAAAAACTACTATCAGCGTGCTGATGCGGTCGTTTTTCAGACAAACGACGCAATGGCAGCATATCCTAAAAACATTTCTGAAAATGGAACCGTTATATTTAATCCTGTAAACAGCGCTCTTCCCGAACCGTATTTCGGCGAAAGAGACAAATATATAACCACATTCTGCCGTATTTCAAGGTCGAAAAATTTTCCGGTGCTTGTTAAGGCTTTTGAAACTTTCTCAAAGGAATTCACAGACTACCGACTGAAAATAATCGGTGAACCGCAGAACGATGATGATGAGCTTGTCTACAGGCAGACAAAAGAGCTTGTGGCAGAACTCGGCCTTGAAAGAGCTGTTGATTTTTTGCCTTTCAGCAGTCAGGTGCATGGCGAAATAATAAAAGACGCAATGTATATCAATTCCTCTGACTATGAGGGGATGTCAAACGCAATGCTTGAGGCAATGTCAATAGGTATGCCCGTCATCTGCACAGACTGTCCCATAGGCGGCGCGAATGCAGTAATCCGAAGCGGAGAAAACGGTATTCTCACCAAGGTAGGTAGCAGCGAAGAAATTGCTGATGCAATGAAACGGATAGCTGCAGACAAAGAACTTTCAGACAAGCTTTCTCGCAACGCCGCAAAAATCCGCAAAGAATTGTCGCTTGAGAATACAGCAAAAAAATGGATGGAGCTGTTATAAATGCAGGAAAGCTTTATTCAGCCTGTCTTTCCTGTCTTACTGAAGTATTCATAACATTATCAATATTTCCGAAACGGGAAAACCCGATAAATTTTTTGAAGTTGTGTGATTTATAAATGGGTATTAAAAATGCCGTACTGAAAGAGCACGAAAAAATTCTGCTCAATATGCTTGCCAATAATCTTTTCGGTGCAGGGCGCAATGTTAACCTCAATGAGGAAAACATCAATGCGGTCTGGGGCGAAGCATATACTCAGGCGGTTACGCTTACGGCTTTTCACAACTGCGACAACGTATTGTTAAAAAGTAAAAAATATTCATACATAAAGGCGCAGCTCAGCCTGGCTCTTGCC
This sequence comes from Acutalibacteraceae bacterium, assembly GCA_045536235.1. Classification (GTDB taxonomy): domain Bacteria; phylum Bacillota; class Clostridia; order Oscillospirales; family Acutalibacteraceae; genus UBA8612. Next base: position 26,206 of record JAZSND010000027.1, on the reverse strand, counting down.
GACAATGCAAAGGTCGATTTCGAGCATATCCGTATCTGCAGCATTATGAAAGCCGCAGATATTCCCTGCGTAATTCTCAAAGGCTTTTCCTCCGCCCTTTACTACGCTGACCCGCTTATGCGTTCAATGGGCGATGTTGATTTCTTTGTTGATACGGATGATTTTGAAAAGGCAAGCAGAATTCTTGCCGGAAACGGTTACGAGGTAACCGGTAAAGATCACGATGTACATGATGTTTATTTCAATAATGTGTGTCGCTGTGAAATGCACTTTCAACCTGCAGGTATTCCGCAGGGTAAACCTGGTGTGAAAATCAGAAAATATCTGTCTGATTTACTTGAAAAATCGCAGACTGTCGACACAGAACTGGGAAAAATAACTGTTCCGTCCACTTATCATCACGGACTTATAATCCTGTTGCATATGTGCCATCACCTGACGGGTGACGGCCTTGGATTGCGGCATCTGTGCGATTGGGCGGTATTTCTCAACACACTTGGCGAATCGGATTTTCTTGAACTGTTTGAGAAAACGTTCAAAGATATAGGACTCTGGGATTTTGCAAAAATGATGACCTTCATTTCGTGTAAATATCTCGGCTTACCCACAATGGGCTTTGCGGAAAATGTTGATAAACAGCTTGCCGAATATATTCTTACAGACATAATCATCGGCGGAAACTTCGGACAAAAAAGTGCCGACAGAAGCCACGAAAGCCTTCTGATTTCAAGTAAAAACTCAAAAAAGACTTCAATGTTCAGGCAGTTTTTTATCTCAATAAACAGTATTGTTTACAGAAACTGGAAAATCACAAAGAAGCTCAGATTTCTTCTGCCAATTGGCTGGCTTTTCTTTGGCGGAAGATATCTTATCCGCTCACTTTCCGGCAAAAGGCCTCAGATACGACCTCAAAAAATAGCGAAAGAAGCGACGCAAAGGAAAAGATTATACGAAGAATTAAATTTGTTTGAATAATAAAGCATCAGTTTGCTTATCAAAACTCTTGGATATTTTTAAAGACGGGTAATAAAATGACCGGAGGATTTGTTGCTTTAACTACCGGCAATATTAAAAAGATATTGATAAACAGCTTGCCGGACATGGTCCTGCAGATATAAACTTCAGACAAAAAAGTGCCGACAGAAGCTACGAAAGCCTTCTGATCTCCGGCAAAAACGATTATACAGGGGAAAAATATGAAAAAATTTTTATCTCTACTGCTTTCTTTTATTATTATTTTCTCTCATCTCTGTTGCGGAATCTCTGCAACTGCAAAATATCCGGCAGATGACAAATCTGCGGATAATATGGATTTTGCAGTAAAAAGTGCAGAAATCATAAAAAATGATGACAAAGCGTCAATGCTGAGGATTATCGGCAAGCTTCAGCCTGAAACATCTGATTTTGATTTTCCTTATATCACTGACTGTGTTGTTTCGAAAGACGGAAGATTTGTTTTGCAGTTCTCTTCAGAAGAAAAACTTCTTGCCTGCCTTGAGCTGCTTCAGAGCTGTCCCGACATCATTTATGCAGAACGTGATATACCTATATATACAGAAGCCTTGCAAGATTCAACCGACTGCCTTTCATGGGGCGCTGAAGCAATTGAAGCTGATGTTTATTCTAAGGCGCTTGCACCGGCAACATCCGATAAAACCGTTATCGTTGCGTTAGTTGACAGTGGTTCAGCGGATATTGATTTTCTCAAAGATAAACTGGTTCCCGGCTATGATTTTTTTGATAATGATTCTGATGCAACTAACGATACAAGTTTTAACAGTCACGGAACTTTCCTTGCAAGTATTATTGCGGACTGTACTCGTAATCTTCCTGTGAAAATTATGCCTGTCAGAGTTCTTGATTCAAAAAATGCCTCACTGATAAATGTAATTAACGGTATATTTTATGCCGTTGATAACGGTGCCGATGTTATCAATATAAGCCTCGGTGCTGCTTTCAATAACTGCCGTTCGCTTGAGGATGCCATCAATTATGCCGAATCAAATAACATTACGGTTATTGTTTGTGCAGGCAATAACAAAAGTGATATGGAAAATATCTGTCCTGCACACGTTGAAAACGCACTGACAGTATCTTCAATTAACTCGGATTATGACTTTTCAGATAGCTTTTCAAATTTTGGCGGCGGTATTGACCTTGCTGCACCGGGTGAAAACATTTCAGGATACAACGCTTACGGTGAAATAACTGCTATGAAAGGAACTTCGATGTCAGCCGCCTTTGTTTCAGCTGCGGCTGCAATGTTCCTACTTGATAACCCCACCTGCAACAGCAAGCAAGTACGCAAAGCACTTATATCATGCGCCCGGGATTACGGTGATAAGGGCTGGGATGAATATTATGGCTGGGGTGTGCCGAAGCTTGGCAACCTTCTGAATTCGGGAACAAATTATGTGGAATCTATAAGCTTTGCACATGATTATTATAAGCTATACGAAGGCGATACGCTGGAAGTTGAGCCGGTAATCTGTCCGGTCAATGCATCAGATAAATCATTTACCCTCTCAACAAACAACGGAAATATTTCTATAAACGGCAATATCATAACTGCCGTTTCTCAAGGCACAGCAATGCTTACAGTAATAAGCACTGACGGTGAATATTCCGATACCGTTGCAATAACGGTAAGCGCCTGTCCTGAACTCAGAATCAGAAATAATCCCGGTACAAAAATAATCAATTACGGTGAAAAGCTCAGCCTAACCGCAGAAATAACAAACAGACCTGAAAATTCTGCGGTTTGGTGGTATGTTGAAGGAATCAGATGCGGCGAAGGGGAAGTATTTGAAACAGCACCTTTAACCGGACATATAAACATCACAGCAAAGCTGATTGATTCTGACGGATTACCCGTAATAAATTCGCAGGGAATTGAAATATCCGACTCGGAAACCGTTGTGGTGAAATCGGGATTCTTTCAAATAATTATTTCTTTTTTAAAAAATCTTTTCAGGCTGAACAGAACTGTTGTTCAATTTATTTTTGAGAATTAAAAACTCAAGAGGCTGCCTCACTTTCCACGTGAGACAGCCTCTTTGTTTATTCTATCAAACCGTTTTCAATAAGCTGCGTAAGAAAATCCGTTAAATCAGCTTCGGCTTCTTCCTTTGAAACTTCATATTTGTCGAGTATTGCTTTCGTAAGCTCGTCAAAAGATTTTTCTGTTTTAAGCTCATTCCATAAAAACCTGCTCACATCATTGAGTACAACAATATTTGAACCAACAGAGCTGTCAACAGGCACGGCAAGATATTCGCCTGCAACCTCTCTTGCAACATATCCTTGCTTTATATTGAATTTTCTGTTTTTCATATCAATTACCTCACATATAAAACTCTTTATACCACTCGGAGTTTTGCGGAGTGGGAACATAAATATTTCTGTGCATCCTTTTTTCGCCGGAGGAATTCAGCAAAACTGAAGAAGTTATCCCTTAGTCCTTGATAGCTGCCTGAGCAGATTATACGGATGTTTTAGCCTGTTCGGCAGCAGCACTTGCGGCTCTGATTTCGGCAAGCTCGCTCATAATCTTTTCCTTGCGCTTGCCCGTGAAATTATCAAACATCATAACAAATGCGGGAAGAAGGTTACCGACTATGCCGGGGATGACAACCAGCAGGAATATGCCGTGGAGTGTCTGCGGAGTCTGCACAGCTTCCGTCATTACGCCGTTGATTGAAACGGCGCTCTGATAACCGATAAGTGCAAGACCGCCGTTGACAAGAAGTTCTTTCCAAAGAGCGGAAATACGGGACACCATTGTGTTGAAGGCGAAAACCATGCCCTCGTTACGCTGTGCAATGCCGTATTTTTTGTAGCTTTTCCACTCCATATAGTCGGTTGAGTCGGCAAGAAGAATTCTTCTTGCAGCGCTCATGGCGGCATTGGGCAGACCGCCAAGAGCAATGAGTATGCCGACAATCCAGAGGTTTTTGTAGCCGAAAAGGAAAAGCAGCAGGTAGCATATACCCGTGTGGAGATAACCCCATACAACGATATCTCTTGATGAGCGCTTTCTGCCGACAAAGGGTACGGAAAGAAGGCCGCCGTAAGACAGTGCGGAGCTGCCAATTTCAACATAGGTTTTCATACCGTATCTGTTGAGTGTCTGCTTGTAGAAGAAGGGAAGCGAGTTGTAGCAGACTTGCCTTACCGAGTCGATAACCTGGCTCAGGCAAAGCAGGAGCAGCGGTCTGTTGAGGAGGATGAGTTTATAGTTAATTCTGACGATCTTTTCTTTTTCTCTGGGCGGAAGCACCATATTGCGCTCCTTGAGCGTAAGGCACGGCACGAGCATGGTGAACATACCGAGTATGCCGAAAATCAATGCGACGGTGAAGAAAGCCCATTTTTCCTTGGCGTAATCGTTGCCCTGAAGTTCAATGATGATGGGCACCAGTCCGCCGGGCAGCATTGAACCGAGGGTTGAGGCAAGCTGTGCTATTGTATAGAAATTCTTTCTGGATTTTGCGTTCGGTGTCATTCTGACAGAAAGCGTGGACAGCGCAACATCAAAAAATGTATCCGCTATATTGAAAAGCAGGAACAGCAGAAAGCTCCATACAACATTGAAGGTAATTGAAGAAGACGGAACAACAAAAAGAAGAATTGAGGAAAGTGTGAACGGTATGGCGGATGCCATCATAAACCGCCTTGCGTTACCCTTGGTGGAGTGGTTGTTGTCCAGAAGTGCACCTACAATGGGGGCGATGAGAATGTTCACGCCCGTTGTTACAGATTTCATTGCGACAACGTGTGAGGATTTAAGACCCATATAGTCGTACATAAACTGGTCTGTGTATGTACTTACCGAGTCCTGACCCATACAGTTGCCGAACACGCCTGAAACATAACCCACCTGCTCTTTGAATGCAACATCGGGATTGTTTTTCATTTCATTGAATTTTTCTTTCAACTTTGACATTTTTCATCCCCCTTTACGGAAATATAATATCATACATTTTATTATATAACAATACTTGATTTTATATTGAGTTTCGTCGGTTAATATGCTAAACTGAAAATCAATGAAAGAATATGGTTGGTGATTAATTATGCAATTCGGTTTTACTACTACCTCTTTTCGTCAGATAAAAAGTCTGGAAAAAATTGTTGAAATAGCTGTCAATGCAAAAATTGACTGCATTGAGTGGGGCGGAGATATTCACATCAGGGATGTTGAAACAGCAAAGCGCGCAAAGGAACTTTGTGACAAAGCAAAAATCCGTATAAATTCCTACGGCAGCTATTACCGTGTCGGCAGTAAAGATACAGAAGAATGGAAGAAAATCTGCGAAATATCAAGCGCAATGGGTGCACGGTCGGTGCGTGTGTGGCTCGGAACGGCCGACAGTGAAAAGACTGACGATGCCACATACCAAAACCTTGTGGAGGATGCAAAATATATGTGCGCCGTTGCCGCAGAATACGGACTCATTGTCTGCCCCGAATGCCACGACTATACATATAACAACAACACCGATGCTTTTCTGAAGATACAAAAAGACATAGACTGTGAAAATTTCAGAACCTATTTCCAGTCACGCTATCGCCGTAAGGAATATGACCTGGACCGTATTGAGCGCACCATGCCGTATATCGAAACGGTACATATTTCATATTCTGAGCAGAGCAGAGAGCAGTTCCCGAAATTTGACCCGACCTATATTGATGTCTTGCTTGACAAGCTGAAGCAGTCGGGCTTTGACGGCAACATACTTATCGAATACACATATCTTTTCGGCAATTTCGGCTTCCCCTCATCCATGATAAGGCATATTGCAAAACTTAAGAAAAAAGTAGGTGGAATCCGATGAAAATTGCGCTTTTCGGTAACAATCAACTGCAGTTTTCCAAGGTTTACACGCCTGAGGTGCTGAAAAACTTAAGTGAATACGGTGAGCTTTCGCCGAGAATAAGCAAAAAAAATATTGAAGAGCACAGAGAGTTTCTCAAGGGCTGTGAAATTGCCTTTTCAACCTGGGGTATGCCCTGCTTTACCAAGGAGGAAATAGCGGAATATATGCCCGATCTCAAGGCTGTCTTTTATGCTGCAGGCACGGTGCAGTATTTTGCACGTCCGTTTCTTGAAAGCGGAATAAAGGTTTACAGCGCTTTTGCGGCAAACGCCGTACCTGTTGCCGAATACACCTTTGCGCAGATTACACTTGCGGCAAAGGGCTATTTTCAGGCGGCTAAGTATTATCATATTCTGCCTGCCCGTTCGCTTGCCTTTGCCAATTCTTCCACGGGCAATTTCGGCTGTAAGGTCGGTCTTGTCGGTCTGGGTGCAATCGGAAAAATGGTTGCTCAGAGGCTTAAGGCACTCGATGTTGAAGTATATGCCTGCGATCCGTTTATTGCAAAGGAAACTGCAGATGAACTTGGTGTCACCCTTGTTGATATGGAAACGCTTTTCAGCGAGTGTGATATTATAAGCAACCACCTTGCCAATAAGCCCGAGCTTGAAAATGTTTTCAATTATAAGCTTTTTAAAAGGATGAAAAAGCGCTCCACTTTTATAAACACGGGCAGAGGTGCACAGGTTGCGGAGTATTCGCTTGCGCTGTCGCTTCTTCTTCACCCGTCAAGGACCTTTGTGGCTGATGTCCTCAAGCATGAATTTTTTCCGTACATAAATCCGCTTTTCTGGGTGCCCAATGCAATACTTACGCCCCACATTGCCGGCAGTACCGGTAAAGAGCCCCAGCGGATGGCTTATTATATGATGGAAGAAATGGAAAGCTTTCTTTCGGGTGCCCCGACACGCTACGAGGTAACGCCCGAGGCCCTTGAGAGGATGGCATAAGCCTATGACGGTTTTGTATGTGTTGTCTGCCGTAATTGCATTTTTTGTGTTACTTACGGCGGCTGAGCTTATTTGTCTGCTGCGGCTCAGGTCTGTGCCCGATTTGCCTGACAAAGCGGATGCTGACAGGTATTCCCTGAACGTCAACGGCAAAAGCTTCGAGGATTTATACCTCTTTCTGGCAGGTAAGCAGGCCACCCCATCCTTCAGCGAGGAGGAAACCTATTCCCTGCTTTTCAAGCAGGCGGAATATATGAATAAGCGCTTTGACTGTGCGGATTTCAGAGCGCAGATGCTTTTTAAAATTTACAAGGACTGTCCGCTCAGCGACAGGTGTGCGGCTCTTATAAAGGATACCTTTCTCGGCTTCAAATATTTTATGGATGAGCCGGGTGACGACAGTATGTGCTACTGGTCGGAAAACCATCAGCTTCTCTTTGCGGTCAGCGAGTATCTTGCCGGTCAGGAGTGGCCCGATGAGGTTTTCACAAACGACGGTAAAACGGGAGCAGAGCACCGCTGTAAAGCCGCAGAAAGAATCAGTATCTGGATGAAGCAACGCTTTGACTACGGCTTTTCTGAATACCTGAGCAACAACTATTTTGCCGAAGATATTGCACCTATGGCAAACTTTATCGCCTATGCAGATGATGAAAAACAGGTTGAGCGGATGAAAATAATTACGGATATTCTCTGGCTTGATGTTGCACTCAACAGCGTTAATAACCGCTTTGTTGCGGTCAGCTCAAGAATGTACGGAAACAACAAAGCGGCAAACTGTATCGGTAACAGCATACAGAGTGCAATGAATATCCTCTGGGGCAAAGAAGCGGCACAAAAGCTGTGTGCTGACCGCGGTATTTCCGAAGCGGAAAAGGGGCTTATTGAGGCATCTCTTTCAAAAAAGCCTAATTACATAGTTCTCTGTTTTACCGATGCGGTGGAAAAAGGTATATATACTCTGCCTGAAGCCGTAAAGGATATTGCTTTGTCGGATAAAACGTTTGTTTCAAAGATGAGTTGCGGCTTGTCGCCCGATGATATGGTAAGTGAAAACCTGATAGGGCAGGATGATGCCTGCATTATGGCACAGACCGGTGCGGAAACCTTTACAAATCCTCAGGTTATCAACAACACCCTTAAGTATTTCAGAAAAAACAGGCTGCACCGCAACGCCTTCCTGAGCTATTTCAAATTCCTTAACCTTACGGTTTTAAGGTGTGTGAACTGGCAGAAATTTGCTCGCAGGTACAGCATTATGCCGCACGGTATAGCTCTTGGCAGAGGGAATGTTTACACATACCGTAACGCCCGTTATTCGCTGTCCACAGATATTTGCAAGGACGTCAGCGTCTGCGGTGCGCAGGACCATGCGTGGACGGCAAACATTGCAGAAGAGCTTACGCTTTTTACAACTCACCCTGCAGGCAACGGCAACGGTAAATACGGCGCTTCGCCCGGCTACTGGGTTGGTAACGGCAGACGGCCGATGAGTGTCCAGCACGAAAATGTAAATATAACCGTTTACAAATTGCCGCAGAAAAAACGCCTGGGTGAAGGTGAGGTATGTGATATTACTCATGCCTATATGCCACGTGATTTCTATGACGGATTTGAGCTTGACGGCAATACGGTTTTTGCACAAAAGAACGGAGTTTTCATCGCTTTGATTTCGGACGGCGCTCCGGAGTACAAGCCCTATGATCCTGATTCCGCAAGAGGCTTACTCAAGGGCAGGACATTGCCCGAGGGGCTCAGCCTTGAAAACGGCTTTGACTTATGCCGCAAAGGCGGAGAATACCACTCCTACATCACCGAGCTTTCAGATTCGGATACGGAAACCTTTGAGCAATTCAGACAAAGAATAAAGCAAAACAGTATCGCTTTCGGAAACGGCTGTGTCAGCTACAAAACAAATTGCGGTGAAATATACGTGTCTTATGACGGAAGCTTCACGGTTGACGGCAAAGCCGCACAAACGGTGTTTGACCGCTATGACAGTATTTACTGCAAAGCAAAGCGCAAAGACAAAACAATTCGTGTCACCACTGCGTCACATAGCCTTGAGCTTGATTTTGCGCAGGGGTTAAGAATTTCATCGTAAAATTGCGGCACACTTCCTTGCGGAGTGTGCTGTTTTTATATATCCGGGAGCAGAATCTTCAGTCAGACGTAAATCCGCTGTCCCTGTCTGCAAAAAAGCGGTTGGGTTTAAATGAACAAAGGCATTGCACGTGTTACATATTTTTGATATAATTTTTGTGTATATAAAATTCGTGGAAAAGGGTGTGTGTTATGCAGACTGTTCTTGAATCGCCGTTAAAGATATATAATCAAACTATACCGAACCGTATTGTTTTTCATCCTATGGAAGGATGCGACGGAACTCCAGAAGGTGCTGTTGATGAGCTTACCCGCCGCAGGTATTTACGGTTTGCCGGAAGCGGTGCGGGTATAATCTGGTTTGAGGCAACTGCCGTTTGTGCTGAGGGCAGAGCAAATCCCCGTCAGCTGTTCCTGAATGAAAACACAAAAGATTCTTTTAAGGCTCTTATTAAAGAGGTTAAAGAGCTTTCTTTAAAAGAAAACGGTTTTGAGCCGGTTATAATTGTTCAGCTTACTCACAGCGGAAGATTCAGTAAGCCGAACGGTACGCCGGAGCCTATTGTGGCATACCGCAATGCTCTTTGGGAAAAAGGAAAAGAAGATCAGCCCTATGTTATTGCAACAGATGATTATTGCAAAACTATTCCCGAAAAGTATTTTAAAGCGGCAAAGCTTTCAGAAGAAGTCGGCTTTGACGGTATTGATGTTAAGTGCTGTCACGGTTATTTGTTCAATGAGTTTTTAAGCGCAAAAGAACGTGAAGGTATTTACGGCGGCAGCCTTGAAAACAGAACAAGACTTTACTTCGATTGTATAGATGCCGTTAAAGAAGCTGTGAGCGAAAATGTTTTTGTAACTACAAGGCTTAATGCTTGCGACTGTTTTGAGTATCCGTACGGATACGGTGTTGACGAAAACAATAATATTGATTTAACAGAAACTAAAATCGTTATAAAAGCTCTTTATGAAAAAGGGATACGACTTATAAATCTTACATTGGGCAATCCCTATCTTATACCGCACATTAACCGTCCGTGCATAAATGCGCCCGAAGACGGAGATGTCGGTGTCAGGAGAATTTACGGTGTGACAAAAGAATTGAGCAATGCGTTTGAAGATATGCATTTCATTGCTTCGGGATTGACATACCCGGGAGAAAAGGCGCTGGAATATGCGGAGAAGATTATAAGTGACGGCGTGGCTTCCTTTGCCGGATTCGGAAGATTAACCTTTGCATATCCGATGTTTTATAAAGATTATCTTGCAAACGGAACCGTTAACCGGAATCAGCTTTGCCTTAAATGCAGTAAATGTTCTCAGCTTATGAGAGCAGGCACTGTCGCAGGTTGTCCCATAAGGGATGCTGAGGTCTATATGCCGTATTATAAAAAATATGTTTTAAACAAGTAGGGAGTACAAAAATGGTAGCTGTTATAACAGGCGGAAGCCGGGGAATAGGGGCAGGCATTGCAAAAGAACTTTTAAAAGAAGATTTTTCTGTTGTTCTTTCTGCAAGAGGCGAAAGTGAAGAACTGAAAGAATTACAAAAAGAGCATAGCGGAAAAGTGTTTTTTGTTCCTTGTGATATTTCAGATATCAGCGATGTGGAAAATCTTGTTTCGGTTGTAAAGGCGCAGTTCGGCAAAATTGATTTGCTTGTTAACAATGCAGGTGTCGCTCCGAAAGAGCGCAAGGATATTTTAGAGATAACACCTGAAGATTTTGATTTTGTTACCGATATAAATCTTAAAGGCACGTTTTTTGTTACGCAGAAATTTGTACCCCTGCTCAAAGAAAATAAAGCTTCAAGAATCGTAAACATTTCCTCAATGTCTGCTTATACGGCTTCAGTTAACCGTGGTGAGTACTGTATTTCAAAAGCGGGAATTTCGATGACTACCAAGCTTTTTGCTGCCCGTCTTGCAGAGTACGGTATAAGCGTACTTGAAATCAGACCCGGTATCATCGAAACGGATATGACTGCAAAAGTAAAAGAAAAATACGAGAAAATGATTGAGGATGGCATTACTCCGATTAAAAGAATGGGTAAGCCTGAGGATATAGGTAAGTGCGTTGCGTCTGTTGCAAAAGGGAATTTTGACTTTTGTACGGGAACTGTTATAGATTGCGACGGCGGATTTAATGTGAGATGCTTATGAGAAAAGTTTATGATGCGATAATAATCGGCAGCGGTGCAGCAGCGTATAGTGTTGCGGACTGGCTTTATAAAGAGAATATTACGGATATTGCCGTTATCACGGAAAATAAATTCAGCGGAACTTCCCGGAATACGGGAAGTGACAAGCAGACCTACTATAAGCTTTCATTGGACGGTTTTTCTCAGGACAGTCCGTATAAAATGGCAAGTGATATTTATTCTATGGGCTGTTGCGACGGCGAAAAAATGTATCTTCAGGCGGCTAACAGTATCCGGTGCTTTTTAAGGCTTTGTGATTACGGTGTAGGTTTTCCTACCGACGAGTTTGGCGGGTATCCGGGTTATAAAACCGACCATGACAATACAGTGAGAGCTACATCAATAGGTCCGCTGACTTCGAAGGTTATGACCGAAAGGCTGGAGCGTGTTGTCCTTGAAGAAAATAAGACACCGCTTTTTGATAACAGACAGGTTGTTGAAATCATAAAAGACAACAACAGGGCTACAGGTGTTGCGGTGCTCAATATCCAAACAGAAAAGTTCGAGTTTTTTTACGGCAGCAACATTATTTGTGCCACAGGTGCCCCCGCCTGCATTTATGAAAACTCCGTTTATCCGCAATCGCAGCACGGTATGACAGGTGTTTTGCTGAAAGCCGGTGTGCGCCTGTGCAATTTTACTCAGTGGCAATACGGAATATCATCGGTGGATTTCCGTTGGAATGTTTCGGGTAGTTTTATGCAGGTTATTCCCCGCTTTGTAAGTGTCGATGAGAGCGGCAATGAATATGAGTTTCTGACTGAATACTTTTCTTCAACGGATGAAATGTGCAACAATATATTTCTTAAAGGTTATCAGTGGCCCTTCAGTTATGAGCGGACTGAGCAATCTTCAAGGGTTGATATTGCAGTACATAATGAAGTCAAAAAGGGCAGACGGGTGTATCTTGATTACACCCGGAACCCGACAGGCTTCTGTTTTGATGCTCTGGGGGAAGAGGCAAAAGAATACCTTTCCAGAAACGGTGCAAAAGCTTCAACTCCGATTGAAAGGCTTAAAAAACTTAACGCTAAGGCTATTGAGGTATATTCAGGACAGAATATTGACCTTTATACACAAAAACTCAGAATTGCAGTTTGCGCCCAGCACAATAACGGCGGCGTTTATACCGACAACAATTACGAAAGTGATGTAAAAGGTCTTTATGTGATAGGTGAGGCGGCTGGTACGTTCGGACTGGCACGTCCGGGTGGAACTGCTTTGAACGATACTCAGGTAGGCGGTCTTTTATGCGCTAAGCATATTAAAAAAACGGTATCATCGCTTGGCTGCAAAGACTCAGATGTTAATCCTGCCAAGAAATACGAAGAAGTTCTTGAAGGTTTTGAGGTTGATGAAAAAGTTGATTATTCGTACATAAAAACAAAAATGAGTAAATCAGCAGCATTTCTCCGCAGTAAAGAGGAATGTACCGCTTTGCTTGACGGAGTAAATGAATTACTGGCTGATTATCCGTTAAAGCACAAAACCTTAAGCGATTATTTTTACGATAAAGATATGCTTTTAAGTGCAAAAGCACTTCTTGAAACAATACTGGGTGAAATGCCGTTGACGGGCAGTCGGGGCGGTGCGGTTTTTGTTGACGGCGGTGAAGTAAAAAGAGAAAATCTTTCTTACAGAAACTATCTTACCTTAACCGATAACGGCAAGGTTTATTTTAAGGAAATAAAGCCTGTTCCGAAAGTTGATGAACCTTTTGAAAAATATCTGAATACTGTTAAGTAATTGCACTATATGATTGAACAACTTGATAATTATATCAGAAGCAATGAAACACTGAATACGAAATAACTGAAAATATGCTTAAAACCATGGCATAGGAGGCAGAACGATGAATTTTAATCAAGCCACTGAAATTTACAAAAAGAATCCCACGGCCGAAAATTTAAATGAGGTTGCAAAAGAACTGCTGGCAGAAATGACTCTCAAGGAAAAGATTCGTCTTATGCAGGGTCATGCAATGGGAGTAACGATTAAAAATACTCTCACTAAGGGCAGATATTATAACGGCGAAGCGTATCCTGCAGGCGGTTGTAAAAGGCTCGGTATTCCTCCTGTTCTTTTTACAGACGGTCCGAGAGGTATTGTTATGGGTAAGTGCACCTGTTTTCCTGTTTCAATGCTTCGGGGTGCAACCTTTGATGATGATTTGGAATATGAAATCGGTAAGGTTTTCGCAAAAGAAGCAAGCGCATTGGGCGCAAACCTTTATGCGGGTGTCTGTATAAATCTCCTTCGCAATCCGAAGTGGGGAAGAGCGCAGGAAAGCTATGGCGAGGACCCGTTCCTGCTCGGCAAAATGGGAGTTGCCCTGACAAAAGCGATGCAGGAAAGCGGTATTATAGCCTGTCCCAAGCACTATGCGCTTAACAGTATTGAGGATTTACGCTTCAGTGTTGATGCCAAGGCAGATGAAAGAACACTCCACGAGGTTTATCTTCCGCACTTTAAAAAATGTATTGATGCAGGCGCTATGTCTGTAATGGGTGCATATAACAAGGTCAACGGTACCTACTGCTGCGAAAACAAGGAGCTTCTGACTGATATTTTAAGAGACAAATGGGGCTTTGAGGGCTTCACTCTTTCTGACTTCTTTTACGGTATTTATGATGCGGCAAGAAGCGTTAAAGCCGGTATGGATATGGAAATGCCTTATTATTTCCGCTATGCTCTTCTTAACTATAAGCTTAAAAAGGGAGAACTGACAAAAGAGGATATTGATCTGAGTGCACTCAGAATTCTTAAAGCACTTATCAAAACTTTGCCCGAATATAAAAAGCAGTCCGAATCTGTAATTCTTTCAGAAGAGCATACACAATTAGCCTGTCATGTTGCAAGAAAAGGAACAGTTCTTCTCAAAAATGCAAATAAGACATTGCCTGTTGAAAGCGGCAGGAAAATAGCAGTTGTCGGCAGATACGCAGATAAGGTAAATGTAGGCGATCACGGCAGCAGCAATGTTTTCAGCCCGTATACTGTTACTGCCTATGAAGGAATTAAAAACCGTTTTGGCGAAAGTAATGTAACGGTTTATAACGGCTGTGATTGTGTTAAAGCGACACAGGCAGTTAAAGATTGCGACTATATAGTTGTCTGCGTTGGCAGTGACTGGCTTCAGGAAGGCGAATTCCTTGTTAATTTAGGTAATGTAAAAAAGAAACCTAAGGGTTCGGGCGGAGACAGAGCAGATCTGAGAATTCCTGCAGAAGATGCAGAGTTAATTAAGGCAATGTCAAAAACAGGCAAAAAACTTATTGTTAATGTTATAGGCGGCAGTGCCTATGTGATTAAAGAGTGGACTGATTTAGCCGATTCGATACTGTTTTCGTTTTACAGCGGTCTTGAGGGCGGCAATGCACTCGCAGACATTTTAAGCGGTGATGCAAATCCGGGCGGTAAATTGCCGTTTACCATCGCTTATAACGACACCGATTACCCGCCGTTTTTGCATATTGCAGACAAAAAGCGGGAAATTGATTACGGATATTATCATGGCTATACTCTGTTTGATAAAAAAGGCATTGAGCCGCAATATCCGTTTGGCTACGGACTCTCCTATACTGATTTTGAAGTCTGTGATTGTTCGGTAGACAAAAAAGAAAGCGTGCTGGAAGTTACCGCAACTGTTAAAAATATCGGCGCTGCTGATGGTGATGAGGTCGTTCAGGTGTACGTTTCAAGCGAAAACAGGGAAGATGACAGACCTGTTAAATTGCTTAAAGGCTTTAAACGCGTAACTGTCAAAGCGGGAGAAACAGCAGTAGCTGAAATTTCTGTTGAACTTGATGATATTAAATTCTATGACCCCGAAAACGGTGATTGGAAGCTTGATAAGTCTTATGTTATTTTGGTCGGAACGGACAGCAAAAATGTTAAAGCTATCGGTAAGGTTGAGTTTTAACTTGAGGTGAATTTATGAAAAGCAGCCCATATTCTCCCGACATATTTATGCAAGAGCTTTACGGCAATGTTTGCGAAAAGCCTTATGAAAAAGTGAATAGCGGTGAAGATGCACTCCGGGTAAGCGCAGAAATACATAAAAAGGCAAAAGCTGTATTTAATCTTGAAGCAATTCCTTACAGAAACTCAGATTATGAGCTTGTGCCTGTCGGCAAAGCTTTAAAATATCCGGAATACACCTTGCAGAAGTATTCCGTTGAGATATGCAAAGGACTTAAATCTCTTGTATATCTTCTTGTACCTGAAAAATTAAAAGAAACCGCACCGGGTGTTGTTGCGCTTTGCGGTCACGGCTACGGAGTAAGGCAAATTCTTAATATTTCAAAGAGGGGTCATAAAAAGCACTTCAACTATTTTGATAACTATCAAAAGAATTTTGCGGTTGAGCTTGCAAAACGTGGCTGCGTGGTAGCGGCACCGGAGCTTTTCGGTTTTGGTGAAGCAAGGCTTGAAAAGGACTTGATTAAACCTTTTTATATCAGCTCCTGCGATGAGCTTTCGCACCATCTTTTACCCTATGGCTTTACTGTTGCTTCAATGAGGGTTTATCAGGCAATCGTGTGTGCAGAGATACTTTTAAAGCAGGAAAATGTCAATAAGGAAAAGCTTTCGTGCATGGGTATTTCAGGAGGCGGATTAACAGCGCTATATGCCGGTGTTCTTGAAAAACGCTTTCAAAAAATAGTTATCAGTGGCTATGTCAACACTTTCCGTGACAGTATTCTTTCTCTCTGGCATTGTCCCGATAATTATATTCCCGGTATTTTGCAAATAGGGGAGATATATGATTTCGCATCGTCACTGGCTCCGCGGGAATTGTTGATTGAATCAGGTGTAAAAGATAAGATTTTTCCGATAGAGGCGAGCAAACTCGCACACGAAAAAATTAAACGTGTTTATTCATTGGCGGGTGCTCAGGATAAGCTTCATATAGATATCTTCAACGGCAAACACTCCGTGAGCGGAGCTAAAGCTTTTGATTTTCTGTCTGAATAAAAATAAAACCGTACAACAAAAACGTTGTACGGTTTTATTTATTCTGTTACCGGTTCTAATGAAACTATGATATGTGCCGATTTTGCACTTTCAATATGTACGGTTAGTTTTTTGATATCTGAATAATCTTCATCATACTCATATTTACCCTTGAGTGCTTCTGCTTTCATTACTGAAAACTTACCGTCACAGTCGAGTGTTGCTTTCAGCTGTTTTCCGTTAATTGTGAGCATTGCAAGTTTACCGTCGTCTGAAATATCAATATCGGCTTTTGTGTGCATAAACCAGTAAATTTCGCTTGGCACAAGACATTTTACTGTGTCAATAATCTGCAGGCAGGAACGATTGTTGTAGAGCTCAAATTCTCTTATAACACTTGTTGCACCATTCATGCGGTAAGCGTCTGTCATGTCAAGTACCGCTTCGCCGCCGTTTTCGGTTGCCTCAAAGTCAATGAAATCACATTCTGCCAGAACATATTGGTCATCTAATGTGGCGTCAGGATTTATAACCAGCGTGTTTTGTCCTTCAGCCCGCTTGCAATAGTTTTTCCATCTTCCGCCTGCAGGGGTGTTGAGAAAATAATTTGGTGCATCGTAGCTTCCGGGGCCCAACTCCTCTGCCCAGCGTTCGCCCATTGAATCAAAAATAAAGGAGCCTATATCAAGGTCGCCGTGATTAGTGAAATTGTAACCGCCCTTGATACCTGCAAAGGTAGCATTTTTATCAAGATATGCACTTCTCATAACCACTAAGGGCTGACCTGCATCTGAATCAAGATAGCAGGAAAGCGGCTCGCTTTCAAAGGATACATCAATATCTGTGTATTCTCTGTTATACCAAAGGTGTGAAAGTGTATCCTCTTTTCCCTTGCCGTTTCTTTCGGTGCTGTCAGATGTGTTCTTTGTGAATTTGGCAGGAACATCGTTCATCTGATAAGCACTCAGAAGCGGAGAATCATATTCTTTTGCATACCAATGAAGAACAGGGGTGAAACATTGTTCAGCTTTGTTGTCACCAAAGTTAAACATGCCTGTTGGTGTGGTTATGTACACGGGGAAATAACCTAATTCTTTAAATCCTGCAATTTCTGACATCCCGAAATCCGTACCCAGGTAATTTTTGGATGTAGCGATGAAGAAAACTATCGAGTTCATCCCCGATTGGCAGTATCCGGGACCTTCAGCGTATACACCGTCGGGAGTAAAGTTTTCAAAAGCAATAGGCATATTATTATAACACTTAGCGAGAAACTCAGCAGATTTTTCGGGATTTTCCGTTGAAAACACCATGCATGCTATTCCGATACCGCTATAGCAAATGCTGTTCCAGTTATTTTTTGACCATGTAAACCAATGATTATCCTCTATAGCATGCTCAATGGCATATTCCCATGCGGTTTCTGAAAGCAATTCTTTTTGTGCGGGGGTCAAATAATCAAAAAACCAATCATAACCGATAGCTGCTGCAAGAGCCATTTCTGCCGTTGCTAAAAAGTGGGATGTACACCAATCGTCATAGGAACATACTTTTTCGAGCTCTGCCCAGGCTCTGTCAGCGTATTTTTCGTCGCCCGTTATCTGCCAGGCATATCCGAGGATAACCATCCTGTTAATAACCTCTCTGGATATTGGCAAAATGCTGTCTTCCTCGTCAAGAACATATTCTGAAACAGGATATGTATTTGTGTCTAAAAGACCATCGGCATTTTTTATGACAGAATTATACAACCCTTTTGTATAATCGGTAAAAGAGCCCGATTCAACCTCATTGCGAACGGTGTCAAAGCAAGCCCTGTCAGCTAAAACAAAAGGATGTTCAATATTTTCATTTGCTGTTTTAAGTGCTGTAAGCAACTCTTTGTCAGTAACGGAGTCCGGGTTTTTATTTAAAGATATATAATTAACTCCGACCTTCACCATGTCCGGTATCACTGCAAAATGCGGAACAATATTTGTAATCCCTGAAACTATTACTAAAACAATTGATATAATAATTCCCCAAAAAACTTTGGTTCTCTTTTTCACAAAATCACACCTTTTTTAAAACCTGCAAAAACATGATACATCATTTAAAACACCTTTTCAATACTTTTGAATACAGAACCTGCTTCACGTGCCGAAGCGCTACGCATTTGCTGTTGCTCTTAGTAATTTTTAATTACACTTCTTTGCGGAATTTTTATTTGAGTTTGTCGTATTATTGATTTGAATATGTCCGGCAGTTTTCTGAAAACAAATGTATTTTTAATTTGTTGCAATAATAAGCTCTGCATGGTACAATAGTGTTCAAAGAGGTGATGTAATGAAATGTCCTAACTGCAACGGCGAAATCGGCAGGTTTGAGCTGGCGCCCAACTGCAAGCATTGTGGAGTGAACATTTTCTATAGCCAGCAGGAGAATCTGCTGACCCGTGATGCAAAAAAATGCGAGCTTGAATATGCCTCGTTCAGAATTTTTGCCGCAAAATTAAAAACTGCCTTTATAGGCAGCCCACTGCAAATTGCACGGATTGTTGCAATGTTGCTTGCTATCGGTGCGATTTTTATTCCGTTTGTCACGTTCAGTGCTGAGCTGCCGCTGTTTACGGCAAAATTCAGCCTCGGTGCATTCGGAATATACCAGGCTTTTTCGGACGGCACTCTGATTGCACTTTTAAATATGAGCGGCTACATACCGGGCTTGTTTGCTGCTGCCGCAGCTGTCAGTGCTTTGTTTGTGCTGATTTTTCTGTTCGGTCTTGGCATATTCATAGCCCTTGTTTTGTCGTTTATCAATATCAGAAAAACTGCAAAAGCCGGCTGTGTGCTTTCAGCTGTCGGCTTTGCACTGTCGGTTGCGGCTGCGGTTATGAGCTTTGTTATGCCGGTTTTTGCGCAGGATACATTTATTAACGCTGAGAGCGGAATCGGCGCATTTGCATGTATTGCCGTTTTTGTTCTGATTTTTATTCTCAACCGCCTTGTTATCAGAAGGGATATTAAACCTGAAATAAAAGAAGTTGATTTGCAGCGTGTTGCGCTGCGCAAGCGGATAAAGCTCGGTGAGATATCTCTTGACGATTTACCGCTGCCTGTTTTTGAAACAGATGAAGAACGCAAAAAAAGACTTGAAAAAGAGGCTGCCAGCCAAAGCCTTGCCGAAAAAGCGAAAGGCGGTGAACACGGTGGCAAATAAAAAAGAAAACAAAAAGCTGCAATTTTTAATTTTCGGTCTTTGCAGTTTTGTTGCAATGCTTGCATGTATGGTTGTGCTTATAGTTACGGCACGCACGGTTGAAAAAAGCAACTCAAGTGTTGCCGAATACGATACAAAAAGCAAAACCGAACTGACAAACGATGCTGCCGCGCTGACAGAGTATATTAAAAGTCTTACAGCTTACGCAGCGGATAACAGCTTTGTCAAAGTAAATATGCATACTGATATTTCGGTTGACGATTCACTTGTTAAGGTAAGCGGAGCTGACGGCGGCGAATCCGAAAAGGATAAAAATCTTGTTGTCTATGCTAAAAACAGTATGCTGCCGGCTGTTGACAGCTACTACGGAGAGGATTTTTATGGCGTTTTCGGTACGGTTTATGAGCGTATGCCTGTGATTGATCTGCCACTGCGTGCTGTTAAATCAGCCAGGTTTTCTCAGGGGGAAGCTGATGCAAACGGAAACCCTGTTTACAGCACCGATACCGGTGAACTGATTGATGCAGACTATTACTTTATAACGCTTGATATTGACTGCGCAAAGGCGGAATATGTTTCTGTTTCAAAGCTTTTTTCACTCGAAGAAAGCAGCATGATTGCCGATAAATTTGCAGCCGATATGTCTGACGTTCTGTCGGTTCAAAGCTCAGAATCCAATCTGACGGGGCTTTGTATAAATGCAAAAATAAACAGGCTGACCGATGAAATTGAATACATTAATTTTGAAAAGGTATATACAATTTCTGCTGATGTTGATTTTACAGGTGAACTTGAAATTTTCGGCAGCAAGCATATTGAATTTGAATATAAGGTTAACGGAAGATACGAGTACAGCTATGCCGGAATCAGATTTTCGGAAAGCGCAGTTACAGTTGAACCCGGTGATGAAGCAAGCCTTTCCGTCAATGCAGTTATTGAGGATGACAGCGAATATACCGTAACCTTCACTTCGTCTGACAGCTCTGTTGCAACCGTAGACGAAATGGGCTACATAAAGGGCATAAAAGCAAGCGATAAACCTGTTACCGTTACGGTGATACTTGAGTATCTCGGCGAAAAATTTACCGATGAATGTATAATAAATGTCGGCTCAGCAGATGAGTCTGACGGTTAAGGAGGTGTGCAGTATGGCTGAAAACAATCTGAAATCCAGAACAGACGAAAACGGCAAGGTGTCTTACTATAAGGGCAGAAACTATGTCGGTGTTAAGGAAACTACTGCATACCTTTTCAATGACTGGTCAAACTCGTTTAACATCAATTCGTTTTCCGAACGGTATATCTGGGACGTTGTAAATATTGATTTTACCGTCAATGCCGTTATGAACCTTGCAACAACGGCGTGGGATATAATCAATGATACGTTTATTTCCGTTATTGTTGACAATACCAGAACACGTATCGGAAAATTCAGACCGTATCTTGTAGGCATGCAGCTGCCGCTTACGGTTATCGGTATCTTCACATGGCTGTTGCCGCTTTTCTTTTCCGGTACGGGCGGCACATACCTGCCTAAGCTTATTTACTATTATTTTTTCCTGATCATAAATGAAACCGCAGGCACCTTCACGAGCGTTGCAAAAAGCGGATATATGTCAACCATTACTCCCAATCCTGCCGAACGAATACGGCTTATAACGCTTGCTGAACTGCTCACGGGATATATGGGTGAGGATATGCCCAGATACATAATGGGTGTGCTGATTGACCTTGTAAATAATAAGGTCGTAAAGTGGAAACTGAGCTCGGTATTCATGATTATGGGCGGCGGCACAGCGCTTATTTCCTCGCTTTGCACGTTCTGGTTCTTTATGCAGTCAAAGGAGAGAGTTCCGCAGTCAATCGAAAAGCCGAGCATAAAAGAGGGGATAAAGGCTATCTTCTCAAACTACCCCGTATTGCTCATGTGCCTGTCCGAATTTTTAGGCAACTTCTCAATCAGCAAGAGCGAAACGAACTACTTTATTGATGTTCTGGGCAGCTATTCGCTCATAACTATTCTGAATATCCCGTCCGGCCTTAACGGCAGCATCAGCTACGGATTTGTTGAGCCGCTGAGAAAAAGATTCTCGTCAAAATCGCTGTGGATATTCAACGATATCTACAACAGCGTTCTGTCTATAGGTGTTTTCCTGTTCGGTATGACGAAAAAGAAAACCATGTTCTATCAGACTGTGCCGATGTGTATTGCGTTTGGTATGAAGGAATGGTTTGCAAAGTGGTCCTGGGGTATTTCAAAGGTTATCACGGCAGACCTCTGGAACGAAGCGATGGACTTTTGCGAGTGGAAAAACGGCTACAGGATGGAGGCTACCACAGGTGTTGCAAAGGGACTCATCCTGAAAATGCAGAGTGCGCTTTTAGGCTCTGTCACAAGCCTTATCATGAAGCGTATAGGTTACGTTCAGGGGCTTGAAATAGGCACGCAGAACGACAGAACAAAGTTCTGGGAATTTGCGCTGTGTACCATAGTTCCGACTCTCACCGGCATACTCCGCATTGTGCCGAAATTCCTTTGGCCCATTTCAAGGCAAAGACGTGAGCTTATGTATAACGAGCTTGCAAACAGACGACAGGAAAACGTAATGGGCTACGTAGAGAATTTTAAGGAAAATTAAAATACATTCTGCGGTTGATTTGAATTTATTTATATGTTTACTTTTATATTGCTATATGATAATATTCTTTTATTAAAATAAAAGGGGAATAAAAATGACAACAACTCTGAGCGAAAAAAAGCAAAAAGAGCTTGAACGTCTGCAAAAGCAGCTTGCCAAGCCCAAACTTAAAGGATACCTTGCATATTTCATTTTCATCATTTCGGTAATCTATATGGCGGATGAAATTGCTTCGCAAATCGGTGTACAGATGCAGACCGTTATTGCCTCGCAGATATTTGCACCTGTTTTCGGCGGCGATGTAGCAGTTGCCAGAATGGCTACAATATCTACGCTTACGAGCATCGGTTCCGTACTGGCTTTTATTTATAAACCTTTGTCTGACAGATACGGCAGACGTCTTTTCCTCATTTTAAACACCTTGGGTATGGGTGCCGGTCTGCTGTTTATTTCGGTTGCAACCAATATTCCCGTTTACTGCATAGGCGCTTTCGTAATCGCTTTCTTCATTCCGCACGATATGCAGGCTGTATACATTCAGGAATGTGCCCCGGCTGAGCACAGAGCAAAAATCTATTCTGCCGTCAAGGCTATTGCAACACTTGCAATATTCCTTATTCCGCTTCTCAGAAGCACATTTATTACGGATACCAACCTTTCAGGCTGGAGATACGTTTATGCAATTCCTGCGGTTATTGCGGTTGTATCAGCTATAATTGCAACCTTCTGCATAAGGGAATCCGACGTGTTTGTAAAGAACCGTATAAAGCAGCTAACAGACCCCGATTTTGATACAAAGCCCAAGGATGACGGCTCACAGGGCGGTCTGGTAAAAGCGGTTAAATTCTGCTTCAAGAACAAGCAGCTGCTTTTTGTTATGATAGCAGGCGGATTTTTAATGTTCGGTATGCTCATAACCCAGTATTACGAAACCATAATGAACTACGGCTTTGCACAGCAGCATATTGCAAACGGCGTTGAGCTTGAACAGGCGCTTACGCTTGCTGTCGGTTCTGTTTCCAAGGCGCTCATGCTCTTTAGCGTGGGCAGTGCAGCTTTCCAGTTTATCACAGGCTTCATTGCTGATAAATTCGGCAGAAAAGCTGCTGTTATAGTTATGAGCAGCATAATGCTTGTTACATATCTTCTGTTCTATTTCGGCTCACGCTCCGCATGGAACGAATACATTGTCGGCTTCTTCTGCGGTGCTGCTGTCGGCAGCTATTGGGCAACGGGCGATATGATACAGCTCATGTGCTCTGAATCCGTACCTACAGGCATCAGAGTTTCTGTTGTAACTGTAGCCCCGATTATTACGGGCGTGATTTATGCAATTTCAATGCTCACCGTTATGATCCTTTCCAATATTCTGGGTGATGCTGCAATCGGCATGATCTGCTTTGCAACTGTTGTTCCCGGTATGATTCTCGGTATTATTATTCTCCTTCTCAAAGCAAAAGAAACAAAGGGCGTAAAGCTCGACGAAATTGACGCAGTAAATGAATAAACACAAATGAATTGTGGCTTGTACGTAATCACGTACAAGCCACATTGTTATTTATAACAGTTATATTTTTTGAAAATCAGAACAGACCTGTGATAACGCCGTTTTCATCAACGTCTATACGCTCTGCTGCGGGAACTTTCGGCAGACCGGGCATAGTCATAATATCGCCAGTGAGTACAACAATGAAGCCTGCACCTGCGGAAATTTTTACGTTCTTGATAGTAACGGTGAAATCTTCGGGTGCGCCGAGTTTGGTTGCATCGTCAGAGAAGCTGTACTGGGTTTTAGCCATACATACAGGCAGGTTTGAATAGCCCATAGCCTCGAGTGCTGCAATCTGCTTCTTGGCTGCGGGAAGCACGCTGATACCGTTGCCACGGTAAATCTTTTTGACAATAGCCTCAATCTTTTCTTCAATTGTGCCGTCAAGCTCGTAGGAGAAGGTGAAATCATTGGGCTGTTCGCAGAGCTTGACAACTTCTTTTGCAAGCTCTTCGCCGCCTTTGCCGCCTTCTGCCCATACGGTTGAAAGCACAACGTTTACGCCAAGCTCCTTGCACTTTGAAATAACAAGGTCAATTTCAGCATCTGTATCTGTCGGGAAACGGTTTACGGCAACAACGCCGGGAAGCTTATAAACATCTTTGATGTTGGAAACATGACGCAGAAGGTTCGGGATACCCTTTTCGAGTGCTTCGAGGTTTTCTGCACCGAGCTCTGTCTTGGGTACACCGCCATGCATCTTGAGTGCACGGATGGTTGCAACAACTACTACTGCGCTGGGGGTAAGACCTGCGTAGCGGCACTTGATGTCGAGGAACTTTTCTGCACCGAGGTCAGCGCCGAAGCCTGCTTCTGTTATAGCGTAATCGCCAAGGCGCATTGCCATCTTTGTAGCGGTTACGGAGTTACAGCCGTGTGCGATGTTTGCAAAAGGACCACCGTGTACAAGTGCGGGTGTGCCTTCAAGTGTCTGCACAAGGTTGGGCTTGATAGCATCTTTAAGCAGAGCTGCCATTGCGCCTGCTGCCTTGAGTTCGCCAGCTGTTACGGGCTTTTCGTCGTATGTGTAGCCGACAATAATTCTTGCAAGGCGCTCCTTGAGGTCTGTCATTGAGGTTGCAAGGCAAAGCACAGCCATAATTTCGGAAGCTACGGTAATATCATAGCCGTCCTCACGGGGTACACCGTTGATTCTGCCGCCGAGACCGTCGGTAACAAAACGCAGCTGTCTGTCGTTCATATCAACGCAGCGCTTCCAGGTGATTCTTCTCGGGTCAATGTTGAGGCTGTTGCCCTGGTAGATATGGTTATCAAGCATAGCGGCAAGCAGATTGTTTGCTGCGCCGATAGCGTGGAAGTCACCAGTGAAGTGCAGGTTGATATCCTCCATGGGCACAACCTGGGCGTAGCCGCCGCCTGCTGCACCGCCCTTGATGCCGAATACCGGACCGAGTGAGGGCTCACGTAACGCTACCATAACATTCTTGCCGATTCTCTTCAAACCGTCAGCAAGGCCGATTGTGGTTGTAGTTTTACCTTCGCCTGCAGGTGTAGGGGTGATAGCTGTGACAAGTATGAGCTTTCCCTTTTTGTCAACGGAGTCGGGCATAGCCGTAAAATCAATTTTAGCCTTGTACTTGCCGTAGGGCTCAAGATAATCCTGCGGAATACCTGCGGCATCGGCAATTTCTGTAATGGGTTGCATTTTAGCGGACTGAGCTATTTCAATATCTGTTAACATTACTTATCACTTCCTGAAAATAGAATATGAATATATTGTTATAGATTATATCATGCTTTATTTAAAATAACAAGTAATAATTAACTAACATTATAAATTGCAACTTATCTGCCACAGGCAAATATATCGCTGAACTGTAATTTATCGCTCTTTTAATTTGCTTGCCAATGGGCTTCCTTGTGTAAAGCTTGTAATTTTGACTGAGGGATTGTGTGGGGAAATTTAAAGTAAAGATATTGTTACTTTTGTCAAGCGTTACAAAAGTAACCAAAAAAACTTTTGGAGTTATATGCACTCCACTACGGCTGACGAGAGTAAATCCGCTCGGCAGACAGAACAAAAAGTTGTTTTGTTCTGCTGCCATAACGGCTATAAAAGCAAATCTGACTTTTAAGTTTGCTATACCGCCTATGGTTCCCTCGCTCGGATAAATGAGTTAAGTTTGAACTCGTCAGCCTGTTCCGTTCAAAGTCACAACATCGTTCATTTTTATATTGATATTGCTTTTACGCTTTTTAATCTCCGCCGTTGATGTATTTCTATTATTGATGATATTTTTAAATAGGCGGCATTGCGTGTAGCGTCACGCTGCCAAACTGTAATTCAGCGATATAAGTGAGGTTTGTTATGTTACTTTTGTCAAGCGTTACAAAAGTAACCAAAAGAACTTTTGGGGTTTTGCGCACTTCACAACGGCTGACGATAGTAAATCCGCTCGGCAGACAGAACAAAAAATTGTTTTGTTCTGCTGCCATAACGGCTATAAAAGCAAATCAGACTTTTAAGTTTGCTATACCGCCTATGGTTCCCTCGCTCGGATAAAGGAGTAAAGTTTCAGCAAGTCGGATCGTAGCCATGTCGTTCTGTGAGCCAAGGAGTTGGTTTCAAGTGTTGTCTTCCTAAGACCGCTTGGCCTCCGACTTATAAAACTTAACTCATTTATCCGAGCGAGGGAACCATAGGCGGTATAGCAAACTTAAAAGTCAGATTTACTTTTATAGCCGTTATGGCAGCAGAACAAAACAACTTT